>CAYMTA010000009.1:0-118806 GCA_964393275.1 uncultured Geminicoccaceae bacterium | reverse complement strand
GCGCCAACGATGTGAGCGAGCGGGTGATCCAGAAGGCCGAGATGGCGCAGGGGGCGCTGGTGCTCTCCAAGGGCTTCGACAGCTTCTGTCCCCTGGGTCCGACCATCGCCACCGGCCTCGATCCGACGAACCTTCGCATCGGCGCCAGGGTCAACGGCGAGGTCCGGCAGTCGAGCTCGACCTCGGACCTGCTCTTCTCGGTCGCCGAGCTCGTGGCCTATCTCAGCACCGCCATCACGCTCCTGCCGGGCGACGTGATCCTGACCGGCACGCCCTCGGGGGTCGGTCCGATCCGGCCGGGTGATGTCGTCGAGATCGAGGTCGAGGGGGTGGGGGTGCTGACCAACCCGGTCGTGGCCGAGGAGTGAGCGCCTAGATGGCGCGCAGCCAGCGTTCCCAGCGGAAGTCGTGCATGATCGAGCGGGCGCGGAGATATTTCCACGTGCCGTATTTGTGATAGTCGAAGTCGAGGGCGGAGATCTGCTCCTGCACCATGGCCCAGGTCGCCCATTTGACGTCGGCGAGGGCGCGCATGACGGCAACGCGGGCAACCAGCTCGGGTCGGAGCGCGCCGGCATAGGCTTCGAGCAGGTGGGTGGCCACGTCCTCGGTGAAGAACATCTCGCCGAGCCAGACGCCGCCCGTCACGCGCCTCGAGCCAGACGTCCTCGGCCCGCACGATGTGCAGGGGCTCCTCGTAGAAGAGCACGGAGACAGGCCCGAAATTGGCCTGGCGTCGGGCCAGCAGCGCCGCGGTGCCCAGGTCGGCTGGGGTGCCCCTGGTCGCGTCGAAGGCGTTGAGGGAGAGAATGTCTGGATCGGCCGGCATGGGAACCTTCCTCGCCACCCCGCGGCCGGGGCGGGCTCACACTCTGCGTTGGGACAGGGGCGGTGACAACCGTGCGGCTTGTGCCGCAGGGCACGTGGCGGCACAAATCGGCCATTCGGCGAGGGACGGGGCTTGGCCAGGCGATCCATCATCAGGCGCAACGCGGATATCAGTCGAGCGCGGCTCGTGGAGGCGGCGACCGAGGAGTTCGCGCTTCGCGGCTATGACGGGGCCAGGGTGGATGCCATCGTCGCCCGGGCGGAGGTTTCGAAGAACCTCGTCTATCACTACTTCGCCGGCAAGGAGGCGCTCTTCATCGCGGTGATGGAGCGGATCTACGTCCTGATGCGCGCCCATCACCGGGACGATCTTTTGAAGCAGCTCGAGCCTCGGGCGGCGATCGAGCGGCTGATCCGCTCGGTGCATCGGCTCTTCGTCGAGCGGCCGGAGATCATCACGCTGCTCAACAGCGAGAACCTGCACAAGGCGACGCATATCGCGAAGTCGGCGACCATCAAGACACTCTACAACCCGCTTCTGGAAGCGCTGATCGACATCCTGGAGCGGGGCTCGGTGGCCGGGGTCTTTCGCCGGGGGGTCGATCCGGTCGATCTCTACATCACCATCAGCGGGCTCTCCTATTTCTACATCGCGAACGCCCACACGCTGACCTTCATCTTCAACGAGAATCTTTTGGCCGAGGAGCGGCTCGCCCGGCGCGAGGAGCATATCGTCGAGGTGGTGCTGGGCTATCTCGAGGCGGGCCGGGCGGATGACGCGGTCAGCGGGCGGCCAAGGGTGTCCACTGCGCCCGGCTGACGAGCAGGGCAGAGCCATCAGGCCGGATCTCAGCCGACTTGCCGGCCGCCGCCGTCGCCGCGTTGCGAGACGTGCCAGGGGAGCATCAGCCGCTCGGCGAAGTCGATGACGTAGAAGAGGGCGGTGCCCATGAGCCCGAGCAGCACCAGCGAGACGAAGACGCGGGTGGTATCGAACTGGCCCTGGGCCACGAGGACGAGGAAGCCGAGGCCGTTGCCGCCGGCCACGAACTCGCCGACGATGGCGCCGACGAGGGCGAAGGAGATGGCCACCTTCATGCCGGCGAAGAGGCTGGGAAGGGCATTGGGAAAGCGGATCTTCGCCAGAATTCGCAAGGGCGAGGCACGGGCGGCGCGGGCGAGGTTGATCATGTCGGGATCGACCGAGCGGAGCCCCAGGACCATGTCGATGACGATGGGGAAGAGGGCGAGCATCACGGCGACCGCGATCTTGGGCTCCATGCCGGTGCCGAGCCAGATGACGAAGAGGGGTGCCAAGGCCACCTTGGGCACGCTGTTGAGGGCGACGAGCAGCGTGTAGATGGTCCGCTCCAAAAGGCGCGAATAGACGATGGCGACTGCCAGGGCGACGCCGAGGACGACCGAGATCGTGAAGGCGAGGAGTGTCGTCCAGAGCGTGTAGCCCATGTGGCGGACGAAGAGCTCCGGCGTGGTCAGGAACTCCGCCAGGATGGCGCTCGGCGGCGGCAGGAAGATGGCAGGCGGTTGCCAGTACCAGACGCCGAGCTCCCAAAGGACGACCAGGGCCGCCAGCACGAGCAGGACGTCGCGGGTGCGGCTCTCGCCCATCAGGAGCCTTCGCCAGCCGGTCATTCCTTCAGGATCCCGAGCTCGGCGAAGTGGTGGCGGATCTGGTGCACATAGGCGCCGAAGGCCGGCGTCTCGCGGATGGCGAGGGCGCGCGGGCGGGGAAGATCGATGTCGATCACCTCGACGATCCGCCCGGGGCCGCGCGACATCATCACCACACGGTCGGCCAGATAGACCGCCTCGACGATCGAGTGGGTGATGAAGAGGACCGTCTTGCCCGTGCCCTGCCAGATGCGCGTGAGCTCCACGTTGAGGTCGTCGCGGGTCATGGCGTCGAGGGCGCCGAAGGGCTCGTCCATCAAGAGCAGCTCGGGATCGCAGAGGAGGGCGCGGCAGATGGCGGCGCGCTGGCGCATGCCGCCCGAAAGCTCCCAGGGGTGGCGGTCCTCGAACCCCTCGAGGCCGAAGCGCGCGAGGAGCTGCATGGCCCTGTCCCGATAGTCGGCGCGGGGCAGGCGATGGAGCTCCGCCTGCAGGAGCACGTTGTCGAGGATGGTTCGCCAGTCGAGCAGCACGTCGCGCTGGAAGACGATGCCCATGGCGTCGGGCGGGCCGTCCAGCTTGCGGCCATTGATGGCGATTGTGCCTCGTGTGATCGGCACCAGACCGGCCAGGCACTTCATCAGCGTGCTCTTGCCGCAGCCGCTCGGACCCACGACGCTGACGAAGGTGCTGGGCGCTATCCGCAGGTCGATGTCGGCCAGCGCTTCGACGTCGCCGCGTGGCGAGGGATAGACCTTCGCCACGCGGTCGAGCGCCACATAAGGCTCGGTGCCCCGGTCCTGGTGGCTCACCGGTCCTAGTGCACCAGGTCGTTGGTGTAGTAGTCGTCGGGGTCCCAGCCCGGGCTGATCAGGCCGGCCTTCTCCATGCCCTGGAGCGCTTTTTCCCAGTCCTCGCGCGCCTGCCAGCCGATCGGCTTGCCTTCGGTGGCGGGGGTGTCGAAGTAGTCGAGGGTGATCTCGATCTGGCCACGCAGGATGTCGGGGTCGAGGTTGGCGTCCGGTCGTTCCGCGATGATCGCCTGGACGCCGAGATCCGGATCTTCCTTGATGGCGGCCCAGGCGCGCTGCTCGACGGCGACCAGCTTCGCCAGCTCCTCGGCCCGCGAGGCGATGGTCTCCTCGGTCGCGATCAGGCCGTAGCTCGGGAAGGTGAGGCCGGCCTCGTCCAGCATCAGGCACTTGGACGGCCGGGACTTCTCGGCGACGGGGATGGCGGAGCCGATGGTCGACATCAGCCCGTCGGCGCGACCGGCGGTGTAGGTGCCCCAAAGGGCCGCCGGATCGACGAAGAGGACCTCGACCGTGGTCTGGTCGAGGCCGCCCGCCGCCAGATATTCGTCGATATAGGGAGCCCAGGGGCTGGCCGCGAAGACGACGAGCGTCTTGCCCTTCAGATCGGCGATCTTCTGGATCGGCGAATCCCGATCGACCAGGATGCAGAGGTCGGTCTTGCGCTGGAAGCCGGCGAAAGACTTGATCTTGGCCCCCTGCTCGCGCGCGGCGCCCAAGAGGCCGAGCTGGATCTGGCCGACATCGACCTGGCCGGCATTGACGAGCTGCAGCGTGTTGCCGGAGCCGCGGCCGTCCTGGAGATCGACGTCGAGGCCCGCCTCCTCGAACCAGCCCTGGCTCATGGCATAATGCATGCCGGCATGCACCCCCCAGGGCGAGAAATCGAGCCGGACCGTCAGGGGCTCCTGCGCCAGGGCCACACTGGCCGAGGCGGCGAGCAGTGCTGTCGCCAGGGTGCTTGCGAGGATCGTCCGTCGGGCTGCCATCGTCATTCCTCCCTTTTCGAGCTCAAGTCCTTTGGGCGCGAAGCTCGGCGCGGAGCGCCGCCGTGGCGGCGGCGTCCGGTGCGCATGCCTCCGTCAGGACGACGCCGTGCCGCTCGCGGGCGTAGTCGCTGCTGATCTTCTCGTCCAGCGCGTCCCTGGCGACGAGGTCGGGGTCGCGCTGCAAAGGATCGCCGTAGCCGCCGCCGCCGGCCTGGTGGTGGCAGAGGCTGTCGCCGGCCAGGATGGTGCGGGTGAGCTTGCCGGGCACCGCCTCGGCATTGCGGTCGGGGTTCAGGATATTGACCGTGAGCGCCCCCGGCTCGCCGCCGAAGAGGCCGTAGGGCGCATGTACGGTGCGGTCGGAGCGGAGCTGCAGCATCGCCTCGGGGGCGAGCAGGCGGTAGGTGCGGGAGAGGCCGAGCCCGCCCCGCCAGCGGCCGGCGCCGCAGGAGTCCTGGCGGTAGCCGAAGGCCTCGATGCGCACGGGATAGCGCGCTTCAAGCGTCTCGACCGGCAGGTTCGACATGTTCTGCGAAGGATTGGTCACGCCTTCGATGCCGTCCTGATCGACTCGGCCGCCCCAGGCGCCATTGATCATGTCGACCAGGATGAACGGCTCGCCCGTCGCCTTGTCGTAGCCGCCGAGGCAGACGACCGTGTTGCCACCCTCGCCGGCCGCCATGACCTTGGCCGGCACGATCTGGGCGAGGCAGCCGAGCATGGTGTCGACGATGCGATAGCCGGTAAGGGCCCGGGCGGCGACCGCCGCAGGTAGGCGCGGGTTGAGCATGGAGCCCAAGGGCGCCTTGACGTCGATGCAGCGAAAGACGCCGGCATTGTTGGGGGCGTCCGTCTCCATGACGCAGCGGACGCTGAGGTAGCTCGCGGACTTGACGAACGAGAGGGTGGAGTTGATCGCACCCTTGACCTGGGGCGCGCTGCCCTCGAAATCGACCTCGAGATGGCCGCCCTTGACGGTGATCGTCACCTTGATCGGGATGGCTTCCTCGGTGAAGCCGTCGCCGTCGATGTGGTCGGTGAAGCTGTAGGTGCCGTCGGGCCAGGCCTCGATCTCGCGCCGGGTCATGGTCTCGGCGTAATCGAGCAGGCCCTCGATGTAGCTCTCGATGGTCGCCGCCCCGTAGCGCTCAATCAGCCGAAGATATTGCCGCTCGCCCATCCGGCAGGTGGCGTATTGCGAGAGCAGGTCGCCGATCACCAGATCGGGGACGCGGACGTTCTTCTCGAACAGGCGAAAGAGCGTTCTGTTCGGCTCGCCTCGCTCGTAGAGCTTGAGCGGCGGGACGCGGAAGCCTTCCTGGAAGATCTCGGTCGAATCGGAGGCGTTGGAGCCCGGCACCCGGCCGCCCATGTCGCAGTGATGCGCCACGACGACGGTGAAGCCCTGGAGCCGGTCCGCGTGAAAGACCGGCTTGAACATGAAGATGTCCGGGAGATGCATGCCGCCCTCGTAGGGGTCGTTCATGATCACCACGTCGCCAGGATGGAGATCGTCGCCGAAAGCGGCCTGGACCGCTTCGATGGCATCGGGGACGGCGCCCAGATGCAGGGCCACCGTCTTCGCCTGGGCGATGATGCGGCCCTGGCGGTCACAGAGGGTGGTCGAGTAGTCGAGCACGTCGCGGACGATGTGCGAGCGCGCCGTGCGCATGACGTTGTAGGCCATCTCGTCGACGATGGTGTCGAAGGCGTTCTTGATGACGGCGAAGGTGATCGGGTCGCCGAAGGGCGAGCCATCGCTCTTGACGGTCATGCCCGGCCCTCCAGCTCGATGCGCAGATTGCCCGCCTCGTCCGCGCGGACGAGGGCACCGGGCGGGATGACGGCGGTCGTGTCCAGGCTCTCGATGATCAAGGGCCCCCGGGCGACCTGCGGCAAGGCGGAGCGGTCGATCACGGGGGTGGCGACGAAGCCCTGGTCCTTCTCGAACATCACCTGGCGCTCCGGGCTGCCTTTCGTGCCACTGCCGTCCCTGGTGCTGTAGCGCCTGAAGTCGAGCTTGCCCTGGCGGTGGCCCGTTCCGACGACGCGAACGGCCACCACCTCGACCCGGTCCCGGGCGCGGTACTCGTAGACGCGCTCGTAGGCTTCGAGGAAGCGCTCGCGCAAGGGGGCGGCGAAGCCCGGCTCGAAACTCGCGTCGACGACCACGCCGAGCTCGGTGTCCTGGTTCTCGAAGCGGAGATCGATCTGCCGCTCGATCGCCATCTGGTGGCTGTCGAAGCCTTCCTCGGCGAGCGCCGCGCGGGCCTCGGCTTCGAGCTGGCCGAGCGCCGACTGGAGCCTCGGGCCGAGCTCTTCCTCGAGTGTTGCCGGCAAAGGCTGGACGAGCTGGCGCTCGATGTCGCCGGCCAGCATGCCGGCGGCGGTGAAGACACCGGCGAGATTGGGCAGCAGGATGTGGCGGATGCCGAGCATCCGGGCGAGGTCGCACGCATGGACGGGGCCGCTGCCGCCGAAGGCGACGAGGGTGAAGTCCCTCGGGTCGACACCGCGCTCGACGGTCACGGCGCGGATGGCGCGGGCCATGTTGAGATTGGCGATCTCGCGCACGCCGAGCGCCGCCTCGGCGGCACCGACGCCGAGCGGTGCCGCGACGTGGGTGGTGACAGCCTGCTTGGAGAGGGCGGCGTCGATCGCGAGCGTGCCGCCGGCGAGCTCCCTCGGGTTCAGGTAGCCCAGGACCACGTTGGCGTCGGTCACCGTGGCGCTGGTGCCACCCTTGCCGTAGCAGGCGGGGCCGGGCTCCGCGCCGGCGGAGCGCGGGCCCACATGGATGAGCCCGCCGGCATCGACCGTGGCGATCGAGCCGGCGCCGGCGCCGACCTCGGCGATGTCGATGGTGGGGGCACGCATGAGGAAGCCGCCGGCCTTGATGAAGCGGCTGGGTGTCGAGATGCCGGCGCGGAACTCGTACTCGCTGGTGCGCGAGATGCGCCCGCCCTCGACCAGCGCTGCCTTGGCCGTGGTGCCGCCCATGTCGAAGACGATCAGATCGTCGATTCTGTTGGCGGCACCCAGCCGGGCGGCACCCGTGACCCCGGCGGCCGGGCCGGAGGAGATGAAGAGGACGGGCTGCGCTTCCGCCACGGACGCCCGTGCGAGGCCGCCGCTCGAGCTCACGACGAGGAGCGGGGCCTCGATTCCGAGCCCTTCGAGCCCGGCGGCGAGCCGCGCCAGATAGCCCCGCATGACCGGGAGGACATAGGCGTTGACGACGGCGGTGCTGGTCCGCTCGTACTCCTTGGCCTCGGGCTGCAAGGCTGCCGAGAGGGTGACCTCCATGTCCGGGAAGTGCTCGGCCAGCAGCTCGCCGACGCGGCGCTCGTGGGCGCCGTTGCGATAGCTGTTGATGAAGCAGACGGCGACGGAGGTGATGCCCTGCCGCTGGAGCCGTTGGCCGGCCTCCAGCACCTCCGCCTCGGCGAGTGGGGTCAGGACGGTGCCGTCGGCGGCGATCCGCTCGGTCACCTCGAGCCGGGCGCGGCGCGGCACCAAAGGCTCGGGCTTGGTCCAGGCGAGATCGAACATCTCGGGCGTGCGCACCCGGCCGATCTCGAGGATATCGCGAAAGCCCTTCGTGGTGATCAGGCCGGTCGGGGCACCGGTGCGCTCGAGAAGCGTGTTCGAGCCGATGGTGGTGCCGTGCAGCACCTCGATCACCTGGCTGCCATCGACCCCGGCCTCGGCCATGATGGCGCCGATGCCGTTCAGGACCGCAGCCTCGGGAGCCGTTCCGGTGGACGAGATTTTGGCCGTGAAAACCTCACCCTCGCCCTTGACGAGCACGAGGTCGGTGAAGGTGCCGCCGATGTCCGCGGCGATCCTGACCGTCCGCCCGCTCGCGTCCGCCAAGCCCATTGGCTGCCATCCCTAACTAACCAATTGGTTAGTACGCTAGGTGCGAACGGCGGGCCTGTCAATCGGCGGTGGCTCAGGCGGCCGTGCGGACCCGTGCCGTCGGAAAGGCTTCGAGCGCCTTCTCGATCTCGGGCTCTGTCAGGAGGACGAAGGCGGTCGAGAGACCGTCGGCGATGGTGGCGCGCGGGTGCAGGACGGAGACGCGACGCCATTGTCCGGCGCTCGGTCGGCCGAGGCGCGGGTCGATGATGTGGCCGATGCTGCCGGCCGCATCGAGCACCGTGCCGAAGGGGGCCGAGGTGGCGACGGCACCGTCGGCGAGGGACATCACTTCCTCGGTCGTGCCAAGACCAATGCGCCAGGGCTCCCCCGGTGCCCGCTCGCCCAGGGCCCGGATCTCGCCCAGATCGACCAGCACATGGGCGAGGCCGCCGGCGCGCAGCAAATCGGCGATGCGGTCGGTAAGGTAGCCCTGGGCGATGCCGTTCAGGGTCAGCGCCATGCCCGGCCGGCTGAAGGCGATCTCGTCGTAGCCGACGGCGACCCGCTCCAGCCCGACCGCCTTCCGGGCTGCCTCCAGGGCCTCGCCCTTGGGGATGTGACCGGCGGCGGCAGCGTCGGCATGGAGCCGCCAGAGCGGCTGGATGGTCGGATCGAAGGCGCCAGTGGTGGCGAGGTGAATGGCTCTCGCCTGCTGCAGGAGATCGACCAGCTCGAGCGGCGGCTCCGAAAGTCGGCCTTGGCGATTCAGCCGGACGAGGGCGCTTTCGGCGTCGAACAGGCTGAAGATGCGCTCGAGCCTGCGAAGCTCGGCGACCGCGGCCTCGATCAGGCCGGCGGCCCGGATCGGGTCGTCGTGACGAACGAGGAGCTCGGCCGGGGCGCCGAGCGCCACGCCCGACCAGCGATGGGTCGCAAGGGCGCTGCTGGCCTCGGCCGGCAGCGCCAGGCCCAGGGTGGAGGCCGCGAGGATGCTCAGGCAGCGCCGGCGGCCAAGCTGTCTCATGCGGGCCTTCCCCGGGCCAAGAGGCTGCGCCAGGCAAGTCCGGCGATGGCGAGCCAGACGAGGCTGCGGAGCGTCATGGCACCCACGGTGCGCATTTCGAAGGCGCCGCCCGTCAAGGCGTGGACGCCGAAGGCGGCGAAGACGGCGAGGGTGGCCACGGCGATCAGCCAGGCGAGGTGGGCGGCCCAGCGCCGGGCGAGCCAGAGGCCGATGCCGGCCAGGATGTAGGCGATGCCGGCCAGCGTGTTGAACCAGAGGACGAAGGGCACGGCGTCGCCGACCGCAGCCCGGGCCTCCGGTCCGCCGAAGAGCGCCGTGCCGCCGGCCTTGAGGGTGACGGCACCGAAGAGAATGGCAATGACGGCGAGGATCTTCAGCGTGACGTTGCCGGTCATGGTGTCGCTCCGTCGGCTGCCGCCCCTGGCGCATGCAGGGCGGCGGATGCCTCGCGCCGCTTCCTGCCCTTGATCAAGGGCGGGCAGGTCCAGGCGTCGTGGTAGTGCTCCTGGCAATCGAGGCAGTAGATGCACTCGTTCGGGTTGATCTCGCCGGAAGGGTGGATCGCCTGGACCGGGCACTTGATTTCGCAGATCCGGCATTCGCGGCCGCATTGCGGCCGCCGCTTGAGCCAGCGGAAGGTGCTGAGCCGGGCCGGGATGGCGAGCGCCGCGCCGAGCGGGCAGACATAGCGGCAGAAGAAGCGCTCGATGAAGAGCCCGGCGCCGAGCAGCAGCAGCGCATAGACGACGAAGGGCCAGTCGCGCAGGAACATCAAAATGATCGACGTCTTGAAGGGCTCCACCTCGGCGGCGAGGGTGGCAGCGCTCATCGCATGGAGCGAGAGGGCGAGGAGGCCGAGGAAGATGATGTACTTGGTGGGCCACAGCTTCTCGTGCAGCCCGAAGGGCAGGGCGAGCTGCGGCACGCGGAAGAGGCGGGCGAGCTTGTTGGTCAGCTCCTGCAGGGCACCGAACGGGCAGAGCCAGCCGCAGAAGACGCCGCGCCCGAGGAAGAGCAGCGCCAGGGCGACATAGCACCAGAGGATGAAGA
This sequence comes from uncultured Geminicoccaceae bacterium, assembly GCA_964393275.1. Lineage (GTDB taxonomy): Bacteria > Pseudomonadota > Alphaproteobacteria > Geminicoccales > Geminicoccaceae > SLRI01. Next base: position 108,607 of record CAYMTA010000009.1, on the reverse strand, counting down.
TTAAGGGCTCCATCAGGAAGACCTGCCAACTGAAGCCGGTGAGCAGGCTGTTGAAGAAGGTGAGGATGTTGACGACCGAGAGCTGGGCACCCATGGCGAAGCCGAGCCAGACCAGGGTGACGGCGAGAAAGCCGACGCGGAAGCGGCGATAGAGTTTTATTCGGCGCACCAGCGCGTCCTGGAAGACCAGCGCCACCGAGAGCACGGCGAGCAGCACGATCAGCAGCCCGATATCGAGCGAGCGGGCGGCCCAAACCTCGAGCCAGAGGCCGGGGCTGACGACGAGCGATCCATCGGGCTCGGCGGCGGCGTCGAGGAGGCTGGCGAGCCAGCCTTCCGGCTTCTCCTCGCGGGGCCGGGCGACGAGCGCTGTCGGCGCCGTCACCGGCAGGACGAAATCGAGCAGTGCCTCGCCCCCTGACGTCTTCTGCTCGACGACCAGCCTGAGGCTCCAGGGCTGGAGCGGGTCGAAGCCGCTCGCGGCCGGCAGCACGAACCAGCCCATCTCGCGAAAGTCGGGAGCACCCTCGATCTCGAGCTCGTCGATGCGGGTATGGCCCCGGGACTCGAGCCGGATGACCTTGCTGCCCTGCAGCACCTGCAGGCGGTCGAAGAAGCCGTTCTTGACGAAGCCCGTGCCCTTGACGGAGTAGCGCCCGCTGGCGAGGACGATGATCGCCTGGTCGCCCGGCTCGAGGGCGTGGGCGAGGGCCAGATAATGCGCCTCGCCGAGGAGGTTGCGGCCAACCATGGCCGGGGTGGCGAGGGTGGCATAAAGATCGACGAAGGTGGCATCCGGATCGTCGAAGCCGGGCTCGGTCGGCTCCGGCCGGCCGCGCTCGACCAGCGCCTTGGCGATGTCGCCATTGGTCAGGAGGAGACGGCTGATGAGGCCGGCCTGGTTGAGCCCTGCCCAGTCCAAAGGCTCGAAGCGGTCGAGATCGAGGCCGCTCGCCGGGGTGGTGGGCTCGATGATGCCGCGGCTCAGCGCCACCGCCTTGGCGGCCCGGAGGATGGCGTCGGCGAAGAGGACGGAGGAGACGGTGGCCCGGCTGATCACGTCGACGCCGGCTTCGCCCGAGCTGCCTCGCAGGTGCGTCGTGGCGTCGACCGGAAGTCCCCGGAACTGGGCGATGAAGGCCTCGAGGTCGGCCGGAGCGACGCCGACGACGAGCACCGGCTCGTTGTGCGCGATGAGCTTCGCCCCGGTGATGTGGCCCTCGAGGTCGAGCCCGAGGACGACATCGAAGGGCCGCCCGCTATAGCCGACCGAGCCCAGGACGCCTCGGGTCGAGAGCAGATAGCCCGCGAGGCGGCCGCCGATCAGGACCTCCGCTGCTGGCGGCTCGCCAGCGTAGGCGCCGATGCCCTCGGCACCTGGAAAGACGTCCCGGGCCAGCGCCAGGGAGGGGGCCTCGGCCGCCCGGCCACCCGTCGGGCCGACCAGGATGGCGATGCAGCAGACGAGCAGGACGAGCGCAAGAAGAGCGAGCGAACGCACCCGCCATTGACCCTGCCATTCCGCGGTTCCTGCCACCGAGATCCGTCCCTTGCGCATCACTTCGACTCTAGGTGTCTTCGACTGACGACTCCTTGACGCAGGTCAAGGACCGATAGCGACCGGGTAGTTAGCGTCGCCGCCATCGTGCGTCGGTACGGACGATACCCTGAAGCAGGCAATGGCGGGGAGGCGAGGCAAGATGATGAGACGGGCTGGTCTTATGACGGCGACCGCGCTGGGTGCGTGGGCGTTGCTGGCGGCAGGGATCGCGGTGGCGCAGGAAAAGCCGGATCCGAAGGATCTCAAGGGGCACACGCCGGTTCCGGGCACGACCTATGTGCCGGAATTCGACGTTCTGAGCGAGATGAAGCTGGCGGAGCCTGGTCTCGCCCCGGCGCTCCAGGAAATGGGCATCAAGCCGCTCACCACGGACGAGTTCCAGCAGGCCCAGGTGATCTACTTCCAGCGCTGCGCCGGCTGCCACGGCGTGCTGCGCAAGGGTGCGACCGGCCGGCCGCTGACGCCCGACATCATGAAGGAGCGCGGGACGGATTACGTGCATGCCTTCATCGAGTACGGTTCGCCGGGTGGCATGCCGAACTGGGGCACCTCGGGCGATCTTTCGCCCGAGCAGGTCGATCTCATGGCCCGCTACCTCTTCTACACCCCGCCGCAGCCGCCGGAATGGGGCATGGCGGAGATGCGTGACAACTGGCGTGTGCTGGTCCCGGTGGCCGATCGGCCGACCGAGAAGCTGAACGATCTCGATATTGATAACCTCTTCTCGGTGACCTTGCGCGACGCCGGCGAGGTCGCGCTGATCGACGGCTCGACCTACGAGATCAAGACGATCCTGAAGACCGGCTATGCCGTGCACATCTCCAGGCTCTCGGCTTCCAGCCGCTACCTCTACGTGATCGGCCGCGACGCCCTGATCAGCATGATCGACCTCTGGATGGAGCCGCCCGCGGTCGTGGCCGAGCTGAAGATCGGCATCGAGGCGCGCTCGGTCGAGAGCTCGAAGGCCGAGGGCTGGGAGGACAAGCTCGTCATCGCCGGCGCCTACTGGCCACCGCACTTCGTCATCGCCGACGGCACCACGCTGGAGCCCTTGAAGGTCGTCTCGACCCGGGGCTACACGGTGGATGAGCAGGAGTATCATCCGGAGCCGCGCGTGGCCGCGATCGTCGCCTCGCACCACAGCCCCGAGTTCGTGGTCAACGTCAAGGAGACGGGCCAGGTCCTGCTCGTCAATTACGAGGATCTGGCGAACCTGAAGACCCGCGAGATCGATGCGGCCCGCTTCCTCCATGACGGCGGCTTCGACTCGACCGGCCGCTACTTCCTCGTGGCCGCGAACGCGATGGACAAGATCGCCGTGATCGATACGGAGAAGGGGGAGCTCACGGCGCTCATCGACACCGACGGGCAGACGCCGCATCCTGGTCGCGGCGCCAATTTCGTCCATCCCGAGTTCGGGCCGGTCTGGGCCACGACGCATCTCGGCGACGGGACGGTCACGCTGATCGGCACCGATCCCGACGGTCATCCCGACCAGGCCTGGCAGGTCGTGCAGACCCTGGAGAGCCTGGGCGGCGGGTCGCTCTTCATCAAGACCCATCCCAAGTCCAAGAACCTCTGGGTCGACACACCGCTCAATCCCGAGCCGAGCATCGCGTCGTCGGTCGCGGTCTTCGATATCAATGATCTCGATGCCGGCTACGAGGAGCTGCCGATCGGCGAGTGGTCGGGCATCACGGAAGGCGTGCGCCGCATCGTCCAGCCGGAGTACAACGAGGACGGCACGGAGGTCTGGTTCTCGGTCTGGAACGCCCAGGACCAGGAATCGGCGATCGTCGTCGTCGACGACAAGACGCGGACCCTCAAGCACGTGATCAAGGATCCGCGGCTGGTGACGCCGACCGGCAAGTTCAACGTCTACAACACCATCAACGACGTCTATTGATCAATTGCCGGAGCGGTGGTGCTTCTGCCGCCGCTCCGGCCGGCTCGTTTTGTCCGGCGGAGCCTCTGGCATGCCCGAGAAAGCCTCAGTCGCCCTGGTCGGCGCCGGACCGGGTGACCCGGAGCTCCTGACGCTCAAGGCGCTCCGCCATCTGGAGACGGCCGACGTGGTCGTCTACGACCGGCTCGTCTCGGCCGAAATCCTGGCGCTCGTGCCGGCCGGCGTGCAGCGGATCTGTGCCGGCAAGGCGGCGGGCGAGCACCTGCTCTCGCAGGATTCCATCAACGCGCTGCTCGTCCGTCTGGCCCGCTCCGGCCGGCGGGTGGTGCGGCTCAAGGGCGGCGACCCTTACGTTTTCGGCCGAGGTGGCGAGGAGGCCTTGCACCTCGTGGCGCACGGCATCCCGTTCGAGGTGGTGCCCGGCATCACCGCGGCCTCGGGCGTTCTCGCCGCCGCCGGCATTCCTTTGACCCATCGCGGCATGGCGACCGGGGTGCGCCTGATCACCGGTCACAGCTGCGAGGTGGGCGAGCTCGATATCGACTGGGCGGCCCTGGCCGACCCCAAGACCACGCTCGTCGTCTACATGGCGCTCGCCAGCCTCGGTCGGTTCAGGGACGGGCTGATCGGCGCCGGCCTCGACCCCTCGACCCCTTCCGTGGCCGTGGCATCCGGCACCCAGCCCGGTGAGCAGGTCTGCCGGGCGACGCTGGCCAACCTGCCGGAGGCCGTGGCGGCCGCCGGGCTCGCGGCCCCGGTGCTGGTCGCGGTGGGTGCGGTCGTGGCCCTCGGCGACATCCTGGCGGCCGGCTCGACCAGTCGTGCCGATGACACCTTGCAGGAGGAGGCGGATGCCCGCCGGCATCTGGGCTGAGCGCCTGGCGCTCGGCCTCGGGATCGCGGCCCTGGCCGGCCTCGCCGCCGCCGCCGAGCCGTCCGCTCAGCGGCAGGGCGAGCTCATCCACCTCTTGCGCCACGATTGCGGCTCCTGCCACGGCCTCACGCTGAAGGGCGGGCTCGGGCCGCCGCTCCTGCCCGAGGCGCTCGATGGCCAGCCCGGCGAAAGTCTCGTCCACATCATCCTGGACGGGGTGCCGGGCCGGCCGATGCCGCCCTGGCGGGGGCTTTTGCCCGAGGACGAGGTGATCTGGCTGGTCGGTCGCCTGCAGGAGGGGATCGACGATGCGCCTTGAGCGACGGACCTTCGCAGCTCTGGCCTTCGCCATGGGTCTCGCCGCCTGCGCCACGAGCCCGCCCTTGCGGGGGACCGGCGATCTCGGCGTCGTCGTCGAGCGAGCCTCGGGATCGATCCTGATCGTCGACACGACGGAGAAGCGGGCAATCGACCGGGTGGAGGGGCTGGGCGATCTGAGCCATGCCTCCGTCGTCTTCTCGCGCGATGGCCGCTACGCCTTCATCTTCGGCCGGGATGGCGGGCTCAGCAAGGTCGACCTTTTGACCGGCGAGATCGCGGCACGGATCATCCAGGCCGGCAACAGCATCGGCGGCGCCATCTCGCAGGACGGCCGCATCGTCGCCGTCGCCAACTACGAGCCGGGTGGGGTGCGCTTCTTCAGCACCGACGATCTCTCGCCCATCGCCGAGGTGCCCTCGACCTACGGGGCCGATGGCGCCCGCTCGAAGGTTGTCGGGATCGAGGAGCTGGCGGACAACCGCTTCATCTTCGCCCTCTACGATGCCGGTGCGATCTGGACGGTCGGGCTCGAGGATGGCGCGGAGCCGGAGGTCGAGCGGTTCGCCGATGTGGGCAAGCTGCCCTACGACGCGCTGCTCACGCCGGACGGACGCACCTACATCACCGGGCTCTTCGGCGAGGACGGCCTGGTCGCGCTCGACCTCTGGGACGAAGACCCGGCACCCCGCCGCATCCTCGGTGGCTACGGCAAGGGCGAGGCACCCCTGCCGGTCTACAAGATGCCGCACCTCGAAGGCTGGAGCGTCGCCGGCGACCGGCTCTTCTTGCCCGCCATCGGCCGGCACGAGCTTTTGGTGGTGGATCGGGCGAGCCTCGAGGAGATCGACCGCATCCAGGTTCACGGCCAGCCGGTCTTCGCCATCGCCCGCCCGGACGGCCGGCAGGTCTGGGTCAATTTCGCCCATCCCGACAACGATGTCGTCCAGGTGATCGACGTGCCGACCGACAGGATCGTCAAGGAATTGCGACCCGGTCCCGGCGTCCTGCACATGGAGTTCACGCCCAAGGGGGAGGAGGTCTGGATCTCGGTGCGCGACGCCAATCGCGTCGATATCGTCGACACGGAGACCTTCGAGACGGTGGGATCGATCGAGGCCGAGGCACCGAGCGGCATCTTCTTCACCGCCCGCGCGCACCGGCTCGGCTACTGACCGTGATCGACATCCAGGAAGTGCCGCTCGACGCTCTCGACCGCCGGCTGATCGAGGATTTCCAGCGCGACCTGCCGCTCTGTCCGGAGCCCTATGCGGCCATGGGGCGAAGGCTCGGGGTGAGCGGGGAGGTTGTGCTCGACCGGCTCGCCCGGCTCCAGGAGCGGGGTGTGCTCAGCCGCGTCGGGGCGGTGATCGCTCCGCACCGCACCGGCTGGAGCACGCTCGCCGCCATGGCGGTGCCCGAGAAGCGGCTCGAGGCGGTGGCGGCGCTGGTGAGCGCCCGTCCGGAGGTCAACCACAACTACGCGCGCGAGCACCGGCTCAATCTCTGGTTCGTGGTCACGGCGGGGAGCCCTGAACGGGTGGCGGAGGTGTTGGCCGGAATTGCCCTGGAAAGCGGGCTCGAGGTGCTCGACCTGCCGCTCGAGCACGCCTACGGCATCGATCTCGGGTTCAAGCCGTCATGGAGCTGACGCCAGAAGATCATCGCCTGCTCGAGGCGCTCGAGGGCGGGCTGCCGCTCGTGGCGCATCCCTATGCCGCCCTCGGCGAGCGCGCCGGCCTCGGCGAGGGCGAGGTGATCGAGCGGCTCGCCGCCCTGCAGGCAGCCGGCGTGGTCAAGCGGCTCGGCCTCGTCGTGCGGCATCACGAGATAGGCTACCGGGCCAATGCGATGACGGTGATCGACGTGCCGGACGAGGTGGTCGACGCGGTCGGCGGGCGGCTGACCCGGGCGGCGGACGTGACCCTCTGCTACCGCCGGCCGCGCCGCCTGCCGGACTGGCCCTACAATCTCTTCGCCATGGTGCACGGCCGCGAGCGAAGCGCGGTGCTCGCTCGCATCGACCAGCTTCTGACGGAGCACGGGCTCGCCGATCTGCCGCATGCCGTGCTGTTCAGCACACGACGCTTCAAGCAGCGCGGTGCGCGCTATCGTGCGGAGGCCGCCTGATGGATGCCACGGACCGACGCATTGTGGCCGGGCTGCAGGGCGGTTTTCCCCTGAGCCCGCGTCCCTACGAAGAGGCCGCCCGGGCACTGGGGCTCGACGAGGGCGAGCTGATCCGTCGCCTGGGGCGGCTCCTGGAGACCGGCGTGCTCAGCCGCTTCGGTCCCCTCTTCAATGTCGAGGCCATGGGCGGCACCTACATCCTGGCGGCCATGGCAGTGCCGGAGGACGCGTTCGACCGGGTGACCGAGCTGGTCAACGCCCATGTCGAGGTGGCCCACAACTACGAGCGCGAGCATCTCTTGAACATGTGGTTCGTGGTGGCGGCCGAGACGCCGGAGCGGGCCCTGGCGGTGCTGGACGAGATCGCGGCGGAGACCGGCATCGAGGTTCTTTCGATGCCGAAGCTCGAGGAATATTTCATCGGCCTGAGGCTCCAGCCATGAAGGCCGGGGGAGGGACCGGCCCCGCTGACGAGCTCGAGCGCCGGCTCGTGAAGGCGATCGGCACCGGGCTGCCGCTAGTCGCCGAACCTTATGCCGCGGTCGCCGCCGAGCTCAGCACCGACGAGGCAACGGTCATCGCCACGCTCGAGGCCATGCTGGCGCGCGGTGCCATCCGTCGCATCGGCGCCGTGCCGAACCACTATGCGCTGGGCTATCGGGCCAACGGCATGGCGGTCTTCGATGTCGACGACGACATGGTGGCCGAGCTCGGGCCGATCATCGGCGCTTTCGAGTTCGTCACCCACTGCTACCGCCGGCCTCGCCATCCGCCGCTTTGGCCCTACAATCTCTTCGCCATGGTCCACGCCAAGACACGCCCCGCGGTCGAGGCCAAGGTACGGCAGATCAGGAGCCGCCTGGGCTCCGCCTGTCACGGCGGGACGATCCTCTACAGCCGCCGCATCCTCAAGAAGACCGGGCTCCGGCTCGCCCGGTAGCAGTCGAGAAGCAACGGGAGACGCCCATGTTCCGGATCACCAATTTCATGCGCGAGGTCGTCAACCCGAGCCGCATCGGCCCGGCGCGCCAACCGCCTGGGCCCGTGGTCATCTGGAACCTGACGCGCCGCTGCAACCTGCGTTGCCGCTTCTGCTACTCGGGCTCGGCCAATGTCGCCTATTCGGGTGAGCTCTCGACCGAGGAGGTCGTGACGGTGATGGAGGATCTGCGCCGCTTTCGCGTGCCGGCGCTGATTCTCTCCGGCGGCGAGCCTTTGCTCCGCCCGGACATCTTCGAGATCTCGGCCGAGGCCAAGCGGCTGGGCTTCTACGTGGCGCTGTCGACCAACGGCACGCAGATCGACGAGACGAATATCGGCCGGATCGCCGAGCTCGATTACAACTATGTCGGCATCAGCCTCGACGGCACCGAGCCGACCCATGACCATCTCCGGGGCGAGCCCGGCGCCTTCAAGGCCGCGATGCGTGGCGTCGAGCACTGCCAGGCGATCGGCATCAAGGTCGGGCTCCGCTTCACGCTGACCCGCGACAACGCGGCCGAGCTCTCGACCATCCTCGATCTCATCGACCAGCGCGGCATCGACAAGTTCTACCTCTCGCACCTGAATTACGGCGGGCGCGGATTCAAGGTCAGAGGCGAGGACGCGCAGGACGTCATGACCCGGGATGCTCTCGAGCTGATCTTCGAGACCTGCCTTCGCCACCTGAACGAGGGCAGGAACACCGAGTTCGTCACCGGCAACAACGACGCCGACGGCGTCTTCCTTCTGCACTGGGTGCGCCGCCACTTCCCGGCCAAGGCCGCCCATATCCAGGCCCTGCTCGAGCGCTGGGGCGGCAATGCGTCCGGCGTGAATGTCGCCAATATCGACAATCGAGGCTTCGTCCATCCGGACACCTACTGGTGGCACCACAAGCTCGGCAATGTCAGGGAGCGGCCGTTCAGCGAGATCTGGACCGACACGTCCACCGATCCCGTCTTCGCCGGGCTCAAGGAGCGGCCCCGGCCGGTCACCGGGCGCTGCGGTGCCTGCCACTACCTTCAGATCTGCAACGGCAACACCCGGGTCCGGGCGGCCCGCACGCTGGACGATCCCTGGGCGGCCGATCCCGGCTGCTATCTCACCGACGCCGAGATCGGGCTCGCAGCCGGTCGAGCCGCGAGCCGTGAGCCCGCCCATGCCGCGGAATAGGGCAGCGCTCCTGGCTCTGGCCCTCGGCTGGGCGGGCATGGCCCAGGCCGCGCCGGACGGCGACGCGCTCTATGCGGAGAATTGCGCGGAATGCCATGGCGAGGCACGGCTCGGCGGCACGGGGCCGGCCCTCCTGCCGGACAATCTCGGCCGGCTGAAGCCCAAGGCGGCGGCGGAGGTCATTCGAAGCGGCCGGGGGCAGACGCAGATGCCAGCCTTCGAGCACGTGCTGGACGAGGCGGAGATCGAGGCCCTGGTGGCCCTCGTCTACACGCCCCCTGCGACAGTGCCGACCTGGGGCATGGCGGAGATCTCGGCGTCGCACGAGATGACCGGCGCCGTTCCGGCCGAGGCGCCGGTTTTCGACGGCGATCCGATGAACCTCTTCGTCGTGGTCGAGACCGGCGATCACCACATCACCATCCTGGATGGCGACAGCTTCGAGCCCTTGCGTCGCCTGCCCACCGCCTTCGCGCTGCATGGCGGCCCCAAGTTCAGCCCGGAGGGCCGCTTCGTCTACCTCGCCTCGCGCGACGGCTGGATCGAGAAGGTGGACATGTGGGGGCTGCAGAAGCTCGCCAAGGTCAGGGCGGGGATCAACACGCGCAATCTGGCCCTTTCGCACGATGGCCGCTTCGTCCTCGTCGGCAACTACCTGCCCAACAGCCTCGTCGTGCTCGATGCGGAGGACCTCCGGCCGCTCGCCGTGATCCCGGTCGCCGACATCCGGGGCACCGGCTCCAGGGTGAGTGCTGTCTACGCCGCCCCGCCGCGCCAGAGCTTCATCGTCGCCTTGAAGGACGTGGCCGAGATCTGGGAGATCCCGATCGGCCCGAGGGCCGTCAAGGTCAGCGGGCTCGCCCACAGCAACGAGAGCGGGATGGAGGAGGTCGTGGATTCCTCCGACCCCTTCCCGGTTCGCCGCATTCTCCTGGACGAGCCGGTCGACGATTTCTTCTTCACCCCCGACTATCGCGTGCTTCTGGGGTCGGCCCGCAGCGGCGACCATGTGGTGGCCATCCAGCTCGATGTCGGCCGCGAGATCGCCGAGCTGCCACTGCCGGGGATGCCGCATCTGGGCTCGGCCGCGGCTTTCGAGTGGCAGGGACGGCAGGTCATGGCAACACCGCATCTGCGCGACGCGGCGGTCAGCGTCATCGACGTCGAGAAGCTCGAGGTGGTCAAGGAGATCGAGACCCTTGGTCCCGGCTTTTTTCTCCGCGCCCATCCGGCGACACCCTATGCCTGGGTCGATGTCTTCTTCGGCCCCGACGCCGATGCGGTGCAGGTGCTGGACACGCGCACGCTCGAGCTCGTGAGGACCATCCGGCCGAGTCCCGGCACCACCGCCGGCCATGTCGAGTTCACCAAGGACGGCCGCTACGCGCTGGTCAGTGTGTGGGCGGACGATGGTGCGGTGGTGGTCTACGACGCCCATACGCTGGAAGAGGTCAAGCGCATCCCGATGCGCAACCCGGTAGGCAAGTACAATGTCCACAATCGTCTCGCCACTGCCGGCGACTGAGCGGGCCCCGGCAATCGGGCCGGCGCTGGTGCTCTGCGCCCACGGGGCGCGTGGCGTGGCCGGGGCGGCGGCCCGGCATGCGGGCGTGCTGCGGCGGCAGGGGCTTTTCGCCAAGGTCGAGGCCTGCGCGCTCTTCGGCACGCCGCGGCTCGAGACGGTGCTCGCCGGCATGCCGCCCGGTCCCTTGACCGTGCTGCCCTTCATGATGGCCGAAGGCTACACGCTGCGGGTGCTGGAGGAGCGGCTCAGGGCGTCTCGGCCCGGCGCCCGGTTGGCACCTGCCTTGGGTGCCCATGAGGGGCTGGCCGATCTCCTGGTGGCACGAGCGCTCAAGGGCCTCGCCGCCCACGGCCAGGGGCCGGCCGAGACGGCACTGCTGCTGGTCGGCCACGGCACCACGCGGCATCCGGATTCGGCCTTGACGGCAAAACGCCATGCCGCGGCGATTCTCGATCTGGGGCTCTTCGCCGAGGTGGGCGTGGCCTTTCTCGACGAGGCGCCCGCCGTGGCCGAAGCCGCCGCACGGTTCGAGGCGCCCTTCATCGCTGCCGTGGGGTTCCTCACCGACGCCGGCCAGCACGGGGCGAGCGATGTGGCGAGGCTCCTGGCCGAGACGGGCCGTGCGGGTGTCTATTTTGGCCCGATCGGCCCCGATCCGGCGCTGCTGCCGCTGATCGTCGAGGCGGCCACGCTCTAGTAGCGCGAGCGGTCGCGGCTCTGCCAAAGATCGCTGGCAGCGGCCAGGGCACTCTCGGGTGTGGGAGCGCTGCCGGTGAGGTGCAGGGCTATGGCGGTCGTGCCGATGATCGCGGCCTCGGGTCCGGGGGCGGTGCGCGTCCCACGCCAGAGCTCGAGGACGCGCGACAGCTCCAGGGGCTCGTCCCGCCAGCCGGCGTCGTCCGCTTCGAGGAGGGCGGGCCAGGTCTCGCGGCGCACCTGGCCATCCTCGACCAGGGTCAGGGCGATGGGCTTCAGCGGGTTGATCTGACCTTCGCCGCCACCGCCCTTGAAGATGGCGGCCCGGGGCTGGCCGAGACGGCTCGCGGCATGGGCATGCAGGTCGGCGTAGTTGGGGTGGAAGACGCCCTGGATCTGGCAGGGTGCGGCGGCCGGGTTCAACTCGCGGGCGTAGGTGTTGGCCGGCGAGCGCAATCCCAGGAGCGGGCGGAGCTCGAGCAGCCGGTCGAGCGCCGGGCAGATGGCTTCGAGCGGCAGGTAGGCGAACGCGCGTTCCGCCATGTGCCGCTCGGCGTCGTCCGAGCTCGTGGCCATGGGCACGTCCAGGGCGCGCAGCATGGCGCGCGTGCCGGCCGGTCCCTCGCCCTCGACACCGTGCATCAGGACGCGAACGCCGGCGCCGGCCACCAGCAGGGCCGAGAGGACAAAATACGGAAGCTGGCGGTGCCGGTCGGCATAGGACGGCCAGTCGAGCGCCGCGGCCGGCAGGGCATCCCAGGTCAGGCAGTCGCGGGCGGCCAGCGCGAAGCCGGCAAGCTCGGCCCCGGTCTCCTTGCGATAGCGCAGCACGGCGAGGAAGGCGCCGAGCTGGACCTGCTCGACCCGACCCTCGAGGACGAGGCGCATTGCCTCGTGCGCCTCCTCCATGGTCAGGCTGCGGCCGAGCTTCTCGCCCTTGGCGACGACGCGAAGGGTGGCGGCGAACGGGTGCTCCCGGGCATCGGCCAGGACCGGGCCGCGCTCATGCGTGGCCGTATGAAGGCTCATGGTCGATGGCTCCCTGATCTACTCGGCCTTCAGGATAACTATGCCACGGCATGACCGCTTCGGCCTTGATCCAAGTCAAGGCGCTCAGGCATCGGGATGCTGGCGGGCGAAGCTTTCCTCGTCGATGCCCTGCTCCTCCATGAAGTGATGCAGGCGGGCATCCTTGGTAGCGAAATGATTGCCGAACCAGGCCTTGAGCCGCGGCCCGAGCTCGGCCTCGAGGTCGACGAAGCCGCCGGCCTCGGTCCTCTCCATGATATCGCGGATGCCGTCCAGGAGATCCTCGTGCTCGTCCTTGTGGTCATCGAGCTCGTCATAGCGCATGCCGCGCATGACCTTCTCCTCGAGCGCGAAATGCGCGTGGATCTTGGCGTTGATCTCCTCGAGGAAAGCCATGACCGCGTCCTTCGTGGGCGTGTGGCCGAGGCTGTCGTAGAGCTCGTTGATCAGGTCGACCAGCTCCTTATGCTCGAAATCGACCGAGGGAATGCCGAGCTTGAACCTCTCGGACCAGGGCAAGAGCGGCATGGTCGTCTCCTTTGCGCGTTCAGCCAGCCTCCTCGCTTTCGAGAAGCGGCCGGATGGCCTTCTCCAGGGTCTCGGGCGACTGGTCGAAGGGGATGGCTGCGATCAGATGCCCGTCCCGGTCGAGGACCATCGTGCGGGCGAAGTGGTCCATCGTGTAGGAACCGTCCTCCTGATCGACCCTAGCATAATAGGCATGAAAGGCGCCAGCCGTGGCGGCGACCTCCTCCGGCGTGCCGGTGAGCCCGGTGATCCCCGGGTGAAAGAGGGCGACATAGCTGGCGAGCTGTTCCGGCGTGTCGCGCTCCGGATCGACGCTGACGAAGAAGGCGCCGACCCGGCCAGCCGCGTCACCCAGCCGGTCGAGGGCCGCCGCCATGGTGGCGAGCTCGAGGGGGCAGACGTCGGGACAGTGGGTATAGCCGAAAAAAACCAGGTTGACGGGGTTCTGGAGCGCGGCCGGGGCAAGCTTCTGGCCATGATGGTCGACGAGGGCGAGGAGGCTTTCGGTCTCGATCACCGGCACGGCCGGAGCTTCGGAGAAGAAGTCGCGCCAGGGCAGGATCGTCGAGGCGAGCCAGCCGGTGGCGCCGATGAAGACGACGACGAGAAGCGGCAGCAGGAGGCCGCGCCCGCCGCCGGTCAGCAGCCTGGGTGATCCGGTATGCTGGCGCATCGGCGTCGCTCCTTCCTCGATACCTGCTCAATGAACGATGAAGCCGCCGGCGTCGGTCTTGAAATCGATCACCAGGTTCTGCCGGGGGGCGAGGTCGAGGGTGACCTCCTTGGTGTAGTCGAAGCCCTCCGTCCGGTCACTGTCGCGCAGTCGGGCGGTGATCGTGTGCGTGCCCGGTGATACGGCGAAGCCCCGGTGCACGCGGGACGGCCCGTCACCCTGGAGCCCGCCAGGCGGCAAAAGGGCATGATAGAGCGGGGAGCCGTCGAGATCGAGCTCGACCGTGACCGGCAGGCGGCCGCGCGGGCAGTCCATGGGCGCTCGCATGTTGGGAGGCAGGGCCGCCAGCTCCTCCGGCGTGCGCCGACGGCAATCGGGCCGGCCGCCGCCATGGCTGAAGCTGAGGCGGATCATTGCCTGGTCCTCGGGAAAGTTGGTGTAGGCCGGCCGATTGGCGAGGTAGCCGATCGCCAGCATGATCAGCGCCAGGACGAGCCCCTGGCCGAGCCATTTCAGCCCCCTACTCATTGCCGGAGGCCGCTGTCTGGACCGGCTCGGCCGCCGGTGCGGCCTTGCGCGGCGCCGCCTTGGCGCTCGGCTGGTCCGGCAGGGTGGCGCGGAAGGCCTCGATTGCCCGAGCGAGGGCCGTGGCACCCGTCCTGCCCGGCCAGAAGCGCAGGATTCGCTCACGCGGCACGCGCTTGCGCAGATGGGGGTCGCGCTCGCCCTCGATCCGGGCCTCGGTCCAGGCGATGCCGTTGCGGTTCTGGCAGGCTTCCTCGGCGCAGCCGGTCAGCACCACGCCGTCGGCGAGATCGCGGCTGAGGATGTAGTCGATGAAGGGCGGCGGCAGCATGCCGGTGCAGGGGAGGCGGACGATGCCGACGCCCTGCTCGGCCAGTCCTTTCAGGTCGACGCCGTGATCGCAGCCGATGGCGATGACCCGCCGGTCGCCGGTCAGGCCCTGGGCCGCCTTGTCGGTGAGGGCGCGCAGATCCTTGAGCGCCAGATGCGGCAGCTCGATGCCGGCGATCATCCGGCCGCGCTGGCGGAACGGTGTCGCGGTCGGGCAGGCGCCGGTGCAGATGCCGCAGCTCACGCAGAGCGAGGGGTTGACCCGGGCCTCGTGCTGAAAGGGCAGGTTATCGGTGCGTGGCACCAGGACCACGGCTTCGTAGGGGCAGTCGTGGACGCAGCGCTCGCAGCCGTTGCAGAACTCGAGATTGACGGTGGCCGCCGGCGGGCGCCGCATGGGCGGCATGAGCGGCAGGGCGACGAGGATGATCGTGATGACGCCGAGCAGACCCAGGAGGCCCCGGGCACCGATGACGTCGGCCAGGGGGTAGGTGCCGAGATAGTACCAGTCGAGGCCGATCCTCCCCAGCACGCGCCCGAGGTCGGCCGGAGCCTGGCTGGTCGCGGGCATGACCAGCGCCAGGGCGACGAAAGCGACCAGCATGAGAATGGCGAGGCCGCGCGCCGGGTTGATCTCGGGCCGGGTCACCCGCTGCAGATGGATCCACATGACCATGAGGAGGATCAGCGGGATGGCGATGTGCAGGAACAGCATCAGCGAGAAGAAGCGGTCGTCGAGACTGCCGGGCGTCAGGAAGTTGCGGGCGATGGGCTCGCCGAAAATGCCGATGGCGTCGATCAGCTCGGATGTCCGGATCGCGACGAACTGGGCGAGCTGGTCCCAGACCAGCCAGTAGCCGGTGATGCCGGAGATGTAGACGAACCAGATGATGATGACGCCGGTGACCCAGGTGAACCAGCGGGACCCCCGGTAGCGGTCGAGGGAGAACTCGCGCAGCAGGTGCAGGAACATGAAGAGCACCATGCCGGCCGAGGCGTAGCGGTGCAGGCTGCGCATGACGCCGGCGTGCCACCAGTAGCGGGTGCTCATGCTCTCGACCGACTGGAAGGCGTCGATCGTGCCGGTGTCGAAGAAGGCGTAGACGTAGAGGCCGCTGACGAAGACGATCCAGAGGCAGAAGAAGGACAATGCGCCGAGGTGGTAGAGAGGCTGCCAGGCCGGCGGGAACACGCGGTCGAGCAGCGCCTCGATGCGGGCGAAGCCCGCGCGCAAGGTGCGACGAAGAAGATCCATGCCGATTCCCGCTACCGCCGCGCCGGCAAGGCCACGTCCGGTCGCCGCCGCGTGGTGAGCCAGGCGCGCACCAGGACAACGGCGATGCCGCCGAGGCAAAGGATGCCGGCGAAGATGCCGAAGAAAATTCCGTAATCGAAGCGGTAGCGGTCGTTCTTCGGATCGTAAAGGGTGCAGAGCAGCCGGACCCGATTCCACACGCCCTCGAGGTCCGTGATCGGGCTGAAGCGGCTCCAGACGAGGTCCTTCAAGGGCTCGACCACCGCTGGCGGCTCGAAGAGGTCGCCATAGACGTGGCGGAAGACCGTGCCATCGGCGTCGAGGATGGTGGTGGTCGTCAGGTGGTCGAAGCCGCGCGGCGAGGGGAAGTAGATGAAGCCGACCTCGGCCGAAAGGGCGTCGATGGTGGCCTTGTCGGCGCTGAGGAAGGTCCAGTTCGGCATCCGCACGCCCTGATCGGCGGCAAAGGCGCGCATCTGCTCGGGCGTGTCGCGATCGGTGTCGAAGCCGATGGTGACGACGGAGAAGGCGTCGGGACCGAGGGCGCCGTTGGCGATCCGCACGCCGCGATGCAGCGACTGGACGATGATCGGGCAGGTCGTCGAGCAGGCGGTGAAGACAAGGTTCAAGATCAGCGGCTTGCCGCGATAATCGGCGAGATTCACCGGCTGGCGGGCGCTGTCCAGGAAGGTGTGGTCGGAGACGGCGCGGCCAATGGCGGCCTGGCTGTAGGCAAGGGCGGCGCGCTCGTCGAAGGGATTGGGCGCATCCTCGGCGACGGCCGGGAACGCAGGCAAGAAGCAGAGGAGGGCGCCGAGCAGACGCCCCCTAGCCCAGGAGCGCCGCATCGCCCATGGCGCCGAACAGGAGGAGCGAAAGCTGCAGGAGCGAGCTCTTGAAGTTGGCGAAGGCGGCGGCGCGGCTCGGCCGCAGCACCAGGGCGACGCTGGTCTTGACGAAATACGCGCCGCCGACGACCGCGGCCAGGAGGTAGATCCAGCCCATGCCGAGGAAGAAGGGCACCACCGCGAGCACCGCGAGGGCCACGGCATGGAGGAGGATCGCCCAGGCGGTGAAGGCGTCGCCCTTGACCGCCGGCAGCATCGGCACGCCGTTGGCGGCGTAGTCGTCCTTGGCCATGAGCGCCAGGGACCAGAAATGTGGTGGCGTCCAGAGGAAGAGCACGACGGCGAGGACGAGGGGTGCCGCGCTCATGGCCGGATCGACGGCCGCGGCACCGGCGAGGACCGCGAAGCTGCCGGCGAGGCCGCCGATGACGATGTTCCAGACCGTGCGGCGCTTGAGCCAGACCGTGTAGACGACGCCGTAGGTGAAGGCGCCGAGGAAGAGGAGCACGGCGGTGGTGACGTTGAGGACAACGGCCGCCATGCTCACGCCGAGCGCCAGGATGGCGACGATGAGCGCCCACCAGGCGGGGCCGCCCCGCCATTCGCCGCTGGCGAATGGCCGTCGTCGGGTGCGCATCATGCGGGCGTCGAGATCGCGCTCGAAGAGCTGGTTGAAGGCGCCCGCGGCACCCGAGGAGAGCAGCACCGCCAAGGTCAGCACTGTGATCTGGGCCGGCGAGAGAGGTGCTCCGGGCGTCACCGCCACGCCCGCCAGGGCGCTCAAGGCGATGACGACGGCGATCCGGAGCTTGAAGACCGAGACGATGTGTTGGACGAGTGGCTGGGTCGGACGCATGTCGGCTCAGCTCATGCCCCAGATGCCCGCCAGGAAGCGCCAGTTGATGAAGTAGTAGAGGGCGAAGGCGATGAAGAAGACCGTGATCAGCACGAGGGTGCCCGGCAGCTTCAGCGTTCCCTCGCTGCCGTAGGTCCTGAGGGCCTCGGCACCCGGGGCGATGGGGTTCGACAAGGCATCCGCCGCGGTCCGCCGCTTGCCCCAGAAAACCGAGCCGAAGACGACGAGGACGTACATCACGCCGCCGGTCGCCGCGACCAGGGCCGAGAGGCCGTTCAGGCCGAGCATGAGGAAGGCGGTGGCCGGGTAGTCGAAGGTGATGAGCGCGTCCGTGAAGGTGATGTCCCAATGCCGCCTGGCCACGCCGAGCGTGCCGGCGCCCATCATGAAGAGCGAGATGCCGGCGGCCCCGGCGCCGAAGACATAAGGCTGCCACTTCGCCATCCGGGGGAAGACGAGGTCACGCTGGAAGAAGATCGGGATCAGGAGGTAGGTGACGGCCATGAAGGCGAGCGTGGTGCCGCAGACCACGGTGGCGTGGAAGTGACCCGGCACGTAGAGGGTGTTGTGCATCAGGATGTTAATCTGCTCGGTGCCGAGGATGACGCCGCTGATGCCGCCCAAGAAGCCGAACATGACGAGCGAGAGGAACATGCCGGAGAAGGCCGGGTTGCCCCAGGGCGCGTCCCTGAGCCAGCCGAAGATGCCCTTGGTGTGGCCGAGCCGGCGCTGCGCCGCCTCGACGGCGCCCGGCACGCTCATGCCGTGGATCATCGAGCCCAGGACCGCCAGGTACATGGCGTAGCTGGTGTTGAAGATCTTCCAGGACGAGCTCAGGCCCGGCTCGACCAGGAGGTGGTGGGCCGAGGCGAGCTGCAGGAAGAAGATGTAGAGCAGGAAGGCGAACCGGCTGACCTTCTCCGAGAGCGGCCGGGCCCCCAGGAGGAGGGCGGCGATGGTGTACCAGACGACCACGTGCAGGGTGACGTTCACCTGCTGCGAGGAATGGCCGAGGCCCCACCAGACGAGCTTGTAGGTCAGCGGATCGATGGTGCCGATGATGCCGAGCGACCAGAGGAAGGTCGGGACCAGGATGATGGCACCCGAGGCCAGAGTGAAGATCATGATGATCGCACCGGTGAGCCCGCCGAAGGCGGCGAGCGGGATCGAGCCCTCGTAGGTCCCCTCGTCCTTGGCGACGACCAGCGTGCCGAGGAAGATGAAGCAGGTGATCAGCGTGCCGACCGCGAAGAGGATCAGGCCGAGATAGAAGTGCGGGGCCGCCATCAGGGGCGGGTAGGAGGTGAACATCACCGTGGAGTTGCCCTGCAGCACCGCGACGGTGGCGATGATGGCGCCGATCAGCATCATGAAATAGGCGACCCAGGCCATCATGGGCGTCGCCAATCGGGAGTTCAGAACGACGGCCGAGGTGAAGTAGAAGATCGCCACCTCGAAGAACATGATCCAGAAGAGCAGCACGGCGGCACCGTGCGCGGTCAGGACCAGGTAGAACCACTCGGCTGGCAGGAGGTGGATCACCGGCCAGCGGGTGAGGGCCACCATGAGGCCGAAAAGCCCGCCCACGGCGAGAAAGGCGACCGCGGTCAGGACGTTGACGCGGATCAGCGTCTCGGCCTTGGCGTGCACCTTGAGGCCAGTGTCGGGGCAGGTGCGAAAGAGCTCTTCCGCCACCTGGCGTCCCGGGATCGCAATGCTCGCCATGACTACTCTCCCGCCGCCAGTTGCATGCCGGCGGCCTTGGCCGCCTCTCGGTCGAGGACCTTGATCCGGCCGGTCATCAGGTGATGGCCGATGCCGCAGAATTCGTTGCAGACGATGCCGAAGTCACCCGATGCGTTGGGGGTCAGCGTCACCACCATCTCGTAGCCGGGATGGACCTGCAGGTTGATGTTGGTCGGCTGCAGCGAGAAGCCGTGCTGCCAGTCGATCGAGGAGATGTGCAGGCGGTAGGTCTCGCCCTCGACCAGCTCGAGGATCGGCGACCAGTCCCACAAGCGAGCCTGCAAATAGACGTCGGAGCCGACCGGCGGTCGGACGATCGGCATGCCGAACTCGTCCTCGCCGACCTCGTATTCGTCGATCATGGCGTCCACCCGCTCGGCATAGACGTCGGGCAGGATCCGGTAGGACTCGTTGGAGAGGTTCTGATGGCCGTAGATGTGCCACCAGATCATGGTGCAGAACATCGCGACGCCCCAGAGAAAGGCGATGGCGATCCAGACGATCTCCATGCGATGCAGCGGCTCGTTCCACCAGAGGCGGTTCTTCGGCGGCAGGAGCGCCATGGCGATCTCCTAGGTCTTTGAAGGGGGGCCGGGACGGCGTGCTAGGACGGAGAGAGGGGAATCTGGGTGATCTCCATGACCCCCCAGATCAGGTAGAGAACCGTCGGCATGGTGACGCCGATGAAAACCAGGAGGAACGGGTTGTCGAGCAGCCGCTGCATGACGTGCGGCCGTCCCCCTTGATCCTCTTCCGTCCCTTGGTGTGCCAAGACCGAGCTCCCCTCTCCGGTCACGACCGCCAGCAGGCGTTGCTCTGCCGACGTGCGTGGATAGACTGATGATCAACGCTAGGGCCGCGCCGGCGGCGCTGTCCTTGACCGCAGTCAAGTGGCGGCGAGCGCACGCGATGTGATGCCGAGGCCCGGACACATCTCGGGCGAGGTCATTGGGTGAAGCCCGGAAAGAGGTTGGCCGCGAAGCGCGCGTGGCAGACGGCGCAGGCCTCGACCATCTCCCCGAACAGCCCGCGCTGGCGGGCCTGCTCGCCCGCGCGGGCGGCTTCGGCAAGGTCGGCGGCCAGCTGGTGGAAGGCACCGTCGAGCTCGACAAATTCCGGCGGAGCGGCGGCCAGCAGGGCCTGCATATCCGCATCCGTCATCTGCTGCTCGAGAATGAAGCTGTCGTGGATCGCCTGTGCCTCCTCGGCCACGGTGGCGTCCTCGCCGCGCACCAGGGCGTCGAGGATCATCTGGGTGGCGCCGAGCACCGCCGCCATCTCCTCGAGCAGCATGGCGCGCACGTTCGGCGGCAACAGGGGGCCGACGGCCTCGCCGGCAAGCGCCGGCGAGGTCGGCGCCATGGCCGCGAGGCCGCCCACGAGCGCCAGCGCCAGCACCGGATTTGAAGCGCCCTTCGGCGATTGCAGCGAATTGTCACGCCACTGACGCGTTTTCATGATCTCTCCCTTTCATGCACGGACGGATCGCGACACGATTATCGGCTATCTCAGTCGTTCGCATCGACCCGGTCAAGTGCCCAGCAACGACCGGATCAACGCGAAGGCCGGCAGCGCCAGCCCGAGAAGCAGGAGGAAGAAGACAACCGAGCGGTTCGCCAAGGGGCCGCCCCGCCGCCGCTCGATGAGGACGAGGAGCCTGTCGGCCGCGAGATAGAGCAGCGCGGCGACGGCGGTGAAGAGAACGATTTCCATGCGCCCCTCCCGGATGCCCGGCCGCAACGGGCCTCGATGGCGAAGCCCGAGTAAGCGGGCAAAGCGGGCGCACATCCTTGACCGTGGTCAAGGATGTGGGCAAGCATCGGCGGACCGCCGGTTCTTGTCCGCCCCCTGGGCACGACCGGTCGGCACATGGGGGGAGGTCATGGCGCAGGCGTGTCGACCAGCCGCGGGTCAGGGCGCCTCGCCACCGTCGCGCGAGCTCGGCCCGACAGATGCGGCGCGCCTCGCCCGGCTGCCGATGTTCGCCGATCTGGCGCCGGCGAGGCGGGCCGAGATCATCGGCGAGGCCAGCGTCGTCGCCGCCTCGCGCCGCACCGTGCTCTTCTACCAAGGTGAGGCCGCCTCGCGCTTCTACGTCGTGCTCGACGGTTGCGTGATGCTGCACCGGGTGAGCGCCAACGGTCACCAGAGCGTCATCAGCCTGATCAACCGCGGCGAATCCTTCGCCGAGGCGGCGATGTTCGACTGCGCCGACTTCCCGGTCACGGCGACGGTCATCGCCGACGCGCGGCTGCTGGTCGTCACCGCCCAGTCGTTCCGCCGCCGGCTCTTGTCCGACCCGGCCCTGGCGCTCAACATCCTGGCGTCGATGTCGCGCCAGTTGCGCCGGCTGGTCGAGCAGATCGAGCAGCGCACGTCGAGCTCGTCGACCGAGCGCCTCGGCCGCTTCCTCCTGCAGCTCTGCCCGGAGGACACGGCAGCAACCGCCTTCGAGCTGCCGCTCGACAAGCAGCTCATCGCCGGGGCCCTCGGCATGCAACCCGAGACCTTCTCCCGATGCCTGTCGCGTCTCAAGTCGATCGGCGTGCGCGCGCAGGGCAACCAGGTGGAGGTCGCCAATATCGCAGCGCTGCAACGTTTTTGCAGCGGTGACGGCGCGGCGCGAATGCAGCCCGGCGGACGGACTTCGGCCTGCGCACCGAAAGGCTAGCGCGCGGCGCGCCAGGCGACCCCTGGAGATGGCGCGCCCTGCAGGACTCGAACCTGCGACCTGCTGCTTAGAAGGCAGCTGCTCTATCCAGCTGAGCTAAGGGCGCCTCCGTTCGGCTATAGCAGGGCCGACGGAATGGGGGAACGCATGGCCGGCAGCGGCGCTCAGCTCCGGCGGATGAAGTTCTCGGCGTAGGACTTGGGGACGACCACTCGGGTGTGTGGCTCGAAGACCTGGAAGGTGAGGTTCTCGCGCCGGCAATAGGCGATCGCGGCTTCTTTGGTGGGGAAGCGCAACTGAACCTGCCGGGCGGTGTCGTCCGAGCCGTTCCAGCCGATCAGCCTGTCGGCCTCGACGCGCGAGCGTGGCTCGAACTCGACGAGCCACTCCTTGGTCTTGCGTCGACCCGACTGGATCGCGGTCTTGGCTGGTCGATAGATCCGTGCCTGCATGGCGGTTATCCGTGCGGTCGCCTGGAGAATGCCTTGGAGCTAGGCGTTTTTCGCCGGCTCCGCAAGCCAGCGGCGACGCACATCCGCATGGTGCACCTGCAGCCAGCGGAGCGGAATCACGGCATTGACGGCGAGAATGCGGCCGCTCTCGACCCAATCGAGGGCGGTCGGCAGCGGAACGACGTGGCTCTTGATGTCCTCCGCCTCGTCCGGCACGCCGTGCACGCCGCCGGCACGGCCGGCATCGACCTCCGCGATGAACACGCTGCTGCGCTCCGTCACCGCTCCTGGCGATGCGACATATGTCGCGATCTGCTCGAGCCTTCGGGCCTCGAGCCCCGCCTCCTCGACGAGCTCGCGCAAGGCCGTCTCGGCGGCGCTCTCGCCGGGCCCGACGAGGCCCGCCACCACCTCGAGCAGCCAGGCGCCGGTCGGATGGCGCATGCAGCCGGCGCGGAACTGCTCGATCAGCACGACGCTGTCGGTGACGGGATCATAGGGCAGGACCACAGCCGCCTGTGGAATGTGCAGGATCTCGCGCCTGATGGTCGGGCTCATCGCACCGTCGAAGCGGCGATGCACCAAATCGACGACCTCGAAGCGGAAGAAGCCCCGATAGGCGTCGCGGCTCTGGACGATCCGCACCTCGGGAGTGGTCTCGCCCGGGGTCTCGTCGGCCGCTGGCCCGAGCATCTCCAGCCGGTCGGTCAAGCGAAGGCCTTGAAGGTGATGAGGGTGAAGGTGTCCTTCACCCCTGGCAGGGTCTGCACCGCGTTGTTGACGAAGCGGCCGATATCGACATCGGCGCCGAGATGGAACTTCATGATCAGGTCATACTGGCCGGAGACCGAATAGACCTCGGAGACCTCCTCGATGGTCTCGACCGCCTCGCCGGCGACCTCGTAGGAGCGGCCGAGCTCGCATTTGACCATGACGAAGATCGTCTGCATGGGCGGTTCCCGGGAAATCGCGGGCTGGAACGGGCGCCGGCTCAGGCCACGGCCTTGATCGGCACCGGGCGCAGGAGGAAGGCGGGGACGTGATCGCCGAGCCCGATCACCGGCTCGTCGCGCGGCTCGCCCCGACCCCGCTGCGGCTTCGAAGCCGGTGGCGCTGCCTTGGCGGCGCCGGCCGACGGCGTTTCGGCAGCGGCCTTGCGCCGGCGCGGCCGGCTTTTCTCAGGCTCCGGCGTGTCGTCGGATGCCGCCGGCTCCTCGGCCGCCGCAAGGGCGGCAGGTTCCGCCGCCGTCGCGGACTCGGCTTCGGCCGGCTCGGGGCGCCGACGGCGCCGGCGGGTGCCGGCTGGCTCGGTGGCGGGTTCGATCGATGCGGCATTCGCGGTCGCGGGTTCGACGACCTCCCCGACGGCCGCCGGGGCGGTGTCGGGCTCGCTGCGCCGCTTGCGCCGCCGCGGGGCCGGTGCCTCTCCGCTGTCGTCGGTCGTTGCCGTGGCGACCGGCGCCGGCTTATGCTCGGCCGGCTGATCGGGCGCCGGAGCACGCTTCGCCGACCTCGCCCGACTCGAGCGGCGAGGTGCTTCGGCCTGGTCGCTCAGGCTCTCGATCAGCTGACGGTCGAGCTTGGTGCCGAGCAGCCGCTCGATCGCCGCCAGATACTTGCCGTCGTCCGGGTCGGCCAGGGTGAAGGCGCGGCCCTCCTTGCCGGCGCGCCCGGTGCGGCCGATGCGGTGGACGTAGTCGTCGGGATGGATCGGGACGTCGAGATTGATGACCACGGGCAGATCGACGATGTCGAGGCCGCGCGCCGCCACGTCGGTGGCGACGAGATAGTCGACCGTGCCGGCCTTGAAGGCGTCGAGGGTCGCCTGGCGCTGGCTCTGGTCGAGATCGCCGTGGATATCCTGGGCGTTGCGGCCCTGGCGTTGCAGGAACTTGTTGACGGTCGAGACGTCACGCTTGCGGTTGCAGAAGATGATCGCGTTCTCGATCTTCTCCACGTCGAGCAGACGATCGAGAGCCACACGGCGCTCGATGCCGCTGATCGGCACGACGACGTCCTTGACTTTCTCAGCCCTGGTCGACGGGCGGGCGACCTCGATCTCGGCGGGATCGCGCAGGAAGCGCTCGGCGAGACGGCGCACCTCCTTCGGCATGGTGGCCGAGAAGAGCAGGGTCTGGCCGCGCTTGGTCAGGAGCTGGAAGATGCGCTCGACGTCGGGGATGAAGCCCATGTCGAGCATCCGGTCGGCCTCGTCGATGACGAAGATCTCGACCCCGTTTAGCAGGATGCGACCGCGATCGAACCAGTCGAGCAGCCGGCCGGGCGTGGCGATGAGGACGTCCACACCCTTCTCGAGCAGCTTCTCCTGCTCGCCCATGCCGACACCGCCGATCAGGAGCGCCATGGTCAGGTTGAGGTGCTTGCCGTAGGCGTCGAAGCTCTGCGAGCTCTGCGTCGCCAGCTCGCGCGTCGGGCTGAGGATGAGCGAGCGCGGCATCCGGGCTCGGGCGCGGCCGGCGGCGAGCTTGTGCAGCATCGGCAGGACGAAGCCGGCGGTCTTGCCGGTGCCGGTCTGGGCGATGCCGACGACATCCCGCCCATCGAGCACCGCCGGAATGGCGGCGGCCTGAATCGGGGTCGGATGCACATAGCCGGCGTCGGCGATGGCACGCTGAATTTCCTCGCGCAGCCCGAGCTCCGCGAAGGTGATGGTCGATGGTTCGGTGGTCAAGAACAGTCCTTGGTCGGAGCCACAGGGGTGAGTGACATAGAATGCCGCGCCTGCATGTATAGACGATCGTTGTGAAGTCAATGACAAGCATGGCGGCGGCATGCCATCTCGTGCGAAAAAATCGACCGATCGGCGCCGAGGTCGCAGGTACGGGGCCAGGAAAACGGAGGAGACGGGACGATGTTGCGCCGGACAGAGTCGCTGCTCTTGATTGTCGACGCGCAGGCAGGGTTGGCGCGAGCCGTCCAGGATGCCGGCTCGCGGATCGCCCGGCTAAGGCTGCTGCTGCACGCGGCAGCGGTGCTGGAGGTGCCGGTGATCGTCTCGGAGCAGTACCCCAAGGGCCTGGGAGCGACCGATCCGCGCCTGCTGCCGCTGCCGGATGGCGCCGCGGTCCTGCCCAAGCTCGCCTTCTCCTGCTGGCGCGAGCCCGCGCTCCGGGCGGCGCTCGAAGGTGCCGGCCGGCGGCAGATCGTCGTCACGGGCATGGAGACCCATGTCTGCGTGCTGCAGACGGCCCTCGATCTGCAGAAAGCAGGCTTCGCCGTGCACCTCGCGGCCGACGCCGCCGGCTCGAGGCGGGAGGAGGACCGTGCCCTGGCGCTGGCGCGGCTGCGCGATCAGGGGGTTTCGATCGTGACCGCCGAGATGGTCGTCTTCGAATGGCTGGAACGGGCCGAGGGGCCGGCCTTCAAGACGCTGATCTCGGCGATCAAGGCGCTGATTCCGGCCGACCCGCCGATTGCTGGCTGACGGCCTTCAAGGCGCAGCCTTGACGTCGGCGATACGGTGGTCGAGGCGATCGTCCTCGAGCCCGGCGGGCTCCTGGTGGATGATGATCTCGGTCTCGCCGAAGGCTTCCGCGAGACGTGCCTCGAGGGCGTCGGTGACGCGGTGGGCGCGGCGCACGGTCATCGCCCCGTCGATCTCGACATGCAGCTCGATGAAGGTGGTGGTGCCGGCCCGGCGGGTGCGCAGGTCGTGCAGATCGACGACGTCGGGATGGGCGCGCACCAGAATCTCGATGCGGTGCCGCTCGCTCGCGTCGAGCTCGCGGTCCATGAGCGTGTCGATCGCCGATCGGCCCAGCCGGGCGGCCTGCCAGGCGAGGTAGAGGGCGACGAGCGCCCCGGCCAGCGGGTCGAGCCAGGCGATGTCGAGCCGGGCCATCAGGAGCAGGGCAGCGAGGACCAGGAGGTTGGTCGCGAGATCGGCCGTGTAGTGCAGCCGATCGGCGGCGATCGCGGTCGAGCCCGTCCGCCGGACGACCCAGCTCTGCAAGGTGACGAGCGCCAGGGTCAGGCCGATGGCGCCGGCCAGGACCAGAAGCTCGAACCACCCGGGCTCGATGACCCTGGGATTGAGCAGCCGCTCGCCGGCGCCGATCAGGACGAACAGGGCGGAGCCCATGACCAGGGACGCCTGGGCCAGCGCGGAGAGGCTCTCGGCCTTGCCGTGGCCGAAGCGGTGGGCGTGGTCCGGCGGCTGCTGGCTGACCCGGACGGCGAGGAAGGTGATGAGCGAGCCCGCGATGTCGGCGAGGCTGTCGACCATCGAGGCCAGGATGGCGAGCGAATCGGAGACCAGGGCGGCGGCGAGCTTGGCCATGGTCAGCAGCACCGCGACCGTCAGGCTGGCCTTGGCGGCGAGCCTGACGAGGGCGGCCGGGTCGAGCCTCTGGAGCATGGGGCCCGGTCAGTAGAGCTCGCGCTGGTAGGCGTCCTCGATCAAGGCATCGGTCGCCTTCTCCTCGATGCCCTCGATCTGGTCGGCGAGAATCCGGGCGAGGCTCGGGAACTCGCCCTTGGCGATGTGCCGCGTAGGGTCCCAGAGCTTCGAGCGGATCAGGGCCTTGCCGCAATGCATGAAGGCCTCCTCGACGCTGACCACGATGACCGACCGGGGCGGCTTGCCGCCATGGGCGGTGGCCTCGAGCAGCGCCGGGTCGGTGCTGATCCGGGCAGTGCCGTTGGCGCGGAAGGTCTCCTTGTAGCCCGGCAGGAAGAAGATCAGCCCGATCCTGGGGTTGGCCGCGATGTTGATGAGGCTGTCGACCCGGTTGTTGCCGGGGCGGTCCGGGATCAGGAGCGTGCGGTCGTCCAGCACCTTGACAAAGCCCGGCGCATCGCCCTTGGGCGAGGCGTCGCAGCGGCCCTCGGCATCGGCCGTGGCGATGACCAGGAAGGGCGAGAGCTCGATGAACCGGCGCCCGTGCTTGTCCAGCCGGTCCATCTGCTTGCCGGAGGCGGTCCGGCTCACCTGGCCGTAATGTTCGCGGAGGGTGGCGGGGTCGGCGAGGTTATCGGTCATGGGCGGGCTCCGACGTGGCGTGGCTCGATGCGCGTGGCAGGTCCGATGGGGGATGGCAAGGCGTGGCGGGCGAAGGGCGGCTTTCATGAGTGTCGGGCCGGATCGACTTGACCGGGGGACGGCTCAGGACGTGCCCCGCAGGAAGGCGCTGCCGCGGCGGTAGGCGTCGAAGACGACCGGGCGGCCGCCCAGCGCCGCACCGAAGCGATCGGCGATGCGGCTTGCCCAGGCCCTCCGGTCGGCGTCCTCCAGGCGCGCGAGCGTCGCATCGTCCAGCTCGACGCCGACCTGCTCCGCGCGCAGCCGCACACGGACCGTCCTTGGCCCGAGCGCGTCCCGCAGATCGGTCTCGACGGCGTCGATCGCCCGTAGCATGTCGGGCTCGATCCTGAGCCCCGTCTCGACCCGGCTGGACAGGCACGGTGCCGAGGGCAGCTCGGCGATGTCCGGGAGCCCGAGCTCGCGCGCCAGGGCCCGCACGCCCGCCTTGTCGATGCCTGCCTCGACATAGGGGTGACGCACGCCGTGGTCACGCGCGGCCTGCAGGCCCGGTCGCCAATCGCCGAGATCGTCCAGGTTGGTGCCGGACAGCAGCACAACGTCGGTGGCACCCGCCATGGTGCCGTAGAGATTGGTCTTGCAGAAGAAGCAGCGATTGGCCGGGTTGGCGCGATAGCGCGGATCGGCGAACTCGCCGGCGTCCAGGACCGTCAGCCGCCACTCCCGGTCCCGGGCCAGCTCGCGCACGCGCCGCGTCGCGGCCGGGGGCACCGCGGGCGACACCGCATGGATCATCTCGACCCGCCGGCCGAGGATTCCGTGCGCCACGGCGGCCAAGGTCACGCTGTCCACGCCGCCACTCAGCGCCACGGCGCAATCGCCGATCTCGTGCAACACGCGGCTGAGGGCATCATGGGCCTCGGACATCAACATCTCCTGCCAGTCGGCGACGCACGCGGCTGCTCTGGTTGCCGGTGAGTCAAATGTCGCTACCCGAAGCGGCCAGGAGCGATGCGTTGCCGCCCGCGGCGGTCGTATCCACGCAGACCGTGCGCTCGTGCAGGTAGATGTGCGGGCTGCGCAGGTCGGACACGAAGGGCAGGATCGGCCCCTCGCGCCGGGCGAGGGCCTGTCGCAGCGGGCGCAGCAGCCCGGCATCGCCGCGTGCGGCAACCGCCGCGATGCCTTGCGCGGTTCGCAGGGCATCGGGCGTCAAGGTGCCGTCGATGGCGGCAATGGGAACGCCACTGGCCCGCAGCGCCTCGATCCGCGGCAACGCTCCCGGCGCCACGAGCAATGCCGCATTGCCGAGCGCCAGCGCCGGAATGGCCTGCTCCAGCGCCACATCGGCGGCATCAGGCGCGCCGATCTCGCCCAGGCACAAGACGATGCCGCGCGCGAAGAACCAGAGTCGATTGCTTTCGCCGGTCGGGCCGGGCAGGTCGATGGGGTCGGTATCGGCGGCCCAGGCCGTCGCCATCGCGGCCTCCATCCGGGGCTCCTGACCGATGGCGCCGCGCAGCACCGTGGCGCGATCGGAGCGTTTGGCCCAGACCGCATGGCTCATGGCGCGCAGCGCCTCCTCGATCGATTCGGCGTCGACCGGTTTCGCCTCATGGGGCACCACCGGCTTCGTGCCGACCGCGAGCGCCGGCTCTTCCCCGCTCTTGCGGAAGCGCCGCAGATAGAGCGGCCCGCCCGCCTTCGGCCCGGTGCCGGAAAGGCCTTCGCCGCCGAAGGGCTGGGTTCCGACCACGGCACCGATCTGATTGCGGTTGACATAGATGTTGCCGACGCGCGCGTTCTCGACCGCGTCCTGCACGCGCTCGTCGATGCGGGTGTGGAGACCGAAGGTCAGCCCGTAACCGGCGGCGTTGATCTCGGCTATGGTGTCGAGGAGTTCATCGGCCTCGAAGCTCGCGACATGCAGCACCGGCCCGAAGATCTCGCGTTCCAGCTCGCGGATCGCGGCGACCCGGAAAGCGGCAGGGGCCACGAACAGGCCCTGCTCGGGCGCCTCGAGCTTCTTGATCAGCTGCCCTTCGGCCTCCATCCTGGCGCAATAGGCTTCGATCTCGCCCCTCGCCTCGGCGTCGATCACCGGGCCCACATCCGTCGAGAGGGCCCAGGGATCGCCGAGCCGCAGCGTCTGCATGGCGCCCCCCAGCATCTCGATCGTGCGCTCCTCGACATCCTTTTGGACATAGAGGATGCGCAGGGCCGAGCAGCGCTGCCCGGCGGATTGGAACGCCGAGGCGATGATATCGCGCACCGCCTGCTCGGGGAGGGCCGTGCTGTCGACGATCATCGCGTTGAGGCCGCCGGTCTCCGCGATCAACGGTGCATCGGGCGGCGCGTTGTCGGCCATGGCCCGGTGGATGATCCTGGCCGTCGCGATCGAGCCGGTGAAGCACACGCCGTCGACGCCGGCCTGCGCCGTGAGACGGGCACCCACCGTCGCACCGTCGCCGGGCAGGAGCTGGATCACGTCGCGCGGGATGCCCGCTTCATGCATCAGCTGCACGGCCCGGCAGGCTACCAGCGGGGTCTGCTCGGCGGGCTTGGCCAGCACGGTGTTGCCGGTGACGAGGGCCGCCGAGATCTGGCCCGTGAAGATCGCCAAGGGGAAATTCCAGGGCGAGATGCAGACGAAGACGCCGCGCCCCGATGCCGCCTGCTCCTGCCGCAGATGTCGCGCCTGGGCGGCGTAGTAGCGACAGAAGTCCACCGCCTCGCGCAGCTCGCCCACGGCATCCAGGACGGTCTTGCCGGCCTCGCGCGCCATGAGCGCGAAGAGCTCGGGCGCATTCTCCTCCAGGAGATCGGCCAGCCGCTCCAGCAGGGCGGCGCGGTCCTCGACCGCGCGGGCGCTCCAGTCGGGGAAGGCCAAGCGGGCGGCTTCGACCGCCGCGTCCACCTCCTCGTCGCTCGTCTCCCGCACGCTGCCGACCACATTGTCGGGATCGGCCGGGTTGCGGCAGGGCAGCACCCGCCCTTGCGTCCCGCCTCGCGCCAGGAGCGGCGTGGCATGCCATTGGGTGCCGCGGAAGGCGTCGCGCAGAAGATCCAGCGCGGCCATCGTGGCGGGGTCGGTGATGTCCCAGCCCTTGGCGGTGCGGCGATCCGGCGCGTAGAGTTGCGAAGGCGGCCTGATGACCGGATTCGCGACCGGAGCACCCAAAGCAAGGCGCGATTCCAGCGCCGTCACCGGGTCGAGCGCGATCCGCTCCGGCGTGATGCTCTCGTCCACGATCTGGTTCACAAAGGAGCTGTTGGCGCCGTTCTCCAGAAGCCGCCGCACGAGATAGGCCAGAAGGTCCTCGTGCACGCCGACGGGCGCGTAGATGCGGCATTGGGTGCCCCTGGTCTCGTGCAGGATATCGTGCAGGCCCTCGCCCATGCCGTGCAGGCGCTGGAACTCGAAGCGGTCATGACCGATGCCCATTTCCGCCGCGAGATGCAGCCCTGCTGTCGCGCTATGCGCATTGTGCGTGGCGAACTGCGGATAGATGCGATCCGCGAGCTCGAGGAGTCGCCGCATGCCGGCAAGGTACGAGATGTCGGTGTTGACCTTGCGGGTGAAGACCGGAAAGTCCCCCAGACCCAGCACCTGGGCGCGCTTGATCTCGGCGTCCCAGTAGGCACCCTTGACCAGCCGCACCATGATCCGGCGGCCCTTCGCGCGCGCCAGCTCGCCGAGCCAATCCAGGACCGGCAGGCAGCGGCGGCTGTAGGCCTGCACCACGATGCCGAAGCCGTCCCAGCCGTCGAGCTCGGGATTGGCCAGCACCTGCTCGATGATATCGAGCGAGATATCCAGCCGGTCGGCCTCCTCCGCGTCGATATTGAAGCCCATGGCAGCCGCTTTCGCCCGCCGCGCCAAGGCAACGGTCCGCTCCACCAGGGCCGGCACGGCGCGGTCCTTCTGCCCGTGCTCGTAGCGCGGGTACAAGGCCGAGAGCTTGACGCTGATGCCGGGATTGCGGCGAATGTCCGGATGGATGGCATGGCTGGCGATCGAGTCGATCGCGCGGGCGTAGGCATCGAGATAGCGCTCGGCGTCGGGTGCCGTCCGTGCGGCCTCGCCCAGCATGTCGAAGGAATAGGTGTAGCCGCGCTCCTCCATCGAGGAGCCACGCTGCATCGCCTCGTCGATATCGCGGCCCAGAACGAATTGCTGGCCGAGGACCTTCATCGCCTGCCCGACGGCGGTGCGCACCACCGGCTCGCCCATGCGGCGCACCAGGCCGCGCACGCTGCCGACCAGGCCCCTCTGATCCTCGGTGTCGAGCAGCCGCCCGGTCAGCATCAGCCCCCAGGTCGAGGCGTTGACCAGTGACGAGCTGGACCTGCCCAGATGCCTGCCCCAGTCCGAGGGCGTGATCTTGTCGTGGATCAGCGCATCGAGCGTGGTGGTATCCGGAACGCGCAGCATGGCCTCGGCGAGGCACATCAGCGCCACGCCTTCCCTGGTCGTGAGACCGTATTCGGCGAGGAAGCTCTCCATCATGCCGGGGCGGCGGTCACGGCGGATGCCCCGGACCAGCTCGGCGGCCTCGGCACTTATCCGGGCGCGGGCCTCGGGCGTGAGGCGAGCCGCATCGAGGCAATGCCGCACGACCTCGTTTTCCTCGGCCAGATAGGCGGCCCGGATGTCGCCGCGCAGCCGCTTCAGATCGGCCGGATCGCGCATCGGTCATCTTCTCGTTGAGTGGTTGGCAGCCGGGCGGCAATGCTTGGGTGGACTGGCTCTGGCGGCAGTCGCTTTCGACCGTCAGACGACCGCATCGACCTTCGCCTGTCCTTCAACACGCCGAACCTTCCCAGCACCTTAGCAGCCAGGCGCCCCGTGGGGAAAGCGGCCGAGCATGCGCAAAGGAGAAGCGGCGGCGATCCGATGGATGAGGCGACCTTCAGGTCAGTCCGGGTCGAGCCCTGGCCCTTCACGGCGGACGGCTGAACGGCTACGCAGGACCAGGGAGACATTCGCCACGCATGGCATCAAGGGAATGAAGGGAAGCAGAGCGATGAAGCCCGTCAAATGGGGGATGCTCGGTATCGCCAGGATCGGCATGGAGAAGGTCATACCGGCGATGCAGCGGAGCGACCTCTGCGACATCGTTGGCGTCGCCTCGCGCTCGGCGGAGAGGGCCGAGGCCGGCCGCGCCAAGCTCGGCGTCGCCAGGGCCTATGGCTCCTACGAGGACCTGCTCGCCGATCCCGAGATCGAGGCGGTCTACAATCCCCTGCCAAACCATCTGCATGTGCCCTGGACGGTCAAGGCGCTCGAGGCGGGCAAGCACGTGCTCTGCGAGAAGCCGCTCGGCATGACTGCCGCCGAGGCGGCGACGCTGGTGGCGGCGCGCGACCGGAGCGGGCGGCTCGTGCAGGAAGCCTTCATGGTCAAGTGCCACCCGCAATGGCTGAAGGCGAAGGCCCTGATCGAGGAAGGCCGGATCGGCGAGCCCAGGGCGGCGTCCGGTCTCTTCTGCTACCACAACACCGATCCAGGGAACGTCCGCAACGTGGCCGATATCGGCGGTGGCGGGATCATGGATATCGGCTGCTACATGACGATCTTCTCGCGCTGGATGCTGGGCGCGGAGCCGAAGCGGGTGGTCGGCCTGATCGAGCGCGATCCGGGCTTCAGGACCGACCGGCTGGCATCCGCGATCCTCGACTTCGGCGACGGGCGGCGCTCGGTCTGGACGACCTCGACGCAGCTTGCACCGGCGCAGCGCTTCACCGTGCTCGGCACCAAGGGCCGGCTCGAGGTCGAGATCCCCTGCAACGCCCCGAACGACCGGCCCTGCCGGATCATCGTCGACGATGGTCGCGATCTCGTCGGCGGCGGCCGGGAGGTGATCGAATTTCCGACCTGCGACCAGTACCGCCTGCAGGGCGAGATGTTCTCGAAGGCCGTCCGGGGCGAAGGAAAGCTCGCCATGACCCTCGACGAGTCGATCGCCAACATGAAGGTGCTGGATGCGCTCTTCGCCTCGGAGAAATCGGGCGGCTGGGTCGGCGTCTGAGGACGCATGGGCTCCGATGGTCGCAGCGCTGGCCGAGATGCTTGCCGGACGCAGCCATGAAGGAGCATCCTCGCCCTTTTGGAGGAGGGCCATGTCTAAAGTGAAGGAGCACGACGCAAGGCTCGGTGACATCAGGATCAAGCGGGCGCACGAGCCGCCGTCGCCCGACGACGGCTTTCGGGTGCTGGTCGACCGCATCTGGCCACGCGGCCTCTCGAAGGCGGAGCTCGAGCTCGATGCCCGCACACCCGAGATAGCACCCAGCACCGAGCTTCGACGCTGGTTCGGCCACGACCCGCAGAAGTGGGACGAGTTTCAGGCTCGGTACTGGCGGGAGCTCGACGCGAACCGGGCCGGCGTGGAGGCCCTGCTGGAGCTCTGCAGGAAGCCGGTCGTCACCCTGGTCTTTGCCGCGCACGACGCGGAGCACAGCAACGCAAGAGCGCTCCAGGCCTATCTCCAGCGGGCGAGGTCACCCTGAGCTCGGGGCCGACCGGCACCGGCCGCTGTGCCGGGAGCGAGCTGCCCGAGCGGTCGCTCTTGGCGCAGCTCTTCGCGTCCGAGATTCGCGCCTGGCGCGGCGAGGTGGCGCTCGGGCCCCTTTTCTGGGGCAAGGGGGTCAGCGTCAGCATCCTGCTGATGGCCTTCCATGCCAGCCTGATGTGGCAGGGGCTGGCCCTAGTCCAGCAGCTCTCGCTCATCGCCATCGCCGCCTACACGGTCTGGATCCTGGTTGCCGTCTGG
Organism: uncultured Geminicoccaceae bacterium; assembly: GCA_964393275.1. GTDB lineage: Bacteria > Pseudomonadota > Alphaproteobacteria > Geminicoccales > Geminicoccaceae > SLRI01. The sequence continues at coordinate 74,752 of CAYMTA010000009.1, read as the reverse complement.
CGCTGCGCCGGTCGTGCGGAGCCCAACTGGGGCACGCTGGCCCGCTGGCTGACGGTTGCCTGGGGCGCCAATGCCACGCTGGTCCTGCTGTTCCTCCAGCTCGATCTCCTCATGGCAGCGTTCGGCGGCTGAGGCGATGATCATCGGCAGGCCCAGCTCCGACTTTCCGACACGCCTCGGCCGGCTCGCCCTGCATGCGGCCAAAGGGCTCTTCCCCGGCTATTTCGCGCTCGTCATGGCGACCGGCGTCATCTCGATCGCGACTAGCCTGCTCGGCCATGCGACCTTCGCCATGGCCCTGGTCCTGCTCAACTGGCTCGCCTACGCGGTCCTCGTGGCCCTCCTCGTCACGCGTCTCTGGGTTTTCCCGCGGCAGATCGCGGCCGACATCTCGAGCCATCAGCGGGCACCGGGCTTCTTCACCGTCGTCGCCGGCACCTGCGTGCTCGGCACCCAGACCATGATCGTGAGCGGCGCCACGGCCGTCGCCACCGCACTCTGGTATCTCGGCCTCGGCCTTTGGGTCGTCGTGATGTACACTTTCTTCACCGCCGTCACCGTGCGGACCAACAAGCCGTCATTGGCCACCGGCATCAACGGCGCCTGGCTGATCGCGGCGGTCGCGACGCAATCCATTGTCGTGCTGCGCTGCGCCATCGGGGTCGAGGTGGCGCCGCTGCCTGCCGTGCAGTTCTTCTGCCTCGCGATGTTCATGGTCGGCTGCATGCTCTACCTCGCGATCATCCCCCTGATCTTCTACCGGCTGACCTTTCTCGACCTCGCCGCACGCGATTTCGGTCCACCCTACTGGATCAACATGGGGGCGGTTGCGATCTCGGCCCTGGCCGGCTCGATGCTCATCCTGAGGGTCCCGATGTGGCCCGTGCTGCAGCCGTTCGAGCCGTTCCTTCATGGCTTCACCCTGTTCTTCTGGTCGGTGGCGAGCTGGTGGATCCCGTTCCTCCTCGCCCTCATGGCCTGGCGCTATGTCGTTCGCCGGGATCGTCTCGCCTATGAGCCGCAGTTCTGGGGCATGGTCTTCCCGCTCGGCATGTACACGACCAGCACCCTGCAGATGGCGCGCGCCCTCGATCTGCCGTTTTTGGACCCGATTCCCCGGCTTTTCGTCTTCGTCGCGGTGGCGGCGTGGTTCGCCACGGCGACAGGTCTCACGCTCGAGCTCCTGCGCGGGCTGCGCGCCGGCCCGGGCGGCGACGTCATGGCTTCCAGATGACCGGCGCCCGGCTCGCCTGACGTGGCCGAGCTGGCGCTGCTCTTCGCCTCGGCCTTGCTGGCCGCGACCCTCGTCCCGTTTGCGTCGGAGCTCACGCTCGTCGGCATGGCCGTGGCAGGCCTGGGCGAGAGGCTGACGCTCTGGGCCACGGCGACGGCCGGGAACACGCTGGGCTCGATGGTCAACTGGGCGCTCGGCCGCTGGGCAAGGCGCTGGCGCGACCATCGATTCTTTCCGTTTCGCCCGGAGCAGCTCGATCGCGCCACCAGACAGTTCCAGCGTTGGGGAATCTGGTCGCTGCTCCTCGCCTGGCTCCCCGTTGTGGGCGATCCATTGACGCTGGTCGCCGGCCTCTGCCGCACCACCTTCCTGCCGACCCTGGTCCTGATCGCCATCGGCAAGGGTGCCCGCTACGCCCTGGTGCTCGGTCTCCTGCCCGGGTGAACGGCGCTCAGTCGGCGAGCACCTCCAGGGGGTCGGCATAGGCGTGGCCCTGAGCCTCGGCCACGGCCCGATAGGTGATCTTGCCCGCGTGGACGTTGAGGCCGGCGCGAAAATGCGGGTTCTCGCGCAAGGCCGCCTTGTAGCCCTTGTCGGCCAGGGCCAACGCGTAGGGCAGGGTGACGTTGTTGAGCGCCATGGTCGACGTGCGGGGCACCGCTCCCGGCATGTTGGCGACGCAATAATGGACGACGTCGTCGACGATGAAGGTCGGGTCGTCATGGGTCGTCGGGTGCGAGGTTTCGAAGCAGCCGCCCTGGTCGATGGCGACGTCGACCAGGACCGTGCCCGGGCGCATCCGTCGGACCATGTCGGCGGTCACCAGCTTGGGCGCATTGTCGCCCGGCACGAGGACGGCGCCGATCACCAGATCCGCGTCGACCACGTAGCGGTCGAGCGACGCCCGGTGCGAGTAGACGGTGTTCAGGCTGGGCCCGAAACGGCCGGCGAGATGCTGGAGCGCGTCGACATTGCGATCGAGGACAGTCACGTCCGCGGCCATGCCGAGCGCCATCATGACGGCGTTCTCGCCGACCACGCCACCGCCGATCACCGTCACGCTGGCGCTCTCGACGCCCGGCACGCCGCCGAGCAGGATGCCGCAGCCGCCATGCGCCCGCTCGAGGCAGTAGGCGCCGGCCTGGATGGCGAGACGCCCGGCAATCTGCGACATCGGCGCCAGGAGCGGCAGATGCCCATGGCTGTCGGTGACCGTCTCGTAGGCGATGCAGACGGCACCGCTGCGCATGAGATCCTTCGTCTGCTCCGGATCCGGGGCGAGATGGAGATAGGTGAAGAGGATCTGGCCCTGGCGCAGCATGGCGCGCTCGGCCGCCTGTGGCTCCTTGACCTTGACGATCATCTCCGCGGTGTCGAAGACTTCCGCCGCCTTGTCGGCAATGCTGGCGCCGGCTGCTTCGTAGGCCGCGTCGTCCGAGCCGATTCCCACTCCGGCCGCGGTCTCGACGATCACCTCGTGGCCGTGGGCGACGAACTCCATGACGCTCGCCGGCGACAGTCCCACGCGATACTCGTGGTTCTTGATCTCCTTCGGCACGCCAACCCGCATTGCTGTTCTCCAGCAGTCGTTATCGGATGAACGCTTTCGAGCCTAGCACGCAGGAAGCCTGTCGTCCTGTGCGCGCCGCTGCTATGCTCGACACGTTCTCGAACCTGTCCGCGAGCTTTCATGGCGAACGACCTGCCCTCGACCTGCGATGTCGTTGTCATCGGCGGCGGCATCATCGGCTGCTCGATCGCCTACCATTTGACCAGGCTCGGCATCCGCGACGTGGTCGTGCTGGAGCGCAAGCGGCTGACCTCCGGCACCACCTGGCATGCGGCCGGGCTGATCGGCCAGTTGCGTGCCACGCGGCAGATGACCGAGCTCGCCAAGTACACTTCCGAGCTGCTCTGGTCGCTCGAGGCCGAGACGGGCCTCTCGACCGGCTTTCGCCAGAACGGGTCGATCAGCGTCGCGACCCATGCCGAGCGCTTCGAGGAGCTCAAGCGCGGCGCCTCGATGGCGAAGAATTTCGGCCTCGCGGTCGAGCTCCTGACGCCGGGCGACATCAAGGCCCGCTATCCTCTCCTATCAACCGATGATCTGGTGGGCGGCATCTTCCTGCCCAAGGACGGGCAGGCCGATCCGGCCAACGTCGCCATGGCCTACGCCAAGGGTGCGAGATCCCACGGCGCCCGGATCCACGAGAACGTGGCGGTCGAGCGGATCCTGGTCGAGCAGGGCAGGGCGGCCGGTGTCGTGACCGCCCAGGGGCCGCTTCGCGCGCACACCACCGTGCTCGCCGCCGGCATGTGGAGCCATGCCATCGCGCGCGAGGTCGGCGTCGCCGTGCCGCTGCATGCGGCCGAGCACTTCTACATCGTCACCGAGCCCATCCCCGGCCTGCCCCGCGACCTGCCGGTGCTGCGGGTCCAGGACGAATGCGCCTACGTCAAGGAGGATGCCGGCAAGCTCCTGCTTGGCGCCTTCGAGCCGGTCGCCAAGCCCTGGGGCATGGCGGGCATTCCGGACGATTTCGAGTTCACGACGCTGCCCGACGATGTCGAGCATTTCGAGCCGATCCTCGAGGCGGCCATCAGGCGGCTCCCGGTGCTGGCCGAGACGGGCATCCAGACCTTCTTCAACGGTCCCGAGAGCTTCACGCCCGATGACCGCTACCTGCTCGGCGAGACGGCCGAGCTTCGTGATCTCTTCGTCGCCTGCGGCATGAACTCGATCGGCATCCAGTCCTCGGGCGGGGTCGGCAAGGTGCTGGCGGAATGGATCCGGGATCGGCACATGCCGGGCGACCTGGTCGACGTCGATGTGCGGCGGCTGCAGCCCTTCCAGGCCAATCGGCGCTATCTGCGCGAGCGGACGACCGAGACCCTCGGCCTGCTCTACGCCATGCACTGGCCGCACCGGCAATACGCCACGGCCCGCGGCATCCGGCGGTCGCCGTTCCACGACCGACTGCTGGCAGAGGGTGCCGTGATGGGCGAGCAGTCCGGCTGGGAACGGCCCAACTGGTTCGCCCCGGCTGGCGCCGAGCGCGAGTATCGTTACTCCTGGGGGCGGCAGAACTGGTTCGAGGCATGCGCGGATGAGTGCCATGTGGTGCGCGACGCCGTTGCCCTCTTCGACCAGTCGAGCTTCACGAAATACCTGGTCACCGGCCGCGACGCGCTGGCCCTGCTGAACCGGGTCTCGGCGGCCGAGATGGACGTTCCGGTCGGCCACGTCGTGTACACCCAATGGCTGAACGAGCGGGCCGGCATCGAGGCCGATCTCACCGTCACCCGCACCGGCGAGTGCCAGTTCATGGTCGTCACCACGGCGGCCGGCCAGACCCGCGACCTCGCCTGGCTGCGCCGGCAGCTTTCCGACGACTGCCGCTGCGCGGTCGTCGATGTCACGTCCGGCCTGCCGATGCTCGGCCTCATGGGACCGCAGAGCCGCGCCCTGCTCGAGGCGGTCTCCGGCGAGCTCCTGGCCGACGCCGATTTTCCCTTCGCCACGTCGCGGGAGCTGGAGATCGGCTGTGCCCAGGTGCGGGCGAGCCGCCTGACCTATGTGGGCGAGCTCGGCTTCGAGCTCTACGTGCCGGCGGAGTTCGCCGTGCATGTCTTCGATGCACTGGTCGAGGCGGGCCGCGATTTCGGCCTCCGCATGGCCGGCTATCACGCCATGAATGCCTGCCGCATGGAGAAGGCCTACCGCCACTGGGGCCACGACATCTCCGTCATGGACACGCCGCTCGAGGCCGGGCTCGGTTTCGCTGTCGGCTGGCGCAAGCCGGCCTTCATCGGCCGCGATGCCCTGCTCCGGCAGCGCGAGGCAGGTGGGCCGAAGCGGCGCCTCGTCCAGTTCAGGCTCGAGGATCCGGCCGAGCTCCTGCACCACGAGGAGCCTATCTGGTCGGGCGCCGAGATCGTCGGCTCGATCACCTCGGGCGCCTACGGCCACCGGATCGACGCCTCGCTCGGCATGGGTTATGTGCAGTTGCAGGGCGGGGCGAAAGACCTGGCGCCGGGACGTGATTTCGCCATCGAGATCGGCTGGCGGCGGGTTGGGGCCGAGACTCGTCTCGAGGCCTTCTACGACCCGCGCAATGAAAGAATTCGCGCCTGAACGCGCGGCATTGGGGGGAGCAGGCGATGACGCTGATGACGCCGTCCGAGGCGATGGTCGAGACCCTGGTGGCGCAGGGTGTGACACATGTCTTCGGCATCGTGGGCTCGGCCTACATGGACGCGCTCGACATCTTCGAGCCGGCCGGAATCCGCTTCGTCTCGGTGGCGCACGAGCAGGGTGCCGGGCACATGGCCGACGGCTATGCCCGGGCATCCGGGCGGCATGGCGTCTGCATCGCCCAGAACGGCCCGGGCATCACCAATTTCGTGACTTCGGTGGCGGCCGCCTACTGGGCGCATTCACCGGTGGTCGTCATCACGCCGGAGACGGGCTCGAACACGCAGGGTCTCGGCGGCTTCCAGGAAGCCGAGCAGATGCCCTTCTTCGAGCGGATCACCAAATATCAGGTGCATTGCGGCCATCAGGGGCGGATGGCCGAGCTGCTCGGCCGCTGCTTCGACTATGCCATGCTGGAACGTGGCCCGACCCAGTTCAACATCCCGCGCGATCTCTTCTACGGCGAGGCGGACTACACGATCCAGCAGCCGATCCGGGTCGAGCGTGGCCCGGGCGGCCCCGAAAGCCTCGATGCCGCGGCAGCGCTGATCGCCGATGCGAAGTTCCCGGTCATCCTCTCGGGTGGGGGTGTGGTGATGAGCGATGGCGTGGGCGAGGTGATCAGGCTCGCCGAGCATTTGCAGGCGCCCGTCATCAACACCTACCTGCACAATGACAGCTTCCCGCAGTCGCATCCGCTCTGGTGCGGGCCGATCGGCTACCAGGGCTCGAAGGCGGCGATGAAGCTACTGGCGCAGGCCGACGTGGTGCTGGCGCTCGGCACCCGGCTCGGCCCCTTCGGCACGCTGCCGCAGCACGGCATCGACTACTGGCCGAAGAACGCGAAGCTGATCCAGGTGGAGGCGAATCCGCGGCGGATCGGGCTGGTGAAACAGGCGGCGGTCGGGGTGTGCGGCGATGCGCGGGCCGCGACTGCCGCGATCCACGAGCGGCTGACGACCGCCAACCGGGCCATCGCGGCGCATGGCAACCGCGACGCGCGCGTTGCGGAGATCGAGAAGCAAAAGGCGGCGTGGCAGGCGGAGCTCAACGAATGGGGCCAGGCCGACGGCTCGCCGATCGGCCCGAGGCGGGCCCTGCGCGAGCTGGAGAAGGCGCTGCCCGAGAACGCCATGGTGACGACCGACATCGGCAATATCTGCTCGGTCGCGAACTCGTATCTGCGTTTCGAGCAGCCGCAGAGCTTCTTCGCCGCGATGAGCTTCGGCAATTGCGGCTACGCCTACCCGACCGCGATCGGCGCCAAGGTCGCCCGGCCCGACCGGCCGGCCGTCGCCTATGTCGGCGACGGCGCCTGGGGCATGAGCCTGCAGGAGACCTTGACGGCGGTTCGCGAGAACATCCCGGCGGTGGCCGTGGTCTTCAACAACCAGCAATGGGGTGCGGAGAAGAAGAACCAGATCGACTTTTACGCCGACCGCTATGTCGGCACCAACCTCGAGAATCCGAGCTTCGCCGGCATCGCCCAGGCGATGGGGGCGAACGGCATCAAGGTGGACAGCCCCGACCAGGTCGGCGATGCGCTGAAGGAGGCCATCGCCAGCAACCGGCCTTCGGTCCTGGAGATCATGGTGACGCAGGAGCTGGGCGAGCCGTTCCGCCGGGACGCGCTGAAGAAGCCGCGCCGGCTGCTCGACAAGTATCGCGACTATTCCGTCCCGGCCGAATGACAGCCGCCGAATGACAACCAAGGAAAGCATCATGTGGAAGCTTCGTTACGCTTATGCGATCTGCGCCGCCATTTGTGTCGGGCTCCTCGCTGTCCCGAGCGGCTGGGCGCAGGAAGGCGCGGTCGTCGAGCAGACGGCGATCAGCAGCGCCGTGGTGCACGATGTCGACCTGAAGACGAGGCAGGTGCTGCTCGAGACCGAGGACGGCCGTTTCGTCACCGTCGTGGCTCCCCCCGAGGTGCGGAACCTGCCGCAGGTCAAGGTCGGCGACACGGTGACCATCGGCTATTATGGCGGCCTCATCGCGAGCCTCGTCGCGCCCGGCGCCGCGCCGATCACGCCTCAGGCCGATTCGGCCCTGGCGCGCGCGCCGGAGGGCGAGAGGCCGGCCGGCGCCACGGTGACGACCCTCGACACCAGCGTCGTCTTCGAGGCGTTCGACGCGGACACCGGCCGCGTCACCTTCAAGCCCCAGGAGGGGCCCGAGCGTTCATTGCCGGTGCGGGACCCGGACATGCGTGCCTTCGTCGAGACGCTGAAGCCGGGCGATACCGTGCAGGTGACGCTGGTCGAGGTCATCGCCCTCGTGGTCGATCCCATGAAGTAGCGTCGGGCGATGCGGGCTCGACCGCGCTCAAAGGGGCAGTGACGATGCCATGATGGGCAAACCCAAGAGCTGGCGATCGGCAAGGGGCGGCGCGCCATGACGACGAAGGATGCGGTGCGGGCAGGCGTGGGCGAGATGTCCAAAACGGCCGAGGAAACGGCCGAGGAAACGGCCGACGCCGCTGTCCCGACGGATGAGGATGCGCCGGTCGCGTCCGGTGACGAGCGGATCAGCCGGGCAACGCTCGCCCGTCATCATCTCGCCGAGATAAAACGTGATCCCGGTGCGGTTCGGCGGTTGTTCGAGACGGGCGAGTATCCCTACAAGACCCGAATGGCGCGCCGCGCCTACGAGGCGCACAAGCTCGAGCTGCAGGCCGAGCTGCTCAAGGCGCAGTCCTGGATCAAGGCGACGGCGCAGAAGGTGGTGGTCATCTTCGAAGGGCGCGACGCGGCAGGCAAGGGTGGCACCATCAAGCGCTTCATGGAGCATCTCAATCCCAGGGGTGCCCGGGTCGTGGCGCTGGAGAAGCCGAGCGAGCGGGAGCGGACGCAGTGGTATTTCCAGCGCTATGTCCAGCATCTGCCGGCCGGCGGCGAGATCGTCTTCTTCGACCGCTCCTGGTACAACCGGGCCGGCGTCGAGCGGGTCATGGGCTTCTGCAGGCCCAACGACTATCTCGAGTTCATGCGGCAGTGCCCGGAATTCGAGCGCATGCTGGTCCGCACGGGAACCTGGCTGTTCAAGTACTGGTTCTCGGTTACCCGCGAGGAGCAGCGCCGCAGGTTCGCCGCACGTGAGCACGATCCGCTCAAGCAGTGGAAGCTCTCACCCATGGATGTGGCATCGATCGACAAATGGGACGACTACACCGAGGCGAAGGAGGCGATGTTCTTCTACACGGACACCGCGGACGCGCCATGGACGGTCGTGAAGTCGGACGACAAGAAGCGGGCGCGGCTGGAGACGCTTCGGCATTTTCTCTATCTGCTGCCCTATCCGGACAAGGACGACGCCCTGGTGCACGCGCCGGACCCGCTGATCGTTGGCGCGAGCGGACAGGTCATTGGCGCCGCGGCGCATATTCTGGACGCGAGCGTGCACCCGAGGCGGCAGCGCGTCCGTCGCGGTTGAGGCTTCTCGCCGGCGGCGTGCTCGGCGGCTGGGTGCTGCTCGCCTCGACCGCTGGCGCCGCCTGGCTGCCGGAAACCGTGCGGATCGGCAGGCTCGGCATTGCCTATGACGAGTGGTCGGTGGTGCTGTCCCGTGTCGGGCTCGAGCGTCGACCGGGCGCACCCCTGGCGCTCAGCGTCGATCGGATCGAGGGACCAGCGGGCATAATCCCGCTCTGGGCCAGCCTGCGGATCGGCCCGGCGGCCACCGGCTGGCGAATGGACGGCGTGATGGCGAGCGCCAAAGGGGAGCTCGTGCTGCGCTTCAACGGGGCCGGCGACGGCGGTGCTCTGGATCGGATTGCGATCGCGATGGAGCCGCTGCGCTTCGAGCCGGGCGCGCTGCAGCCGGTCCGTCTCTGGTCCGGCTTCGAGGATGTGCTCGGTGATGCGCGAGGCACGATCGATCTTGCCCTCGACTGGCAGCGGGGTCAGCCGGAAGCGGCCGATCTGGCGCTCACCATCACCGGGCTCGCATTCGTCACCGACTATGGCGAGGTCGGGCCGATCAACGGGTCGATCCGGCTCGATCGCCTCTGGCCGCCGCGGACGGCCATGCCGCAGAAGCTTCGGGTCGAGGGGCTCGATTTTGGACGACTGGTCGATGGCCTCGAAATCGACGAGCTCACGGTCGAAGGCATCATGGATGCCGATCTCGTCTTCAGCTTCAACGAGTTGGGCCGGATGCATATCGAGCAGGGCCACCTCGAGGCGCGAGGCCCGGGCATCATCCGCTATCGACCGCAGAGTCCGCCGCCTCTCCTGGAGAGCCAGGGGGCGAACGTCGATCTCCTCATCGCCGCCCTCGCCAATTTCCGCTACGATGCGGCTGTCGCGACGTTCGAGGGCTTCCTTGACGGCGACATCGCTGTGGCGTTGCACCTGCATGGCGCCAATCCCGAGCTTTACGAGGACCAGCCCATTGAGCTCAATCTCAGCCTCGAAGCGCCGATCCTCGGCCTCGTCAGTGCCGGGCGAAACGCGTTCGAGCTGCCGATCCGGCTGCGTCGCGCCTTGCGGGAGCTGGCACGGTGAACGGCAGGTCGGTCTCGCCGCCCCACGCACCAGGATTTCGCTTTGGGTCATCCCGCCACTGGTTGCCGCTCTTCTCGGCTGCCAGCCGACCGTCAAGCTCGAGGCGCCCAAGGATCCGATCGTCATCAACCTGAATGTCAAGATCGAGCAGGAGGTCCGGGTCCGCGTCGAGCGCGACCTCGACGAGCTCCTGGAAGATCCCGAGCTCTTCGGAGGCTAGATCACGTGATGCGCAGGAAGATCGCCCGCCGTGCCATCGTTGTGTGGGGTGGCATGCTCGTGCTTCTCGGCCTGCCAGGGCCGGCCGGAGCCCAGGATCTGGCCGGGGCCAAGGCCGCCGGTCAGCTCGGTGAGCGGATCGACGGCTTTGTCGGCGTGGTCAAGGCCGATGCCCCGCCCGAGGTGCGGGCCCTTGCCGGGGAGATCAACGCCGGCCGTCGGGCCGAGTACGCCGCCATCGCCGAACGGCAGGGCGTGGCGCTCGAGGTCGTGGCGCAGTTGGCGGGCGAAAGGCTGGTCGAGCGGGCACGCCCGGGTGAATGGGTGCTCGGCGCCGACGGGCAGTGGCGCCAGCGCTAGCCACGGCCGCCTGTCCCCTCGGGATGAGGCCGACCGGCACGGACGTGAGCATGGCACCAGACCCGATCACCCACGAGGCGCGGAGGCGGTCCATCGGCGCTGCCGAAGCCATCGTGCTGACGAACGCCCTGATCGTTCTCGAAGAGACCGTCGAGCGGGGAACCGTCGTTCTGGCAGGTGGACTGATCGAGGCTGTCGACACCGGCCGGACGTCGCTGCCCGGCGCCATCGACCTCGACGGCGATTACCTGCTGCCCGGGCTCGTCGATCTGCACACCGACAATCTCGAGAAGCATTTCCAGCCGCGCTCCGGGGTGACCTGGGATCCCGTGGCGGCAGCCATTGCCCATGACGGCCAAGTGGCATCGGCAGGCATCACGACGGTGTATGACAGCCTGACCATCGGGGCGACCGAAGGTTGGGATGTTCGCGCCGAGATGATCGAGCCGATGCTCGAGGGTCTCGACGAGGCGCGCGTCCACGGGATGCTGCGCGTCGATCACCGTGTTCACCTCCGTTGCGAGGTCACCCACCCGGATGTCGTCCAAACGCTCGAGAAGCATGCCAGGGCGCACCCGGTCGCCATGCTCTCGCTCATGGATCATGCGCCTGGTGACCGCCAGACGCCCGACATCGAGGCCTACCGTCGGCGCTATCGACGCATCCTCGGGCAGGCGGAACGGGTCGAGGCGCATATCGCGCGGCTGCTCGAGGGATCGCGGACCTTTGCGCCACCCAATCGCCGCGCCCTCGCCGCCCTGGCCCGCCAATGGCGGATCCCGCTTGCCACGCATGACGATGCCAGGGCGGCGCATGTCGAGGAGGCGGTCGCCCTCGGCGCGGCCTTCAGCGAATTCCCCACCACGATCGAGGCGGCCATGGCGGCGCACGAGCTGCGCCTGCCGACATTGATGGGTGCTCCCAACCTGCTGCGTGGCGGCTCGCATTCAGGCAATGTCGCCGCAGGGGATCTGGTGTCCGGCGGCCTTTTGGATCTTTTGGCTTCGGACTACATCCCGGCGAGCCTGCTCAAGGGCGCCTTTGCACTGGCCGAGGCGCCTTTCGGCCTGCCGCTGGCCCGGGCCATCGCCATGGTGTCGTGGCGACCGGCCGTCATCGCCGGGCTCGAGGATCGTGGCAGGATCGCTCCGGGGCTGCGCGCTGACCTTCTCCGCGTCAAGCCGATCCGCGGGCGGCCGATCGTTCGCGAAGTTCTGGTCGAGAGGCGTCGCGTTGCCTGAGCGGGACGCATGGATAGCGTGAGTGGCCGATATGCCATCTATTTCGCGCCGGCAGCAGGGAGCGAGCTGGAGCGTTTCGGCGCGACGTGGCTCGGGCGGCACAGTTGGACAGAAACGACGCTGTCGCAGCCACGTGTGCCCGGGTTCACCAGCGCGCGTCTGCGCGAGATCACCAGGTCGCCCAGACACTATGGCTTTCACGCCACGCTCAAGGCTCCCTTCCGGCTCGCCGAGGGACGGACGGTGGACGACCTGGCGGCGGCAGCGGGCCAATTCGCATCCCTGCGTTCGGCCGTTGCGGCACCACCCTTGAAGGTGACCGATCTCGACGGCTTCATCGCCCTCACGCCGAGCGCGCCGGCTCCTGCCCTGGACGAGCTCGCTGCCGACTGTGTGCGATCCTTCGATTGCTTCCGGGCCCCCGCCAGTGTCGACGAGATCGCGAGGCGACGCCAAGGAGGGCTGTCACCGCGACAGGACAGCCATTTGAGGCAATACGGCTATCCTTTCGTCCTCGACGACTTCCGTTTCCACATGACCTTGACCGAACGACTGGGCGAGCAGGAGCGATGCCGATTGCTCGAGTTCCTGCGCGATCACGCCATGGTGATCGAAAGCCGGGCGCTGGCTATCGACGCGATCACCGTCTTTGCGCAAGAATCCGTCGACAGGCCGTTCATGCTCAAGAGCCGTCATGAGCTTTGCAAGCGTTGAAATGTGAAAACAGCAACCGTAGCGTGAACGCGGCAATTGCCGGGCGACGTGCGTCGGCAGGAGCATTCGATCGTACCGCGAGCTTTCTCACCTGCGGCCCACTACCTTTGGTTAAGTCGGAGATATTCCATGAAGCTAATGGACGATTAAGGCGCAGCGTCATTGCGCCGATTGCCCGATGGTTGAACATCGCCGTAGGTACTATTCTACAGCGGGAGTGAGCGATACTCCCTTGCAAAAGATGACGATTTCATCGATTGTATTAATGCGCCTTAAGCATAAAGACTCTACCGGAGATGCTCGTCTCGATCGGTAGGGTTAAGTGCCCCGTAGCTGCAAGGGTTCCGCCTACCACTTTGGTTGCCGGGATCGAAGGGGAGCGAGACGATCATGTTAGCGACGTCATCAGCGAACAATCCACTGCCAGGCACTGACACCCTAACGAGAGCCTCCGGGGCGATTCGTGCGGTCCCAGCAGGGGTTGCCCCGCGCCCCGACCCCTGGCTGGCTCTCGTCGACCCCCGGCCGTTCAGCCGGGTTTGCATCTCGCGCTATCTCTGCGCCTCGGATGCGCTCAGCCAGCAGATCGTCGCCGTGTCCGTCGACGAGCTGACCCGCGAGGGTCTGCCCCCGGAAGGCCGGCCCTCGCTGATCATCTACAGTGTCGGCAGCCTGTCGATCGACGACCCGGCCACCCGCGCGGACCTCGATCGCCTCGTCGGCAACCACGACTCGGTGCCGGTGGTCGTGCTGTCCGATCGCACCGAGCCGGAGGAGGCGCGCAACGCCCTGGCGGCCGGTGCGATGGGTTTCATCGCGACCTCCGAGGAGGCGCCGCTGATGTGCAGGGCGCTGTCCCTGGTGCAGGCCGGCGGCATGTTCGTGCCGGGCGATCTCGTCAGCCAGTGGCTCAGGCAGGAGGGACGTCCCGCCCTCGGCGACGTGGCGAGCGAGTCGGCCCCGGACGGCCCGGCGCTGTCACAAGAGCTGACGCCGCGGCAGGTCGATGTTCTGGAGATCCTCCAGGAAGGGCATCCGAACAAGGTGATCGCCACCCGCCTGCGGATGACCGAGAGCACCGTCAAGGTGCATGTCCGGCAGATCATGCGGCGACTGAATGCCAAGAACCGGACCGAGGTGGCGCTCCTGGCGCAACGCCACCTCGCGGCCGTCAGAAGAATGGTGTGTTGAAGCGGTAGGCAACCGTGGCGCGGACGGAGTAGTCGGGCGCGTCATCGGTCAGGCCGATGCTGGTGTTCAACCTGAAGAGCGTGCGCGGCGCGATAATCGCCGAGCCGCCGAAGTCGAAGCTGGCGGCCAGCTGATCGCTGCCGTTGACCTTCTCGCCGTCGACCTCGATATCGTCGGAATAGGTCTGATTGAGGGCGACGTTCAGCGATGTCTCGGGGCTGAGGGCCAGGGCCGCGCCCAGCGACAAGGCATACTCGCTGCCCAGCTTGATATCGTCGTCCTCGAACGCGTAGCTGTAGGTGAAGCCGCCGACGAAGGCGAGCGGGTCCTGGCGCTTGACGGCGACGAGCTGCCCGCTGACCTGGTGAAAGCCGTTGCCGAGGTAGACCCCGTCGTCGAATTGATCGCCCGTGGCCGTGTCCCAGACGACGCGGCCGACGAGGTCGGGCCGCCATTCACCCTCGCGCAGCAGCGTCTTGGCAAAGCCGAGCGTGATGTCACCGAGCCCGTAGCCGGTGCGCTCGGTTGAGCTCGCGACGCCCCCGTTGATGTCCAGATTGCCCTGCTCGTTGACCAGATCGAACGGCAGGTTGAGCTCGAACTGCGAATCGAAGGGCAGTCCGACGCTCAGGCCCAGGTCGAAGGCGAATTCGTTGCGCTCGGTGTTCGCATTGACGACCTGCCCGCCGATGAGGGTGGGGAAGTTCGAATCGCGTCGCGTGAAGCCGGCCGCCGGCGCGAGCTCCGACTGGCCGGCGGGCAGCAATAGCGCGCCCACATCGACCAGGGTGCGCTCCAGCGCACGCTCCGCGGCGAGCTCGTCGACATCGATCAGGCCACGAGAGGCGGGTGCCGGGGCTGGCGCCTCGGCGGATTCGACCGGTGGCGGTGCTTCCCCGGGCTGGGCCGGCGCGGCCTTCGCCGCGACCGGTGGCGCCTCCGTTCCCCCCAGCCGCCGCTCGAGCTCGTCGACCCGGTGCATCAGCTCGATGATCACGGCGTCGCGAGCCTTGAGCTCCTCCTGCAGGGTCTGGTCGCTGACCGTGCCTGTGTCCTGGGCCGCGACGGGGCCGGACAAATGCAGCAGCAGGGCGGCCGTCGCCACGGTCGTGATCCGCAGGTTCGGTGCTCGTGTCGAGGTCGGTTGCCGACGGTGCATGAAGTCTACCACTTCTGATGAGGGTCAGCGAATGACGAGGAACTCGGCCAAGGTCGGCTCCAGGCGGTTCGGCGGAATCAGGCCATCGCGCCGCTCGACGACAAAGCCGACCCGGCCGATCTGCGGGAAATCGATCCAGGCCTGCTCGAACCGTTCCCGGCTCATGGTGCGATTGCCGAAAGCCGGGTCGGCGAGCAGGACGCTGTCGCCCAGCTCGCCACGAAAAACCACGAAATGTCGAAAGCCGTGCAGGTCGAGTGGCACGATGATCGGCGCCCGCTCGAGCAGATCGCTGTAGCTGAGCTGGCCGAAGCCGATGCCCTCGTAGCCACGGCCATCCACGAAGCGCTTCAGGTCGAGCAGCGAGAAGCCCTGACGCAGGCGGATCAAGGCCGGGTTCTCGATGTATTCCGGCCGATCGATCAGACCCAGCGCGATCTGGCGCTCGGTTACGGGGTCGCCATGCTGATAGGTCAGCAGCGTCGCCAGCGCGGCGGCGGCGCAACTGATGTCGAATTCCTGAATCACGACCTGATGGTGGCGCCGCTCGTTGAGGCTCTCGACCGACCGCGCCGCGGCTAAGCCCGGCGTGGTAGCGCCCATCGCCAAAAGAGCACCGCCGACGAGAAACCTCCGCCTGCTCGCGTGCGTCAAAACTTTCCCTCCTCCACGCGGGATAGAGATCAACCGTCGAAACGGTCAACTCCCGCGCATGCCGCTCATGGCGAACGCGACCGGTCGTTACCCTAATGCCACGCCGGGCGACCAAGCAACCATCTGGCGCCCCAGACCCGAAGAATCGCCTGTCCGTCGGCGCTCCCGGCATGGCAGGCTGTGCCAGCCCGATGCGAGAAGTTCATCGGCGGCTGATGCGATTAAACTATAAGTTTAAATCACTCCTTGTTCCATCCAGCCATTAAGTGTCGGGCTGTTAAGCTTAATCCTCGACGCGGCTCAATGGTTCAAAAGTCGTATGACCTTTTGAACAAGTTGCGCGATTGGGGAAAATGCTGGCATCTTCCCCACACAAGGTTCTGATCACCACGGCCTCCGGATTTTAGATGTCGGGGCGATCGGTTGGATGGGTTCCTTCGGCCAGGACGGCCTGAGACAGAGAAGTATAGAGAGGTGAACGCGATGCGGATTTCCGGTTTCCCCAAGAGGGCGGCGCTGCTGGCCGCCTTGGGTGTGGCGCTGCCGCTCGTCTCGTCGCAGGCCGCCGAGCCCATGCGGCTCGACGCGGTCCAGATGGACTCGGTGACCGCGGGCGCCGTCTCCGGCTTCACGCTGAATGGTGCCGCTCAAGCCTGGGGCACCGTGGGCTCGGAAGCCTCGTTCGAGAGCACCGTGGTGGGCACCAGCAATCCGTCGCTGTCGGTCACGAAGGGCGTCGCCGTGGCGAAGGCGATAGGCATTGGTGGCGTGGCACCACCGCCGTCCGCAACGGCGAGCGTGGGCGCAACCAATGTCGTCGGGCAGAAGGTCTGGACCATTCCGATCAATGTCAGAATTAACGGCTCCGGCTTCTTCTCGGCGCAGGTCGCCGCGGTGGGCATGGCATCGGTTGCCAGCGAGTTCCCGATCTTTTAACTGACCTCGAAGCCTGTATGTCCGGTGTTCCACCTTCGGCTATCATCCGAAAGGGCTGTTGCCAGCGACCAAGAAGCCAGCTAAGCTATTGTTCGGATTGGAGTTCCCGCTTCGATTCAGTGCTTGCAGGGCGGTTGGGCCGCGTCAGGGTGGAACAGAAAGCAATTCGTGGTCGCTTTGCGATCGTGCCAGAGGAAAGTTTCAACCCATGCGCATCTTGAACGGACTTGTGGGCATCGCCCTCCTTGGCGTCGGCAGCGTGGCGCTTGCCGGCGAGCCGGTCAGGCTGGATGCAGCATCGCTGGATTCGGTCACGGCGGCGGGTCTCTGGAGTGGTTTTGCGATTTCTCGCACGGGACTGGCGACAGCCCGCGGCGCGTCGATCACCCTCTATCAGGTCTCGCTGACCCAGACGGAGGGAAGCGTGTTGTTGACGCCGCCGTCCTCGTCGGGTGACTTTCAGGCGCTCGCCATCTCTCAGACCTCCGTCAAGGCCAGCGGGGTCGGCATCACCTCGGCTGCTGGTGGTGGTGGCGTCCTCACAGGTGTTTTTGCGAATTAGTCCGGCCGGGCAATGGCCCGGCCGGACACACGAGGTTCTCGACTGACCTTTCGAAACATGGATCGGTCGTGGACGGTACCGACTAAAACCTAGGAGAAGCCTCAATGTCGATGAAGAATCTGTTTCTCGCCGGTGCGGCCGTCACGTTGCTGGCGACCAGCGCCATGGCTGCCGAGCCCATGAAGCTCAGCGCCAGCCAGATGGACGGTGTGACCGCCGGTCTCAACCTGGATCTGGATTTGGCCCTCGGTATCACCGGTCCTGTCCGTACCAGGAACACCACCAAGGCGGTCGTGATTTCGGAGAGCAAGAGCAACACGTCGAACACGGCCACCATCGGCACCTCGCTCAGCTCGGTGCGCACGACGCAGGGTTATGCCACCAACCAGATTGATGCCGCTTCCCTGAACAACAACGGTCGGGTTCGTTCGGGCGGCACCTTGGCGGTTAGCGGCTCGGTGTCGTTCTCACAACCGTGAGCCATCCTGTCGGGTCGGGCAGGGACGTGAAAGCGTTGCCTGGCTGACCTAGAACAGCGGATGCATCGCTGTTGAAGTCAGAAGAGCCTCATCACAAGATGGGGCTCTTCTTTTTTGTGCGTGGGGCGTCTGCCGTTTGCTATATTTGACAGGAAGCTGGGAAGGCTTGCGGAAACGGGATGCGTGAGGTTGGCCATGCGATGTCCGGGGAACGGTCGGAGCTGGACATGCTTCTCGATCTGGCCGTGGCGGCGTGCAACCAGGGAGAGAACGACCGCGCCGAGGCCTTTTGGCGAGAGGCGAGCCAAGCGGATCCGGAGTACGCCCGCGTCCATGGTGTTCAGGCGTTCATCCTGACCGCGATCGGGCAACCGGCCGAGGCGATAGCAGCCTATGAGCGGGCAATCACCTTGGACCCGCGCTATGTCTCGGCCTTGCACAATCTTGCCATCCTCCTCACCGCTTTTGGGCGCAGTGCTGACGCCCTGGCGAAGCTCGAGTCGCTCACTGAGCTCGAGCCGACTATGATCGATGCCCAACGATGGCGCATCCTCATCCTGGCGGAGCTCGGACAACACGAAGCCGCCATTGCATCCGCCGATTCCGCCTTAGCGGCCGTGCCGGGCTCCATCGACATTCTCGTTGCGCGAGCCGGGGCGCGGCGCCTCGCCGGAGAGCCCGACGCCGCGCTCGCCGATCTCGACGCTGTTCTTCTGCGTGCGCCGGAGCACGGTCGTGCGTGGGCCGAAAAGGGTTACGCCCTGCATGCGCTCGGCCGCTATGCGGAGGGGTTGGACGCCTTCGATCAGGCACTGGAGCATGAGGAGTCGGTCTATGCTCTCATTGGGCTGGGTCTGGTCGAGATTGACCACGGGATGGGACAGGCGGCGCTCGCTGCGTTCGACCGAGCCTTGGAGCTGAGCCCCGAGAAATTCGACGCGCGTTTCTATCGGGCTCAAACGCTGGAGATGCTCGGCCGCTTCGAGGAAGCGTTGGCAGGTTATGAAGATGTGCTGGCCCGACGCCCCGACTTCGCCTTCGCCTACAACAATATCGGCAAGATCAAGCGGGACATGGGTTTGATCGACGATGCGCTGGCGGCCCTGCGGCGTGCCTCCGCGATCGATCCGAATGATCCTCGCATCCATAGCAATCTGCTGCTCACGCTCCTCTACGATCCAAGCCAACATCCGGAGGATCTCGCGCGGGAGCACGCGGCGTGGGGACGACGGTTCGGCCAGCCGACAGGCCGTTTCACGGAGTGGCAGAACGACCCCGACCCCACTCGCCCCTTACGGGTCGGAATCGTCTCGGCGGAGCTTTGCCGACATGCGGTAAGTGACTGGCTCATGGCTGTTTTTCGTGCGCTCAATCGCAGCCGTTTCACGGTGATCTGCTACTCGAGCAATGGCCGCGAAGACAATATGACCGCGCGGTTCAAGGAGCTGGCGGATGGCTGGCGCTTGGTCGTCGGCATGGAGGATCGGCGTTTGGCCGAGCAGGTGCGCGCCGACGGCATCGACATCCTGATCGACATATCCGGGCACACGGCGCTTAACCGGCTCGGGTGCTTCGCGCTCAAGCCGGCTCCGGTCCAGGCAACCTGGCTGGGTTATCCGTTCACCACCGGCCTGGAGGCGATCGATTATGCGATCATGGACGAGGTGGCCGTTGCACCGGGCGAGGAGGGGCTCTTCGCGGAACGGGTAATCCGCCTGTCGCCCAGCCGCTTCTGCTACGAGCCGCCGGCAACCGCACCGGAACCCGCCGAGCCCCCCGTGCTGCGCCAGGGCTGGATCACCTTCGGTAGCTTCAACAATGTGGCGAAGCTCACAGGAGAAGTGCTGGCGCTTTGGTGCCGGTTGCTCCAGCGGTTGCCAACTGCCCGTCTTATCCTGAAGTCGCCGTCATTGGACAATCCATCGGTCGCGACCAGGATACGCGAGGCCATCCGCGGGGCCGGAGTCTCGGACGGCAGGCTCGAGCTGCGTGGTGTTTCCGACAACGCTGCCGTGCTGCGCCAGTATGGCGACGTCGATATCGCCCTCGATCCGTTTCCATTCGGCGGTGGGGCGACGAGCTGCGAAGCCCTGTGGATGGGAGTGCCGATCGTCACCATGCCTGGCTGGCAGCCTGTGTCGAGGCAAACCGAGACCCTGCTTCGGGCTATCGGACGTCCGGAATGGGTGGCGCGCAACGCCGATGCCTACCTTGCTATCGCCATCCGCCTGGCAACGGAGCCATTGCGTCTCGCCGATTATCGCGCGGCCCAGCGCCAAGCCATGGCAAGCTCGGCGCTTTGCGATCAGCGGCTCTTTGGGCACGAGATCGAAAGGGCCTTGCGCGTGATGTGGGAGCGCTTTTGCTCCCAATCACGCGCTTCGACGTAGAGGTTGATCCGAGCTCACTTGCCGCTGTGGACAACCGTGGCGCTGACGCCGGGCAAGGTGATCGGGCCGCCGCCTTCCGACGACACCCGGACATAGGCGGTGCCCGATGTTCCATTGGGCCCGGGTGTGACGCGGAGACCGATCTCGGTGATCGATCCGGCCGGCGTTATCGGCACATAAGCCATAGCCGAGCCATCACCCACAGACCGGGTGAGTCGAACCGGTGGGGGTGCCGACGGTCCAGGTGTCGACGCCGGCGGGTCCCCGGGCGAGGGAGCCTCAGCCCCACCACCGATCGGCGGGATTGGCGAAATGGACGAGATTGGCGAGATTGGCGAGATCGCGCCGGCTGTGACATGATCGAGTTGGCCAATGGACAACCGGACCTGCTCGGCGTTGGCGATCGAGGCGGTCGCCAGCAGACAGGCTGACAGAACGCTCGCCTTTTTCAGGAGCGACATAACGGCTTCCCCCCTTTTTCTGCATTGGTCAGAGCGGCTCGATCCCATCGAGCAAGGTTCAATGCGCCGACGGCGGCTATGGGGCAGAAGGAGTCTGGCCGAAGACCTGGAGTGACAGGAACAGCTTTCCTAGCACAGGAGCCTTGCTAATCTCTTGGCCGTTGTTCTGATCGGAGTATGCGCCCGAGATGATCTCCAGCAAGCCCGGCTGTGCAGGCACGGGTGGGTTCTCGTCAGGTTGCGCTGGGCTGCCATTGACTGCCTGGCGGAGCAGCGGCGAGGCGACGAACGAACGGCTGGCAGACATGGTTCCCATCGTCAATTGGCTGACGCCAAGCTCGAGAGCGCCGGCGGTCACCTGGTCGAGCTGGTGATCGGTGAGGGCTACCCCTTCGGCATTGGCCGATGTCGCGGCCAGCAGGCAAACGCCCGAGACGAGCGATAGTGCAATCATACGCATGCGTTTACTCCCTAGGTCGTGTCGAAGCCATCCCCGCTCAACTGTAGTTAGTCCACAGCATGTAGACCACGGGCGATGCGCCAAGTGGTTAAGGATTAACATTAACAAGTCGACGCGACAACCTATCCTTAGCGGTAGAGCGCGAGGTCGATCGAGGATGGCGACAGGGCGCCGGGGCCAGCGTTCTTCCGACACTAAGCCTTTTGGCTGATGCCCTCATGGGGGCCGTTCCTGCCCTGAACGGCGAAAGGGCCGGCGCGTGGCGCCAGCCCTTCCCTTGATCCGCGACGTTGGGCCGTTCAGGCGGCCAAGGCCGGCTCCTCGCTGACCATGGAGCCGATCGAGAGGCCGCCGTCCAGGCCGGTCGAGGCCACCTGAACCTGAAAATCGCCGTCGACGAAGCCGTCCGAGGCGACGGCGAGCCCTTCGCGGATGTCGATCTGGGCGGCGCCCGCGAACTGGCCGAAGAGCTCCGCCAGGGCCAGCGGCTGGTTGTCGTTGACACCCGCGACGGCGATCGTGCCGCTGATCAGCCCGGAGATGCCCAGATAGAAGGTGCCGTCGCCGAAGGCGATCGACGTCGCCTGGCCGAGGCCGAGACCGCCGATCTCGACCACAGCACCGCCGAGATCGAGAAGGTTCAGCGCGTCCTCGAGGAGCTCGGCCAGCGACGAGCCGCCGAGCAGGTCGGCGATGTCGGGCGGCGCTAGGGGATCGTTGCCCGGCAGGCTGACCGGTCCGGACGAGCCCGAGGCAAGGTAGAGCGCATCATAGAGGTCACCGCCGAGCGGCTGGAAGATCGGGCTTTGGGTGAGCTCGAGGTTCAGGTCGGCCGTGAGATTGCCGGTCGCCTGCGGCGTGCCGTCCGGGCCGATCGTCACCGAAAGGACGCCCTGCAGGATGCCGGTCATCACCGCCGTGAAGTACGGCATGCCGCCGATTTCGACATTCGTGCCGGCGACCGAGCCGACCTCGAGATAGAGGTCGAGCTGGGTCGTGCCATCCTCGGCGAGCGAGGCATTGGCGGCGCCGACGGCATCGAAGAGGCTCAGCGTCTCGTAGGTGAGCACCCCCGGGGTAATCGGCAGCACATCGACGTGGACGTCGCCGAGCGCGTAGCCGTCCTCGCCATCGGCGAGGAGGTACTGGAAGCCGGCGGGGCCGGTGTAGCCCGGGGTCGGCGTGAAGACGACGTAGCCGTCGGGTGTCACCCCGACCGCGCCGTTCACCGCGTTGCCGATTCCGACGATGCTCAAGGGGTCGCCCTCAACGTCGCTGTCATTGGCGACCAGGCTGGCGATGGGCGCCATGAATCCGACCGTCTCATAGCCGATAAAGAAGTCCGGGTCGGCAACCGGGGCGTCGTTGACGCCCTGGATGGTCAGCTCGACCGTGGCCGTGCTGGTGGCGCCGTGAGTGTCGCTGATCGTATAGTTGAAGCTCTCATGCGCGGTCTCGCCGGCGCGGAGCTGGTCGAAGCTGCCCCGCGGGTCATAGGTGACCGTGCCATCGGGATGGACGGTGAGATCGCCGGCGAGGCTGTCCGCGTCCACCTCGATGACCCGAAGCACGTCGCTTGCATCGACATCGGTGTCGTTGGCCAGGAGATTGAAGACGGCGACCGTGTCCTCGTCGGTGGTGACGTGGTCAAGGACCGCCACGGGCGCGTCGTTGCAGCCGATGATCTTGACGGTGACGCTGGCGGTGCTGGTGGCGCCGTGCTGGTCGGCAATGGTGTAGGAGAAGGTCTCGTAGGCGACCTCGTCCTGGCCGAGGTGGTCGAAGGCGCCATTGTGCCGATAGGTCAGGGTGCCGTCGTGATTGACGAAGGCGTCGCCTTTGATGCCGGTCGTGTCGACGCCGACGACGCGGATCGTGTCGTTGATGTCGACGTCGGTGTCGTTGGCGAGGACGTCGATCCGAACCGGCCAGTTCTCGTTGGTCTGGGCCCTGTCGTCATGCGCCACCGGCGCATCGTTGACGCCGTTGATCTGCACCCGGACGCTGGCGGTGCCGATGGCGCCGTGCTGGTCGGCAACGGTGTAGGAGAAGGTCTCGAACGCCTTCTCGCCCTTGCCCAGATAGTCGAAGTCGCCGTTCGGGCGGTAGGTGAGGGTGCCATCCTGGTTGACGAAGGCGTCGCCTTTGATGCCGGACGTGTCGACGCTGACGACCCTGAGGGTGTCATTGGCGTCGATATCGCTGTCATTGCCGAGGACGTCGATCTTGACCGGCCAGTTCTGGTTGGTGACGGCTCGATCGCCGGAGGCCTCGGGGGCGTCGTTCACGCCGGTCACCTCGACCGTGACGGTCGCGGTGCTGGTGGCGCCGAAGCGGTCGGCCACCGTGTAGGTGAAGGTCTCCTGGACGCTCTCGCCCTTGCCCAGATGGTCGAACCTGCCGTTGGTCTCGTAGAGCACGGTGCCATCGTCGTTGAGCGTCACCCGGCCCACGAGCCCGGCGTCGTCGACGCGGACGACGCGCGGCGCGTCCTTGGGATCATTGTCGGAATCGTTGGCCAGCACGTCGATGAGGACGGCGCTCTTCTCGCTCGTCGTCGCCTCGTCATGGCGGGCAATCGGTGGATTGTTGATGAAGCGGCCACCATTCGGGCCGGATCCGAGGCCACCGGCCCCGGGCGAGCCGCCCGAACCGTGGCCACCGACCTGCCCGCTGCCGTCGAGCGATCCGCTCGCGGTGAAGAAGTCAGGCGTGCCGCCAAGCGGCCGCGTGCTGCCGACAGCGCCGAGCTGCATCGTGGGATCGGGGGCGGCGCCGAGATCGTCGATCTGCATCTGCCGAAAATCGGCGCCACCGCCCGTTTTATCCGTTCCAGCCTCCGGGGCGGCCTCGGCGAGCTCCGCGATCGCCATCGGCACGGCCAGGGATCCGCCCGCCTCGTCCAGCGCCGCGGCCAGATCCGAAATCGAGATTGCCTCGCCATCCGGAAGGCGCAGCAGCGCCGCTTCGTCGGAAGGCAGCTCGGCGAGTGGCCGCTCCTGCCCGTCGGCGAAGCGCAGGACCAGCCGCGCCTCGACCAGCACGAAGGTGGCGCCGGTCGTGTCCACATCCCTCAGATCGACGACGATGGGTGCCCGGCCGTCAGCGGCGGCGACGCTGCCATCCGTGCCCGGCTTCGGCAGCGCCAGGATGGCGTCGCCACCCTGCGGCAGCGCATTCTCAGCCGGCTGCGAAGGGATAGCACCGGCGACGGGGCTGTTCGGGGCTTCGGCCATGGCGTCCTCTTCCAATCGGTCACAAGGAAGTCGTGTCGATCGGAACACCCGGTGCCTTTGCGCATTGCGGAGGCGCTCGGTCGGGCTCGATCAACGACTTTCTTGTAAGCGAAGACGCAGCGGCGAATCTTTGTTAATATGCGCGGGGCGTTTACGTTCTTCTTATTATTGTACGCTGAATCACATCGACTGTTCTATTTACTGTTTTTGTTTACTTTGGAGAGATTGGAAAAATGGTGAACAAGGGGCAGGGCAGGCCTGCCCCCTGATCTTCAGGCGTCGTCCGACTTCAGGTCGAGCGATGCCGAGTTGAGGCAATAGCGCAGGCCCGTCGGCTTCGGGCCATCCGGGAAGACATGGCCGAGATGGGCGTCGCATGTGGCGCAGAGCACCTCGGTGCGGGTCATCGCGTGGCTGCGATCCTCCCTGACGGCCACCGCCTTTTCGTCAAGCGGCGCCCAGAAGGACGGCCAGCCGGTGCCGCTGTCGAACTTGGTGGCACTGGCGAAGAGTGGCTGGCCGCAGCAGACGCAGGCATAGGTGCCCGGCGTCTTGGTGTTCCAGTAGCGACCGGTGAAGGGCCGCTCGGTGCCATGCTCGCGCGCAACGCGGTACTGTTCCGGATCCAGCCTGGCGCGCCATTCGGCATTGTCCTTGATGACCTTGTCGCTCATGACGGTTTCTCCGTGTCGAGTTGGGTAGCCGCCTCGGCCAGGGCATCGAACGCGATGGTGACGCAGTCGTGCCGGCTCTTGACGGCACGCACCGGGGCCAGCATGGCGAGCTCCGGGAAAGGCGGATCTTCGCTGGTTCCATTGAGATAGGCGCGAACGGCGCCGCGCAAAGCCGCCGGCTCGCCGAGCGGAAGACCGACGGCATGGGTGGCGAGCAGCGCGGCCGCCGCCTGGGTCAGCAGGCAGCCGCGGGTCTTGTGGGCGACGGCGGCGATCCGGCCCGCCTCGCCCTCGAGATCCAGCGTGACCCGGTCGCCGCACAGGGGATTGTCCGCCGTGGCCGAGCCGCCGGGGCGATCGAGCCGCCCGGCATGGGTCTTGTCGCGGGCGGCCTCGATGATCGCCCGGTTGTAGATCTCCTCGTTCATCGCAGCATCTCGATAACCCGTCCCAGGCCCGCCACCAGCGCGTCGATATCGTCGTCGTCATTGTAGGGGGCAAGGCTCGCCCGCGCCGTGGCGATGGTGTCGAACCTCTCCATCAACGGCTGGCAGCAGTGATGCCCGCCACGCAGGGCGACGCCGGCGAGCTGGTCGACGAGCTGGCAAACGTCATGGGCGTGCACGCCATCGACCTCGAACGCGACCACCCCCAGCCGCTGCTGCAGACCCGAAGGGCCGAGGACGCGAATGCCCGAAAGGGTGCCGAGGCCATCGAGGAGGCGGCCGGTGAGCCGCGCCTCGTGCTCGGCCAGCACCGACCAGTCCT
The DNA here is from genome assembly GCA_964393275.1 of uncultured Geminicoccaceae bacterium. Taxonomy (GTDB): domain Bacteria; phylum Pseudomonadota; class Alphaproteobacteria; order Geminicoccales; family Geminicoccaceae; genus SLRI01. The sequence continues at coordinate 49,314 of CAYMTA010000009.1, read as the reverse complement.
GGCTCATGAGCCATTCGGCGGCGGCCGCCATGGCGAGCACCGGGCCGATCGGCGGCGTGCCGGCCTCGAAGCGGTGGGGAGGATCGGCGAAGGTCGTGCCTTCGAAGCTGACCTGCCTGATCATCTCGCCGCCGCCGAGCAAGGCCGGCAACGCATCGAGGATCCTGGCCCTGCCCCAGAGCACGCCGGCGCCGGTGGCGCCGAACATCTTGTGCGCCGAGAAGGCGTAGAGGTCGGCGCCGATCGCCTGGACGTCGATCGGACCGTGTGGCGCGCGCTGGGCACCGTCGACGACAAGGACAGCTCCGGCGGCGTCGGCGGCCGCCCGGAGCCGCCCGAGGTCGGTCACCGCACCGGTCACGTTGGAGACATGGGTCACCGAGATGACCCTGGTCCGCCCGGTCACGCAGTCCTCGAGACGGTCGAGGTCCAGGCGGCCCTCGTCGGTCACCGGGATGGCCTTGACGACGGCACCCCGGGCCGCTGCCCAGAGCTGCCAGGGCACGATGTTGCTGTGATGCTCGAGGGCGGAGACGAGGATCTCGTCACCCGTCGACAGGCTCGCGGCGAGGCCGTGCGCCGCGATGTTGAGCGCTGCCGTCGCGCCCGAGGTGAACACCACCTCGGCGGGCGTCTCAGCGCCGATATAGCGGGCCATGGTCGAGCGCGCCTGCTCGAATGCGGCCGTCGCCTGGTCCGCCAGGCGGTAGACGCCACGCTTGACATTGGCGCGGGCGGTCGCCTCGAAGCGCCAAAGCGCCTTCGCCGCAGGCTCGCAGATCTGGCCGGTGGCGGCGTTGTCGAGGTAGTGGAGGGGCTCGGAGCGATCTTTGAAAATCGGGAACTCTGGCCGGAGATCTCGGCCCACCGCCATCAGTCGTGCCCGGCCAGATAGGCATCGAGCGCCTCGGGGGTGTCGATATCGACGAGGGTGGAGGCGTTGTCGCAAGCAATCTCGGCCACCGCCTCGGCGTGCTGGCCGATCAGGTGCCGGGCGCCGACGTCGCCTACGATGGCGAGCATCGCCGAAAAGAAGGCGCTGCCCCAGAGCACCGGATTGCCACGCTTGCCGTTATGGGTCGGCACCACGATGGTCCGCCCACCGTCCGGATCGAAGGCTCCGATCAATCGGTCGATCAGCTCGGCGTCGATCTCGGGCATGTCGCCGAGGCAGACGAGCGCCGCGTCGATGCCCGGCGGCAAGGCGGCGATGCCGGTCTTGAGCGACGTGCTCAGGCCGTCCGCGTAGGCCGGATTGTGCACGATGCGCACCGCCGTGCCGGCCAGCACGGTCTCGACCGCCTGGTGCTGGTGACCGGTGACGACGACCACGTCATTGGCCCTAGAGGCGAGCGCCGCCTCGACCGTGTGGCGCAGCATCGGCTTGCCGTCGATCGGGATCAAAAGCTTGTTGGTCGGACCCATCCGTCGCGACTGGCCGGCGGCCAGCACCAGGACGGCGATCCGGGGCTCCTCCCGGGCCGCCGGCTTTTTGGCCCGCGGCTGAGGTCTGGTCGGGATCTCGACCAGCAGGCCGCCGACACCCATGCCCATGATGGCGGAGCGGTCGACCTCGAGGCCGGCCGCGAGCCGTTGCAGCACCCAATCGAAGCCGTTGAGCTTGGGCGAACGCGCGCAGCCGGGCAGCCCGAGCACGGGCAGGCGGCCGAAGGAGCCGAGCAGGAGCAGGTTGCCCGGATCGACCGGCATGCCGAAATGCTCGATCGTGCCGCCGGCCGCCTCGATGCCCGCAGGCAGGACGTCGCGCCGGTCGGTGATCGCCGACGCACCGGCAATGAGCAGGAGGTCGCAACCGGCCTCGCGCGTCTCGGCAATCGCGGCGGCGAGCTCCTCGGTCGAATGCGCGCAACGGCTTTCGCCAGCCAAGTTGCCACCCACGGCAGCCATCCGCTCCTCGGTGATGCGCGCTGTCTTGTCGAGCATCTTGACGTTGGTGTCGGGCAACGCCGTCTGGATCAGGCGCGCCACCAGCGCTCGAAACGGATGGAGGCGGAGCGCCGGCGCATGCTCGTTCAAAATGGCCAGCGCTTGGTCGACCGCGCTTTCAGGAGCGGCGAACGGAATGATCTTGACGGTCGCCAGCATCTGGCCAAGGCCGACGGCCGCATGGTCCGCCACAGTCGCGATGGTGATCGCCTCGTCGATGCCGTTGACGGCGTCGATCGTGGCCTTGTCGACCGTCAACACGCCGTCCGTCTCGGCGAAGATATTGGCACGGCCCGTGAATGCCTCGGCGACGCGGATCGATGGAGCGTGGAAGGCGGCAGCCAGCTTCGCGGCGGCAGCGTCCTCGGGAACGTCGCCCGGCTCGAACCGTGCCGCGACCACCGACTCGATGCCGGCACCGCGCAAGGTATCGAGGTCCTCCTCATCCAGGAGGCGGCCCTTCTTGAGGTTCGCACCCTCGAGCCGAATGCTGTGGACCAGCAACGCCCCGAGCGCGTCGTCGATCGCGACTGGCCCGAACTTCATGCCGCTTCCTTCCGCAATGACGAGGCCTGGGGGCGGCGCAGCGCAACGGTCATCTCGGCCATGACCGAGATCGCGATCTCGGCCGGGCTAACGGCGCCGATGGCGAGGCCGGCAGGGCCATGAATGCGGGCGATCGCCTGATCGGCGTGGCCGAGCTCCTTCAGCCGCTCGACCCGCCTCGCGTGATTTCGCTTGCTGCCGAGGGCGGCGATGTAGAAGGCGTCGCTTCGCAGCGCCACGTCGAGCGCCGGGTCGTCGAGCTTGGGATCGTGGGTCAGCACCACGATCGCCGACCGCCGGTCGGGCGCGAAAGCCTCCATCCCCTCGTCCGGCCAGTCATGCGACAGGGCCACCCCGGGAAAGCGCTCCTCGGTCGCGAAGGCGCCGCGCGGATCGATCACCGTCACCGCGTAGCCGGCGATGGTGGCCAATGGCGCCAGCATCTGCGCGATATGCACGGCACCAACGATGGCGAGCCGCAGGGGCGGATTGAAGATCTGGAGAAAGGCCCGCCCGCCAGCGGTCTCGACCGCGCGTGACCGGTCGTCGCGCAGGCAAGCCTCCACCTCGACGAGCAGCTCAGGGTTGACCTTGCCGAGCAGCACCTCGCCGTCGACGACGAGCGCCTCCTCGTGGCTGTCGAGATGGCGGACAAGGCAGGCGTGCCGCTTGGCGGCACGGGCCTCGTTCAGCAAATGTAGCGTGGCAATGCGCACGGCGGCTTCCTAGGCGAGTGCTTCGACAAGGACCTGGACCCGGCCGCCGCAGGCGAGGCCGACTTCCCAGGCCTGCTCGTTCGAGACGCCGAACTCCATGAGCTCCGGCGGCGAGCCGTCGATCACGTCCAGGGCCTTCTTCACCACGGCACCCTCGATGCAGCCGCCCGAGACCGAGCCCAGCATGTTGCCCTGGTCATCGATCAGGAGCTGGCTTCCGGCCGGGCGCGGGCTCGACCCCCAGGTCGAGACCACGGTGGCGATCGCCACCTTGCGGCCGGCCGCATGCCACTCGGCGGCGCTGTCCAGCAAGGCATCATCGAGCACGGTGTCATCCAGCATGGGCTCTCGTCTCCTCCTGCTCGGCCGCCCAGACCGATACCCCTTCGGCCCGGCGCTGCGGCGCGCGGTTCAAGGCTTCGGCGAGGTCCCGCAGGCTGTTCAGGTTGTGCACGGTGCGAAAATCGTCCACGTGCGCGACCATCGCGCGAGCTCCTGATGAGATGGGTTGGAAGCCCTCGTAGCGCAACAGCGGATTGAGCCAGATCAGCCGGCGGCACGACTTGTGCAGCCGTTCCATCTCGCGTTCCAGCCCGTCGCCGGCGTCGCGGTCGAGCCCGTCGGTGATCAGCATGACGACAGCACCCTGGCCCAGCACGCGCCGCGACCAGTTGCGGTTGAAGTCCTCGAGGCAGTGCCCGATGCGGGTGCCGCCGGCCCAGTCCTTGACCACCTCGCCGACCCGGTCGAGGGCGATGTCCACGTCGCGGCTGCGCAGATAGCGGGTGATGTTGGTCAGCCGCGTGCCGAAGACGAAGCTGTGCACGCGGTCCCGGTCGCTGGTCAAGGCGTGCATGAAGAGCAGCAGCATGCGCGAGTAGCGGCTCATCGAGCCGGAGATGTCGCAGAGGATGACCAAGGGCGGGTGGCGCCGCAGACGCTTCTTGCGGGCGAGGTCGATCACCGCCCCGCCGCCGCGCATCGATTGACGGAGCGTGCGGCGCAGATCGATCCGGCGGCCATGCGGGTGAGCCACGAAGCGACGGGTCGGCAAGGCAACGATCGGCAGGCGCAGCCCTTGAATTTCCCGCTTGGCGGCCGCCAGCTCGTCCGCCGACATCTCCTCGAAATCCTTCTCCTGCAGCAGCTCCTTGGCGGAATAGGTCAGCACTGCGTCGAGCTCGATCTCTTCCTTCTCCTCGTCCTCGGGCGCCTCGCCCTGGCCCGGCTGCTTCTCCGGCGTCAGCGCCTCGGCGACCCGGCGGCTGAGCTCCTCCTCCTCGCCCGGCTGGTCGTGGCGCAGCGTCGGCAGCATCAACTGCATCAGCCGCTCGAGCAGCTTCGGGTCGCGCCAGAAAATGTGGAAGCACTGGTCGAACAGCTCGCGCTGGTCGCGCCGGTTCACGAAGACCGCGTGCAGGGTCCAGTAGAGATCCGCGCGGCTGCCGATGCCGGCCACCTCGATCGCCCGCAAGGCGTCGAGCACCCGCCCAGGGCCGAGCGGCAGGCCGGCCGCGCGCAAGGCACGGGCGAACTCGACGACATTGAGCGCGAAGCGCCCGCCTTCGGGTTGCGCCTCGAGCGTTCGATCGGCCGTTTGAGCTGCTTCCATCACCTCGTCTCCCTCAGCGCCTGGAGGCTAGCATCCTGACGAAGGAGGCGCACGCCCGGACGAGGTGCGGGGGCGTCTCCATGATTCGAGGACGGACCGTGTCACAAGAGCCTGCTCGCGTCTCCCATGAACCCGATCGCCTGGCAAACGACGCGGTCGCGGCCCGGATCGATCGAGCGAGCCGCCGCTTCTGCCTCGCGGGTTTTGTCACTCGCGCGAGTACGGCTTGCCGCCAAGGGCGACGATCCGGCCGTCATACGTGCAAGAGACCGTATCCGGGCGAATGGTCTTTTGCTTGACCGTGCGTCCGGTCATGTCCTTGTAAATGCCCGGCCCATAGTCGAGGCGTATCGCGTCGCCGTCGGCCTCGTAGGTGAATTCGATCTCGAACGTATGGGGATCGAGATCGAGATAGGTATGTTGCCAGAGCCGGCCCGATCCCCGACCGTCGAGGCTCAGGCGAGAGAGGCCGCCATCGGCGAGGAACTCGCCGGCGGCATCTCGACAACCATCGGCGGCCTGATCTGGATCGGCCGCGACCGTCACCACCGCGGCCCGTCTCGATGCCTCGCGGTGCTCGACCCGTTCGGCGTAGACCTCGCGCGATGTGACCCGCTCGCCCTGGAAATAGTGACATTCCTCGCCGATGCCGGCCGGCGTGACACAGTCGAAGGTGCCGTCGAACCGCGCCAAGTCGGCGCCCGGTGCCTCCGGGAACGTTGTGCCGTTGCTCGTGCGGAGCCTGCCGCTGCCGACAGGCTCGCCCCGATCCAGCAAGCCGGTCCACTGGCTGCCGTCGATGAAGTCGAGCACGCCTTCCCTCGGCTCGAGACCGTCATAGCGCCCGGTGAAACGCCGCCCGTTCGGCCAATGGGTGAGGGTGCCCGCCGGGAAGCTGTAGTCGGCCAGCATCGACGCCTCGACCGTTCGTCCGCCGGTGAAGGCCGGCTCGCCGCTGAAGCGACCATCGATGACCTCGGCGGAGGCTATTGTCGCGATTGGAGCGCCGCGATCGACGAGATCGAGCAGGCCGTCGCCGGCGGGTCGCCCGCGAACCTGCGGCCCATGGTAGCGGCCCTCGAGGCCGGGCCGGAGCACCACCGTCAGAGGCGCGTAGGTATCCCCGATCGACAGCTCATGCAGAGCCCATCTTTCCGCATCCGTCGACGCGGTCGGGGCGGCGGTCTCGATGCTGTTGACGAGAAAGCCGATGCTGACGTCGATCGTGGACGTCCGGTCGCCCACAACCTCGACCCACTCGTCCCGCTCGACCTCGCCGAGCAGGAGCACGCGGACGTGATAATGGTCGGGCCACAACTCGGCCAGCAGGCTCTCGCCGGCGCTCATCCTGACCGACAGGAAGGGCTTGAAGCCTTGATTGCTGGCCGCCGCCACGACCTGAAGCTGCCAGCCGGCATAGTTGCCGACGCCGGAGGGCGACAGAGCGAACCGCAGATAGCCGGGTGCGGCCAGCGCGGTCGGCTGGGCATCGACGGGCGCTCCTGCCGTCCTGGCGATAGGTGCCGATGGCTCACCCGTAAGGCAGGCTCCCAAGAGCAGCAGGCAGGCGAGCGATGGAACGAGCGCCTTGTATGCCGCCCGCCGTGCCCTCCGCATGTGCGCCATCGCCTTCCTCGCATCATAGCCCGTTGCGAGGGGATAGCGGACAAAGGTTGACGAGAGGTTTCAGCGCCTCGCCTGCTCCGCCTTCATGCTGATCTCGCGCAGGATTTTCGCGGCCTCGCTGCCCTGGATCTTGGCGATGTCGTCCTGGTACTTGAGCAGCGTGCCGAGCGTGTCGTTGATGACCTCGGGCGTCAGCACGAGGACATCGAGCGTGGTCAGCGCCCGGGTCCAGTCGAGCGTCTCGGCGACGCCCGGCAGCTTGAAGAGGTCGCGCTTCCGCAACTCCTGGACGAAGTCGACGATCATCCGCGACAGCCGCTCGTCGACGCCGGGCAGGCGCGTGATGATGATCTCGTGCTCGCGCTCGGCCGAGGGGTAGTCGACCCAGTGGTAGAAGCAGCGCCGCTTCAGCGCATCGTGGATCTCGCGGGTGCGGTTCGAGGTGATGATCGTGATCGGCGGCGTCTCGGCCTTGATCGTGCCGACCTCGGGAATGGTGATCTGGTAATCCGACAGCACCTCGAGCAGGAAGGCCTCGAAGGGCTCGTCCGTGCGGTCGAGCTCGTCGATCAGAAGAACCGGTGCCCCGCCCGGGTGCGGCTCCAGGGCCTGCAGCAGCGGGCGGCTGATCAGGAAGCGGCGGTCGAAGATGTCCTGGCCCAGGGCCTCGCGCGACGCCCCGCCGGTCGCCTCCGCCATGCGGATCTCGAGCATCTGCCGCTGGTAGTTCCATTCGTAGACGGCGGAAGCGAGGTCGAGGCCCTCGTAGCATTGCAGTCGGACGAGACTGCGTCCGAGCGCCTGGCTCAGGACCTTGGCGATCTCCGTCTTGCCGACTCCCGCCTCGCCTTCGAGAAAAAGCGGGCGGCCGAGCTTGAGGCTGAGAAAGGTCGCCGTGGCGAGCGCTCGATCCGGAATGTAGTCGGCGGCACGCAGCAGCTCGACCGTGGCATCGATATCCTTCGGCAGTTCGTTTGCGATCATTTCCGTTTCTCGAGGCTGGACGCCTGACCGTTTACCCGCTGCATCGGTCGATGGCTACGTGAAGGATAGGCCCTTAACCCTTCGGCAACGAGTGCCGCTGTATTTCCTCGTTTCGGATCAACGGCTGTGCCGCGGAGATCGCTGCTGGACCTGTCGATTGCCTGGAGAAGAGCCTGGAGCCCGCAGCTGTCGAAGACTGCCGCGCGCTGCGCCCTTGCCTTCGTAGTCGTTCTGGCCGCGTTGACGCTCGCGACCTTTGCCTGGCTGTCGCGTTACGACCGGGTCACCGGTCAATTGCTGAGTGATCCGGCCTTCTCGACGCTGGGCGAAAGCGGATCGCCCTGGCAGCCTGTGGGCAACTCCGGCCGGCCCGAGCCGATTGCAGGCGGCGTGCGTTTCGCCAACCAGGATGCCGCGAGGACCGTCCTGCTCGAGCAGATCGTGGCGCTGCCGCATGGTGTGGAGGGGCTTCACCTTGCCGCGACCATCGAGCTCGATGCCGTTGCCCGGCGACCCGAGCGCTGGCAGAAGGCCCGGCTTTTCGTGCTCGGGGTGAAGCCCGATGGACGCTCCGACTACGCCCGCCCGCATCGCTTCCTCCATGCCACAGGGACGACCGGAGCCAAGCGCTGGAGCGAGGTCTTCATGCTCGATCCGGCCCAGGGCCGGGCCCGCGTCCTGATCGGCCTGCCCCGCGCTACCGGGCAGCTCGTCGTCACCGATCTCGAGCTGCGGGGCGTGGCCCTGAAGCCCGCATTCAGACTGATGCGCGCCGTCACCTTGACCGGCTGGGCCGTGGTCGCCCTCGCTCTGGCCGTCATCACCTGGCAGCGCAGCGGTAACAAGCCGGCGGCTTCGCTGGCGCTGGGCGCGCTGGCGACCGTCGCCGCCATCACGACGGTCCCCTACGACGTCAGAGCACCGGTTCAAGAGCTCTTCGGCGAGCTGGGCGGGAGCGGCGAGGCGGGCATGCTCAAGCTCGCGATGCACCTATGCGTCTTGACCCTCATCGCCTTCGCCGCGCGGCGCGTGCTGCCGGCTCTGGGGTGGGGCCGGCTCTGGTGCGGCCTCGTCGCCGCCGGTTTGGCCCTCGAGCTTGGCGAGTGGTTCAGAGGGACCCTCGATCGCGGCGATGCCATCGACTTCGCGGCCAATATCGCCGGAACGACCGTCGGGCTGGGCCTGGCGTTCCTCCTCGAGCGCTGGACAGAGCTACGCGCCCAACGGCGTCGGTCGCAGCCCGATGACCGCGACCGACGTTGCCTTGGGCTCAGGCGCAGCCCTTGATGGCGCGCTGCGTCATCACCTTGACGAGGTGGGCGCGATAGTCGGCCGAGGCATGGATGTCCGAGTTGAGGTCACTGGCATCCACCGTCAGCCCGGCCACGGCGTCGCCCGTGAAATTGCTGCCGAGCGCGGTCTCGGCTTCCTTCCAGCGATAGGCGCAGGGACCGGCGCCGGTGATCGCGACCCGAACGGCGCCACCCCACCTGGTCACGTAGGCACCGACCATGGAATAGCGCGAGGCGGGGTTCGGGAACTTCTCGTAGTGCCCGGCATCCGGCTTCTTGAAGTGCACTTCCTTGATGATCTCGTGCTCCTCGAGCGCCGTGTCGAACATGCCGGTTAGGAAGTCGTCGGCGCCGATCTCGCGTTTGGTCGTGCGGATGGTCGCTTGCAGCGCCAGCAGGGCGCCGGGGTAGTCGGCGGCGGGGTCGTTGTTGGCGATCGAGCCGCCCAGCGTCCCCATGTTGCGCACCTGGGGGTCGCCGATCAATTCGGCCAGCGCCGCCAGTGAGGGAATCACGCGCTTGACGACATCGCTCGACGCGACCTCGCCGTGCCGGGTCATGGCACCGATGGTCACCCCGCCGGCTTCCTCGCGGATGCCGCTGAGCTCGCCGATGGCGCCGAGATCGACGACGGTGCTCGGCTGGGCCAGACGCTGCTTGAGGGTCGGGATGAAGGTCTGGCCGCCGGCGATCAGCTTGGCCTCGTCGTCGCCGCTCAGCATTTGCGCGGCCTCGGCGAGGGAAGCGGGCCGCTTGTACTCGAAAGCATACATCGTTCGGATTCTCCCTTGCGGGCGGCGGTCGGCCTCTGGCACGGCCCCCGCCCGGATTGCTACGTCCGAAAGCCGCCTATTCGGCCGCCCGCGCCAGACCCTGCATCGCCGTCCAGACCCGCTGAGGCGAGGCCGGCATCTCGACACGCACGCCGATGGCGTCGGTGATGGCGTTGATCACCGCCGCCGGCGCGCCGATGGCACCGGCCTCGCCGCAGCCCTTGACCCCCATCGAGTTGGAGGTGCAGGCGGTGCCGGCGGCGGTCTCGACCTCGAAGTTGGGCACGTCGTCCGCCCGCGGCATGGCGTAGTCCATGTAGGAGCCGGTCAGAAGCTGTCCCGCGCCGTCGTAGACGGCACGCTCGAGCAATGCCTGGCCGATGCCTTGGGTCAGGCCACCATGCACCTGGCCGTCGACGATCATCGGGTTGATCACATTGCCGAAATCGTCGACCGCCACGAGCCGCTCGACCCGAACGACCCCGGTATCCGGATCGACCTCGACCTCGCACACGTAGGTGCCGGCCGGGTAGGTGAAGTTCGGCGGATCGAAGAAGGCGCCTTCCTCCATGCCCGGCTCCAGATCGGCCGGGTAGTTGTGCGGCACGTAGGCGGCGAAAACCACCTCGGCCATCGACTTGGCGCGGTCCGTGCCGGCGACGGTGAACTGGCCGTTCTTGAACTCGATGTCCGCTTCCGAGGCCTCGAGCAGATGAGCGGCGATCTTCCGACCCTTGGCGATCAGCTTGTCGCAGGACTTGGCGATGGCCTCGCCGCCGACGGCCAGCGAGCGCGAGCCATAGGTGCCCATGCCGACCGGCGTCTTCTCGGTATCGCCGTGGATGACCTCGATGTCCTCGAAGGGAATGCCGAGCCGGCCGGCGACGAGCTGGCTGAAGGTCGTTTCGTGGCCCTGGCCGTGGCTGTGCGTGCCGGTCATCACCTGGACCTTGCCGGTATGGCTGAAGCGGACCTTGGCGCTCTCCCAGAGACCGACGCCGGCGCCGAGCGAGCCGACCACCGCCGAGGGCGCGATGCCGCAGGCCTCGATGTAGCAGGAGATGCCGATGCCGCGCCGCTTGCCGCGCGCCTCCGCCTCGGCCCGGCGCGCCTCGAAGCCGGTGTAGTCGGAAAGCTCCAGGGCCCGGTCGAGGGTCGCCCCGTAGTCGCCCACATCGTAGACCAGGGCGACCGGCGTCTGGTACGGGAACGCATCCTTGGGGATGAAGTTCTGCCGCTTGAACTCGGCCGGGTCCTTGCCGATCTCCCTAGCGGCCTGATCATAGAGCGTCTCGAGCAGGAAGGACGCCTCGGGCCGGCCGGCGCCGCGATAGGCGTCCACGGGTGCTGTGTTGGTGTAGTAGGCCTGCACGTCGCAATAGATCGCCGGCGTCTTGTACTGGCCGGCCAGGAGCGTGCCATAGAGATAGGTCGGCACGCAGGAGCTGAAGGTCGACATGTAGGCGCCGAGATTGGCCTTGGTGTTGACCCTGAGCGCCGTGGCGTTGCCGTCGGCGTCGGTCGCGAGCTCGGCGTGGCTGATGTGGTCGCGGCCATGACAGTCGGAGAGGAAGCTCTCGCTGCGCTCCGCGACCCATTTGACCGGCCGGCCGCCGACCTTCTTCGACGCCCAGGTGACGACGCATTCCTCGCCGTAGATGAAGATCTTCGAGCCGAATCCACCACCGACGTCGGGGCCGATCACCCGAAGCTTGTGCTCGGGCGCCACCTGCACGAAGGCCGACATGACCAGCCGGTGGACATGTGGGTTCTGGCTGGTGACATAGCAGGTGTAATGGTCGAGACCGCTGTCGTAGATGCCGATCGCCGCGCGCGGCTCCATGGCATTGGGCACGAGGCGATTGTTGACCAGGTCGATCCGGGTGACATGCGCGGCCTGCGCGATGGCGGCGTCGACCGCCGCCTTGTCGCCGAGCTCCCAATCGAAGATCAGGTTGTGCTCCACCTCGTCGTGAACCAGTGCCGACGCGCCATGCGCCTCGCCGAGCGCTGCCGTGGCCGGTAGCACCTCGTACTCGACGACCAGCGCCTCGGCCGCATCCTTGGCCTGGGCATAGGTCTCGGCGACGACGACCGCGACCCGGTCGCCGACATAGCGGACCTTGCCCTGCGCCAGGAGCGGGTGCGGGCCCATCTTCATGGGCGAGCCGTCCTTCGACTTGACCAGCCAGCCGCAGATCAGGTTGCCGAGCCCGTCGGCCGCCACATCGGTACCGTCGAGCACCGCCAGCACACCGGGCATCCCCGAGGCGCTGGCCTTGTCGACACGTCCCAGCTTCGCGTGGGCATGCGGGCTGCGCACGAACACGGCAAAGGCCTGGCCATGCTGGTTGATATCGTCGGTGTACCGGCCCTTGCCGGTGATGAAGCGCTGGTCCTCCTTGCGGAGTGCCCGAGCGCCGATGCCATTAGCCACCATTTTCACGCATCCCTGTTGTCGAAGCGGCCTTCGTGACCTGTCGCCCCGTCGCTATTCCGCGGCGTGGGCAACCCCGCCCCGCATGGTCTCGGCCGCCGCGAGGATCGACTTGACGATGTTGTGATAGCCGGTGCAGCGGCAGATATTGCCCTCCAGCCACTCGCGAACCTCGTGCTCGGTCGGGTTGGCGTTGTGCTGCAGGAGATCGACCGCCGACATGATCATGCCCGGCGTGCAGAAGCCGCACTGCAGGCCGTGATGCTCGCGAAACGCGGACTGCATCGGGTGCAGGGTGCCGTCCGCCGCAGCCAGCCCCTCGATGGTCGTGACCTTGGTGTGGTTGGCCTGGACCGCCAGCATGGTGCAGGACTTCACGCTCCGCCCGTCGACATGGACGACGCAGCAGCCGCACTGCGAGGTGTCGCAACCGACATGCGTGCCCGTCAGGCCGAGATTCTGTCGCAGGAACTCGACGAGCAGCGTGCGCTCCTCGACCTCGCCGGACATTTCCTTGCCGTTGATCGTCATCGAGACCTTGGTCATTCTCTCAACCCCTCCCAGCGGCGACCACCTGGTCGCTGCACCGTTGCGAACTCGGGCGGTCCGTCAACCGCCCATGCCGAAGATCAGATAAAGCAGAATCAGCACGACGATGGCGATACCCACATAAGCCGGCATGCCGAGCCCGCCGAGGAAGCCGCCGGCGGGCTTCGGTGGCGCCGTTGGCGCAGATCGCGGCGCGGGTGCCGGTCGGGGCGCGGGTGACGCGGCGGGCTCGGTCGGGGCCGCGGCCGATGGCGCCGCCGCCGCGCCGGGCGCCTGATCCGCACCCACGATCTCGCTGAACTTGCCGAAGAACTCGTCGGCCATTTTCTTGGCCGTGCCCTGGATCAGCCGCGAGCCGATCTGGGCCAGCTTGCCACCCACCTCGGCCCTGGCGTTGTAGGTCAGGATGGTGCCGTCGCCGTCCTCGGCCAGGCTGACATCGGCGCCGCCCTTGGCGAAGCCGGCGGCACCGCCCTTGCCCTCGCCGACGATGCTGTAGCCCACCGGTGCGTTGATGTTCTCGAGACGCACATTGCCGGCGAACTTCGCCTTGACCGGACCCACCTTGGCGGTGACCTTGGCCTCCATCTCGGTGTCCGAATGCTTGACCAGCTCGTCGCAGCCGGGGATCGCCTGGCGCAGGATCTCGGGATCGTTGAGCGCCGCCCAGACCTGCTCGCGAGGCGCTGGAATCCGATATTCGCCTGACATGTCCATGCGAGCGCTCCCTCTCTTATCCGACCCGTCTCAGCCGGTTCCGTGGCTTGGGATCCCTCGGTCCTGCCCGTCCGGATCAACGGGCCGGCGCCGAAGGTCGACCATCGCGAGCCCCTGCCACGAGCGTTATGGCGAAACCACGGCCCGGGGACAAGCCCGCCCAAGGTCGCGCCTGGGGCACCGAGCCCGGGTTGGCACCTCAGGCGCCGAGCAAGGCATCGGCCGTTGCATCGACGATCGCCTCGGCATCGATCCGGTGCCTGGCATAGAGCGCCGGAAGGTCAGCCGACTCGCCGAATGCCTCGACGCCGAGCGGCCGGACACGCTGCCCGCGCACCGAACCGAGCCAGGCGAGCGTCAGGGGATGGCCGTCGAGGACCGTGACGAGCGCGGCGGTCAGGGGGAGCTGGTCCAGCAGGGTCGCGGCGACGCCCGCCGCCCCGCGCGCGACCCAGTCGGCATGGAGCCGCTCCGCCGAGGTGACGGCGAGGATGCCGAGCGCCGGCAGATCGTCAGCCATGGCCGCATGCGCGGCCAGCACCTCGGGCGCCACCGCGCCGGTGAACGCGAGGGCGACCTGCGTGTCGGCGGCGGGTGGCAGAAGCCAATAGCCGCCATCGAGCACCCCCGGTGGGACCGCCGAGCGCTCCGGCTGGGCGATCTGGCGGGTCGTCAGGCGGAGATAGACCGAGCCACCGTCCGGCGCCTGCAGGTGCTCGAAGGCCCAGCGCATGATCAGCGCCACCTCGTCGGCATAGGCCGGCTCGAAGGCGGTCAGCCCGGGCTGCGACATGCCGATAAGGGGCGTGCCGATCGACTGATGGGCACCGCCCTCCGGGGCCAGCGTGATGCCCGAGGGGGTCGCGACCAAAAGGAAGCGCGCACCCTGGTAGCAGGCATAGATCAGGGCATCGAGGCCGCGGTTGATGAAGGGATCGTAGAGCGTGCCGACCGGCAGCAGCCGGGCACCGAACAGATCATGCGCGAGGCCGAGGCTCGCGAGGTTCAAGAAAAGGTTGTTCTCGGCGATGCCGAGCTCGAGGTGCTGGCCCCGTTCGCTTACCCGCCAGACCGTTGACGAGGCTACCGACTCGCTCTTGAAAATGTCCTCGCGCTCGCGACGGTTGAAGACGCCGCGGCGCGTGACCCAGCCGCCAAGGTTGGTCGAGACGGTGACGTCGGGCGAGGTCGTGACGATCCGCCGGGCGAGCTCGCTGTCGGACCGCGCCAGCTCGCTCATGATCCGGCCGAAGGCCTCCTGCGTCGAGGTCGTGGCGGCGACGCGGCCGACCGGCAGCACCGCCGGCACCGGCACGGCTGGCGGCCGATGCTTATGCGTGCGCTGGCGATAGGTGACCGAGGCGAGGAAGGCGTCGAGCTCGGCCGGGTCGATGTCGAGCCCCGCATGCGGCGACCATTCCTCGCCGTCCCCGATCCGGTTCTGCGCCCGAAACGCCGCCATCTGGTCGGGCGTCATCAACCCGGCGTGGTTGTCCTTGTGGCCGGCCAGCGGCAGGCCCCAGCCCTTGACGGTATAGGCGATGAAGCAGTGCGGACGATCGTCGGCGACCGAGTGGAAGGCGTCGAGGACGGCCTCGATGTCATGGCCGCCGAGATTGGTCATGAGGCGGGCGAGCTCGGCATCGTCGAGGCGCCGCAGGAGGTCCCGGATGAAGCGGTTGCCGCCGAGGCCGCTCTCCAGATGCGCCCGCCAGGCGGTGCCGCCCTTGAAGGTGAGGGCGGCGTAGAGATCGTTGGGGCAGTCGTCGATCCACTGCCGCAGCACCTCGCCACCCGGCTCGGCGAAGGCGGCCTGGAGCCGCTTGCCGTACTTGATCGTGACCACGCGCCAGCCGACCGCCGCGAAGAACTGCTCGATCTTGGCGAAAAGCTGCTCCGGGACCACCCGGTCGAGGCTCTGGCGATTGTAGTCGATCACCCACCAGAGATTGCGGACATCGTATTTCCAGCCCTCGAGCAGGGCCTCGAAGATGTTGCCCTCGTCGAGCTCCGCGTCGCCGACGATCGCGACCATGCGGCCGGCGGGCTCCTCCTTGGGCACGAGCCCCTGCAGACGCACGTAGTCCTGCGTCAGCGAGGCGAACAGGGTCATCGCGGCGCCGAGGCCGACCGAGCCCGTCGAGAAATCGACTGGCGCGGTATCCTTGGTTCGCGAGGGATAGGACTGGGCCCCGCCGAGGGCACGGAAATTCTCGAGAGCTGCGCGGCTCTGCTCGCCGAGCAGATAGTGAACGGCATGCATCATCGGGCTGGCATGCGGCTTGACGGCGATCCGGTCGCCGGGCCGCAGCACGTCGAAATAGAGCGCCGTCATGATCGTCGCGACGGACGCGCACGACGCCTGATGCCCGCCGACCTTCAGGTTGTCGCGGCTCGGCCGGATGTGGTTGGCGTTGTGGATCGTCCAGCTCGCCAGCCACAAGAGCTTCTGCTCGACAGCCGCGAGCAGCCGGCGCCGTTCGGTGGTGAGAGACGAGATCGGCTCGGATTGGAGGATGTCCATGCTGGTCTCCTGGGCAAGCGAGCGCCAGTCTTGCGCTAACGAGGTGCGTCGGCAAGCGCCGCCTGCTAAGCAGCCGGAAGTTGGATGGCGCGAGGAGGATCCGATGGGCAACGCGACAGTCAGGGACGAGCCGGCGGAAGCCTGGCAAAAGCAGGTCTTGGCCATTGTCGAGGAGCTGCCGTTCGACGACGATCCATCGGCCTTCGTCGTCACCCTCGAAAATCTGGCGGAGGCCCACGCGCTGGAGGACGAGGAATGACGGCTTCGGAGCTCCTTCGGGGCGATCTCTGGGCCGCGGCCGCGGCGGTCCGATCCGGCGAGGTCAAGGCGCGCGAGCTGACCCAGGCCTCGATCGAGGCCCTGTCGAGCATCGGACCGACCCTCAACGCGGTGGCGGGTCTCGAGCCCGAGAAGGCGCTGGCGGCGGCCGACGGCATCGATCGGGCCCGCGCCGCCGGGGCCGATCTGCCGCCTTTGGCGGGCGTGCCCCTGGCGCACAAGGACATGTTCTACCGTGCCGGCCGGCCCTGCGCCTCGGGCACGCGGATCCGCGCGGATTTCGTGCCCGAGGTCACGGCCACCGTGCTCGAGCGGCTGGACGCGGCCGGCGCGATCGATCTCGGTCGGCTCAACATGGTCGAGTTCGCCCTCGGGCTCACCGGCCACAACGACATCACCGGGCATCCCCGCAATCCCTGGAGCACCGACCACATCACCGGCGGCTCGTCGAGCGGGTCCGTCGCGGCCGTGGCGGCACGGTTGGTCTTCGCGGCACTGGGCTCGGACACCGGCGGGTCGATCCGGGTTCCGGCCGCCTGCACCGGCATCGTCGGGCTGAAGCCGACCTACGGCCGGGTCAGCCGGGCCGGCGCCATGCCGCTCAGCCACACGCTCGACCATGCGGGTCCGCTCGCCCGCTCGGCCCGCGACCTCGCCCTCCTGATGGAAGCGATCGCCGGTGCCGACAGCCGTGATCCAACAACCAGCGCGCTGGCCGTGCCGCCCTACCGCAGGCTGCTCGAGCGCTCGCCCTCGGGCCTGCGCGTTGCCGTCGCCGAGGCGCCCTTCGAGCTGCCGCTGAACGAGGAGGTGGCCCGTCTCTACGAGGCGGCGATCGAGCGATTGGGGCAGGTCGGCCTGCGGGCCACCCGCATGGTCCTGCCGGCGCTCGAGCCCGCGAACGTGCTGCGGCGCGCCATCATGCTCGCCGAGGCCGCGGCTCGGCACGAGGACTTCCTCGCCGTTCGGCGCGATGCCTACAATGCCTACACCCTGGCGCGCCTCGACCCCGGCTTCGAGCTGAAGGCGACGACCTATCTCAGGGCGGTTTCCTTTCGGGCGGAGGCGGTGCGTCGGTTCGTGGCAGAGGTCTTCGCCGAGGCGGATGTGCTGATGCTGCCGGCCATGGCCGAGCCGGTGCCGCGCCTCGACGCTACCGACGCGTCGGACATGGCGGGCTACGTCAGGATGGTCAACGCGTTGGGCCACTTCATCTGCCCGTTCAACTATCTGGGGCTGCCTGCCCTGACCATGCCCACGGGCCGCACGGAGAACGGCCTGCCGATGGCCATCCAGCTCGTCGCGCCGCCGTTCGGCGAGGCGCGCCTGCTGCGGCTGGCTCACCATCTGGAGACGAAGGGCGATTTCCGTCTCGGCGAGCCGCCCATCGTCGCCGGCCGATCCAGTGAAGGATGACCGACGCGTGCCGGGCCGGCTGCCGCGAGACGCCACGGAGCCCGTGGTCCACTTGATCGAGCTCACCATTCGGCCGGGCATGATGGAGAGGTTCCTCGAGCTGGCGAGCGAGCTCGCGCGCACCTCGCTCGCCACGGAGCCGGGCTGCCTGCAGCTCGACATCGTGCGCGAGGACGAGACGCATGCCGTCATCTACGAGGTGCATCGCGACCCGGCGGCGTCGGAGGAGCATCGCGCCCGGCCGCACATGGAGCGATTTCGCCAGGCGACCGCCGACATGGTCCTCGATCACCGGCAGCGGGAGCTGCGCCGCGCCAGCGACGGGCGGCAGCGGACCAGGGGCCGGGTGCTCTGCGCCGCGGCTTTTATCGCGACGCGACCCGATCTCTTGAAGCGCCTCGGCGACGAAGGCTACGAGGTGATCCTGAACGAGAGCGGGCGAACCCTCGACGAGGCGGCGCTGGCAGCCGTCCTGCCCGGCGTCGTCGCCACGCTCGCCGGCAGCGAGCCCTACAACGAGCGGACGCTGGCGGTCGCCACCGATCTGCGGATCATCGCTCGCCTCGGCGTCGGCTACGATCAGATCGATGTCCCGGCCGCCACCCGGCACGGCGTGGCGGTGGCGATGGCGTTCGGCACCAACCACGAGGCCGTCGCCGATCATGCCTTCGCCCTGATGGCGACGCTCGCCACGTCGCTCGCCACGTACGATCGGCGGGTCCGGGCGGGCCTGTGGGGCAGCCTGGCGCACGGCCGACTCCACGGCACGACCGTCGGCCTCGTCGGCTTCGGTCGCATCGGCCGGGCGGTGGCCAAGCGCTGCCAGGGCTTCGCGATGCGCGTTCTGGTGCATGACCCCCTGATCGATGCCGCGGCTCTCGGCCATCTCGGCTGCGAGCCCAAGACCCTCGATGAGCTCCTGGCTGAAGCGGATTTCGTCTCGCTGCATGCGCCGCTCCTGCCGGGGACGCGTCATTTGATCGACGCGGCGGCTCTTTCGCGGATGAAGCGCAGCGCCTATCTGATCAACACGGCGCGCGGTCTCCTGGTCGACGAGGCGGCGCTGGTGGCGGCCCTGGAGTCAGGCATAATCGCGGGCGCCGGCCTCGATGTCTTCGAGAGCGAGCCCCTGCCCGAGGGATCGCCGTTGCGAACGCTCGAATCGGTGGTGCTATCACCGCACGTGGCCGGCATGAGCGAATGGGCGGTCCAGGCCATGACCGACAGATGCATCGACAGCATCTTGACGTATTTGGACGGACGGCCCCTGGAGCCCGGATTGATCCTCAATCCGGAGGTTTTGGCGCGTGAGGCGAGCTGAAGGTCCGAGGATGTGGATGATCGAGCAATGAAGGACGAACGCATGCCGCATCTCGACAAGGGCGGCACCGGCCGGCTTGTGCCGATCCACGATGAGGCCGACTTCGCTGCGATGCGCGCCGCCGGCCAGCTCGCGGCGATGACGCTCGATCACGTCACACCTCTGGTCCAGGCCGGCGTGAGCACCGGTGAGCTCGACCGTGTGATCGAGGCCTTCATGCGCGAGCATGGCGGCGTGCCGGCGACGCTCGGCTATCGCGGCTACACCAAGAGCTCCTGCATCTCGGTCAACCACGTCGTCAATCACGGCATTCCGAGCGACGACAAGAAGCTCGCCGACGGCGACATCCTGAACATCGACGTCACGGTCATCCTCGCCGGCTACTACGGCGACACGAGCCGCATGTTCGCGCTCGGCGAGCGCGTCCCGGTCAAGGGGCAGCGGCTGATCGACGTCACCTATGACGCCATGTGGGCCGGCATCCTGGCCGTGCGGCCGGGTGCCACGCTCGGCGATGTCGGTCATGCCATCCAGAAGGTGGCCGAGGCCGCCCGCTTCTCGGTGGTGCGAGATTTCGTCGGGCACGGCATCGGGCGCGTCTTCCACGACGCGCCCGAGGTTCGTCACTATGGCAAGCCGGGCGAGGGCCTGGTCCTGGCGCCGGGCATGCTGTTCACGATCGAGCCGATGATCAATGCCGGGCGGCACGAGGTGAAGATCCTCAAGGATGGCTGGACGACGGTCACCCGGGATCGATCGCTCTCGGCGCAGTTCGAGCATACGGTCGGCGTCACGGCGGACGGGTACGAGGTCTTCACCCACTCGCCCATGGGCTACGACCGGCCGCCCTACGCCTCCGCCTGAGCCTCGATCAGCTCGGGCGGCCGGCCGGCGCTGACCCTGGCCACCCGGTTGCGGCCGCCCTGCTTCGCTAGATAGAGCGCCTTGTCGGCGCGGTTGAGCACGGCGAGCGGCCGGTTGTCCGAAGGCGGCAGCTCGGTGACCCCGATGCTGACGCTGAGCGGCACCGGCACGCCGTTGTCGGTGAAGTCGGCCGAGGCGACGGCCTCGCGAATGGCCTCGGCCAGCCCGACGGCGGCCTCGATCTCGGTCGCCGGCAGCAAGGCCGCGAACTCCTCGCCGCCCAACCGGGCGAAATGATCGTGATCGCGCAGCCGGGCCATCGCCACCTCGGTGAAGTGGCGCAGCGCGGCGTCGCCGGTCGCATGCCCGAAGCGATCGTTGATCATCTTGAAGTAATCGAGATCGAGCATCAGCACGGCCAGCGTCGCCGGCTCGCCGGCAAACTCGCGAGCATCACCCTCCAGGAGCTCGATGAAGCGCCGGCGATTGAGCGCCCCGGTCAGGGGATCGGTGTTGGCGAGCAGCCAGAGGCGCTCCTCGAGGAGCTTCCGCTCGGCGATCTCGCGCGCCAGGGCGAGATTGGCCTGCTCCGCCTTCCTGAGCGCCTCGGTCGCTTCCGCCTTGGCGGTCGCCAGATGCCGGGCGAAGACCTTGAGATCCTCGCCTTCTCCGGCGAGCCGGTCGTGCAGCTCGGTGAGCCAGACCTCGCGGCGCTTGAACTCGGTGACGTCCATCAGGGTCAGGACGGCGCCATTGTCGAAGGTGCCGCGCGATTCCAGCAAGAGCCAGCGGTCGTCGCGCAGCCTCAAGGTCAGGCTGGGCGCGTCGAGGGCGGTGCGATCCTCGAGCCAGCGCTCGACGGCCGCCGCATCGGTCCGCACGTCGCCGAGCAGAACCGCGCGGCGAATGAGCTCTGAGACCCCGGTGCCGAGCGTGAGCGCGTCACGCAGCGCCGGCAGGAATCCGCGACAGGCCGTGTTGACGTGCACGAGCCTGTCGGCCGCATCGGCCAGGATCACGCCGCAAGGCAGCCGGTCGAGCGCATGGATCAGCCGATGCTCGGCTTGCCAGACAAAGCCGCCGGGCGACGCGGCCTCGTGCAGACCGAATTCGCGCATCTTTCTGGTGCACCTCGGCGGGACCCGAACCGGCTCCGGGTCGATGGGAACGCTAAGGGCTCCTGTCTACCACAAGCCTACCTCCGGTTGAAGTGCATTGCCGCCCACCATCTCGGCTGCAATCAACCGCGAGCGCTCCGGGCAAGCGACGTGTCACATGCTGCCGTACATCGGCCCGCCACCGCCCTCCGGCGTCACCCAGTTGATGTTCTGCATCGGGTCCTTGATGTCGCACGTCTTGCAGTGGACGCAGTTCTGGGCGTTGATCTGCAGGCGCGGCACACCGCCGTCCTGGACGATCTCGTAGACGCCGGCCGGGCAGTAGCGTTGCTCCGGGGCGTCGTACTCGGCGAGATTGACACGGATTGGCACCTCCGGATCGGCCAGGACCAGATGGCAGGGCTGATCCTCCTCGTGATTGGTGCCGGAAAGGAAGACCGAGCTCAGCTTGTCGAAGGTGAGCTTGCCGTCCGGCTTCGGATAGGCGATCCGCGGCGCATCCTTGGCCTTGGCCAGCGTCTCGTGATCGGCCCCGTGATGGGCCAGGGTCCAGGGCGCCTTGCCGCGCAGCAGGAAGGTGTCGACCGCATTGAGCGCCAAAGCCGGCCACAACCCCCACTTGAACGCCGGCCGGACATTGCGCACCGAGTGCAATTCCGCGAAGAGCCAGCTCGCGCGGAGCTTCTCGGGATAAGCCTCGAGCAGGGGCCGCTCCTCGCCCGCCGCCAGCGCCTCGAAGGCGGCCTCGGCGGCCAGCATCCCCGACTTCATCGCCGTATGGCTGCCCTTGATCTTCGGCACGTTGAGGAAGCCCGCCGTGTCGCCGATCAGCGCACCGCCCGGAAAGACGAGCTTCGGCAGGGATTGCAGGCCGCCCTCGACGAGCGCACGAGCACCGTAGCCGACCCGCCGGCCGCCCTCGAGCAGCGGCCGGATCGAGGGGTGGGTCTTCAGGCGCTGCATCTCGTCGAACGGCGAGAGATGCGGGTTGGTGTAGTCGAGGCCGACGACGAAGCCGAGGGCGATCTGGCTGTTCTCGAAATGATAGAGAAAGGAGCCGCCATAGGTGCGCTGGTCGAGGGGCCAGCCGATGGTATGCAGAATCCTGCCCGCCTCGTGCTTCGCCGGATCGACCTCCCAGAGCTCCTTGATGCCGAGCCCGAAGGTCTGCGGCTGCGCGTCCCGACAGAGGTCGAAGCGCTGGAACAGGGTCTTGGTCAACGAGCCGCGGCAACCCTCGGCGAAGAGCGTGATGCGTCCGACCAGCTCCATGCCGGGCTGGAAGTTGGGACCGGGCTCGCCGTCGCGGCCACGGCCCATGTCGCCGGTGGCGATGCCGCGCACGGCGCCGCTCTCGTCGTGGAGGACCTCGGCGGCAGCGAAGCCCGGATAGATCTCGACGCCGAGCCCCTCGGCCTGCTCGGCGAGCCAGCGGCAGACATTGCCGAGGCTGACGACGTAGTTGCCGTGATTGCGCATCTGCGGCGGCGTCGGCAGGCGAAAGGAGCCGGTCTCGGTGAGATAGAGGAACTGGTCGTCGGTCGCCGCGACGTTGAGCGGCGCTCCCTTCTCCTTCCAGTCGGGGATCAGCTCGTCCAGGGCGCGCGGCTCGAAGCAGGCGCCCGAGAGAATGTGCGCCCCGACCTCGGCCCCCTTCTCGACGACGCAGACCGACACCTCGTGGCCGTGCTCCTGCGCCAGTTGCGCCAGGCGAATGGCGGCGGCGAGGCCGCTCGGACCGGCGCCGACGATCACCACATCGAACTCCATCGCCTCGCGTTCCAAGAACCTCACTCCTCTCTGCCGGCGGGGCCGTCATGCGGGCCGCACACGTTACCTAGGGTCTCATGGCCGCAAGGCCATGGGCTCGATCCGGCGATGGTGCTGAGCGCCACCCTCCCCGATGAGGGTGCCGCCCGATCCGGAATGCGGCCGCAACCTTGCCGGGTGGCGGCCGGTCGGGCAAGTCATCGAGCATGACCTTTCATGCCGCCCCTGATCTCGCCCTGGCCACCGAGCGCCTGCGGAGCGCCCTCGAGCGCCTGGCCGAGAGCGACCTCGAGGTCCGCCTCGCCATCGAGCGGGTCGGCTATCCGGCGCCGCGCATCCGGCCGCCGGGTTTCGCGACGCTGCTGCGGATCATCGTCGCCCAGCAGGTCTCCACCAGGGCCGCCGCCACCATCCAGGGCCGCATCGAACGGGCGATGGGCGAGCGGGTGGAGCCGGAAATCCTGCTCGGCCTGCCGGTCGACACGCTGCGCGTCTGCGGGCTCAGCGGGCGCAAGGCAGAGTATGCGCGGCAGCTCGCGGCGGCGATCGTCGAGGGTCGCCTCGTGCTTGGCGATCTGCACGCGGCGCCGGACGAGGAGGTGGTGAGGGCGCTGACCGCCCTGCCGGGCTTCGGTCGCTGGAGTGCCGAGATCTACCTGCTCTTCGCGCTCGGGCGGGAGGATGTCCTGCCGGCCGACGACCTCGCCCTGCAGATTGCGTATCAGCGGCTGAAGAAGCTGGATGGCCGGCCGAACGCCAAGGTCTTGAGAGCGCTCGCAGCGGCATGGTCGCCCTGGCGTGGCGCCGCCGCGGTCCTTCTTTGGCACTACTACGGTGCGGCGACGCTGGACGGCACGTGACGGCCTTCCCGCCGGTGCAGAACTTGTCGCCGGACCGGCCGTCTGCTAGATCACGTCTTACGCAAAATTTCAAGCCAGCCTGACCCTCAGGCCCGCCATTCAGCGCTCGGGAAGCACACCGCTTGGCCGCCTCACAGCCCCCCAGGGGATTCGAGATCGTCCCCATCGAGGAGGAGATGAAACGCTCCTACCTCGACTACGCGATGAGCGTGATCGTCAGCCGGGCGCTGCCCGACGTCCGCGACGGCCTCAAGCCGGTCCAGCGCCGCATCCTCTACGCCATGCGCGTCGCCGGCTACGATATCGGCCGGCCGCACCGCAAGTCCGCGCTCATCGTCGGCGACGTGATGGGCAAGTACCACCCGCACGGCGACCGCGCCATCTACGATGCCATGGTCCGGATGGCGCAGCACTGGTCGATGCGCCTCATGCTGATCGACGGCCAGGGCAATTTCGGCTCGATGGACAACGATCCGCCAGCGGCGATGCGCTACACCGAGGCGCGCCTTGCCCGCCCGACCGCGGCGCTGCTCGACGACATCGACAAGGACACGGTGAACTTCCGTCCCAATTACGACGAGAGCATCTCCGAGCCCGAGGTCCTGCCGGCGCAATACCCGAACCTCCTGGTCAATGGCGCCGGCGGCATCGCGGTCGGCATGGCGACCAACATCCCGCCGCACAATCTGGGCGAGATCATCGACGCGACGATCGCCCTGATCGACGATCCCGCGCTCGACATCGCCGACCTCATGGAGATCGTCCAGGGTCCGGACTTCCCGACCGGCGGCGTCATCCTCGGCCGCGCCGGCATCCACCAAGCCTACATGACCGGCCGCGGCAGCGTCACCGTCCGCAGCCGCTGCACCATCGAGGAGATCCGCAAGGACCGCCAGGCGATCCTGGTCCACGAGATCCCCTACCTCGTCAACAAGGCGCGGCTGGTCGAGCGGATCGCCGAGGTGGTGCGCGAGAAGCGGGTCGAGGGCATCTCGGACCTGCGCGACGAGTCCGACCGCCACGGCGTGCGCGTGGTCATCGAGATCAAGCGCGATGCCGATCCCGAGATCGTCCTGAACCAGCTCTACAAGTTCACGCCGCTGCAGACCGGCTTCGGCATCAACATGGTGGCCCTGAACGGCGGCCGCCCGATGCAGATGGCGCTCGGCGAGGTGCTGCAGGCCTTCATCGCGTTCCGCGAGGACGTGATCCTCCGGCGCACCGCCTACGACCTCGCCAAGGCGAGGGAGCGGGCGCACATCCTGGTCGGCCTCGCCGTCGCGGTCGCCAATATCGACGAGGTCATCGCCCTCATCCGCGCCGCCCCCGATCCCCAGGGTGCGAAGGCCGGCCTGCTCGGGCGGGCCTGGCCGGCCGAGGCGATCCTGCCGCTGCTCGGCCTCGTCGAGGACGGCACGGCGCCGGCCGCCGAGTATCGGCTGAGCGAGCGGCAGGCGCAGGCGATCCTCGATCTGCGGCTGCAGCGGCTGACCGGGCTCGAGCGCGAGAAGATCACCGACGAGCTCAAGGAGATCGCCGAGGCGATCAAGGCGCTGCTCGCGATCCTGCAGTCGCGCGAGCGCCTGCTCGAGGTGATGAAGGCGGAGCTGACCGAGGTCCGCACGCGCTTCGCCGACGAGCGGCGCACCTTCATCGATGTCGATGCCGAGCTCGACATCGACATCGAGGACCTGATCCCGCGCGAGGACATGGTCGTCACGGTCACCCACAAGGGCTACATCAAGCGCGTGCCGCTCTCGACCTTCCGCGCCCAGCGCCGGGGCGGCAAGGGTCGGGCGGGCATGCGCACGCACGAGGACGATTTCGTCGCCCGGCTGTTCGTCGCCAGCACCCATACGCCCGTGCTCTTCTTCTCGAGCCTGGGGCGGGTCTACAAGCTCAAGGTGTACAAGCTGCCGCTCGGCAACCCGCAGGCGCGCGGCAAGGCGATGATCAACCTCTTCCCGCATCTCGTCGAAGGCGAATGGATCACCGCGATCCTGCCGCTGCCCGAGGACGAGGCGACCTGGGTCGAGCTTTCCGCCGTGTTCGCGACCGCACGGGGCAAGGTCAGGCGCAACGATCTCGCCGACTTCACCCGTGTGCCGGTCAACGGCAAAATCGCCATGGGGCTCGACGAAGGCGATCGGCTGATCGGCGTCGATGTCTGCGACGACAGCCACGACGTGCTCCTGGTGACAGCCGGCGGCAAGGCCATCCGCTTCGCTGTCGAATCGCTGCGCGTCTTCCGCTCGCGCACCTCGGAGGGTGTCCGGGGCATCGACCTCGCGACCGGCGACGCGGTGATCTCCATGTCGATCCTGGATCACCTCACGCTCTCGACCGAGGAGCGCGACGAGCTGGTGCGGATCGCCAATGCCAGGCGGCGGGCGGCCGCCCAGGATGACGAGCCGGGCGAGGCCGCCATCACCGAGCCGGGAAGCGTCGAGCCCAGCCTGCTTGCGGACGACGCCGTCGAGAGCCTGCTCGGACGGGAGCAGCTGATCCTGACGGTGACCGTGAACGGCTACGGCAAGCGGACCTCGGCCTTCGAGTATCGCGTGACCAATCGGGGCGGGCAGGGGATCATCAACATCGAGACCTCCGAGCGGAACGGGCCGGTGGCCGCCACCTTCCCCGTGGGCCCGATGGACCACCTGATGCTGGTCACCGACAAGGGCAAGACGATCCGCATCCCGGTCGCCGGCATCCGCGTCGCCGCTCGCAAGACCCAGGGCGTCACCCTCTTCAGCACCGAGCCGGGCGAGCAGGTGGTCTCCGTGGCCCGCCTCGCCGACGCGGGCGAGAATGGCGACGCGGAAGACGACGGCGACGAGGGCGAGGACGACTGATCCGCCCGGCCGCTTGCGAATTGCGGCTGCGGCGGTAAATTGCGGCACCGCAGCACAGCGGCCATGGGCAAGCTAGAGGAAGGGCGCGGATGCGCCGTGTTCGCACCGGTATCTACCCGGGCACCTTCGATCCGATCCACAACGGTCATGTCGACGTCATCCGCCGTGCCACGGTGCTGGTCGACGAGCTGATCGTCGCCGTGGCGGTCAATGCCGGCAAGGAGCCGCTCTTCGACGTCGAGGAGCGGGCGGCCATGGTCGAGGCCGACATCAATGCCATGATGGCCGCCAACGAGCACAATGGTGCCAAGGTCACCGTGCTGCCGTTCAAGATCCTGCTCATGGCCTTTGCCGCCGACCACGACGCGGATTTCATCATTCGCGGGCTCCGGGCCGTCTCCGATTTCGAGTACGAGTTCCAGATGGCCGCCAACAACAAGCGGCTCTATCCCAAGATCGAGACCGTCTTCCTGATGGCATCCGAGACCAATCAGTTCATCTCCTCGCGCTTCGTCAAGGAGATCCATCTGCTCGATGGCGACGTCTCGAGCTTCGTCTCCGAGGCGGTGCTGGCGCAGTTGCGCACCAAGAGCCGGGACTGACTTGGACGTCGGCGCGTTCGACTTCGAGCTGCCGGCGGAGCTGATCGCGCAAAGACCCGTCGAGCCGCGCGATGCCGCACGTCTGCTCGTCATTGGCCAGAACTGCGAGGACCGCGCGGTGCACGACTTGCCGCTGCTCCTCGCGCCGGGCGACCTTTTGGTCCTCAATCGCACGCGCGTGCTGCCGACCCGCTTCGCCGCCCGGCGACGGCGTGGCGACCGACCGATCCAGATCACGCTGGTGGTCGATCTGGGCGCCGACCGCTGGTCCGCCTTCGCCAGGCCCGGCCGCCATCTGGCGCCGGGCGACATGCTGGAGCTGGCGCCGGGCCTCGAGGCGGAGGTCCTGGCCAAGGACGGGGAGGGACGTTTCACCCTGCGGCTGAAGGCCGATAGAGGCACGGTGATCGAGGCCATCCGGGCCGGCGGGTCGATGCCGCTGCCGCCCTATATCCGCCGCTCGGCATCAGGCGAGGCGGCCGACCTCGAGCGCTACCAGGCGATCTTCGCCGAGGTCGAGGGCTCGGTCGCGGCACCCACGGCCTCCCTGCATTTCACCGACCGCCTGCTCGCCGATCTCGAGGCCCGGGGCATCCGCCATGCTTTCCTGACCCTGCATGTCGGGCTCGGCACCTTCCTGCCGGTGAAGGTGGCGGACACGGCGGACCACGTCATGCATCCGGAGCGCTACGAGCTGCCCGAGGCGACTGTCGAGGCGGTCCGGGACACGGTGTCCGGCGGCGGCAGGATCGTCGCTGTGGGCACCACCGTGCTCCGGGTCCTCGAGGCCTGCGCGCAGGCGACCGGCGAACTCTGTCCGGGCCAGGGCAGCACGGCCCTCTTCATTGAGCCTGGCTACCGGTTCCGGGTGGTCGACCGCCTGCTCACCAACTTCCATCTGCCACGCTCGACCCTCTTCATGCTGGTCGCGGCACTGGCGGGGCTGGGGCGCATGCAGGCCGCCTACGCCCATGCGATCGCCCATCGCTATCGCTTCTTCAGCTATGGCGACGCCTGCCTGATCGACCGCCTCGTCCGAGGCAAGTGATCAGCGGGGCGCCCGCCGCCGCTCCGTGCGCTCCGCCAGAAGGTCGAGAAAGCGGCCGACCGCCTCGACATCGTCGAGCCGGTAGCTCGCCGCCGTCAGGGGTGGCCCATCGGAGCCGACGGCGATGCCGATGCCCCAGCCGTCGATGGCCTGAAACGCATCCTCGTCGGTGACGTCGTCGCCGATATAGACCGGAAGCGTCTGCTCGCGCGTCAGTCCGGCGCTGTCGAGAATCCAGAAGAGGGCCTTGCCCTTGTCCCAGTCCAGGGCGGGGACGAACTCGAAGACCTTCTTGCCGGCCTTCACCGTCAGCTCGGGGAAGGTGGCCGCGATGTCCCGAACGGCCTTCTCGACATCGCCAGCAGCCGCAGCGGCGGCGCGGCGATAGTGGACGGCGAGGCCGAAGCGCTTGCGCTCCAGTTGCACCCCGGCGATCGACCCCAGACGCTGCGCCAGCATCCTGCCGAGCTCGCCGAGCCTGGCCGAGGCGGCATGCGCTTCGTCCTGCTCCTCCCCCCGGCCGTCGGGGTGGCGCAGCTCGAAGCCGTGGCTGCCGGCGAAGAAGATGCTGAGGAGGCCGACCCGCTCGACCAGATCCTCGAGCGCCCGGCCGCTGACCACGGCGACGAAGTGTTGGCCCGCGAGCCTTTGGACGCGCTGCCGCATCGCCTCGTCGAAGCGGGCATCCTCCGGGCGCTCGACGATGGGCGTCAAGGTGCCGTCATAGTCGAAAAAGAGGCTCAGGCTGCGATCGCCGGCCGGCCTCGCGAAATCGTCGATCGAGGCCAGGGCATCGGGCAGGGTGGCACGGTCGCGCAACGGCTGGTCTCCTTCGATTTTCAGATCATCGAGCGAGGCGACGACGATGTCGGCGCCTGCGGCGGCGAGGTCCCTGGTCTCGCCGTGACGGGCGAGGCCGACCACCAGGGCGAAGCCGCCCCGCCGTCCCGCCTCGATTCCGGCAATGGCATCCTCGGCGATCGCCGCCCGCGCCGCCGGCACAGCCAGCGCCGTGGCCGCGGCGAGGAAGATGTCCGGCGCGGGCTTGCCGGCAAGACCCTGCGCCGCCGCGACGTTGCCGTCGACCAGCACCGGAAGGTGCTGGCGGATGCCGGCAGCCTCGAGCACCGCCTCGGCGTTGCGGCTGGCCGAGATCGCCGCGATCTTCAGGCCGGCGCGGCGCAGGCGCTCGACGAAGGCGGTGGCATCGGCGAAAGGGGTGACGCCATGGCTGGCGAGATGTTCCTGGAACGCCCGGTTCTTGCGCTCCCCGAGGGATCGAGCCGTCACCGCGTCGGGCGGGTCGCCGTCGCTGCCGGCTGGAAGCTCGATGCCGCGCGAGGCGAGGAAGTCGCGCACCCCGTCGAGGCGCGGCTTGCCGTCGACGTGCCGGCGATAGTCGGCGGTCGTGAAGGGTGCGAAGCTGCTGCCGTCACGGGCCTCGAGAAACCCGTCGAAGACCGTCTTCCAGGCCGCCTCGTGGGTGCGGGCGGTGTCGGTGAGCACGCCGTCCATGTCGAGGATGACGGCGTCGATCCGCGATGGATCGAGCACGGGCGCTGCAGCGCTCATTTGGCCGTGGCGCCCTTTTGCCGAGATGCCTCGGCCTCGGCGACGATCCGCTTGACCGCCATGAAGCTGTCGGGGCTGACCGAGATCGAATCGATGCCGTGCTCGACCAGGAAGGCGGCGAACTCGGGATGATCGCTCGGCGCCTGGCCGCAGATGCCGGTCTTGATGCCGACCTTCCGCGCCCTGGCGAGCAGGGTGGCGATCGACTCCTCGACGGCGGGGTCGCGCTCGTCGAAGAGGCTGCTCAGGATGGCGCTGTCGCGATCGACGCCGAGGACGAGCTGCGTCAGGTCGTTCGAGCCGATGGAGAAGCCGTCGAACCTCTCGGCGAAGCGTTCGGCCAGGATGATGT
Source organism: uncultured Geminicoccaceae bacterium (assembly GCA_964393275.1). Classification (GTDB taxonomy): domain Bacteria; phylum Pseudomonadota; class Alphaproteobacteria; order Geminicoccales; family Geminicoccaceae; genus SLRI01. The sequence goes on along the minus strand of CAYMTA010000009.1, from coordinate 19,537 downwards.
TGGCGGGAATCTCGCACATCATGAAGACCTCGAGCCCGGCTTGGCCGCGCTCCAGGCCGTGCCTGGCCATCTCCGTCAGCACCGCGTCCGCTTCGGCGAGCGTGCGCACGAAGGGGATCATCATGACGATGTTGGCGAAGCCCAGCTCCTCGCGGGCGCGCCGGATCGACCGGCACTCGAGCGCGAAGCCCTCGCGGTAGCCGTCGCTGTAGTAGCGCGACGCACCGCGCCAGCCGAGCATCGGATTCTCTTCCTTGGGCTCGAAGGCGCGGCCGCCGATCAGCTCGGCGTATTCGTTGGTTTTGAAATCGCTCATCCGGACGATCACCGGGGCCGGATGGTGGGCGGCGGCGATCCGCGCGATGCCGCGCGCCAGCCGGTCGACGAAGAAGTCGGGCTTGCTCGCATAGCCGACCGTCAGCTCGTCGATCTGGCGGCGCGCGTCCTCATCGGTCAGCTCGTCGAACTTCACCAGCGCCATGGGGTGGATGCGGATGAGGTTCTCGACGATGAACTCCATCCGGGCGAGGCCGACGCCGTCGGTCGGCAGCTGCCACCAGGTGAAGGCACCCGCCGGGTCGGCGAGGTTGAGCATGACCTTGGTCCTGGTGGCCGGGATGCTGTCGATCGCGATCTCCTCGACCTCGAAGTCCAGGAGCCCTGCGTAGACGAACCCGGTATCGCCCTCGGCGCAGGACACGGTCACCTCCTGGCCGTCGGCCAGCTTCGCCGTGGCGTCGCCGGCGCCGACCACCGCGGTCAGGCCCAGCTCGCGACTGACGATGGCGGCATGGCTGGTGCGGCCGCCATGATCGGTGACGATGGCGGCCGCCTTCTTCATGATCGGCACCCAGTCGGGGTCGGTCATGCCCGTCACCAGCACGGCGCCCTCGACGAAACGGTCGATCTCGGTGGGGTTGGCCAGCTTGCAGACCGGCCCGCTGCCGATCGAGGCACCGATCGAGAGGCCCTTCACCAGAGGCTCGCCCTTGCCGGTCAGGTGATAGGCCTTGAGCACGCCGGCAGCCCGCCTCGACTGCACGGTCTCAGGCCGGGCCTGGACCACGAAGAGCTCGCCGGTGAGCCCGTCCTTGGCCCATTCGATGTCCATCGGCCGGCCGTAATGCCGCTCGATCCGTACCGCCCAGCGGGCCAGCTCGAGGATGTCGTCGTCCTCGAGCACGAAGCGGTGCCGCTCGGCGCTGGCGGTCGAGACGGTCCTGACAGCCTCCTTGCCGGTGGTGAAGACCATCTTGCGGTCCTTCGCACCGAGCCGCTTCTCGATGATCGGCCGGAGCGCGGGATCGTCCAGAAGCGGCTTGAAGACGGTGTACTCGTCCGGATCGACGATGCCCTGCACCACCAGCTCGCCGAGACCCCAGGCGGCATCGATCAGCACGTTGCGCGGAAAGCCGGTCTCGGTGTCGATCGAGAACATCACGCCGGAGCCGGCCTTGTCGGAGCGCACCATGCGCTGGATGCCGACCGAGAGCGCCACCTTGAGGTGGTCGAAGCGGTTGTTGACGCGGTAGGCGATGGCGCGATCGGTGAAGAGCGAGGCGTAGCAGCGGCGCAGGGCACGGAGGAGCGCGGCCTCGCCCTGGACATTGAGATAGCTTTCGAGCTGGCCGGCGAAGCTCGCCTCGGGCAGGTCCTCGGCGGTGGCGCTGCTGCGGACCGCCACGCTGACCGGCTCGCCGCCCTCGGCCATCGCGGCATAGGCCCGGCGGACCGCCTCGGCGAGCGCCGGCGGCACCTCGGCGTTCTCCAAGAGCTCGCGCACGGCGCGGCCGACACGGGCGAGATTGCTGTGGTCGTCCTTCAGCTTCGCCATGGTTTCGGCGATCGCGTCGCGCAGGTTGTTCGCGTCGACATAATGCCAGTAGGCATGGGCGGTCGTGGCGAAGCCGCCCGGCACGCGGACCCCCTGGGCCTGCAGATTGGCGATCATCTCGCCGAGCGAGGCGTTCTTGCCGCCGACGCGGTCGACGTCGGCGCGGCGCAGCTCGCCGAGCTCGATCACCAGCAGGTCTTCAGTCGGCATCGGTCGTCTCCCCTCGGACGTTGCCGCGCTTGCGCTCCGATGGGCGGATCAGACGGAACTCGTGGCTGTCGCCCGGGCTCAATTTGCGGAAATGACTACGGTACGCGATCTCGATCATCGGCGCCAACACAGGCCGGCTGCGCACCCGCAGCCGGCTCCGGGTCGCCTCGACCTCGAGGTGATGCCGGCGGTAGCGCAGGCAGACGCGCAGGCAATCGACGCCCACGGGCAAAAGCGGGTTGAAATGGAGCACGCCGGAGCGGGTCTCGAGGCCCAGATAGTTGCGCTGGACCAGATCGACCGTGCCGGCCATGGCACCGGTATGGATGCCTTCCGGCGTGGTGCCGCCCTGGATGTCCTCGATATCGCTGTCCAGCGCCCGCCTGAAGAGGTGCCACGAGCGCTCGCGATCGGCGCGGGCGAGCACCCAGGCATGGACGATCAGGCTGAGCGTCGAGCCATGCGAGGTGCGCGCGATATAGTAGTCGATATTGCGGCGGATGGCGCCGGGGTCGAAGGGGTAGCCCAGGCTCTCGAAGATCAGGTCCAGCTCCTCCGCCGAGAAGAGGTAGAAGAGCATCAGGACGTCGGCCTGCTTCGCCACCTTGAAATCGTTCGGGCTCTTGCCCTCGGCCTCGAGGATCCGGTCGAGCCTTTGGATATTGTCGTATTTCCCGCGATAGGCGGGCCAGTCGAGCTCGGCCAGATGCTCGTAGCCGTCGAACTGGCTGATGATGCCGTCGCCGTGGAACGGCACCTTCAGCTTGCGGCTGACATCGTACCAGAGCTCGAGATCGGCGCTTGCGATCTCGAGCCGGGCGAAGAGCTCGTCGGTGCAGGTGCGTGGCAGGATCGCCACCATGTCGAGGGCGCGGGTCAAGAGCCAGGCCACCATGACGTTGGTGTAGGCATTGTTGTCGATGCCGCCCTCGGCCTCCGGGTCGGTGCCCGGGTAGGCGGTATGGAACTCGTCCGGGCCCATCACGCCCTTGATGTCGTAGCGATCGATCGCCGCGTCATAGGTGGCGGCCGATACCCAGAACTGGGCGATCGCGAAGAACATCTCCGCACCGTAATGCTGGATGAAGTCGGTATCGCCCGTGGCTTCCCAGTAGCGCCAGATATTGTAGCAGATGGCGGCGTTGACGTGGCGCTGGCGGTGGCTGGTGTCGGGCAGCCAGCGGCCGGACTGGGGGTTGAGATGGAGCTTTTGGGTCTCCTCCCGGCCGTTCGAGCCGCTCTGCCAGGGGAACATGGCGCCCTTGAAGCCCTCGGCCTGGGCGGCGCGGCGCGCCTCGCCCAGCCGGCGGTAGCGGTAGCGGATGGTCTCGCGCACGAGGTCGGGCACGCGCAGCACCAGAAACGGCAGGATGAAGAGCTCGTCCCAGAAGATGTGGCCGCGATAGGCCTCGCCATGCCAGCCGCGGGCCGGCACGCCGACGTCGTAATCGACCGAGTTGGCGGAGATGGTCTGCAGCAGGTGGAAGATGTGGACCCGAAGATGGTCCGCCTCGCCGTCGCCACCCGGGCGCTCGAAGGTGATGTCGCAGCTTCCCCAGAGCTGCTCCCAGGCCAGCACGTGGCGAGCCAGGAGCGCCTCGAAGCCGGCGCAGCGGGAGAGGCTTTCCGTCGCCTCGAGCCCGGCCTCGGCGATCGCCGGATCACGGTTGGTGTAGAGGGCGACCAGCTTCTCGATCCGCAAGGGGCGGTGATCGAGCTGTACGCGCGCGAACTGCTCGATCCGGTTCGATCCCTGCGCCACCTCGATCGGCGCGTCGAGCCGGGCGCCATCGCGAAAGAGACCGAGTCGCGCCGCCTCGACCACCTCGATGCGCGACTGCACGGTGCGGCAGCGGAGCAGCACCCCGTCGGCGCCGAAGGCTTCCGTCCCGAGCGTCTCAAGATGGCGGTTGGCGAGCGCCTTGTAGCGCTCGACCCCGGCATTGACGACGCTGCCGTCGATGCCCGAGCGGATGGTGATCTCGCCGGACCAGTCCTCCGCCACCAGCTCGATCTCGAGCGCCGCCTGGTGCCGGTCGGCCATGCTGACCAGCCGCCGCTCGCGCCAGCGCGTCTTTCGGCCCCTGTCGTCCCGAAAGGTGAAGTCGCGGCGGAGCAGGTCCTGGCGGGTATCGAGCGCCTGGACGAAGTCGAGAATTTCCACATCGTCGATGGCGAGCCAGGGGCCGTCCTCGATGCGGAAGGTCAGGGGCAGCCAATTCGGCACATTGACCAGGTCCTCGTTCTCGACGTCGCGGTCGCCGATCCGGCTGGTCAGGCGGTTGTAGAGCCCGGCCACATAGGTGCCGGGGTAGTGGACCTCATCGGCGCCCGTGCAGGTGAGGGCGCCGCGTGTGCAGAAATAGCCGTTGCCCAGGGTCATGAGCGATTCGCGGAGCTTCTCGCGGTCCGGCTCGTAGGCGTCGTAGGCGAGCGACCAGCTCATGGATGCCACCTTCCTGCCGGACGGGGCCGGCTTCGGTCGGGATTCGCCTGACCATAGCACGCACCACCACGGCCGGAAGGGCCGCATTTCGCCGCCGCGCTTGGCGTTTCCTCCGGCTTCTCCTAGAGAGGGCGCCCGAGCGACGCCGCATGTGCAGGCGGCGCGGAGCAGCGAGGCAGCAGCGATGGCCGGAGCCGAGGCCCTTCTCGAGCGGATCGGGGATGAAGCCATCCGCGGCCTGGACCTGCGCTTCACCGATCTCGCCGGGCGCTGGCGGCACACCACGCTCAATGCGGCGAGCGTCCAGCCGCACCAGCTCGAGCACGGGGTCATGATCGACGGCTCGGCGGTGCCCGGCTGGCGGGACGTCAGCGAATCCGACCTCCTGCTGCGCCCCGACCTGGCCTCGGTCTTCGCCGACCCGTTCGCGGCGCAGCCCACGCTCTGCCTCTTCGCCGATGGGGCCGAGCCGGCGACCGGCATGAGCTACGAGCGCGACCCGCGCTCGACCGTGGCGCGGGCGGAGGCCTATCTGCTGGAGAGCGGCATCGCCGACACGCTGGTGGCGGCGGCCGAGATCGGCTTCTTCATCTTCGACGACGTGCGCATCGAGCGGGGGCCGCTCAAGGCCAGCTACGCCCTGGAATCGAGCGAGGCGCGGACGGCGGGCGGGGCCGCCTACGCGGGCGGCAACCCGGGCCACCGGCCGGCGCCGGGCGCCGCCCAGGCCTGCCTGCCGCCGGCCGACCACCATGCCGACATCCGGGCCGAGATCACGACGACCCTGGGCGGCCTCGGCTTCACCGAGCTGCGCCACGAGCACGGGCCGGCGGCGGCCCAGCATCGGCTGATGATCGGCAAGGGCGGCCTGCTCGCCACCGCCGACCGGCTGCAGCTCCTCAAATACGTCACCCACCAGGTGACCGCCACCTACGGCAAGTCGGCGAGCTTCATGGCCAAGCCCATCGCCGACGAGCCGGGGGCCGCCCTCTACCTCGCCCAGTCCTTCTGGCAGGGCGGCAGGCCGCTCTTCGCCGGCCAGGGCTATGCCGACCTCAGCCCGCTCTGCCTGCAGTTCACGGCCGGCATCCTGGCCCATGCCCGGGCATTGAACGCCTTCACCAACCCGACCACCAACAGCTACCGCCGGCTGCAGCCGAGCCTCGACGAGCCGACGCTTCTGACCTTCGCCGCCCACAACCGCTCGGCCGCGGTCCGCATCCCCTATGCCGACCGGCCGGACCGGAAGCGGGTCGAGCTGCGCTTCGCCGACGCCTCGGCCAACCCCTATCTGGCGCTCACGGCCGTCCTCATGGCCGGGCTCGACGGCATCGCCCGCAAGCTCGAGCCGGGCGACGCCATGGACCGCAACCTCTACGACCTTCGGGCCGAGGAGCTCGAAGGCATCCCCTCGACCTGCCGCACGCTCGAGCAGGCCCTCGACGCCCTCGCCGCCGACCACGAGTTCTGCCTGCGCGGCGAGGTCATGAGCGGCGAGCTGATCGAGGCCTACATCGCGGTCAAGCGCGCCGAGGTCGACCACCTCGCCCGCCTGCCGACCCCGGCCGAGTTCGAGCTCTATTACGGGCTTTGAGGAGGGAATATTAGCCTATTTCGGCTTGCCCGTCAAGGCTCCCTGGTTCGTTCGGCAATCCGGCCTTCCAGGCTGAGCCGGGCCGGAGGATGGCCTGGGAAAAAGGCGAAAACAGGCCTCGCTTCAAGAGGTTGAAGGGTGTCGGGTTGGTTCGTCGAACCGTGGGTTGGTTCGTCGAACCGTGGGTTCGTTCGTGGAATCCCCGGGTTCGCTCGTCGAATCGGTGGGTTCGCTCGTCGATTGCGTGGGTTCGTTCGCCCGAATTGATGCATCCCATGCATCATTTGTCATAACAATGATGCATGGGATGCAACATCGATCGTGATCCTGTTGCATCCCGCGCAACAACCCGAGCGAAATGTTGCGCTATATGCAACAACCCAAGGGTCGCTGGTGCATCATCCGCACCATCCCGGCGGGCCTCGGGGAATCGCTCGGCCCGGATCGCCACCGCGCGCTCCGGGCGCGGAATAGTTTGCGCCGCGGCAGAGCTCGACTCTTGCCAGCGCGATGCGACTCCCTACCTTGGCAACCGCGCGGTTGCCAAATGGCGGGCCATGTCCGCATGCCACGGCCCGCGCTCACATGCCAGGGAGCGACGGAATGGTGCGATCGGTTGCGGCGCCCGGGGCGGGGCTGGCGGGCACCTGGTTGCACGCCGTTGTCTTGCTGGGGCTCATGGCCCTGGGCGGAGCCGGGGCAGGTGCCGCGTGGGCGCAGTCGCCGCCGACGCCGCCACCGACCCCGGTGACCGTCGTGACGCTCGCGGCGCAGGACCTCACGCTCACCAGCACCCTGCCCGGCCGGGTGGTCGCCTCCGGGGTCGCCGAGGTGCGGCCGCAGGTGGACGGGATCATCGTCGAGCGGCTCTACGAGGAGGGCGCGCATGTCGCGGTGGGCGATCTCCTCTACCGGATCGATTCCGCCACCTACGAGGCGCAGGTCGCCGCCGCCGAGGCCCAGGTGGCCCAGGCCCAGGCCCGGCTGACCTCGGCCGAGAAGAACGCGGAGCGGGTGCGCGCCCTGGTCGATCGCCGGGCGACGAGCCAGCAGTCGCTCGACGACGCGGTGGCCGATCACGACGCCGCCGCCGCCGGGCTGAAGGTGGCCGAGGCCGAGCTTCTGGCGGCCCGGATCGACCTCGATCGCACCACCATCAGGGCGCCGCTCTCGGGCATCATCGGCCGCTCCCTGACCACCCAGGGTGCCCTCGTCACGGCCGGGCAGATGGCTCCGCTCGCCATCATCCGCACCATCGATCCGGTGCTGGTCGATGTCACCCAGTCGGCGGCCGAGATCATCGCCTGGCGACGCGGCACCACGGCGCAGCAGCTGACCGGCGCGGAGCAGACCGTGTCGCTCACGCTCGCCGACGGCAAGCCTTACGAGCAGACGGGCCTCCTGACCGCGGCCGAGCCCTACGTCCACGAGCAGACGGGCGTGGTCACGCTCCGGCTCGAGTTCCCCAACCCGACAGAGCTCCTGCTGCCCGGCATGTATGTCCAGGTGGAGATGCCCCAGGCCGTGGCCAGGAACGTCATTCTCGCCCCCCAGGAAGGGGTGATGCGCGACCATCGTGGCCGACCCATCGCCTATGTGGTCAATGGCGACGACGTCGTCGAGGAGCGCGTGCTGACCGTGCTGCAGACGCACGGCGCCTTCTGGGTCACCGCCGGCGGCCTCGCCGATGGCGACCGGATGATCGTCGCCGGCCTGCAGAAGGTCCGGCCCGGTGCGGTGGTCGCCCCCGCCGAGCGCGAGGCCAAGCCCGAGGCCACTTCCGCTGGCGCCGACCTCGCCGCCCGCGACGGCAACTAGGTTTCCCAGGAAGGCAGAGCAGCCCCGATGGCCCGCTTCTTCATCGATCGCCCGGTCTTCGCCTGGGTGATCGCCATCCTCATCATGGGCGTCGGCATCCTCGCCGTCCTGACCCTGCCGATTGCCCAGTATCCGCAGATCGCGCCGCCCTCGGTCACGGTCACCGCCACCTATCCGGGCGCCTCGGCCGAGACGGTCGAGAACACCGTGACCCAGGTGATCGAGCAGCAGATGACCGGGCTCGACGGGTTGCGCTACATCACGTCCAGCTCGTCCTCGGCCGGCCGGGCCGAGATCACGCTCACCTTCACCACCGGCACCGAGCCCGACATTGCCCAGGTCCAGGTGCAGAACCGGCTCGCCCAGGCGACGGCGCTGCTGCCCGAGATCGTGCAGCGCCAGGGCATCAACGTGCGCAAGTCCTCGGCCGGATTCCTCATGGTGATCGGCCTGATCGCCGAGGACGGATCGCTCGAGCAGGTCGATCTCGCCGACTATCTCTCCTCCAACGTGATCGACGAGATCAGCCGCGTGCCGGGCGTCGGCGCCGTCCAGGTGTTCGGCGCGCCGTATGCCATGCGCATCTGGCTCGACCCCTCGAAGCTCGCTGCGTACGAGCTGGCGCCGGGCGATGTCGTGGCCGCCGTGTCGCGCGAGAACGCGCAGATCTCGGCGGGCGCTTTCGGCGAGCTGCCGGCCGTGGCGGGCCAGCAGCTCAACGCCACGGTGACCGCCCAGTCGCTCCTCCAGAGCCCGCAGGATTTCGAGCAGATCGTGCTCCGCGCCGAGACCGATGGCGGCCTCGTCCTGTTGAAGGACGTGGCCAGGGTCGAGATCGGGGCGGAAACCTATGACATGATCGGCCGCTACAACGGCCAGCCCGCCTCGGGCATGGCGATCCAGCTCGCCACCGGGGCGAACGCGCTGGAGACCGCCGACCGGGTGCGCGAGCGAATGGACCAGCTCGCCGCCTTCTTCCCCGAAGGGGTCGTGTACAACGTCCCCTACGACACGACGCCGTTCATCAGCATCTCCATCGAGGAGGTGGTGGTCACCCTGTTCGAGGCGATCGTCCTCGTCTTCCTCGTCATGTTCCTCTTCCTGCAGAACTGGCGGGCCACCCTCATTCCGACCCTCGCCGTGCCCGTCGTGATCCTCGGCACGTTCGGGGTGCTGGCGGCGTTCGGCTTCTCGATCAACACCCTCACCATGCTCGCGATGGTGCTGGCCATCGGGCTCCTCGTCGACGACGCCATCGTGGTGGTCGAGAACGTCGAGCGCATCATGGAGGAGGAGGGGCTCGCCCCGCGCGAGGCGACCAGGAAGTCGATGGGCCAGATCACCGGCGCCTTGATCGGCATCGCCGTCGTGCTCTCCGCCGTCTTCGTGCCGATGGCGTTCTTCGGCGGCTCGACCGGTGTCATCTACCGCCAGTTCTCGATCACCATCGTTTCGGCGATGCTGCTCTCGGTGGTGGTGGCGCTGGTGCTGACGCCGGCGCTCTGCGCCACCTTGCTGAGGTCGCGCACCTCGCACCGCCGGACCACGGGCCCCATCGGCTGGTTCAACCGCTTCTTCGACGGCACCCAGCGCGGCTACGCCTCGAGCGTGGGCTGGACCGTTCGCCGGCCGGTCCGGGTCGGCATCGTCTATCTCCTGATGGTGGCCGGCATGGTCGTCCTCTTCGTCCGCACGCCCACGGGCTTCCTGCCGGACGAGGACCAGGGCATCATGTTCACCTTCGTGCAGGGGCCGGCCGGGGCGACGGCGACCCGCACGCTCGACGTGCTGGACCAGGTCGAGAGCTATTTCCTCCGGCACGAGGCCGAGAACGTCGATTCGATGTTCACGGTCGTCGGATTCAGCTTCGCCGGCTCCGGCCAGAATGTCGGCCTCGGCTTCGTCAGGCTGAAGGACTGGAAGGAGCGCCCGCGCGCCGATCAGGACGTGCACGCCATCGCCAGGCGGGCGTTCGGCGCCATGATGGGCATCCAGGACGCGATGGTCTTCCCGATCGTGCCGCCCGCCGTGATCGAGCTCGGCAATGTCAGCGGCTTCGACCTCTACATCCAGGCGCGCGGCGGGCAGAGCCACCAGCAGCTGCTCGAAGCGCGGAACCAGCTCATCGGCATGGCGTCCTCGAGCCCGCTCATCGGCTCGATCCGGCCGAACGGGCTCGAGGACGCGCCGCAATACCGGCTCGACATCGACTGGCGCAAGGCCGGCGCCATGGGGGTCACGGCGAGCGACGTGAGCGAGCTTTTGACGGTCGCCTGGGCCGGTCGCTACGTCAACGACTTCCTCGATCGCGGCCGGATCAAGCGGGTCTACGTGCAGGGCGAGGCCGATGCCCGCAGCACGCCCGAGGACATCGAGCGTTGGCGGGTGCGCAATGCCAGCGGCGGCCTCGTGCCGTTCTCGAACTTCATCGTCGGTGACTGGCGCTTCGGTCCGCAGGGGCTCTACCGCTACAACGGCGTGCCGGCCATGCAGCTCCAGGGCTCGCCCGCGCCCGGTGTCTCGACCGGCGAGGCCATGGCCGAGATCGAGCGGCTGGTGGCGCAGTTGCCGCCGGGCTTCGACATCGCCTGGACCGGGCTCTCGCTCGAGGAGCAGGAATCCGGCAGCCAGGCGCCGCTGCTCTACTTCCTCTCCGTCGCCATCGTCTTCCTGAGCCTCGCCGCGCTCTACGAGAGCTGGGTGGTGCCGGCGGCCGTCATGTTCGCCATGCCGATCGGCGTGCTCGGCGCCCTCGTCGGCGCCTGGATCGGCGGGTTCGAGAACGGCGTGTTCTTCCAGGTGGGCCTGCTCACCACCATCGGGCTGACCGGCAAGAACGCGATCCTCATCATCGAGTTCGCGCGGGCCCGGCAGGAGGCGGGCGAGGATCTGCTGACCGCGGTGAAGGAGGCGGCACGCCAGCGTTTCCGGCCGATCATCATGACATCGATGGCTTTCTCGCTCGGCGTCCTGCCGCTCGTGCTCAGCACCGGCGCCGGCTCCGCCGGCCGCCGGGCGATCGGCTCGGGCGTGCTCGGCGGCACGATCTCCGGCACGGTCCTCGGCATCCTCTTCGTGCCGCTCTTCTTCGTCCTGATCCGCCGTCTCGCCCCCTATCGCCCGCCGGCGAAGCCCAGGGCGGTGCCGCAACCGGCGGAATAGGGCGGGCCGCGCCGCGAGCCGACCGGTCCGCCGTGCTGGTCTCCGACGGTCGGGCGGGCTATGAGCGGCCGCAGGCGCGTCACGGACGGAAAGGAAGACGCATGGGCGAGACGCAGGTCACCAGAAAGCAGCGGCTCGGCAGGACTGGGCTCGAGGTCACGCCCATCTGCTTCGGCACGTCGAGCCTCGGCGACATGCCGGCGACCTATGGCTACAAGGTCGACGAGGATCGGGCGCGGGCGACCGTGCGGGCGATTCTGACCGGGCCGGTGAACTTTCTCGACACCTCGCGCAACTACGCCATGGGGCGGAGCGAGGAGCGGATCGGGGCGGTGATCCGGGAGGAGGGGGGCCTGCCTGAGGGCTTCGTCCTCTCGACCAAGCTCGATCGCGACATGGAGACCCGGCAGTTCGATGCGGCGCGCGCCCGGCGCTCGCTCGAGGAGAGCCTGAAGGCGCTGCATCTCGACCGCGTCCAGCTCCTGCATCTGCACGATCCGGAGCACGCGGCCGATCTCGCCCCGATCACGCGGCCGGGCGGGGCGATCGCCGAGCTCTTCCGGATGAAGGAGGAGGGCTTGTGCGACGCGGTCGGGCTCGCCGCCGGGCGGATCGACATCATGATGCCGATGCTGCGCGACTGGGACTTCGACGCGCTGATCAACCACAACCGCTTCACCCTCGCCAACCGCAACGCGGAGCCGATGCTCGAGCTGGCGCGGGAGCGGGGCATCGCCTTCCTCAATGCGGCACCCTATGCCGGCGGTGTATTGGCCAAGGGGACCGGGAGCTTCAAGCGCTACGTCTACCAGGAGGCCTCGGCCGAGGCGCTCGACCCGATCCGGGCGATCGAGGCGATCTGCGCGCGCCACGACGTGCCGCCCGGGGCCGCGGCCCTGCAGTTCTCGATGCGCGATCCCCGCGTCACCTCGACCATCTGCGGCGTCAGCAGGCCGGAGCGGGTGACCCAGACGCTGGAGTGGGCGGCCTTCCCCATTCCCGATGCCGCCTGGGACGAGCTCCTGGCGCTGCCCTTCGCCAGCGACGATCCCGAGGCGACGCGGGTCTACGATCCGGGGTGAGGTCGTGGGCTCTCAGGCAAACGGGTTGGTGAGCCGCACACCTTCGATCACCTGACCGTTGGCCATATCCTCGGTGTAGAGCGTGCGGCAGCCGGCCTCGGCGGCCGAGGCGATGATCAGCGCGTCGTAGATGTGGTAGCCGTAGCGCTCGGCGATGTTCAAGGCGGCGTCGTGGGTGGTGGCGGTGAGCGGCCGGGGCTCGCCGCACAGGGTGCCGAGAGTCGCGAGGGCCGTGCGGATATCGGTCCAGGTCGAAGCTCGCTTGCGCCGGGCGACACTGATGAACTCGTTCAGCACCTGAATGCTGACGATGCCGCCATTGGCGAGCAGGCGCTCGGCCACCTCGCTGCGGTCGCCGGAATCGATGAAGGCGTAGACGACGAGGTTGGTGTCGAAGAACGCCTCAGCGGTCATTCGGAAGATCGCGACTGCCACGCTCGTGCGCTTCCTCACGATCGAAGCGGTAGTCGGGTGGCAGCGGGGCGCTGCGCCGGCGTAGCTGCCGCATCGTCTCCAACGCCTTCTCCCGCTGCTCGTCGCGAGCGATCTCAACGCTCCTGGATGTGGCGACGCGGATCTCCACCTCGTCGCCTTCAACGAGCGCCAACTCTCTCACCACCCGTGCTGGGAGGCGCAACGCCAAGCTGTTGCCCCATCGAGCCACGCGCATATACCAACCCCAATGCTATACACGAATGAGAATGTATCGCATTGGCGAGCCGAGCGCAAGCCGGCCTCAATCCTCGATCCTGCCGCCGAGCTCGTCCGCGATGTGGGCCTGGATGATCTCGTCGATCGAGGCGTCGGCCTCGTAGCCCATGGCGCGTGCCCGGGCCGAGGCGAAGTTGTAGGGCCAGCCGTCGACGATCTTCTGGATCCTGGCGTCCGGCACCTGCTTGACGCGGTCGGCCACCTTGTCGCCGGCGATGCGGCGCAGCGCCTCGAGCGCGTCGCCGATCCGGACCGCGATGCCGGGCAGGGTCAGGCCGCGGACCTCGCCGAAGGCCTCGGACGGCAGGCCGGCGGTCTTGACGAAGGCGTCGATGACGCGGCGCGGCGAGAGGATGTACATGGTCGAATCGAGGCTGACCGGGCAGACCGCCTCCTGGCCGGCGAGCGGCTCCCGGATGATCGAGCTGGCGAAGGTCGAGGCGGCGCGGTTGGGCTTGCCCGGGCGGACGACGATGGTCGGCAGGCGGAGCGAGCGGCCGTCGATGAAGCCCTTCCGGGTGTAGTCGGCGACCAGCAGCTCCGAGGCCGCCTTCTGCGTGCCGTAGGAGGTTTGCGGGGTGAGGTGGAAGTCGTCGCCGATGGTCGCTGGCGGGGCCGGCACCGGGCCGCCGAAGACGGCGAGCGTGCTGGCGAGGACGAGGCGCGGGCAGGTGCCGAGCGCCTTCAGGCCTTCGAGCAGGTAGCGGGTGCCGTCGAGATTGACCTTGTAGCCGAGGTCGAAATCCTCCTCGGCATTGGCGCTGACGATGGCGGCGAGATGGAAGACCAGATCATGGCCCTGGGCGATGACCCTGGCCGCGGCGACGTGGTCGGTGATGTCGAGGGTGACCTTGGCGAGACGCTCGTCCGCAGGCAGGAGGTCGAGGCCGAAAAGGTCGGCGGCGGTGATGTGCTCGATGGCGCGGCCGTCGAGCTTGCCGTCGGCCAGCAGGCGCAGGGCGAGCTTCCTGCCGATGAAGCCGCCGGCGCCGGTGATCAGGATACGCAAGGTTCGAGCTCCCTCTGGTGCGCGCCGGTGGGGATGGCGCGGGCGATCTCTGTGTTGCAGCGATCGGCCGGCTGAGGCAAGGTGCACGAACGCAACGAACACCTCGGCGTGCGCCGGGGACAGAATCTAGGGGGCCACGATGACATTTCGCCTGACGCGCCGTGATTCCATCAAGCTCGGAGCCGGCGTCGGCGCCGCCACGCTGCTCGGCAGCACGGCGCTTCGCGCCGCCATCCCGACCGCGGACGTGACGCCGCCCGATCTGCCGATCGAGGAGGGCGCCAGCCTGCGCGTCCTCCGGCCGGCCAAGTTCGTCGCCGGCGACGAGGAGATGTTCAACCAGAACTCGCAGGCCTTCGCCGAGCTGACCGGCGTCGATGTGCGGGTCGACTACGAGAGCTGGGAGGATCTTCGCCCGAAGCTCGCGGTCGCGGCCAATGTCGGCCAGGGCCCGGACATCACCCTCGCCTGGTCGGACGACCCGCACAAGTTCGTCGACAGCTGCCTGGACCTGACCGACATCACCACCTATCTCGGCGAGAAGTATGGCGGCTGGTTCCCGTTGGCCGAGCGCATGGGCATGGAGGGCGGCAAGTGGATCTCCATGCCGATGGGGGCCTCGGGCGGCCGCATGGTCTATCGCAAGTCGATCATCAACGAGGCCGGCTACGACGAGATACCGGGCGATGTCGACGGCTTCTTGAAGCTGAACCAGAAGCTGCACGAGATGGGCAAGCCCGGCGGCCTCGCCCTGGGCAATGCCGTGGGCGACGCCAATGCCTGGTGCCACTGGCTGGTCTGGGCGTTCGGCGGCTCGATGGTCGACGAGAACGATCAGGTCACGATCAACAGCCCGGAGACGATCGAGGCGCTGAAGTACGGCAAGGCGCTCTACGAGACCTTCATCCCGGGCACGCTCGCCTGGCTCGACCCTTCGAACAACAAGGCCTATCTGGCCGGCGAGGTGAGCTGGACGCAGAACGGCATCTCGATCTACTACGCGGCCAAGAACTCCGAGGACGCGGCCATCAGGGCGATCGCCGAGGACACCTATCACGCGCGCATGCCGATCGGCCCGGTCGGCTTCACCACCGAGCGCTGCCTCATGGTCAACGCGATGGTGCTCAACTACACGCCCTACCCGAATGCGGCGAAGCGCTATCTCCAGTTCATGATGGAGTATGAGCAGTACGACCAGTGGTTGAGCGCCGCGATCGGCTACTGGGGTCATCCGCTCAAGGCCTACGACGCGTCCGAGATCTGGTCGGTCGATCCCAAGCACGAGGCCTACAAGAGCGTGATCGCCGATTCGCTCTGGGACGGCTACAAGGGCAGCGTCGGCGAGGCCAGCGCCGCCGTGCTCTCCGACTTCGTCATGGTCAACATGGTGGCCTCGGTCTGCGCCGGCCAGGCGACGCCCGAGGAGGCCGCGGCCGAGGCCGAGCGGCGGGCCAAGCGCTACTACCGCGGCTGAGCCGCGGCGGACGACAGCGGCGCCGTCACCATTCCGGTGACGGCCCGCCTGTCCCAAGGGGAAGGAAGGCCGGCGTGGCAGTCACCTCGGAGCCCTATGTCGCGCAGACGAGGCCGGACAGCTGGCTGGCCCGCCTGTTCGATAACAAGCCGTTCCTGATCGCCATCTGCCTCTTCCCGGCGGTCGGGCTGCTGGTGCTGTTTTTGACCTATCCGCTCGGACTCGGCATCTGGCTCGCCTTCACCGACACGCGGATCGGCCGGGCCGGCGAGTTCGTCGGCTTCTTCAACTACGAGCTGCTGCTCACCGACCGGGTCTTCTTGATGGCGGTCTGGTGGACGATCTTCTACACGGTCTTCGCCACGATCTTCAAGTTCGCGCTCGGCCTCTGGCTGGCCCTGCTCCTGAACCACTACGTGCCGTTCAAGTCGGTGGTGCGGGCGATCATCCTGGTCCCCTGGATCGTGCCGACCGTGCTCTCCGCCATCGCCTTCTGGTGGATCTACGACCCGCAGTTCTCGATCATCTCCTACGTCCTGGTCGACGTGCTCGGCTGGCGGGACAGCTACATCGACTTCCTCGGCGATCCCTGGAACGCGCGCTGGTCCTTGATCGCCGCCAATGTCTGGCGCGGCATTCCCTTCGTCGCGATCTGCCTGCTCGCCGGGCTGCAGACCATCTCGCCCTCGCTCTACGAGGCGGCGATGCTCGACGGCGCCACGCCCTGGCAGCGCTTCGTCCACGTCACCGTGCCGATGCTGATGCCGATCCTCGCCGTGGTGCTCACCTTCTCGGTGATCTTCACCTTCACCGACTTCCAGCTCGTCTACGCCATCACCCGGGGCGGGCCGGTCAACTCCACCCATCTGATGGCGACGCTCGCCTTCCAGCGCGCCATTCCGGGCGGCCAGCTCGGCGAGGGGGCGGCGATCGCCGTCGCCATGATCCCCTTCCTCATCGCCGCCACGTTCTTCAGCTATTTCGCCCTCGCCCGGCGCAAGTGGCAGCAGGGAGGCAGCGATGACTGAGACGGCCCAGGCCGTGGACCGGCCGCCGGCGAGCAATACCGCCGAGCGCCAGGGGGCGATCAGCTGGGAATCGCTGCCGCGCCGGATCGTGACGATCTACACGCCCTTGGTGCTCTTCATGATCGTCCTCCTCTTCCCCTTCTACTGGATGACGATCACCACCTTCAAATCGAACGAGGAGCTCTACAACTACAAGGAGTTCAACCCCTTCTGGGTCAGCTCGCCGACGCTCGACAACGTCAAGAAGCTGCTGTTCGACACCGACTACCCGACCTGGCTCATGACCACGATGACCGTGGCCGTGGTCGCGACCCTGGTCTCCGTCTTCGCCAGCGTGCTCGCCGCCTACGCCATCCAGCGCCTGCGCTTTCGGGGCTCGCAGTGGGTCGGCCTCGCGATCTATCTGGCCTACCTGGTGCCGCCCACGATCCTCTTCATTCCGCTCGCCACCATGGTCTTCCAGTTCGGCCTGTTCGACAGCCCGATGGCGCTGATCCTGACCTACCCGACCTTCCTCATCCCGTTCTGCACCTGGCTCTTGATCGGCTACTTCAAGTCGATTCCTTACGAGCTCGAGGAGTGCGCGCTGATCGACGGCGCGTCGCGGCTGCAGATCCTGGTGCGGATCACCCTGCCTTTGGCCATTCCCGGCCTGATCTCGGCCGGCATCTTCTCCTTCACGCTCTCCTGGAACGAGTTCATCTACGCCCTCGCCTTCATCCAGTCGGCCGAGAACAAGACCGTGCCGGTCGCCGTCCTCACCCAGCTGGTCGAGGGCGACGTCTATCACTGGGGCTCGCTGATGGCCGGGGCCCTCCTGGGCTCGGTGCCGGTGGCGCTCTTCTACTCGCTCTTCGTCGAGTACTACGTCTCGAGCCTGACCGGCGCGGTGAAGGAGTAGGCGACCCCGAGGCTGGCCCGGCCCAAAGCCGGTATCAGACGGTGTTGCCATAAGGGCACACGCGGGCACGTTAGTCTTCGGTGCGAGTTATGTCGTGAATGCAATCCGATCTATTCCAATGTATAATATGTCCACTCCGATGAAGCAGTGTCACATAGATCGGCCGCATGACAAATAAGATGACCTCTGAAATGAATTGCCCATTTGGCAATTGATAAGGTTTATGATTGATAGACCATGTCCACTTCAGAAATTCAATACTTCCAGCTAACAGAATTCGAAAAAGCTCTAGGAAAGGCTTTCTTGAGCGGTGACGACGCCAAGCGGGCTGCACTGAAAGTGAAGGCAATACTGGGAAGCCTTCACGAGGTGAATCCATTCTCTGGCATTGTTCGGAACACATGGCATGGAGAAAGTAGAATACCGCATAGCGCAAAATATGAACTTGGGGGGGGGTGGCGATTAGTCACTTACCAAAATAGCAAGACGTGCGGTTTCCTGTTTATGGGTAACCATGATGATACCGAGCGTTGGCTTGAGACCAACAAGGGTCAAAAATTTGCGATCGATCATGGGCAGGCGACCCTGGTGCCAGGAATTGGTGGACGACTACCCTATGGCGATAGAATAGTATCAACCACGCACCACAAACAAGCCCTCTTGGAGAGCTTGCCCGTCAGTCTAGCGGACTTTCTTTTGGGCGATCTTCCGCGAAGCATCGCCAAAAAACTTGAAGCTCTTGATGGCTGCTCCACCTCGGAAGAACTGTCGCGCTTGGTAGGACATATTGAGGAGCATGATAAAAGGTCATTTGTAGAGGCTGTATTTAATCAATTAATCTTGGGAAACATAGATGGAGCCCAAAATATAATTAAATTGAAAAGCGGTGAAATCACGAGCTTTGATGACGTTGATGAGAACATGCTGATGCAGGTGGAGGATGGGCCGGAGATAAGACGGCTCAGAATTGGTTCACCCGAGTATGAGAAATGGCTGAACGATTTTGAGAGGAGGGCGGTTTGGCATGAATGGTTCTTATATCTACATCCAGAACAAGAAAAAATCGTCGAAAAAAATTACCCGGGCACTGCTCAACTCTCAGGCGTATCCGGCTCCGGGAAAACCTGTGTTGCTGTACGTCGCGCAGTTCGATTGGCGTCCGAGCCATACGCACACGTACTATTGGTAACTCTTAATCGGAGCTTAGCGGGTTTGCTTAGGCAATTGGTGGAGGCGGCAGGCGCGGACGAGACAGTTAACGCACGCGTTGATGTCACCTCTTTTTTTGAACTGGCACAGGGAATCCTGGCGAAATTCGAACCGGACAATCTGCACCTGTATCAAGATGTCACATGGAGACTAAATGAACACGTTGACGAGATATTCCGTGAATATTATAGACAATGGGTGAATTATACGGCTGCGGATGTACTTTTTCCATTACACACTTCGATGAACGCGCGAGCAGTAAATGGAGAGGTATACCTCCGAGAAGAATTTGACTGGGTCCGGAGTGCCGTAACCCAAAACTCGAGGTCTGATTACCTCGTCGTTCAAAGGAAAGGGCGTCGCTTTCCAATCGATGCTGATAATAGGAACGGTATCTTAACCGGACTTAGCGGTTGGGAGCAAAAGATGCGTGACGTGGGTGTTATTGACTACCTTGGCCTCACTTCAGCGTTGTCCCGGCACATGTCAAAAATTCAACCGCAATATAGTCATATAGTCGTAGACGAAGCGCAGGACTTCGGCACAACAGAACTCGCTATCATCCGAAAATTAGTGAAAAGAGGGCCTAATGATTTATTCCTATGCGGGGACGTCGCCCAAACCATTCTCCCTAAGCATCGTTCTCTAGCGGATGCAAAAATTGAGAATGTAGCAAGGGCGCGGATAGTGCAAAATTATCGAAATAGCCGGGAAATTCTTATGGCTGCGTACGCAGTATTGCAAAATAATCTTCATGAAGACTTGATCGACTGCGAAGATCTCGAGATATTGGATCCTAAATTTGCGAATTTTCGTGGACCAGTTCCGATGGCTCTTTGCGCGGATGATCTGGAGCAGGAGATCGCATATGCCCGATCCTATGCAGAGACGCGGTTGAGCCAGGAGGCCCGGACGGTATGTATTGCATTCGCTGGATATTCATCCCGAGATATTTCGGCGTTTGCCAAGCGATGTGGGGTGACCGCGCTGAACGGAAACTACGATCCTAGTGGATTGTTAGCAACATAAGATTCCCTCGATTGGCGGTCTGTGCTATGT
>CAYMTA010000008.1:93024-119223 GCA_964393275.1 uncultured Geminicoccaceae bacterium | reverse complement strand
GGGTGGAAGAAGCTCTGCTGCTGCATGGCTGCCTGGTCGAACGGGCCATAGGCCGCGATGACATGGCCTTGCGGCACGGTCAACTGGCGGGCCGGGCCGGCGCCCTTGAGGACGCCGCCGCGGCGGGCGGGGTCGGGCTCGGCGAAGGAGCCGCCGGCGCCGAGCGTGCAGCGCTCGACGATCACCGGACCCAGGACCTGGCTGCCCGAGCCGAGCGCTGCACTTGCGCGTATGACGGCGCCGTAGCGGTAGCGGCCGTGGTCGCCGATGGCGATCAGGGCACCTGCCTGGTCGGCGTCGAGGACGAGGCCGCCCTCGCCGAGCTGGTTCTCGTGGCCGATCTCGATCCGCCCGCCCTCTCGGGCACGGAGCAGGCAAGTCGAAGAGAATTGGTTGCCGTCGCCGATGGTGACGGTGCTCCGTGCGTCGGCGCCGATCTCGACGGTCGCGTGGAAGACGTTGCCCTGGCCGATCCGAACGTCGCGGCCGATCAGCAGCGAGCCGGGGTCGAGCACGGTGTTGCGACCGGCGATGCGCTCCACGACCTCGCGCACCGTGAGGAAGCCCAGGGACCGGCGTGCTTCATCGAGGTCGGGACGGGCGTCGGCCGGCATCAGGCGGCGTCGTGGAAGATGATGCCGAGGGTCATGCGCTCGCCTCTGTGGATGCGGCAGACGCCGTGGCGCTGGCGCACGCGGTGGGTGCCCCGGCTGCCCTGGCGCGGGCGCTGGTCGACCGCGAACACGACGCCCCGGCCGGCTGCCAGGGGCACCACCTCGGCGCGCGACTGCTGGCGCGGGCGCTGCTCGACCAGCACCAGCTCGCCGCCCGCGAAGGCGGCGGGGTCGGTGAGCAGGACGACGACCTGCAGCGGGAAGCAGGCCGGCCCATAAACGTCCTGGTGCAGGCAGTTGTAGTCGCCGGCGGCGTATTTGAGCAGGAGCGGGGTCGGCCTGGTCTGGCCATGGCTGCGGCAGAGCTCGCGGAGCGCCGCATGGCTCGAAGGAAAGCGCCGGGCGGAGCCGAGACGCTCCTCCCAGCGGTCGGCGATGGCGGCGAGCGGCGGGTAGAGGTCGGAGCGCAGCCGGGCGACCGGCTCGGGCAGCGGGTCGGCGAAATACTTGTACTCACCCTGGCCGAAGCCGTGGCGCTGCATGCGGACATGGCTGCGCCAGGGCCGCTCCTCCGGGTAGAGGGCCTGGAGTGCGGCGATCTCGGCGTCGGTGACGAGCCGGCCGAGATCGGCCCAGCCGTGGGCGTCGAGGTCGTCGGCGACCTGCCGCCAGTCGATCGGGCCGCTCACTTGCGGGCTCCCTCCCTTTGCAGCAGCGCCGCCTTGCGCTCGCTGCCCCAGCGATAGCCGCCGACCCCGCCCGCGGCGGGCACGACCCGGTGGCAGGGGGTGAGGACGGCCACCGGGTTGGCGGCGCAGGCGCGGGCGACGGCGCGGGCCGCGGTCGGCTGGCCGATCTCCTCGGCGATGGCGCCGTAGCTGCGCGTTTCGCCAAGCGGAATGGCGCGCAGGGCGGTCCAGACCCGCTGCTCGAAGATGGTGCCCTGGATGTCGAGCGGCAGCTCCTGGGCCGCGGCCGGCTGCTCGATTTGGGCGATCACCCGGGCCACGAGGCCGGCGAGCGCGGCGTCGGCCGGTAGGTGGCGGGCCTTGGGGAAGAGCGCATGCAGCTCGGCTTCGAGCGCCCGCGCGTCGTCGCCGAAGCGCACGGCGCAGATGCCCTTGGCGGTCGCCCCGACCAGGACGAGGCCGAGGCTGGATTCGGCGATGGCGGAGCGGATGGTCTCGCCCTCGCCGCCCCGGCTGAAGGTCTTGGGCGTCATGCCGAGGCGCTCCTTCGCACCGTCGTAGAAGCGCGAGGCCGAATCGTAGCCGGCATCGAGGATCGCCCGGGTGACGCCGCCCGCCTCGCCGCCGCTCAGCGTCTCGGCGAGGCGGCGCTCGCGCACGGCCCTTGCGTAGGCCTTGGGGGTGACGCCGGTGATCTCGTGGAAGATCCGGTGGAAATAATGCGGGCTCAGGCCGGCTTCCCTGGCCAGCGCCTCGAGGGGCGGGGCCTTGTCGGCCGCCTCGATCGTCCGGCAGGCCGCCTCGATGGCGAAGGCCCGGGTCTGGCGGAGCGAGAGCTCGTTCGGCCGGCAGCGCTTGCAGGGGCGAAACCCGGCGGCCTCGGCCTCGCGGGGGAGGTCGAAGAAGCGGATGTTCTCCGGCTTCGCCCGGCGGCTCGGGCAGGACGGCCGGCAATAGACGCCGGTCGACCGGACGGCGAAGACGAAGGCGCCGTCGGCCTCGGCGTCACGCTCGGCGAGCGCCCGCCACCTCCAGCTCGCGGCGGCTTCCCGATTGG
Organism: uncultured Geminicoccaceae bacterium; assembly: GCA_964393275.1. Classification (GTDB taxonomy): domain Bacteria; phylum Pseudomonadota; class Alphaproteobacteria; order Geminicoccales; family Geminicoccaceae; genus SLRI01. The sequence goes on along the minus strand of CAYMTA010000008.1, from coordinate 116,863 downwards.
TGGCGGTGGCGGTCTGCATGGCGGTCTCCTCGGTCCGGGACGCAAGGGGTGCGTCCGGACCTGGAGAATGGCGTTGCCGGACGTGCCGGGCCATCCGGTTCTTGCGGCCGAATCCCCTACGTCGCCGGGCGGGCGACGAGGAGCATGGCGGAGCGGGAGTCGACGCCGACCTCGTAGCCCGGGGCGAGAAGCTCGTCCGGGACGGCATCGTCGTCCAGGGTCGTGTCGATCAGGACCTGCCAGTGCAGGTCGTCGCCCGCCGACGGCAGATGCTGGTCGGCCGGCTCGTGCGAGGCGTTGAGGATCAAGAGGAAGGTGTCGTCCGTCTCCTTCTCGCCGCGCTCGGTCAGATGGGTCAGCCCGGCCTCGCCGCTGAGCAGGATGGCGAGCATCTTGCGCCCGCCATCGGCCCAGTCGCCGTCCTCCATCTCGCCGCCATCGGCGCGCAGCCAGGTGACGTCCTTGACCTCGGTGCCGGGGATGAGCGCGCTGTGGAAGAAGCGCGCCCGGTGGAAGACGATGTGCTCGCGGCGCAGGTGGATCAGCCGGCGGGTGAACTCGAGCAGGCTCTGGCCCTCCTCGTCCAGGTTCCAGTCGATCCAGCTGATCTCGTCGTCGTGGCAGTAGGCGTTGTTGTTGCCGCCCTGGGTGCGGCCGAACTCGTCGCCGGCGACCAGCATGGGGACACCCTGCGAGAGCAGGAGGGTGGCGAGGAAGTTGCGCATCTGGCGGCGGCGCAGCGCCTGGATCCCGGGGTCGTCGGTCGGCCCCTCGACACCGCAGTTCCAGCTGTTGTTGTTGTCCGAGCCGTCCCGGTTGTCCTCCTGGTTGGCCTCGTTGTGCTTCTTGTCGTAGCTCACCAGGTCGCGGAGCGTGAAGCCGTCATGGGCGGTGATGAAGTTGATGCTGGCCCAGGGCTGGCGGCCGCGATGGTCGAAGATGTCGGCGGAGCCGGAGAGGCGGGCGGCGAGCCCCGGCAGCTGGCCCTCGTCGCCCTTCCAGAACTTGCGCACGGTATCCCTGTACTGGTCGTTCCATTCGGCCCAGCCGGGCGGGAAATTGCCGACCTGGTAGCCGCCCATGCCGGTATCCCAGGGCTCGGCGATCATCTTCGCCTTGGTGAGCGCCGGATCCTGCGCCACCACGTCGAGGAAGCTCGCATGCTCGTCATAGGCGCCCTCGACCCGGGCGAGCGTGGAGGCGAGGTCGAAGCGGAAGCCGTCGACCCGCATCTCGTCGACCCAGTAGCGGAGCGAGTCCGTCACCATGCGCAGCACGTAGGGATGGCGCAGCTCGAGCGCGTTGCCGGTGCCGGTGAAGTCGTTGTAGTAGCGGGGATCCTCGGCGAGATAGTAGTAGGACCGGTTGTCGATGCCGCGAAACGACAGGGTGGGGCCGAGATGGTTGCCCTCGGCGGTGTGGTTGTAGACGACGTCGAGGATGACCTCGATGCCGGCGTCGTGCATCACCTGGACGAAGGTCTTGACCTCGCCGATGCCGCCCTTGCCGACATAGGCCGGGTGCGGGGTGAAGAATCCCAGCGTGTTGTAGCCCCAGTAGTTGGCGAGCCCGCGCTCGATCAGATGGCGGTCGTTGGCGAAGCTGTGCACCGGCAGCAGCTCGACCGCGGTGACGCCGAGATCGCGCAGGTAGTCGACCACCGTGGCCGACGAGAGGCCGCCGAAGGTGCCGCGCAGCTCCTCCGCCACCTCGGGGTGGCGCATGGTGAAGCCCTTGACGTGCATCTCGTAGATGATGGTCTCGTGCCACGGCCGCTGGGTCAGCCGGTCGCGGCCCCAGGTGAAGGCCGGATCGATCACCATGCATTTCGGCATGAAGGGGGCGCTGTCGCGGGTATCGAACGAGAGGTCGGCCTTGGGATCGCCGATGGTGTAGCCGTAGACCGCGTCGTCCCATTTGATCTCGCCGTGGGCGGCCTTGGCGTACGGATCGAGCAGGAGCTTGTGGTGGTTGAAGCGATGCCCGGCGGCCGGATCGTAGGGCCCGTGGACGCGATAGCCGTAGAGCTGGCCGGGGCGGACGTCCGGCAGATAGCCGTGCCAGATCTCGTGGGTGAACTCGGGCAGCGCCACCCTTGCCAGCTCGCGCACGCCGTCATCGTCGAAGAGGCAGAGCTCGACCTTCTCGGCGCTGGCCGAGAACAGGGTGAAGTTGGTGCCGGAGCCATCCCAGGTGGCCCCGAGAGGATAGGGCAGGCCCGGCCAGACCCGAAATTCGTGCTCGCTCAACCTCATGTCTCCCGGTGGTTTCGACGGTTCGCGTCGTTCGAATGCGCCGGGAGAGCGGTCGCGTCAATGTGGCATGGCGGCTGGAAGGCTGTCAGCGCGGCGCCGGCATCGGCGGATCGACCTCGGGCGCCGGCTCGAAGGCGGCGTAGTAGAGGTGCCGGCCGAAGCGGCCGCGGGCATGGAGCTGGCCGGCCCAATGCGGGCTCACATAGTCGGCGTGGTAGTGCGTGGCGCCGGCGGTGAGATCCGGCAGGGCGGCGGAATAGGCGGTCAGCGCCGCCAGCGCGCTGTCGGTCCAGGCGTTCTCGTCGATCGGGCCCGCAAGCTCGACCCGGTCGGAGAGGCCGTCCGCGGTCCAGGAGAACTGGTCCGGCTCCCAGACGACGCCGCAGACCGTGTCGCCGTGCTCGTCGGAGGCGACGCGGTTGACCACGACCTGGGCCACGGCGAGCTTGTCGGCGAAATTGCTGCCGCGCGCCTCGAACCAGACGGTCTGGGCGAGGCAGGCCAGCTCCTTCTCGTAAGGTGTTCGGTCGATGGCCGGATCCTGCGCGGCGCCGAAGAAGGCGAGAAACAGGGTGTGCAGCACGATCTTGGCGGGGGCGGTGATCATGGCAGGGTCTCCGTCGCGGCGCCCGGCGCGCGTGGCGGCGGGCAGCGTGAGCGTCGATGCGCAGGGTGCCGCCTCGAGAGCAGGCTGTTTTGGTTAAGCCGCACCGGGGCACCGCATCGGGCGCCTCGCCGTTAACGCTTCATCAACCCTGCGCCCCGCCCGGAGACGCGAAACGACGGAGGCCAGGGGCCTCCGCCGCTCCGTCGCATGGTCGATCCGACGCGGCTACTTGATGCCGTCGGGCATCACCTTGCCGTCGACCCAGGCCTGCAGCAGGAGGTCGTAATCGACCGTGACACCCTGCGGCTTCTCGTTCTCGAGCTTGGGCTTGGGCGCGCCCGGCTGGGAGAGCCAGAACTCGGGGTCCTGCTCCGGGTTGAGCTTCGGGCCGCACTCGGCCTGGACGTTGGCGCGCTCGAGCCGGGCCATCACCTGGTCCTGCTGCTGGGCGAGGCTGTCCATGGCCTGCTGCGGCGTCTTCTCGCCGGTCACCGCCTCGGCGACATTGGCCCACCAGAGCTGCGCCAGGCGCGGGTAGTCGGGCACGTTGATGCCGGTCGGCGTCCAGGAGACGCGGGCCGGGCTGCGGTAGAACTCGACGAGGCCGCCGAGCTTGGGGGCACGCTCCGTGAACGATTCGTCGCGGATGTCGCTGTCGCGGAACGGGGTGAGGCCGACCTGGGTCTTCTTCAAGGAGGTCGTCTTGGCGGTGGTGAACTGGGCGTAGAGCCAGGCCGCCTGGCGCCGCTCGACCGGCGTCGACTTCAGAAGCGTCCAGCTGCCGACGTCCTGGTAGCCGAGCTTCATGCCCTCCTCCCAGTAGGGCCCGTGCGGCGAGGGCGCCATGCGCCACTTGGGCGTGCCGTCCTCGTTCATGACCGGCAGCGCCGGGTCGGTCAGGGCCGCGGTGAAGGCCGTGTACCAGAAGATCTGCTGGGCGACGTTGCCCTGCCCCGGGACCGGGCCGGCCTCGGAGAAGGTCATGCCCGGCGCCTCCGGCGGGGCGTAGGCCTTGAGCCAGTCGATGTACTTGGTCAGCGCGTAGACGGAGGCGGGGGCGTTGGTGGCGCCGCCGCGGCTGACGCTGGAGCCGACCGGATGGCAGTTCTCCATGCGGATGCCCCATTCGTCGACCGGCAGGCCGTTGGGCAGGCCCTTGTCGCCGGTGCCGGCCATCGAGAGCCAAGCGTCGGTGAAGCGCCAGCCGAGCGACGGGTCCTTCTTGCCGTAGTCCATGTGGCCGTAGACGCGGACCCCGTCGATCTCCTTCACCTTGTTGGTGAAGAAGTCGGCGATGTCCTCGTAGGCCGACCAGTTGACCGGCACGCCAAGGTCGTAGCCGTAGGCGTCCTTGAACTTCGCCTTGAGGTCCGGATCGGTGAACCAGTCGTAGCGGAACCAGTAGAGGTTGGCGAACTGCTGGTCGGGAAGCTGGTAGATCTTGCCGTCCGGGCCGGTCGTGAAGCTGATGCCCATGAAGTCGTCGAGGTCGAGCGTCGGCAGGGTGTAGTCGGCGCCGTCGCCGGTCATCCAGTCGCTGAGCGGCACGACGAAGCCGTAGCGGCTGTGGGTGCCGATCAGGTCGCTGTCGTTGACGTAGCCGTCGTAGATGTTCTCGCCCGACTGCATCTGCGTCTGGATCTTCTCGATCACGTCGCCTTCCTGGATCAGGTCGTGATTGACCTTGATCCCGGTGATCTCGGTGAAGGCCGGGGCCAGCACCTGCGATTCGTAGACATGCGTGTCGATGGTCTCCGAGACGACGTTGATCTCGGTGACGCCCTGATCGATCAGCCGCTGGGCGGCGTCGATGAAGAACTGCATCTCGGCGAGCTGCTCCTCGCGGGTCAGCGTCGAGGGCTGGAACTCCTTGTCGACCCAGCGCTCGGCGGCCGCCATGTCGGCGAAGGCCGGCCCGCTCTGCGCCAGGAGCGCCAAGGCGGCGACCCCGCAGAGCAGTCGTTTCGATCCCATCATCATAACCTGCACCTCCCTGGATGCGCCCCCCTCCTCGGGTCGCCGCGACCGGGGGGCTCGGTGTCACGGCGAAAAACGGCGGCTCAACCCCAGCGCATCTCCAGGACGAACCAGAAGAGCGCGATGATCGAGCCATACCATAGTGGCAGCTCGGTCAGCCCGAGCCAACCGAGATGGATGAAGGCCGCGCCCAAAAGCCCGATGAACAGGCGGTCGCCCCGGGTCGTCGGCATGGGCAGGAGGCCCTGGCGCTCGACCGTCGGCCAGACCAGCTCGAGCACGGTCATGGTGGCCAGCATGAGGCCGATGGCGATGAAGAACCAGGCCGTGGGGGCCGTCCAGTTCATCCAGGCGAGCGCTTGCATGGCCCGTGCCCTCCCCTCGCCTCAGACCCGCCCGAGGGCGAAGCCCTTGGCCATGTAGTTGCGGACGAAATAGATGACGAGCACGCCCGGCACGATGGTCAGCACACCGGCGGCGGCGAGCGTGCCCCAGTCCATGCCGGCGGCCGAGACGGTGCGGGTCATGATGGCACCGATCGGCTTGGCCGCGACCGAGGTCAGGGTGCGGGCCATCAAGAGCTCGACCCAAGAGAACATGAAGCAGAAGAAGGCGGTCACACCGATGCCGGCCTTGATCAGCGGCATGAAGACGAAGAGGAAGAAGCGCGGGAAGCTGTAGCCGTCGATATAGGCGGTCTCGTCGATCTCCTTGGGCACGCCGGACATGAAGCCTTCGAGGATCCAGACCGCGAGCGGCACGTTGAAGAGGCAGTGCGCCAGGGCCACGGCGATGTGCGTGTCGAACAGGCCGAAGGTCTGGTAGAGCTGGAAGAACGGCAGGGCGAAGACGGCCGGCGGCGCCATCCGGTTGGTCAGCAGCCAGAAGAACATGTGCTTGTCGCCGATGAACCTGTAGCGCGAGAAGGCATAGGCCGCCGGCAACGCCACGGTCAGCGAGATCGCGGTGTTCATCGCCACGTAGATGAAGCTGTTGATGTAGCCCGAGTACCAGCTCTGGTCGGTCAGGATGGTCATGTAGTTGGCGAAGGTCAGGTTCTGCGGCCAGAGCGTCAGCCCGCTGGTGATCTCCACGTTCGTCTTCAGGCTCATGTTGACGAGCCAGTAGATCGGCAGGAGGAGGAAGAAGAAGTAGATGGCCAGGGCGACGTAGCGCTTCTTCATCCAGCACCTCCCCGGCCGACGCGGATCATGATGTTGTAGAAGACGAAGCTGGCGAGCAGGATGATCAGGAAATAGATGATCGAGTAGGCGGCGGCCGGACCCAGGTCGAACTGGCCGAGCGCGATCTTGACCAGCCGCTGCGAGAGGAAGGTGGTGGCCGTGCCGGGACCGCCGCCGGTCAGGACGAAGGGCTCGGTGTAGATCATGAAGCTGTCCATGAAGCGGAGCAGCACGGCGATCAAAAGGACGCCCCGGAGCTTCGGCAGCTGGATGTAGCGGAAGACCTTCCAGCGCCCGGCGCCGTCGATGGCGGCCGCCTGGTAGAAGGCGTCGGGGATCGCCCTGAGGCCGGCGTAGCAGAGCAGCACGACGAGCGGCGTCCAGTGCCAGACATCCATGACGACGACGGTGATCCAGGCGTGCAGGCTGTCGGCGGTGTAGTTGTAGCCGATGCCCATCATGTTGTTGACGAACCAGCCGCCGAGGCCGATGTCGGCGCGGGCGAAGATCTGCCAGATGGTGCCGACGACGTTCCAGGGGATGAGGAGCGGCAGGGCCACGAGGACGAGGCTCAAGGAGGCGGCCCAGCCCTTGTCCGGCATGGCGAGGGCGATGGCGATGCCGAGCGGAATCTGGATGACCAGGATGGTGGCCGAGAAGATCACCTGGCGGATGAAGGCGCCGTGCAGCTCCTCCGAGCGCAGCGTCTCCTCGAACCATTCGGTGCCGACCCAATAGGCGTCGCCCGGGCCGAAGATGTCCTGGACCGAGTAGTTGACCACGGTCATCAGCGGGATGACGGCGGTGAACGCGACCAGCAGGAAAACCGGCAGGACCAGCAGCCAGGCCTTGTTGCTCTCGGTCTTGCGCATCGCTCCCCTACCCGCCTCAGCCGACCAGCCGGTCGTCGGCGTAGAGGCGTGTCCATTCCGGCTGGAACACGAGATGCGCCTCGTCGGTCGGCACCGGGGCGTCCTCCTTCAGCTTCGCCGTCACCTCGTGCGGGCCGAGGCGAACGGTCGCGAGCTTGAAATTGCCGAGGTCCTGCACCGAAATCAGCTTCGTCGGAACGGCGTCGTCGCGGGGCGTCGGCGAGATGTCGAGGAACTCGGGGCGGATGCCGATCGCGAGCCTCGACTTCGCGTGATGGCGGCCGAGCTCGGCCCAGTGGCCGTGGAGGACGATCTCGGTGCCGTCGATGCCGAGCCCGTCCGGGACCAGGTGGCAGCCCAGGAAGTTCATGCCGGGCGAGCCGATGAAGTAGCCGACGAAGCGGTGCGCCGGCCGCTCGAACAGCTCCTGCGGCGTGCCGAGCTGGACCATCTCGCCCTCGTACATGACCACCACCTTGTCGGCGAAGGTCAGGGCCTCGTTCTGGTCGTGGGTCACGTAGACGAGGGTGTGGTGGAAGCGCTCGTGCACCTCCTTGAGCTTGCGGCGCAGCTGCCACTTGAGGTGCGGGTCGATGACGGTCAGCGGCTCGTCGAAGAGGATGGCGGCGACGTCGTCGCGCACCAGACCCCGGCCCATGGAGATCTTCTGCTTCTGGTCGGCGGTCAGCCCCGCGGCGCGGCGGTGCTGGACCGGCTGCAGCTCCAGCATCTCGAGCACCTCGGCGACCCGCCTCGCCACCTCCGCCCGGGGCACCCCGCGGTTGCGCAGCGGAAAGGCCAGGTTCTCGGCGACCGTCATGGTGTCGTAGATGACCGGGAACTGGAACACCTGGGCGATGTTGCGCGCCGCCGGCGGCAGGGTGGTCACGTCCTTGCCGTCATAGAGGACGCGGCCCTGGCTCGGCCGGAGCAGGCCGGAGATGATGTTGAGCAGCGTGGACTTGCCGCAGCCCGAGGGGCCGAGCAGCGCATAGGCGCCGCCGTCCTCCCAGGCGAAATCGAGCTCCTTAAGCGCCCAGTCGGCCGGTGCCCTGGGGTTGGCCACGTAGCTATGGGCGAGACGCTGGAACTCGATCCTGGCCACGTCCGTCCCCTCAGGCGGCGCCGTCGAGCGCGAGGCTCGAGGGTGCCCGCTCGAGGGCACCGGTGTCGCCGAAGAAATAGAGCCTCGAGGGATCGAGATAGAAGCTGGCCTCGGCACCCCGGGCCAGGGGATGCACGCCCTCCTCCTGCACCACCCAGTCGAGATTGTGGTGGCGGAAATGGACGAAGGTCTCCGAGCCGGAGATCTCGGCGAGGTCGACCGTGCCCTTGATCTCGATGTCGGCGGCCCCGCGGCGGCGGAGCGATAGGTGGTTGGCGCGCACGCCGAGGCGAAAGCGGCCCTCGCGCAGGCCGGCGAGGTCGCCCTCGAGCGGCAGGACGAAGCCCGCCGGGGTGCGCGCCTCGCGGCCCCGGACATTGATGTCGACCATGTTCATGGTGGGGTCGGAGAAGACGGCGGCGACCCTGGCCGAGCTCGGCCGGTGATAGACCTCGAGGGTCGGCCCCGCCTGCAGCACCCGCCCCTCGCCCATGACCACGGCGTGGCCGCCCATGACCAGCGCCTCGGTGGGCTCGGTCGTGGCGTAGACGACGATCGCCGAGCGGCGGGCGAAGAGGGCGCGAAGCTCGGTGCGCAGCTCCTCGCGCAGCTTGTAGTCGAGATTGACGAGCGGCTCGTCGAGCAGCAGCAGCTCGGCCTCCTTGACCAGCGCACGGGCGATGGCGCAGCGCTGCTGCTGGCCGCCCGAGAGCTCGGCCGGCAGGCGCTGGAGCAAGGGCTCGATATGCAGGAGCTCCGCCGTCTCCTTGACCTTCCGCTCGACCTCGGCGCGCTTCAGGCCCTTGAGGCGGAGCGGCGAGGCGATGTTGTCGTAGACGGTGAAGGACGGGTAGTTGACGAACTGCTGGTAGACCATGGCGACGTTGCGCCGGCGCACGCTGCGCCCGGTGACGTCCTGGCCGCCGATCAGGACCCGCCCCTCCGACGGCCGGTCGAGCCCGGCCATGACCCGCAGCAGCGAGGTCTTGCCGGCGTTGGTCGGGCCGAGCAGGACGTAGAGCCGGCCGGATTCGAGGGAGAGGCGAACGTCGTCGAGATGCAGCTCGTCGCCCTCGAGCCGGGTCACCGAGCGAAGCTCCAGTGTCGTCACGCCAGGCCCTCGGCGCGCAGCGGGCGGTGCATCAGCGCATCGAGGGCGCCCTCGATGTCGAGCCGGCGGTCGAGGATCCGGGCGACGGCGCTGGCGATCGGCGTCTCGACGCCGTGCCTGATGGCGAGGCGGTCGACCGCCCGGGCCGTCCAGAAGCCCTCGACCAGGTTGCCGTCGGCCCTGGCCGCGTCGACGCCCTGGCCCCGGCCGAGCGCCATGCCGAAGGCGGTGTTGCGCGAGGTGGCGCTCATGGCGGTGAGCATCAGGTCGCCGAGGCCGGCGAGGCCCATCAGAGTCTCGACCCGGGCACCCATGGCGGCGCCGAGCCGCGCCAGCTCGGCGAGGCCGCGCGTGACCAGGGCGGCTCTCGCGTTCTCGCCGAGCCCGGCGCCCATCACCATGCCGGAGGCGATGGCGAGCACGTTCTTGACGGCGCCGCCGATCTCGACCCCGGTCCGGTCGTCGGTCCAGTAGACCCGAAGATGCGGCCCGCTCAGAAGCTCGGCGAGACGCGATCCGAGCTCGGGCTCGACGGCACCCAGGGTGAGCGCCGTCGGCAGGCCCGCCGCCACCTCGGCGGCGAAGCTCGGGCCGGAGAGGCAGGCGACGGCGACACCCGGCCATTCCGCCTCGACCACGGCGCTGAGCAGATGGTCGGTCGTGCTCTCGAAGCCCTTGGCACAGATCACGGCGACACCGGGCCTGGCCTTGGGACAGGTGCGGCAGAGGCCGCGGATCGCCTGCGCGGGCACCACCAGGAGCACGACCTCCAGGGCCAGCACCGCCGCGAGATCGCCCTCGCCCCGGATGCCGGGCTCGAGCGCGAGATCGGGGAAGGCACGCGATGACCGGCGGTCCCGCTCGATCGCCTGGACGATCGCCGGGTCGCGGGCCCAGAGCACGACCTCGCGGCCGGCTCGGGCCGCGGCCTGGGCGAGCGCGGTGCCCCAGGCGCCGGCGCCGACGATGCCGAGCGTGGCGGCGGCCGCGGCGGTCATGCGACGGAAAGCTTCGCGGTGGCGCGGTCCAGCCAGTCGGCGACGCGCTGGCGGGCCGCCTCGTCCAGGTGCAGGCCGAGCTTGCTGCGGCGCCAGAGCACGTCCTCGGCGGTCACCGCCCACTCGTGCGCCACGAGATAATCGAGCTCCGCCGCGTAAAGGTCGCCGCCCAGGTGTTGCCCGAGATCGTCCAGTCCCCGCCTCCCCTCGACGATGGCCTCCGCCCGCGAACCATAGGAGCGCGCCAGACGGGTCGCAAGCGCGGCCGGCAGCCAGGGGTGGTCCGCCCGGAAGCGTGCCAGAAAGGCCGCGAAATCGCCCCCCGGCAGATCGCCGCCGGGCAGATGCGCCGTCGCCGTCCAGTCGCCCGCGTGGCAGTCGATGAGCGGGCAGAGCCGCCGCAGCGCGTGCTCGGCGAGCTTCCTGTAGGTCGTGATCTTGCCGCCGAAGATGGAGAGCAGGGGGGCGCGGCCGGCCCCGCCCTCGAGGTCGAAGACGTAGTCGCGGGTCACCGCCGAGGCGCTGCCGCTGGCGTCGTCGTAGAGCGGGCGCACCCCCGAATAGGACCAGACCACGTCGGCCGGGGCGATGCGATGGCGGAAGTAGCGGTTGACCACGGCGCAGAGATAGTCGGTCTCGGCCGGCGTGATCCTGGCCTTCGCCGGATCGCCCTCGTAGTCGACGTCGGTCGTGCCGATCAGGCTGTAGTCGGTCTCGTAGGGGATGACGAAGACGATGCGCTTGTCGGTGTTCTGCAGGATGTAGGGATGGGCGCCGTCGTGCAGGCGCCTGGTGACGATGTGCGAGCCCTTGACCAGCCGGACCCGCTTCGTGCTGCGCTGGCCGAGACCGTCCTCGAGGAAGCGGGCGACCCAGGGGCCGGCGGCGTTGACGAGGGCCCGCGCCCGCACGGTCCGGGCGGCGCCCGTCCGGGTGCAGCGGAGATCGGCCCGCCAGCCGGCGTCCTCGCGCAGGGCGCCCGTGCATTCGGTCCGGGTTCGAACCTCGGCCCCGCGCGCCACGGCATCCATCGCGTTCAGCACGACCAGCCGGCTGTCCATGACCCAGCAGTCGCTGTAGGTGAAGCCGCGCTTGACCCAGTCCTGGAGCGGATCGCCCAAGGGCCCGGGGGCGGCGAGGTCGACCGCCTTCGAGCCAGGCAGGATCTCGCGCCCGCCCAGATGGTCGTAGAGGAAGAGGCCGAGGCGGACGAGCCAGGCCGGCCGCTGCTCCGGGCTGTGCGGCAGGACGAAGGTCAAAGGCCAGATGATGTGCGGGGCGGCCTTCAGCAGCACCTCGCGCTCGATCAAAGCCTCGCGCACCAGGCGGAACTCGTAGTGCTCGAGGTAGCGGAGCCCGCCGTGGATCAGCTTGGAGGACCAGGAGGAGGTGCGGCTGGCGAGATCGTCGCGCTCGACCAGCAGCACGGAGAGCCCGCGCCCGGCCGCGTCGCGGGCGATTCCGGCGCCGTTGATGCCGCCGCCGACCACGACGAGATCGAATGCCTCACGCTCCGCCACGCATGTCTCCGAGTTGGCGCGCCACCTGCCCTGCTCGAATGTGAGCTATCACGCCGTTCGCGTTTTCACAACTGAAAGGAGGCGGGGCGCGATTCCGCTCCGCGAATTTTCGCTTTCGAACAATCAGGCGTGGAGAAAGCTCTGCACCGCCTCGAGGAACGGCCGGGGCGCCTCGACGTGCAGCCAGTGGCCGGCGGCGGGAATGGTGACCATCTCGACCGCCGGAAAGAGCCGCCGGAGAGCAGCCATGCCGGCTTCGTCGACATAGGGGCTGCGTTCGCCGCGAACGGCGAGGACCGGCCCGGCGAAGGATCGGGCCCGGTCCCGGTCGGGCCAGCCGGTGAGCGTGTCGATGACCTTGTGCAGCACCTCGAGGTTGGGCCGCCAGCGGGCCACGCCCGTCTCGTCGAACTCGAGATTGCCGAGGAGGAACTGGCGAGCGGCGCGGTCGGGAACCGCTTTCGCCATGGCCGCGTCGGCGTCCGACCGACGGTCGACCGAGGCGAGGTCGAGGCCGCGCATCGCCTCGAGCTCGGCATCGAAATCGTGGCTGTAGGCGATCGGGGCGATGTCGGCGACGATCAGGTGGTCGACCAGCGCCGGCCGCTCGAGGGCGACGGTCATCGCCACCTTGCCGCCCATGCTGTGGCCGAGCAGGCTGACCCGCTCGAGACCCAGGGCGCTGGTGAGCTCCATGACGTCGGCCGCCATGGCCGGGTAGTCCATGACATCGGACCAGGGCGACCGGCCGTGGTTGCGCAGATCGACGAGAAAGACGCGGCGCTGGCGCGCCAGGGCCTTGCCGTGCGCCTGCCAGTTGCGCTGCGAGCCGAAGAGCCCGTGGAGGACGAGCAGCGGCGGCGGGCCCTCGGGCCCCTCGATCTCGCGCGCCGCGAGGCCGATGGGCCGGCTCAAGCGACCAGCCGGTAGCGGGCGGGCTCGGCCTTGGCGAGGCGGGCCTCCTCGGCGGCGATGTAGTCGCGGGTCAGTGGCACCGTGTCCGGCTTCTTCGCCAGCTGGACCTGGAACACCATGCCGTCCATGCAGCGGAAGAACGCCTCGGAGCCGGCGAGGTAGAATTCCCACATCCGGCAGAACCGCTCGTCATAGAGGTCGGCCGCCTCGTCCCAGCGGGCGAGGAAGCGGGTTCGCCACGCCCTGAGCGTGTCGGCGTAGTGCAGGCGCAGGACCTCGACGTCGGTGACCCAGAGCCCGGTTTTCTCGATGACCGGCAGGACCTCGGAGAGGGCCGGGATGTAGCCGCCCGGGAAGATGTACTTGCGGATGAAGTCGGCCGTGGCGCAGGGTCCGGCGCTGCGGCCGATCGAGTGGACGAGCGCCACGCCGTCATCGTCGAGTCGGTCGCGGATCTGCTCGAAATACCGGCGGTAGTGGTTGATGCCGACATGCTCGAACATGCCGACCGAGACGATCCGGTCGAAGCGCCCCTCGGTCTCGCGGTAGTCCTGCATGAGGAAGCGCACGCGACCCTCGAGACCGCCTTCCTGCGCCCGCCGCATGGCGTAGGCGTGCTGCTCGACCGACAGGGTGAGGCCGGTGACGTCGACGTCGTCGACCTGCGCCAGGTAGATGCCGAGGCCGCCCCAGCCGCAGCCGATGTCGAGGACCTTCTGGCCCGGCCGGAGCAGGAGCTTGGCCGCCAGATGGCGCTTCTTCGCGAGCTGCGCGTCCTCGAGGCTGGTGCCCGGCTTCGGGAAGTAGCCGCAGGAATACTGCCGGTCGGGGTCGAGGAACATCCGGTAGAGCGTGCTCGAAAGATCGTAGTGATGGGCGACGTTGCGTCTCGAGCGTGATATCGGGTTGTAGTGGTGGAAGCGGCGGAGCGCGTAGCCCGTGTGGGCGGCGATGCGGGCGAGCACGCCGGGACCCAGGCGGGCCTGGTTGACCGAGCCGATCTCGATCACGTCGTAGATCGAGCCCTCCTCGACGACGATGCGGCCATCCATGTAGCCTTCGCCGAGCGCCAGCTCCGGGTGCAGGAGCAGCTCCGCCTCGATCCGGCGGTCGGCGAGGCGGATCACCGCCCGGGGCCCCCCCTCGCCTTTGAACTCGTGCACCAAGCCCTTGGCGTCGATCACCACGAGTTGACCATAGGTGACCAGCCGACGGAGCATTCCGGCGATCAGCATCACGACACCCGTTCGCTTGCGTCCCCTCTACAGATGGGGAGCATGACTCCTTTTCACAACGATTTCAATGCGTAAACCGCCCGCCGGTTCCCTCGGCCGAGCAGTTTTCCGTCACCGCCCGAGCACGTAGGCGACGGTCGCCAGGGGCGGCAGGGTCAGGTCGATGGACGCGGGCCGGCCGTGCCACGGCACGGCCTCGGCCATGACCTCCGGCCCGACCCCGACATTGCCGCCGCCGTAGCGCTCGGCGTCGGTGTTCAGGACCTCCACGTAGCGGCCGGGCGCCGGCACGCCGATCCGGTAGTTGTGGCGCACCACCGGCGTGAAGTTGCAGACCACGACGACGAAGCTGTCCGGCTCGCTGCCCCGACGCAGATAGCTGAGCACGCTCTGCTCGGCATCGGCGGCATCGATCCACTCGAAGCCCTGCGGCTCGCAGTCGAGCTCGAAAAGGGCCCTGGTCGAGCGGTAGAGCTGGTTGAGGTCGCGGACCAGAAGCTGGGCGCCCTTGTGCATCGGATCGTCGAGCAGGTGCCAGTCGAGGCTGCCCTCGTAGTTCCACTCGCGCTCCTGGCCGAACTCGCAGCCCATGAAGACGAGCTTCTTGCCCGGATGCGTCCACATGAAGCCCAGATAGGCCCGCAGGTTGGCGAAGCGCTGCCAGCGGTCGCCCGGCATCCGGCCGAGCAGCGAGCCCTTGCCGTGCACCACCTCGTCGTGGCTGATCGGCAGGACGAAGTTTTCGGAGAAGGCGTAGAGCAGGCCAAAGGTCAGGTTGTTCTGGTGGTAGCGCCGGAAGATCGGCTCCTCGCCGATGTAATGCAGCGTGTCGTGCATCCAGCCCATGTTCCACTTGTAGCCGAAGCCGAGCCCGCCGAGATAGACCGGCCTGGAGACGGCGGGCCAGGCGGTCGATTCCTCGGCGATCGAGGTGGTGCCGGGGTGCTCGCCATAGGCCAGCTCGTTGAGCCGCTTGAGGAAGGCGATCGCCTCGAGGTTCTCGTTGCCGCCGTGGATGTTGGGCTCCCACTCGCCCGCCTTGCGCGAGTAGTCGAGGTAGAGCATCGAGGCCACCGCATCGACGCGGATCCCGTCGATGTGGAACTTGTCCATCCAGAAGAGCGCGTTGGCGTGGAGGAAGTTCGCGACCTCGCTGCGGCCGTAGTTGTAGATCGCCGTGTTCCAGTCCTGATGGAAGCCCTTCCTCGGGTCCATGTGCTCGTAGAGGGCGGTGCCGTCGAAATTGGCGAGCCCGTGGGCGTCGGTCGGAAAGTGGCCGGGAACCCAGTCGATCAGCACGCCGATGCCGGCTGCGTGCGCCGCGTCGACGAAGGCGGCGAACTCCTCGGGCGTGCCGTGGCGGATGGTGGGCGCGAAGAGCCCGACCGGCTGGTAGCCCCAGGAGCCGTCGAAGGGGTATTCGGAGATCGGCATGAGCTCGATGTGGGTGAAGCCCATCTCCTTGACATAGGGCACCAGCCGCTCGGCCAGCTCGACATAGGAGAGGTAGCGGTTGCCCTCCTCCGGCACCCGCATCCAGGAGCCGAGGTGGACCTCGTAGATGCTGATCGGCGCCTCGCGGCCCTGCGCCTCGGCCCGCCGGTCGAGCCAGGCGGCGTCATGCCAGTCGTGCTGCACGAGGCCGTGCACGACCGAGGCGTTGGCCGGCGGGTGCTCGCTGCGAAAGCCGACGGGATCGGCCTTCAAGGGCAGCATCTCGCCATGCGGGCCGACCAGCTCGTACTTGTAGAGCTCGCCTTTCCGCAGATGCGGGATGAAGAGCTCGAAGCAGCCGCACTCGATCCGCTTGCGCATCGGGTGGCGGCGGCCGTCCCAGTTGTTGAAGGGCCCGACCACCGACGCCCGGCGCGCATTGGGCGCCCAGACCACGAAGCGGGTGCCGGGCACGCCGTCCATCTCGGCCGGATGGGCGCCGAGCTCCTCGTAGAGCCGGAGATGGCGGCCCTCGGCCAGGAGATAGACGTCCATCTCGCCGAGCACGGTGCCGAAGCGATAGGGATCCTCGATCTCCTGGGCCGGCTGGCCGTTGCCCCAGTCGACCCGCAGCCGATAGGCGAAGGGCGCCTTCTTCCTGGCCAGGCGGGTGGCGAAGAAGCCGGCCTCGTCGAGCCGCTCGAGGGTGGCGACCGGCTTGCCGCTGGCCGCGTCGATCAGCTCGACCGCGATGGCGCCGGGCTGGAACGTGCGAACCACGAGCCCATCGGGCGTCTGGTGCGGGCCGAAGAGCCCGAACGGATTCTCGTGCGTGCCGCGCAACACCGCCTCGAGCTCGGCCGGCTCGACCAGCGGGCGCTTCTCCCTGACGGGCTTGGGGGTCTCGGACTTGCGGGTCTCGGGCTTGCGGGTCTCAGCCATCGCCGAAAAGCCCCTTTCGCTGCTCGGGGTCGAGGAGGCCCAGCACGCCGCGCACCGGAATGCCGAGCCAGGCCGGCCGGTTGGCCGCCTCGTAGGCGATCTCGTAGGCGGCCTTCTCGATCAGGAAGAGCTCGAGCACCGCATTGAAGACACTGGTATCCTCCGGCACGCTGCCGCAGCCTGCGGCATGCTCGCGGTAGCTCTCGAGGAACCGCCGCATCGCCGCCTCGCGCCAGGTGGCGGCCAGCGGCCGCACGCCCTCGAGATGCGTCGGATCGCGCTCGGCGAAGCGGTCGAGAGCCGCGACGGCGCCATAATCGAGCGAGCGCAGCATGCCGGCGACGTCCTTGATCGGCGAGGTCTTCGCCCGCCGCTCCTCGAGATCGCGCTGCGGCTCGCCCTCGAAATCGAGGATGTAGACGTCGCCCTTGGCGATCAGCACCTGGCCCAGGTGAAAGTCGCCGTGCAGCCGCGTCTTGGTCGCATCGATCTCGACGGCGCCGAGCTCGGCGATCCTCCGGCGCAGCACCGGTGCCGCCGTGACGAAGGCCCGGGCCAGATCGGCCTCCTCCTCGTCGAGCTGTGGCACCGCGCGCTCGACGATGGCGGCGGCGCGGTCGAGCTCGGCCTCCATGCTCGCGACCCACCGGCGCCGGTCGGCGGCCTCGATCGGCTCGGGCTTGAAGGCGGGATCGTCGGTCGGCGTGGCGAAGGCGCGATGCAGCTCGGCGGTGCGCTGGCCGATGGTGGCGGCGAGCTGCAGGTAGACGTCGAAGGACTCGCCGGCCTCGGGCTCGCCCTCGCCTTCCTGCTCGAGCACCATGGTCTCGAGCTCGCGGGCGAGATGGTCGAGCGTCCAGGCCCAGCCGTCGCCCTGGTTGAGGACGAAGCCGAAGGCGGCGGCCAGCGTGGTCGCACCGTCCTCGCTCTCGAAATCGAGGCTGCCGAGCAGGGGGGGCGTGTTGGCGAAGCCCGCGACATCGGTGAGGAAGCGGCCGATCTCGACCTCCGGGTGCGGGCCCGCCAAGGGCCGCCGGTAGAGCTTGAGGATCGCCGAGCGGTCGAGCATCAGGGACGAGTTGCTCTGCTCGACCGCGAGCCGGGTGATTTCCGGCCGGTCGGCCAGCGCGGCGGCGTCGAAAGCGGGGCTCCGGCTGAAGCGCAGCATGCCCGACGCGGTCTCGACCGAGCGTGCGTGGCGGATGCCGTCGAGCAGCGCCAGCGCCAGGTCGCTGCCGGCGGTGGCGTCGTAGAGGGCGCCGACCTGGGCACCGCGGCGAACCTTGGCCAGGGTGAAGGGGCGCAGCGGCGAGGTGCCGGAAAGGTTGTCCTCGCCCCAGGCCATGGCCAGCGGCAGCATGTAGGTCTGCCGTTCCTGGCCCTCGAGATGCACGATGATCTCCGAGAGCAGCGGCCCCTCCGTGCCGCCCGGCAGCGTGAAGTGGCGACCGAACTCGATGCGCTCGACCGGCACACCCTTGGCCGCGAACCAGCGCTGGTTGGCGAGGAAGGGCCCGAGCACGCCGTCCTCGAGCTCCCTCCGGTTGCGCGGCTCGGCGAGCGACCGCCAGCCGCTCGACATGACCAGGGTGATGAACTCCGGCAAAGGCTCGGGCAGGTCGACATGCCATTCCGGCAGGCTCGCCTCGTCGGCGAGGATGAACCAGTAGAAGCCGTGCGCCGGCAGGGTCAGGAGGTACGGCAGATCGCCGATCGGCGGGAAGGTGGTGCGGCCGAGAAGCTCGACCGGTATCCGCCCCTTCTGCGCCTGGAGCTGCAGCTCGACCGGCTGGGCGTTGCGCGAGAGATTGACGACGCAGAGGATCGTCTCGTCCTCGAAGCTGCGGGTGTAGGCCAGGATCTTGCGGTTGCCGGGATAGATGAAGTCGAGCGTGCCGCGGCCGAACGCCTTGTGCCGGCGACGCACCATGATCATGCGGTGCATCCATTGCAGCAGCGACGAGACGCTGCGGCTCTGAGCCTCGACGTTGACCGAGGCGAAGCCGTAGAGCGGATCCATGACCGGCGGCAGATAGAGCGCCTGCGGGTTGGCCCTGGAGAACCCGCCGTTCCTGTCGGGCGACCATTGCATCGGCGTCCTGACGCCATCGCGGTCGCCGAGATAGATGTTGTCGCCCATGCCGATCTCGTCGCCGTAATAGAGGACGGGAGTCCCCGGCATCGAGAGCAGCAGGCTGTTCATCAGCTCGATCTTGCGCCGGTCGTTGTCCATGAGCGGGGCGAGGCGGCGGCGGATGCCGAGATTGATGCGCGCCCGCCGGTCACCGGCATAGGTGCTCCACAAGTAGTCACGCTCGTTCTCGGTCACCATCTCGAGCGTCAGCTCGTCATGGTTGCGCAGGAAGATCGCCCACTGGCAGTTGTCCGGGATCTCCGGCGTCTGGCGCATGATGTCGGTGATGGGTGCCCGATCCTCCTGCGCGACGCCCATGTACATGCGCGGCATCAGGGGGAAGTGGAAGGCCATGTGGCACTCGTCGCCGTCGCCGAAATAGGGTGCGGTGTCCTCCGGCCACTGGTTGGCCTCGGCGAGCAGCATCCGGCCGGGGAAGTGCTCGTCCATCTCGGCGCGGATGCGCTTCAAGATGGCGTGCGTCTCGGGCAGGTTCTCGTTGGAGGTGCCCTCGCGCTCGACCAGATAGGGAATGGCATCGAGCCTGAGCCCGTCGATCCCCATCTTCAGCCAGAAGTGCAGGAGGCTCTTGATCTCGTCCATGACCGGCGGGTGGTCGAAGTTGAGATCGGGCTGGTGGCTGTAGAAGCGGTGCCAGAAATAGGCCTTGGCGACCGGATCCCAGGTCCAGTTGGACTTCTCGGTGTCGAGGAAGATGATCCGGGTTCCCTGGTATTTCTGGTCCGTGTCGGACCAGACATAGTAGTCGCGGTGACGCGAGCCGGGCTTGGCGAGGCGGGCGCGCTGGAACCAGGGATGCTGGTCGGAGGTGTGGTTGATGACGAGCTCGGTGATCACCCGGAGGTCGCGGCGGTGCGCCTCGTCGATGAACCGCCTCACGTCGCGAATCGTGCCGTAGGTCGGGTGGACGCCGCGATAGTCCTGGATGTCGTAGCCGTCGTCACGCAGGGGCGATGGATAGAACGGCATCAACCAGATCGCCGTGACGCCCAGGTCCTGGATGTAGTCCAGCTTCTCGGTCAATCCGGCGAAGTCACCGACGCCGTCATTATTGGAATCGAAATACGATTTGACGTGCGTCTGGTAAATGATCGCGTCCTTGTACCAGAGCGGGTCGGTGCGATCGGCGATGATTTTCTTGTGCTTTGATGCCATGCTGCCTGTTCTCAATGATCGCGACCGGGCGGGATCAGCCGCCAGATGGCATAGGGACGAACGGTGGGGTCCAGCTCGACATGCTGCATCTTGCCGGTCCAGGTGAAACGGGCGCCGCTGATCAGGTCCTCGACCCCGATGCTCGCCCAGTCGGCGAGCCCGTATTCCCAAAGCGGCACCTCGAAGGCGGCGGACTGGCTCGCGTGCGGGTCGAGATTGACGGCGACGAGGACGAAATCGCTGAAGTCGTCCGTATGCTTGCCGTAATAGAGGATCTGGTCGTTGCCGGCATTGTAGAAGGTGAGGCCGGTGAACTGCTGCAGCGCCGGGTTGCGGCGGCGGATCGCGTTCAGCCGGCCGATGTCGTCGCGGATGTGGCCCGGCCGGTCCCAGTCCCAGTGGCGAAGCTGGTACTTCTCGCTGTCGAGATACTCCTCCTTGCCCGGCACCGGCCGACCCTCGCAGAGCTCGAAGCCGCAATAGAGGCCGTAGGCGGAGCCCAGCGTCGCCGCCAGGACGAGGCGCGCCTGAAAGGCGGCGCGGCCGCCGGTCTGCAGGTAGACCGGGTTGATGTCCGGCGTGTTGGCGAAGAAGTTGGGCCGCATGTAGTCCCTGGCCGGCCCCTGGGTCAGCTCGGTCAGGTACTCGGTCAGCTCGTGCTTGGTGTTGCGCCAGGTGAAGTAGCTGTAGGACTGCTGGTAGCCGACCTTGGCGAGCCGGTGCATGACCTTCGGCCGGGTGAAGGCCTCGGCGAGGAAGATCACGTCCGGGTGCGCGTCGTTGACGTCCCGGATCAGCCATTCCCAGAACGGGAAGGGCTTGGTGTGCGGGTTGTCGACACGGAAGATCTTGACCCCCCGCTCGACCCAGAAGAGCACGGTGTCCCGAAGCTCGATCCAGATCGCCGGCAGGGCGTCCCGGTAGAAGTGGACGTTGACGATGTCCTCGTACTTCTTCGGCGGGTTCTCGGCGAACTTGATCGTGCCGTCGGGGCGCCAGTCGAACCATTCCGGATGCTCCTTGATCCAGGGATGGTCCGGCGAGCACTGGATGGCGAAGTCGAGCGCCAGCTCGAGGCCGTGGGCGTGCGCCGCCTCGACCAGCGCGGCGAAGTCCTCGAAGCTGCCGAGCTCCTTGTGCAGCGCCTTGTGCCCGCCGTCCTCGGCACCGATGGCGTAGGGCGAGCCCGGATCGTCCGGGGCCGGGGTCAGGCTGTTGTTGCGACCCTTCCGGTTGGTCCGGCCGATCGGGTGGATCGGCGTGAAGTAGAGCACGTCGAAGCCCATGTCCCGGACGTAGGGGAGCTTCTGGATGACGTCCCTGAAGGTGCCGTGGCGGCTCTCGTCGTCGGCCATCGAGCGCGGCATCAGCTCGTACCAGGCGCCGAACTCGGCCGCCCGGCGGCCGACCACCACCTCGAGCTCACGGCCGTAGCCGGAGAGGTTGGTGCGCGGACCGTGCTTCGCCATCAGCTCGCCGAAGCCCTCCTCGAGCATGATCGCGAGCAGCTCGCCCTGCCGTCCGCCGGCGGCCTCGATGGCGGCCAGGGCCGCCTGCATGGCGGCCTTGGCGCCGCTCTTGGCCTCGCGCGCGGCGGCCTCGATCAGCCGCCGGCCTTCCTCGAGCTCGAGGGTCAGGTCGAGCCCGGCATCGTGCTTCTTCGCCACCTCGCTCCGCCAGGCGGCGAAGAGATCGCGCCAGCCGCGGATGGTGTAGACCCAGCGGCCGATCCGGGTGAGCGGGAAGGAGGCGGCCCAGCGGTCGTTGACCAGGAAGGTCATCGGCACTTCGCTGAAATGGGCGTCGTCCTGGTGGCGGATCATCAGGGCGGCGGCGATCTTGTCGTGGCCGTCGCAGAAGATGTCGGCCTCGACCAGGAGCAGGTCGCCGACGATGCGCTTGACCGGAAAGCGGCCGCCATCGAGCTCGGGCACGACGCCCTCGATCGCCACCCGGTCGACGGCGAGCTCCTTCAGCCGCCGGACCGAGACGGTGGCATCGAGCGGCAGCGCCGTCGCGGCAGCGGCGGTTGCGAGGAACAGGCGGACACCGCCCGGCTCCACCGCCACGGGCCTGCCCGGCACCAGGACCGCATCGCCGCCGAGCTCGACGAAATCACCGAACCGGCCGTCGCCGGCGCGGATGGCGCGCCCGCCATCGAGGCCGGCGGCGCCGTGCGCGTCGGGGTTGGCGACGAGCAGGGCCGCGCTGCCGCTCGCCTCGGGCGTGCCGCGCGCCAGCCGCAGGAGGCCAACCGCCTCGTCGGACGGGCCGGAGACGGGCACCAGGGGGCCGCGAAGATCGGCGGCGGCGAGGCCGGCATTGAGGTCCCTGATCTCGGCGGAGAGATCGAAGGCGGCGTGCCGGCGCCAATGCTCGAGATCGCCCGGCCGCGCCTCCTCCGGCTCGAGCGGCGTCTCGGCGCCGTGCTCGAAGCCGGCCGGCACGACGAGGCCCGCCGAGGCCACGGCCGCGAGCCGCAGCCGCTGGCGGGCCAGCGCCTGGCGCTGGGCGATCGGCACGGTCGGCGCCAGCCGGGCGCCGCCGGGCGCCTCGGGAAAGCCCAGGGACGGCGCCACGTCGCCCAGGGCGGCTTCCTGGTCGAGGAACCAGGCGCTGCGCAGATCCCACCAGGCGACGCTGTTCAGGCGGTAGTCGAAGCCGGCGCCGGCGAGGGCCAGGACGGCGGCGGGGGCCGCGCCAAGCGTGTCGGCGACGATGCAGAGATCGGGCCGGACGGCGCGCAGGCCGCCGATCAGATCGGCGAGGCAGGCCGGCGGCAGCAGGCAGGCGCCGCGCACGACGAAGCCGGCGGCACCGGCCTCGACCAGGGGCCGGACGAGCGCCACGACGGCCGCGCCCAGGGCAGCCAGATCGGCATCGTCCCGCAGCCGCATCAGGCTCGTGTCCGGCCGCCGCGGATCGAGGGCCGCGTGCTCCTCGGGCGTCACCGGCTGGAAGAGCTCCGGCGCCCGGCGGACCAGCGGCGAGCGGGCCGGCGGCCGGCCCAGCGCCAGATCGAGCACGGGTGCGAGACCGGCGGCGGCGGCGGCTCGCAGGAGGTCGGGTGCCGCTGGCGCCGCGCCGAGCAGCCAGAGTCCGCTGAAGCCCAGGTCCTCGATGCGGGCCAGCTCGGCGGCGCGGGTGGCGCCGGCAAGCAAGCCGGCGGGCGCCGCATGGAGCCGGGGCCAGGTTCCGACAGGTGATGAAATCGGCAGGACTGCCTCTCCTCGTGGGTTCGGCCTGAGCACAGCATAGCCCCTGATCGGCTCTTGTGAACCGGGCGAGGCCAAAAACGGCAAGGGTGCCGCTCAGCCCGGTCGGGTGACCTCGACGATCAGGTCGTGGACGAAACGCATCTTCGTGGCCGACGGTTCCGCCAGCACGAAGGGATAGAGGTCGGGCTGGCCCATGCTGCGGTTGAGGCTGTTGAGGGCGACGGTCAAGGGCGGCCAGTCGTCCATCAGCCGGTCGAAATCGGCCGTCCGGTAGGGGTCCGACTCGATCTCGACGGCCAGCGCCGGATCGGCCGTGACCCGCGGCCGCGTGCTCACGCCGTGGGCGTGCGCCGTCTCCAGCGTGTCGACCATGTGGAAATAATGCGCCCAGGTCTCGGCCCAGTCCTCCCAGGGATGGGCCGAGGCGTAGGCGCTGACGAAATGGCTCGGCCAGTCGGCCGGCGGCCCGTCGTTGTGATGCCGCTCGAGCGCCTGGCCGTAATCCTGGCGCTCGTCGCCGAAGAGGGCGCGGAAGGCCTCGAGCCGGCCGCCGTCCCGGATCAGCCGCTCCCAGTAGTAGTGGCCGACCTCGTGGCGGAAATGGCCGAGCAGCGTGCGGTAGGGCTCGGCCATGCTGGTTCGCGCCTGCTCGCGCGCGGCCGGATCGGCCTCCTCCAGGTTGAGGGTGATCAGGCCCGCCGCATGGCCGGTCATCACCCGCTCGTCGTCACGGAAGGTGCAGGCCTCGTCGGAGAGGATATCGAAGGCGAGGCCGGTCGCCGGCTCCTGCCGCTTGCTGGCGAGCGGCAGGCCGAAGCGGAGCAGGCTGTAGATCAGCCGGTGCTCGGCCACCTCGACCGCGCGCCAGAGCTCGGCGTGGCGCGGGTTGCCGAGGTCGGGCACCGTCCGGTTGAAGTCGCAGGCCCGGCAGTAGATGTCGCCCGACTCGGCCGGCACCAGCCAGTTGCAGGCCCCGTGCACGGCATTGGCGCAAAAGCGGTAGGCCTGCTTCGGCGCATCCAGGGGCCGCCAGAGCTCGCCATCGGGCTCGAGCGTCGCCAGCGTGGTGCGCGCGGCGACGAAGCCGCGCGCCCGGCCGCCCCCCGCGCCGCGCGCGGTCGCGGAGAAAAGGAGCTGGCCCCAGCCCCCCCAGGGG
>CAYMTA010000008.1:82039-93014 GCA_964393275.1 uncultured Geminicoccaceae bacterium | reverse complement strand
GGCGCGCACGTAGTACCGGAATCCGCATCCGCCGCGGCGCATCCCGGGGCCGCCAGAGCTCGCCTTGGGGCTCGAGCGTCGCCCGCGGGGTGCGCACGGCGAGAATCACGAGCGCACGGCCGCAGCGCTCGCAGCGCGCATTCTCGAAGAACAGGAGCTGGCCGCAGCCGCCGCAGGTGAACAGCTTCAAGCACGACCCCCAGCGGGCAGGCGGGCGGCGGGCAGGCGGACGCTCAGCCGAACCGCCGCATCGCGTCGCGCATGGCCTGCGACATCTCGGCCCAGGACTTCTCCATGCCGGCCTTCATGTCGGCCCAGGCATCGCCGCTCGCCTTCTGCATCTTCGCGAATTGCTGGCTGGCCGCCTTCTGCTGCTCGACCAGCCTGGCGATCTGGCGATCGTACTCGATCCGCGCATCCGCCGTGACCTGGTCGGCCTGGGCGCGCAGCTTGTCGATGTCGGCCTGCCACTCGCGCAGCTTGGCCTCGGCCTTCTGCTGATAGGCGTCCTTGTCGGTCATCGTTTCCTCCGCTTCTGCAACCCGCTGACGATCATAGCCGATGCCGATCCGCCTGCCAAAGCGATCTCGCCATCTCAGCCCTTGGCCGAGAGCCGGGCATCGGCGGTCAGGCTCTGCTCGGCCTCGGCCATGGGCTGGGTGGTGAAGCCCTCGAGCCGCGTCAGCTCCAGGGCGTCGCGCTGGATCTCGACCGGGCTGGTGGCATAGGTGGTGATCAGCTCGGCGAGCGAGCGCAGCGCGTGCATGTGGATGCGCTCGTAGCCGTGGCTCGCATCGACGCCGAAGGTGATGAGCGCCGTGCGCACATCCGCACCCGCCTCGATCGCCGAGGCGCTGTCCGAGCGGTAGTAGCGAAAGACGTCCTTCTGGTGGCGGATGTCGTGCTCGCGGCAGAGCCGCACCAGCTTCTTCGTCAGATGGTAATCGAAGGGCCCGGTCTGGTCGGCCATCGAGATGGTGACGCCGAACTCGTCGCTGTTCTGCCCCGGGGCCGTCGTGCCGTTGTCGACCGTCACCATGGACGCGATGTCGTGGGTGAGCAGCGACGAGGCGCCGACGCCGACCTCCTCGGCGATCGAGAACAGCCACCAGATGTCGACCGGCGGCACCACCTCCGCCTCGCGCAGCGCCTTGAGCGCCGCCAGCATGACGGCGACTCCGGCCTTGTTGTCGAGATGGCGTGAGACGACGAAGCCGTTGTCGAGAAGCTCGGTGCCGGGGTCGATGGCGACGATGTCGCCGATGTCGATGCCGAGCTTCCGCAGGTCCTTGCGGTCGCGGGCGAAGGCGTCGACCCGGATCTCGACATGGTCCCAGCCGACGGGCTGGGTGTCGATCTCCTCGTTGAAGGTGTGGCCCGAGGCCTTGAGCGGCAGGATGGTGCCGCGATAGGCGCCCTTCTCGCTGAAGATCGTGCAGCGGGCGCTCTCGGCGAAGCGGGCGGACCAGGTGCCGATCGGGCAGATGGCGAGGCGGCCGTTCGCCTTCAGGCCGCGGACCTGGGCGCCCAGCGTGTCGAGATGCGAGATGATCGCCCGCGCCCCGCGCTCCTTCTGGCCCCGAAGCCTGCCCCGGATCGCACCCCGGCGCGTCGCCTCGACGGCGAGGCCGAGACCGGCCAGCTCGTCCGAGACCGCGCGCACGACGGTGTCGGTGTAGCCGGTCGGGCTCGGAATCCGGAGCAGGCGCTCGAGCTGGGCCTGGCAGTAGGCCATGTCGATGGCGAGCCGGGTCATGCGGCGGCACCGCTCTGCCGCCGGGCGTCGAGCGGCATCGACAGGGGGAAGAGGAGGTCGACGAAGCGCTGGGCGGTCGGCTGCGGCTCGTGATTGGCGAGGCCCGGGCGCTCGTTCGCCTCGATGAAGACGTAGTCCGGCCGGCGCGGCGACGGCACCATGAAGTCGATGCCGACGACCGGGATGCCGATGGTCCGCGCCGCCGTGACCGCCGCCTCGACCAGCGCCGGGTGGACGCTGTCGGTGACGTCGTGGATGGTGCCGCCGGTGTGCAGGTTGGCGGTCCGCCTGACCTGGATCTCGCGGCCCTCGGCCGGCACCTCGTCGAGGCCGAGCCCGGCCGCCTCGAGCGCTCTCTCGGTCTCGCCATCGAGCGGGATGCGGCTCTCGCCGCCGGTCGCCGCCGCCCGCCGCCGGCTCTGGCGCAGGATCAGGTCGCGCACCGTCGACTGTCCGTCGCCGACGATATGCGCCGGCCGGCGGATGGCGGCCGCCACCACCCGGTAGTCGATCACCACGAGCCGGAGATCCTGGCCCTCGGCGCAGGCCTCGACCAGCACCCGGTCGCAGTGCTGCCGGGCTTCGGCGATGGCCGCCTCGACCGCCGCCATGGTCTCGAGCCCGACCGCGACGCCCCGGCCCTGCTCGCCGCGCGCCGGCTTGACCACGAGGCGGCCGTGCCGCTCGAGGAAGGCCTCGAGCTCGCCCCGGTCGCCCGCCTCGATCTGCGCCGGCACGGCGATGCCGGCGCGCGCCAGGATGCGCCGGGTCACCGCCTTGTCGTCGCAGAGGCTCATCGCCACGGCCGAGGTGAGCTCGGACAGGCTCTCCCGGCAGGCGAGGCTGCGGCCGCCGGAGACGAGGCGAAAGAAGCCGCCCTCGGCATCGACGATCTCGACGCCGATGCCGCGCCGCCTGGCCTCGTCGACGATCAGCTTGGCGTAAGGATTGAGGCCCTCCTCCGGCGGCGGGCCGAGGAACAGCTTCTCGTTGATCGGGTTCTTGCGCTTGAGGGTGAAGACCGGCACGCGGCTGAAGCCGAGCTTCTCGTAGAGGGCTATCGCCTGGCCGTTGTCGTGCAGCACCGAGAGGTCGAGCTGGGCGAGGCCGGCCTCCTTGAAGCCCAGGGCCAGATGGCGCACCAGCGCCTCGCCGATGCCGGGCCGGGTCGCCTGCGGGTCGACCGCGAGGCACCAGAGCGAGCTGCCGCGCTCGGCGTCGCCGAAGGCGCGGACATGGTCGCAGCCCATGACGGTGCCGATCACGCGCCCGGTCTTGTCGTCCTCGGCGACAAGGCACGTGACCACCCGGCTGTCGCGCCGCTGCCAGAAATACTCGGGCGCCACCGGCACCATCTTCTGCGCCAGATAGATGCGGTTCACCTCGTCGGCGTCGCGCAACGAGCTGAGCCGGCGGAGCGTGAAGCCGCGGGGCTTCCGGTGCGCGGGGCGAAAGTTCGCGAGATCGAGCCGGAAGGTGTGCGACGGGTCGAGGAAGAGCTCCTGCGGGGCCCGGGCCAGGATGACGTGCGGGTCCTCGACATAGGCGGCGATGTCGCGCCGGCCGGGCGCCTCGGCGCGGATCGCCTCGACCAGCCGCCCGGGGTCGGCGAAGGTCTGGCCGAAGAGCAGCCGGCCCCAGCCCATGTCGACGACCACGTTCCGGCTGCTCCGCGGGTCCGGGCCGCTCATGCGCCAATCCCGTGCTGCTGCAGCCAGAGCTCGAGCAGGGCGACCTGCCAGAGCTCCGAGCCCCTGAGCGGCGTGATGTGCGCCTTGGGGTCGGCGAGGAGGGCTTGCAGATAGGGTTGCCGGAAGAGCCCGCGCTCCCGGGCCGCCTGCGAGCCCAAGGCGTCCTCGACCATCGCCAGATAGGGCCCGTCCAGATATTTCAGCGCCGGCACCGGGAAGTAGCCCTTGGGCCGGTCGATCACCGCCGACGGGATCACCTTCCTCGCCGCCTCCTTGAGCACGCCCTTGCCACCCCGCGCCAGCTTGTGCCCGGCCGGAATGCGGGCCGCCAGCTCGACGAGATCGTGGTCGAGGAAGGGCACCCGCGCCTCCAGCCCGTGGGCCATGGTCATGTTGTCGACCCGCTTCACCGGGTCGTCGACCAGCATGACGGTCGTATCGAGCCTGAGCGCCTTGTCGACCGGATCGTCGGCCCCGGGCAGCGCCATGGCCTGCCTGACGAAATCCAGGGCCGCGTCGTCCGGGGTCAGGTAGTCCGGCGACAGATGCGCCTCGAGTCTCGCCCGGTCGCGGTCGAGGAAGACCCGGGCATAGTCGCCGACCACGTCCTTGGACGAGGCCAAAGGCGGGTACCAGTGATAGCCGGCGAAGACCTCGTCCGCCCCCTGCCCGCTCTGCACCACCTTGATATGCTTCGCCACCTCGCGCGAGAGCAGGAAGAAGCCGACATTGTCATAGGAGACCATCGGCTCCGACATGGCGCCGATGGTGGCCGGCAGGGCGTCGATCAGCTCGGCCGAGGGCACGAAGATCTGGTGGTGCCGGGTGCCGTACTCCTCGGCGATCAGGTCGGAATAGCGGAACTCGTCGCCCTTCTCGCCATGCGCCTCCTCGAAGCCGATCGAGAAGGTGGCGAGCCCCGTCTGCCCCATCTCGGCGAGGAGCCCGACGATGACGCTGGAATCGACCCCGCCCGAGAGCAGCACGCCGACCGGCACGTCGGCCACCATGCGCCGCCGGACGGCGGTCCTGAGCGAGTCCAGCACGAGGTCGCGCCACTCGTCGAACGGCCGACCGATGTCCTCGGGTGTCCGGGCGAAGTCGAGGCGCCAGTAGACGTGGTCCCTCGAGGTGCCGTCCGGCTCGATGGTTCGCACCGTCGCCGGCGGCAGCTTCTTCACGCCCGCGAGGATGGTGCGCGGCGGCGGGACGACGGCATGGAAGCTCATGTAGTGGGCGAGGCCGACGCGATCGATCGACGTGTCCACCTCGCCGGCCGCGAGCAAGGCGGGCAGCGACGAGGCGAAGCGCAGCCGGCCCCTGGTCTCGGTGAGGTAGAGCGGCTTGATCCCGAAGCGGTCGCGGGCGAGGACGACGCGGCCCGAATCGCGCTCCTGGATGGCGAGCGCGAACATGCCCTTGAAGCGCCCGAAGCAGGCGCTGCCCCAGGCGTGGTAGGCCTTGAGGATCACCTCCGTGTCGCCGGTCGAGAAGAAGCGGTAGCCCAGCCCCTCGAGCTCCGCCTTGAGCTCGGGATAGTTGTAGATGCAGCCGTTGAAGGCGATCGAGAGACCGAGCTCGCCGTCGCTCATCGGCTGGGCGGAAGCCTCGGAGAGGTCGATGATCTTGAGGCGCCGGTGGCCGAAGCCGGTGCCGTCGCGGAGCAGCATCCCGCCGCCGTCGGGCCCGCGCGGCACCATCACCGCCATCATCCGCTCCAGGGCAGCGGCCGAGGCGTCGCCTCCATCGAAGCGGATCTCGCCGCAGATGCCACACATGCAATGATGCTCCGTGATTGGTCGAAGGACGGGACCGCGCCCGCGGGCGATCCGGCATATGGCGCGAACCATAGGGGCCCCGGCTCAACTTGGCAAAAACCCGAAGGTTGCGGGACGGGCCGGCCCGGTGGCTGGGTCTGCCCGGCGCGGCATGATAGGGTCGGCCCCAACGGTCGATCGGAATCCGGGCCGGACGGCCACGTGAGGTGTTGTCGATGCGCTACTTGGCCCTGGTGACGGACTTCGATGGCACGCTGACCACGCATGACGGGCTGTCGGCGGAGGTCGAGGCCGCGCTCGAGCGCCTCCGGGTCTCCGGCCGGCGGGTCGTCCTCGCGACCGGCCGGCGCCTCGCCGACCTCCTCGCCATCTGCCCGCGGCCGCAGCTCTTCGACATGATCGTCGCCGAGAATGGCGCCATTCTCTACGATCCCGCCACGTGCAAGATTACCCGGCTCGCCGCGCCGCCGCCCGAGGCGCTGCTGCAGGACCTGCGGGCGCGGGGCGTCGAGCCGCTCGAGGTCGGCGAGATCATTCTCGCGACGCACGCGCCGCATCGTCGCACCGTGCAGGATGTCATCTGGGAGCTCGGGCTCGAGGCGCAGGTCATCGGCAATCGCGGCGCGGTCATGGTGCTGCCGGCCGGCATCAACAAGGCCACGGGCCTGCGGCGGGCGCTGCGCGAGCTCGGCCTGTCGCGTCACGAGCTGGTCGGCATCGGCGACGCCGAGAACGATCATTCGTTCCTGGCGCGCTGCGAGTGCGCCGTGGCCGTGGCCAACGCGGCGCCGTCGGTCAAGGAGATCGCCGCCTTCGTGACCAGGGGCGTTGCCGGCGACGGCGTCATCGAGCTGATCGACGAGCTGATCTCGAACGACCTGGAGCGCATGGGGGGCCGGCTGCCGCAGCACTGGGTCCCGCTCGGCCAGCGGGCGGACGGCACGCCGGTGCCGCTCCTGCCCTACGGCCAAAACGTGCTGGTGGCGGGCCCTTCCGGCTGCGGCAAGTCCACCTTCACCGCCGGCATCATCGAGCGGCTGGTCGACAGGGACTACCAGGTCTGCATCGTCGACCCCGAGGGCGACTACACCACGATGCGCGACGTCGTCGGGGTCGGCAATCATTCCCGCACGCCCGGCATCGACGAGATCCTGGGGATCCTCGAGGACCCGAGAATCAGCATCAGCATCAACCTTCTGGGCACCACCCTGGCCGACCGGCCGAGCTTTTTCGCCGAGCTTGTTCCCAGCCTGCAGGCGATGCGCGCCCGAACCGGCCGGCCGCACTGGCTCGTCGTGGACGAGGCGCACCACCTCCTGCCGCGGACCTGGGGGCATGCGGCAGCCGTGCTGCCTCTGCGCGAGATGCTCCTGGTCACGGTTCATCCGGATCACGTCGCCCACGCTGTCCTGAAGACGATCGACGTGGTGGTGGCCATCGGCCAGGCGCCGGAGCGGACGCTGGCCGGGTTCGCCCAGGCGACCGGCCAGGCCTTCACCTGGCCCCCGGGTCTCGAGCACCAGCCGGACCATGTGGTCGCCTGGTTCCTCGCGGGCGGGCAGCCACCCTTCTCGCTGGAGGCGCTGCCGAGCCGGGCCGAGCGGCTTCGCCACCACCGCAAGTATGCGGCGGGCAATCTGCGCTGGCACAGCTTCTATTTCCGCGGCCCCGACGGCCGCCACAACCTCCTGGCGCAGAACCTCGTCGTCTTCTGCCAAATCGCGCAAGGCATCGACGAGGAGACGTGGACCTATCACCTTCGCCGCGGCGACTATTCGCGCTGGTTCCGCCACGCGATCAAGGACGAGCAGCTCGCCGCCGAGACGGAGCGGGTCGAGCGCCGAGCCGATATCGAGCCGTGGCAGACGCGGGAGATCATCTGCAAGCTCGTGGACGCACGCTACACGCTGCCTGAATAGAGCAAGCGGCCCGAGTCGAGAAAGCTGCAATGACAACAAGCGTGGGGAAGGTTCTGGCGTCCGTGCGGCCCCTCCTGGCCGGCGGCGGCGCCTTCATCATCGGCAACAGCCTGCTCGGCATCGTCCTGCCACTGCGCATGACGGCGGCCGGCTACCCGGTCATGCTGATCGGCCTGGTGATGGCCGCCTATTACGCGGGCCTGGCGCTCGGCGGCATCCAGGGCAAGAGGGTGATCCTCCGGGTCGGCCATATCCGCGCCTTCGCCGTCTTCGCCGCGGTGCTGGCGACGACGGCCCTGGCCTACCCGGTGGCGTTCACGGTCCCGACCTGGATCGCCCTTCGGCTCGTCAACGGCTTCTGCATCGCCGGGCTGCTGGCGACGGTCGAGAGCTGGCTCAACGATCGCAGCAGCAACGCGACGCGCGGCCGGGTGCTCGGCCTCTACATGATGACGATCTATCTCGCCGTGGCCTCGGGCCAGGTGCTGGTCAGCATCGCCGATATCGAGAGCTACGGGCCGTTCATGCTGGCGGCGGCCCTCATCACCCTCTCGCTCGTGCCGGTCGCCCTGACCAGCCTCGGCGCGCCGGCGCTCGCCGGGCATCGCCGGCTCGGCGTGCGCACGCTCTATGCCAATTCGCCGGTCGGCGTCGTCGGCGCCGCGGTGGCCGGCATGCTGGTGGGATCGTTCTATGGCCTGGGCGTCGTCTTCGCCCGCGGGATCGGGCTCGACGTGGCGCATTCGGCTCTCTTCATGACCATGGTGGTGGTCGGCGGCTTCGTCTTCCAGTGGCCGATCGGCATGCTCGCCGATCGGCTCGATCGGCGCATCGTGCTGGCCGCCGTCCTGACGGCGGTCGCCCTTGCCTGGGCGCTGGTCGCCTTCGCCAGCGCCTCGGCGGTCGCGCTGCCGGCGCTGTACGGCCTCGCCGTCGTGTTCGGCGGCGCCATCAGCAGCGTCTACCCGCTCTGCGTCGCGCAGACGTTCGACCGGCTGGAGCGGCAGCACTATGTCTCGGCCTCGGGACGGCTCCTGATGATCCACGCCTTCGGCGCCATGGCCGGCCCCCTCTTGGCCTCGGCGCTCATGGCCGCCTACGGGCCGTACGGCTTTTTCCTCTTCGAGAGCACCGTCGCGGTCGGCTTCGCCGTCTTTGCCGCCTATCGCGTCTGGCGCCGGCCGCCCGCCCCGCCGGACCAGCAGGAACGCTTCGTCGCCGTTCCGGATGTCACGCCGGTCGCGGCCGATCTCGACCCGCGCTGCGAAGGGCGAGCGATGCGACCGGCTTGAAGGGCCCCGAGGCCTCTCAATGCACGGCCGCCGGCGCCACGCGCTGGACGACCACCGCCGCGATGGCGCCGAGGCCGAGGGCGAGCACCGCCGAGGCGAGGGCCCCGACCAGCCAGCCGGCGATCGGCCCGACCGCCCCCAGCGCCCGGCCCAGCACCTCGCCCGCATGGTGGACGGCCACCTGCGGAGCGGCGAGGCCCAGCTCCTCGAGGCCGTGCAGGATGATGCCGCCGCCGACCCAGAGCATGGCCGCGGTGCCGACGATGCTCAAAAGCTGCAGGAAATACGGCATGACGCGGACGATGGCACGGCCGAGCGGACCGCTGACCGGCCCATTCCGCTCGGCCAGCGCCAGGCCGGCATCATCGGCCTTCACGATCAGGGCGACGACGCCGTAGACGCCGAGCGTGATGACGACGCCGACGATGGCGAGCACGAGCGCCCGGGTGGCGAACGGGCTCGCGGCGACGCTGGCGAGCGTCACCGCCATGATCTCCGCCGAGAGGATGAAATCGGTGCGGATGGCGCTCTTGACCCGCCGCGTCTCCTCGCTGGTGCTCAGGATGGCGGCCGGCATGGCGGTCGCCTCCGGCTGGTCCGGCTGTTCGGCCGCGTGGCCGTGCCAGCCGAGCGCCTCCATCACCTTCTCCGCCCCCTCGAACGAGAGATAGAGCCCGCCGAGCATGAGCAGCGGCGTGATCGCCCAAGGCGCGACGAGGCTCAGCAGCAGGGCCGCCGGCAGCAGGAAAACGAGCTTGTTCTTGAGCGAGCCCACCGTGATCTTGGCGACGATCGGCAGCTCGCGCTCGGCGGCGAAGCCGACGAGGTAGCGGGGTGTGACGGCGGTGTCGTCGACCACCAGCCCGGCCGCCTTGGCCCCGGCCCGCGCCGCCTGCCCCGCCGCGTCGTCGATCGAGGCCGCGGCCACCTTGGCGATGCCCACCACGTCGTCGATCAGTCCGAGCAGGCCGACGCTCATGGTCTCTCCAAAAAAACGCAACCAACGGAAGGCTCGGGCATCCCGGGCGGCTTCAGGCGCCTTCGCCAGATGGCGCGTCCGGACGTGCCGGGCAAGCTTTCGCAGCGCCCGCGCTTGAATGTGCTGCACCCACGAGCAACTTCGATGCCGGCAAGAGGTTGCACTGGCCGGCCCCCGCGCGACGACGGGGCGGCAACCGGACGGATGAAGGGACATGGCCATGCAGGCATCGCCTCGATTGGCGCCGCTGCTTCTCCTCGGCCTCCTCGCCGGCTGCGCCGGGGCTGGCTCCGATGGGGGCGGCGGCCTCGCGGCGAAGGACCTCGACGGCTCGATGCCACCCGGCTTCGGCCCAGATCCCGAGCTGCCGGCACCGCAGCGGTCCCTGCTGCCGACCGTCAACATTGCACCAGCCGACCGCTGGCGGGCCGGCCAGGGCCCGACCCCCGCCCCTGGGCTCGCGTCGCAGCTCTTCGCCGACGGCCTCGACCATCCGCGCTGGCTCTATGTCCTGCCCAACGGCGACGTGCTGGTCGCCGAGACCAATGCCCCGAGGCGGCCGGACGAGGGCGGCGGGATCAGGGGCTTCGTGATGGGGCTGGTCATGGGCCGGGCCGGCGCCGGCGTGGCGAGCGCCGACCGGATCACCCTCCTGCGCGACGCGGATGGCGACGGCACGGCCGAGACGCGGTCGGTCCTCCTCGACGGGCTCCATTCGCCCTTCGGCATGGCGCTGGTCGAGGGCACGCTCTACGTCGCCAACACGGACGGCATCGTGGGCTTTCCCTACGAGGACGGGCAGACCCGGATCGAGGCGAAGGGCGAGCCCCTGACCGATCTTCCGGCCGGCCCCTTGAACCACCACTGGACCAAGAACATCGTCGCCGATCCCGAGGGCCGGGCGCTCTATGCCTCGGTCGGCTCGAACAGCAATGTCGGCGAGAACGGCATCGACAAGGAGGAAGGTCGCGCCGCGATCTGGCGGGTGGATCTCGCGACCGGCGGGAAAAGGCTCTTCGCGACCGGCCTGCGCAATCCCGTCGGCATGGCCTTCGAGCCCGAGAGCGGCGTGCTCTGGACGGTCGTCAACGAGCGCGACGAGATCGGCGACGACCTGCCGCCGGACTATTTGACCTCCGTCGAGGACGGCGCCTTCTATGGCTGGCCCTACAGCTACTGGGGCGACCATGTGGACCCGAGGGCCCAGCCCGAGCGGCCCGATCTCGTGGCCAAGGCGATCGCACCCGACTACGCGCTCGGCGCCCACACCGCGTCCCTCGGCCTCGCCTTCTCGAACCATGCCGCGGCGCTGCCCGAAAGCCTCGGCGACGGCGCCTTCATCGGCCAGCACGGCTCCTGGAACCGCTCGGAGCTCGCCGGCTACGAGGTGATCTTCGTGCCGTTCGCAGAGGGCCGGCCCAACGGCCCGCCGCGCGACGTCCTCACCGGCTTCGTCGACGACGAGGGCAACGCCCGGGGCCGCCCGGTCGGCGTGGCAATCGCCGGGGACGGCGCGCTCCTGGTGGCCGACGACGTGGGCAACGCCGTCTGGCGGGTGAC
>CAYMTA010000008.1:0-81939 GCA_964393275.1 uncultured Geminicoccaceae bacterium | reverse complement strand
GGGACGGCGCGCTCCTGGTGGCCGACGACGTGGGCAACGCCGTCTGGCGGGTGACCGCCGCTCGCTGAGGGGCTTTCACGAAGACGGCCGCCCACTTTTTGCGTCGCTTCGGCCAGCGGGCTGGCGAATGCTGCCCTCATTTTCGGCGCGAACGGCCTGCTCTTGGCCGAGAGTTTCGGCGGCACGCTCCGCATCCTGCCGGTCGGCGGATGTTGGCACGCAGGCATATCCGGATGCGCCTGCCAGCGAGCGATGATCGCGCGTTAACCCGCTCTTTGCGTGTTTCGGGCGATGCTCCGCCACCGACCGGAGCATGGATGGGCCGGTGGCTGATCGGGACGTGCGGATGACTGCTGGTGGCACCCATCGATGCGTGGCCGGAGCCTTTGCGCTCCTCGTCCTGCTCGCCCTCGCCTGCTTCGTCCTGGTCGCGACGCGGGCACCCGTCTTCGTGGCGCTGGATGCCTGGTACCAGGCTCTGCCGCAGACCAACTATGTCGAGCTGGTCCGCGTCGACGAGTTCCGGACCAGCCTCAAGGTCAAGAGCTTCGCCGTCCACATGATGATCCTGACGGCGCAGCTCGCCGTCTTCGGCGCGCTGGTCGGCTGGCTCGTCTGCCGCTGGGCGCCGGCCCATGCCCGAAGGAGCCCTTCGACCGGCGGCATCGTCGTCGCCGCCGGCCTCTCGGCGCTCGCCGGATCGGCCATTCTCGCCTACTCGCTCGCCTGCTTCGCCAGCCTGCCCGGCAGCGCCGGCGTCTGCGCCCTCTACGCCAAGGAAGGGATCATCGATCTCGGCCACAGCCTCGGCTTCCTCGCGACCGCCGGCCTGCTCTGGCTCGCCGCCTGGCGCTATGCACGCGGCCGACGGGACCTCGAGGGCGGCGGCTGCATCGCGCTCGGCGCCGCGCTGGCCGGGGCTGCGGCCTTCGTCGTGGGCATGGAGGAGATCAGCTGGGGCCAGACCTATCTCGCCTGGCAGTCGCCCGAATTCTTCATGGCCTACAACGACCAGCACGAGACCAACGCGCACAATTTCCTGAACGGCTACCTGACGCCGATCTACTACGCCATGGGCGCGGCCATTCTGCTCGGCACGATCGCCGCCTTCGTGCTCGACGACCTCGTGGGCGAGCGTTTGCCGTGGCTTCGGGCGCTCTGCCCACCGCGGGCGCTGCTCTGGGTGGCGATCTGGTTCCCCCTCGGCAGCGAGATCTTCATCTTCTCGTCGACCGAGACGTTCGAGACGCTGATGACGATCTACGCGCTCGGCTATGGCGTCGCCATTCTCGCCCGCTCGCCGGCCTCGCGCCGCGCCGGCGCCTTCGGCCATCGCCCGCCGGCAGCCATCGAGCAGGCCGCGTAGCCGCATCGTCGACGGTGGCGGCAGGGCAGCGGGCTCAGGGCTCCATCCAGAATCGCTTGAGGCGCTCGCCGATGCGGCAGTTGACGGGCGGCCTCGCCTCGGCGGGGAGGACCCGCCCCTGCCGGGCGGGCGACCCCGCCACCTCCAGCACCAGCTTGCGGCGGATGGCCTCGGCCATCGTGTCCATGCGGCGCACCGGCAGGACGAAGGAGCCGGGGCCGCCGGTCACGCAGGCGGTGAAGTACTCGTCGAGCGATGGCGTGGTGGCGCTGCCGTGCAGGGCCGGGCGGACCATGATCGGCAGGCCGTTGATGGTGATGCCGCGCTTCAGCACCCGGTCGCGGGCATCCATGACCGGGCCGCCCGTGTTGTTCGGGCCGTCGCCGGAGACGTCGATCACCCGCCGCAGCCCCTCGAAGCCGTTGCCGTCGAAGAACTGCCCGGCGAAATCGAGGATCGAGCTCAGCGAGGTGCCGCGCAGGAAGGCGATGGGAGCGCCGGCGAGGCGGCGGGCCACGCGGTCGATGTCGGCGTCGCTCTCGATCGCCACCCAGGGCAGGACCACCGCCTGGCGGCCGATGCCGGCCCACTCGACATAGGCGAGCGCTATCCGGCCGAGGATGCCGCCCCGAACCGCGCGCCTGAACCCGTTGCTCTGGATCGCCCAGACATAGCCCTGACGCTGCAGGGCCTGCTCATCCGGGTCCATCGAGCCCGAGACGTCGACGGCGAGCAGGAGCTCGACATCGACCGGCCGGTCCGGCACCTGGCCACGCGACTCCCCTGGCAGGAGCAGGGCCAGCAGCAGCAGGACAGCCGGGCCAACGCGGCCCAGGGGCATGGGCATACCTCCTTCGGCACCGTCTTACGAAGTGGCCAGCCGACGCCGCCGGTCAAGGATCGCGAATCCCGCTTGACCTTCCAATGATGGGAAGGCCTAGGAGACTTGGGGAGGAGGATCATGCCATGTCCGCTGCCCAGATCGACGCACCGACCCTTGCCGCCCCCGAGAAAGTCCGCGATCCGGTCTGCGGCATGATGGTCGACCTCGCCACCACGCCGCACCGCACGACCCATGCGGGCGAGACCTACGGCTTCTGCTCGGCCGGCTGCCTCGGGAAATTCGAGGCCGATCCTGCCTACTACCTCCAGCCGGAGGAGGAGCGGCGGGCCGCCGAGGCAATGCCCGAAGGCACGATCTTCATCTGCCCGATGCATCCCGAGGTCCGCCAGGAGGGTCCGGGCGACTGCCCGATCTGCGGCATGGCGCTGGAGCCCGAGACCGTGACGGCCGACACGGGCCCGAGCGCCGAATATCTCGACATGCGCCGGCGCTTCGTCGTGAGCGCCGTGCTCGCGGTGCCCTTGATGGTCATCGCCATGGGCCGGCATCTTGCGCCGGGGCTCGTCGCCGGCGTCTCGCCCGTGCTGGTCGACTGGGTCGAGCTCGTGCTCGCGACCCCGGTCGTGCTCTGGGGCGGCTGGCCCTTCTTCGTCCGCGGCTGGCGCTCGATCGTGAGCCGCAATCTCAACATGTTCACGCTGATCGCCATCGGCACCGGCATCGCCTGGGCCTACAGCCTGGTCGCGGTCCTGGCCCCGGGGCTCTTCCCGCCGGCGTTCCGCGACGCGCATGGCAGCGTCGGCCTCTATTTCGAGGCGGCGGCGGTGATCGTGGCCCTGGTCCTGCTCGGCCAGGTGCTGGAGATCCGCGCCCGCGAGGCGACGAGCGGCGCCATCCGCGCGCTGCTCGACCTCGCCCCCGACACGGCCCGGCGCATCGAGGCTGACGGCGACGAGCGGGACGTGCCGCTCGCCGAGATCGTCGTCGGCGACCGGCTCCGCGTCCGCCCGGGCGACAAGGTGCCGCTCGACGGCACCGTCCTCGAAGGCGGCAGCGCCGTCGACGAATCCATGCTGACCGGCGAATCGCTGCCGGTCGAGAAGGGGACCGGCGATCCGGTCACCGGCGGCACCCTCAACGGCCGCGGCAGCTTCGTCATGGAGGTCGAGCGGACCGGCGGCGACACGACGCTTCGGAAGATCGTCGAGATGGTGGCGGCCGCCCAGCGCTCGCGGGCACCCGTGCAGCGCCTGGTCGACCAGGTCGCCGCCTGGTTCGTGCCCATCGTCATTGGTATCGCCATCCTCGCCTTCGTCGTCTGGTCGCTCATCGGCCCGGCGCCGGCCCTGGCCCATGCCATGGTGGTCGCCGTCTCGGTCCTGATCATCGCCTGCCCCTGCGCGCTCGGGCTCGCGACACCCATGTCGATCATGGTCGGCGTCGGCCGCGGGGCCGAGGTCGGCGTGCTGATCAGGGACGCCGAGGTGCTCGAGCGGCTCGCCGCCGTCGACACCCTGGTGGTCGACAAGACCGGCACGCTGACCCTGGGCCAGCCCCGGCTGGTCGGGGTCGAGACGGTCCCGGGCGGGCCCGACGAGGCGACTCTGCTCAGCCTCGCCGCCGGGCTCGAGCGCGCCAGCGAGCACCCCCTGGCCGAGGCGATCGTCGAGGGGGCCAGGGAGCGCGGCCTCGAGCCGCCAGCGGCCGAAGGCTTCGATTCGATCACCGGCAAGGGCGTCACCGGCCGGGTCGACGGCCGGAAGATGGCGCTCGGCAACGCCGCCCTTCTGGCCGAGCTCGGCGTCGATGCCGGCCCGCTCGCGGCAGCGGTCGCCCGCCGCCAGGAAGCGGGCGAGACCGTCATGCATGTCGTTCTCGACGGTGCCCTCGTCGGCCTCGTCGCCGTCGCCGACCCGATCAAGGAGGATGCCGCCAAGGCGCTCGCCGATCTGCGGGCGGACGGCCTCCGGATCATCATGCTGACCGGCGACAACCGGCGCACGGCGCTCGCCGTGGCCGGCCGGCTCGGCATCGACGAGGTCGAGGCCGAGGTGCTGCCGGACCACAAGAGCGCTGCGGTCGAGCGGCTGCGCGGCAAGGGCCGGGTGGTCGCCATGGCCGGCGATGGCGTCAACGACGCCCCGGCGCTGGCCGCCGCCGATGTCGGCATCGCCATGGGCACCGGCGCCGATGTCGCGGTCGAGAGCGCCGGCGTGACGCTGGTCAAGGGCAACCTCGCCGGCATCGTCCGCGCCCGCCGGCTGAGCCGCGCCACCTTGCGCAACATCCGCCAGAACCTCGTCTTCGCCTTCGGCTACAACAGCCTCGGCATCCCCATCGCCGCCGGCGTCCTCTACCCCTTCCTCGGCATCCTCCTGAGCCCGATGGTGGCGGCCGCCGCCATGAGCCTGAGCTCCGTCTCGGTCATCGGCAACGCGCTGCGTCTGCGGCGGCAGGCGCTTTGATGCACCGAGCCCCGGCCATTCAGGCCGGGGCTCGCTTCACATGCCGACCGCATGCAACCAAATTCTCGCAGGTTGCAACCACATCGCGAACGCCGCCATGACCGAGATCGGCCTGCGGCAGGCCAAGATGCAGCTCAGCGAGCTGATCGATCGGGTCGAGCGGGGGGAGACGTTGACGCTCACCCGCTACGGCCGGTCGGTCGCCCGCATCGTGCCGGTGGCGGAGCGTCGCCCGGGCCTGCTGAAGGGGCGGATCGGCATGGCGGCAGATTTCGACGAGACACCCGGCTGGCTGGCCGACGCCTTCGAGGGCGGGCCGGGCGACGGCGACCTGCTGAAGCCTTGAGCGCCGTCCTCCTCGATACCCACATCCTTGCTCCGGTGGCTGGACGACGACCCGCGCTTGGGTGCCTATGAGGTCGCATTGCAGACGGGGACGAGTGCGGGAAGCACCGCAAGCCCGGCCCGACCGGGCATTGCGTCGACCGGACAGAGCTAGCGTCCGACGCCGCCGCTGGCACGCACTTCCCGCTCCAGGAGCTCGCGAATATAGCGCTGGTACGGCATGCCGCGGGCCTTGGCTCGGGCCTTGACCGCATCCAGCAGGCTGCCCGGCAGACGCATGGTCACCCGGCTGTCCTTGGCGGTGTACTCGAATGTCATCGGCACCATCTGGCCGAAGTCGTACTCGGTGAGGTCCGCTGTCGCCACGAACCGCTCAGCTTCCTCGTCGCTCTTCAGTACAGGCCAGGGCTTCTTCATAGGTGCGCACCTCCTTGGCGTGCATGTACCGAACGCTGATCGGCCGGAGCAACGCGCCACGCATCGTGAAGACCGCGAAAACGTGGCGGCCGGCCCTGGTGCGTCCGACGGTCCGGTACCGTTTCTCGACCGGGCTCGGGTCGTCGACGACAAAGCGGACGACACTCAAAGCTTCTTCGATCTCCGGGATCGAGACGCCATGAAGCCGGCATTTTTCCCGATTGCCGTCATCCCAGTCGAACCCGTCGAATTGCACCGACTGATCTCAATATATGGCAGCCAAACGTACATACAATAGGCGATCCAGAACGGCCTCGCAAGCACACGCGCCGGCGAGGCCGCCCCCCCCTCACCCCATGGTCGGCATGTGGAACTCCGCCCCGGCGCGGATGCCGGTGGGCCAGCGGGAGGTGATCGCCTTCTGCCTGGTGTAGAAGCGGACCCCTTCCATGCCGTGGGTGTGGTGGTCGCCGAAGAGCGAGCGCTTCCAGCCGCCGAAGCTGTGGAAGGCCATCGGCACCGGGATCGGCACGTTGATGCCGACCATGCCGATCTCGACCTCGTTGGCGAAGGCCCGGGCGGCGTCGCCGTCGCGGGTGAAGATCGCCGTGCCGTTGCCGTACTCGTGGTCGTTGATGATCTTCACCGCCGACTGGTAGTCCGGCTTCCGGATCACCGAGAGGACGGGGCCGAAGATCTCCTCCTTGGCGATCCGCATGTCCTCAGTCACATGATCGAAGAGGCAGCCGCCGATGAAGAAGCCGTTCTCGTAGCCCTGCATCTTGAAGTCGCGGCCGTCGACGACCAGCTTCGCCCCCTCCTCGAGGCCGAGATCGACATAGCCCCGCACCTTGGCGAGGTGCTCCTTGGTGACCAGCGGGCCCATCTCCGCACCGGCCTCGGTGCCGGGGCCGATCTTGAGCTGGCGCACCCGGGGGGCGAGCTTCTCGATCAGCGCGTCCGCCGTGGCCTCGCCCACCGGCACGGCCACCGCGACCGCCATGCAGCGCTCGCCGGCCGAGCCGTAGGCGGCGCCCATCAGGCCATCGACCACCATGTCCAGATCGGCGTCCGGCATGATGACCATGTGATTCTTGGCCCCGCCCAGCGCCTGCACGCGCTTGCCGTTCATCGTGGCGGTCCGGTAGATGTACTCGGCCGTGGCGGTGGCGCCGACGAAGCTCACCGCGGCGATGCCCGGATGCGCCAGGATGGCGTTCACCGCGTCCTTGCCGCCGTTGACCACCTGCATGATGCCGGCGGGAGCACCCGCCTCCTGCATCAGCTCGGCCAAGAGCATCGGGCAGGACGGGTCCTTCTCCGAAGGCTTGAGGATGAAGGCGTTGCCGCAGGCGATGGCCAGGGGCGCCATCCAGAGCGGAATCATCGCCGGGAAATTGAAGGGCGTGATGCCGGCGGCGATGCCGACCGGGTGGCGGACCGAGACGAGATCCACGCCGGTGCCGACATTGTGGTTGAACTCGCCCTTCAGGAGCTGCGGGATGCCGCAGGCGAACTCGACCACCTCGAGCCCCCGGGTGATCGAGCCCTTGGCGTCGTCGAGCGTCTTGCCGTGCTCGGCGGTCACGTGCTTCGCCAGCTCGTCGATGTTCTTCTCGATCAGCTCCTTGTAGCGGAACAGGACCCGGGCACGGCGGACGATCGAGGTGTTGGCCCAGTCCGGCTGCGCCGCCTTCGCCGCCTCGACCGCGGCCGCCACCTCGTCCGGCCCGCCCATCGCCACCCGGCCGCTCTCCTCGCCCGT
Source organism: uncultured Geminicoccaceae bacterium (assembly GCA_964393275.1). Taxonomy (GTDB): domain Bacteria; phylum Pseudomonadota; class Alphaproteobacteria; order Geminicoccales; family Geminicoccaceae; genus SLRI01. The sequence goes on along the minus strand of CAYMTA010000008.1, from coordinate 74,737 downwards.
CGCCGGATTGAAGATCGGCCCGAAGGCGCCGCTGGTGCCCGGAGCCCGCTTGCCGCCGATCAGGTGCCCGATATCCTTCGCCATGTCCCTCTCCCTAAGATTGCCGCCCGGAGGCGACTCCCTGCGTGGCTTTGGCAGTAGCGCTTCGCGGGCCCGACGTACAGCCGACAGCGCGCTCGGGACACGGAGCCGGGCAGCGCGTCAGGCCGCCGGGGCCGCCTTCGGCAGCTCGCCGCTCGCCGCCGCCTCGAGGATCGAGAGCGCCCCCTCGACGTCGAGCTTCACCGGATTGCCGCCGGCGGTCGGATCGACCACCGCCATCTCGGCCATTTCCTGAAACCGGGCGCGGTCCACGCCGAGGCCGTCCAGCGTGTGCGGCACGCCGATGGATTCCCTGAGCTCCAGCACCCACCCGATCAGCCCGTCGAGGTCGGCGCGGGCGAGGCCGAGCCAGGCGGCGAGCCGAGCCGCCTTGCTCTCGATGGCGTTCCGGTTGAAGGCCAGGACGTAGGGCATGAAGACGGCGTTGGTGAGGCCGTGATGGGTGTCGTAGATGGCCCCGACCGGATGCGAGACCGAATGGATGGCGCCGAGCCCTTTCTGGAAGGCGACGGCACCCATGGAGGCCGCGGCGAGCAGCCAGGCGCGCGCCTCGAGATCCTGGCCGTCGGCCACGGCCCTGGGCAGCGCCTCCTTGACGAGGCGGGCCCCCTCGACCGCGATGCCTTCCGACATCGGGTGGAACATGGGTGAGAAATAGGCCTCGAGGCAGTGGGCGAGCGCGTCCATGCCGGTGCCGGCGGTGATCCTGGGCGGCACGCCCAGGGTCAGCTCGGGATCGCTGATGACGACCGCGGGCAGCATCCTGGGGTGAAAGATCACCTTCTTGGTGTGGGTCGCCGAATTGGTGATGACCCCGGCCCGGCCGACCTCGGAGCCGGTGCCGGCGGTGGTCGGCACGGCCACCACCGGGGCGATGGCCGCGGCATCCGCCCGCTTCCACCAGTCGCCGACATCCTCGAAGTCCCAGATCGGCCGCGTCTGCCCCGCCATGAAGGCGATGCACTTGCCGACATCGAGGGCGCTGCCGCCGCCGAAGGCGACCACACCGTCATGACCACCCTTCCGGAAGGCCTCCACCCCGGCCTCGACATTGGCGTCGACCGGGTTCGCCTTGACCTCGGCGAAGAAGCCGGCACCCGGCAGAAGCGCCCGGGCGGCGGTGGTGATCGGCAGGTCCTTCAGCCCGGCGTCGGTGACGAAGAGCGGGCGGCCGATGCCGGCCGCCTCGCAGGCGCGCGGCAGCTCGGCGATCCGCCCGGCGCCGAAGCGGATGGTGGTCGGATAGCCCCAGTTGACGGATGGCGAGGTGGTCAAGAGACGCTCCTGAGATGGAAGGACTTGGGCCGGGTCAGGGCCTGGTAGCCGAGCACCGAGAGCGACTGGCCGCGGCCGGTGTCCTTGACCCCTGTCCAGACCAGGGCCGGGTCGAGATAGTCGCAGCGGTTCATGAAGACCGTGCCGGTCCGCAGCCGACCGCCCAGGGCCTGGGCGGCATCAGGGTCGCGGGTCCAGATGGAGGCGGTCAGGCCATAGGCGCTGTCGTTCATGAGCTCGATCGCCCGGTCGTCGTCGGCGACGGCCATGATGCCGACCACCGGGCCGAAGCTCTCCTCGCGCATCACCGCCATCTGGTGATCGACCGAGGTCAGCACCTGCGGCGCCAGCCAGGGCGAGCCCGGACCGCCGTTCCTGGGAAAGCTCTTCGGATCGATCAGCGCCCTGGCCCCGGCACGGACCGCCGCCGCCGTCTGCTCGCGCACCAGATCGGCACCTCTCGCCTGGGCCATCGGCCCCAGGGTCGTCGCCTGATCGAGCGGGTCGTCCAGCACATAGGCGTGCGTGGTCGCGGCGAAGCCCTCGACGAAGCGGTCGTGCAGGCTCTCGGCCACGTAGATCCGCTCGATGCCGCAGCAGCTCTGGCCCGAGTTGAAGAAGGCGCCGTCGACGAGGTTTTCGATCGCATGATCGAGATCGGCGTCGGCCCGCACATAGGCCGGGTCCTTGCCGCCGAGCTCGAGCCCGACGCCGATGAAGCTGCCGGCCGCCGCCCGCTCGATCGCCCGCCCGCCTTCGACCGAGCCGGTGAAGGTGACATGGTCGACCGCTCGGCCGGCGAGCAGCCGCTCGGTCTGGGCGTGGCCGAGGACGAGGTTCTGGAAGACGCCCGCCGGCAGCCCGGCCCGAGCGAAGGCGGCGGCGAAGCGTTCGCCCACGAGCAGCGTCTGCGAGGCCGCCTTCAGGATGACCGCGTTGCCGGCGATCAGCGCCGGCACCACCGTGTTGACCGCGGTGAGGTAGGGATAGTTCCAGGGTGCGATGGTGAGCACGAGGCCCAGCGGCTCGCGTCGGATCAGCCGCCGGCTGGCCGGGCTCGCCTCGATCTCGAGCGGGGCCAGCGCCCCCTCGGCGATCGCCGCCATGTGCCGCGTGCGCTCGGCGAAGCCGCCCATCTCGCCGCCATAGCGCACCGGCCGGCCCATCATCCGCGCCAGCTCGACCGTGAGCTCGTCCTGCATGGCCAGCATGGCGTCCAGCATGGCGAGGCAAAGGGCGGCACGCTCGGCGATCGGCAGGGCCGCCCACCCGGCCTGCGCCGCCCGGGCCCGGCCGAGCGCCGCCTCGACCTCGGCGTCGGTCGCTTGCGGCCGCTCGGCGACGATGCCGCCGTCGATCGGCGAGACGATCCGGACCTTCTCCATGGTGCCCCTCAATACCGCTCGAAGCCGCGCGACAGGTCGAAATCCGTCACCCGCCGGTCGTACTCGGCCTGCTCCCAGCTTGCGGTGTGGACATAGTGGTCGACCACCGCATCGCCCAGCGCCGCGCGCAGCATGGCCGAGCCGTCGAGGGCCGCCGTGGCGGCCCGGAGCGTCTTCGGCACCTCGGGCAGGGCGTCGTCGCCATAGGCGTCCCCTTCATAGGGCTCGCCGCAATCCAGCCCCTCGTCGATGCCGGCGAGCCCGGCCGCGAGCATGGCGGCGAAGGCGAGATAGGGGTTGATGTCCGCCCCGCCGATCCGGCACTCGACCCGGAGCCCCTTGGTCCCCTCGCCGACCAGCCGAAAGCCGGCCGTCCGGTTGTCGCCCGAGAGCACCATCCGGGTCGGCGCGAAGGTGCCGGCCTGGAAGCGCTTGTAGGAATTGATGTAGGGGGCGAGGAACCAGGTGTAGTCCGGCGCGTAGCGCACGAGCCCGCCGATGAACTGCCGCATCAGCACCGACATGCCGGAAGGCGCCGCCTCGTCGAGGAAGAGCGGCATGCCGCCCTCGGCGTCCCAGAGCGAGGCGTGGATGTGGCCCGACGAGCCGGCGAGCGCGTTGTCGTACTTGGCCATGAAGGTGACCGCGGCACCCAGCCCCTGCGCGATCTCCTTGATGCCATTCTTGATGATCACGTGCCGGTCGGCCATGGTCAGCGCGTCGGCGTAGCGGACGTTGATCTCCTCCTGCCCCGGCCCCCATTCGCCCTTGCTGCTCTCCACCGGAATGCCGGCGTCGTGCAGGTGGTTGCGGATCGCCCGCATCACCCGCTCCTCCTTGCTGGTGGCGGCGATCACGTAGTCCTGGATGTACTCGCTGGCCGTGCCGAGCCCGCGCCAGCCCTTGGCCCGCGCCGTCTGGTAGGTCTCCTCGAAGAGGTAGAACTCGAGCTCGGAGGCGAGATAGGCGCGCATGCCGCGCTCGTCGAGCCGGGCGATCTGACGCTTGAGGATCGCGCGCGGGCTGTGCGCCAGGGGCGCGTGGTCCCGGTGGTCGAGCACGTCGCAGAGCACGAGGGCGGTGCCCTCGAGCCACGGCACCTCGATCAGCGTCTGGAGATCCGGCGCCATGACGAGATCGCCGTAGCCGCGCTGCCAGCTCGCCGCCGCATAGCCCGGCACCGGCTCCATCTCGATGTCGCTGGTGAGCAGGTAGTCGCAGCCATGCGTCTCGGCATGGCCGCTGGCGACGAAATGCTGCGCGTGGAAGCGCTTGCCGATCAGCCGGCCCTGCATATCGGTGAAGCAGACGAGCACCGTGTCGATCAGCCCGAGGCTGACCCGCTCGGCGAGGCTTTCGAGGTCGAGATTGCCCGGCATGAGACGTCCCTGATCCTGGCCTGATCTTGGCCCGATGTTGACCCGATGCTGGCCAGATCCTGCTTCTGGCCATCGCCCGTTCGTGAATCTGGTCGTTAGCGCAACCCGGGCTCCGGCGCCAGTGCGTGCCTCGACCATCGCCCGCGAGGACGCACGCGGCAGCGCCGGCCAGAAAACGGGGTCAGGACAAATTTACGGCCCGGTCACAGCAGCGACTGCGCATGCTCCAGCACCAGGTCGCACACCTCGTCGGTCAGCTTCTCCTGGATTCCGCTGCCGCCGAGCGAGAAGGTCTCGCCGCCGCCGGTGTCCAGGAGGCCGCCGAGGCCGGCTTCGAAGCCCGGATCCCTGGCCGCCTCGCCGGACCCGCCGAGCTTGCCGAGCAGCGACTGCTGCACCGCCTCGGCGTCGCCGCCGCCCAGATAGTTGTTCGTCATGCAGTATTGGAGGACGCCCGCGAGGTTGGTCGGGCTCGCCTCGTCGACCGCGGGCAGGCCGAGCCCGCCGAGGCTCCCGCCGCTCCCGCCGAGCGCACCGGTCAAGTCCTTCAGCGACTGCGCCAAGGCGGGCAGCGCCACGAGCTGCACCAGCAGGCCGGCGCCGAGCGCCGCGAGGCCGATGCGGCCACGCCGTCCACCACCGTATCCGCGAGCCCCGACGATGCTTCGAGCCACGGTCCCGCTCCCCCTCGTCCATGCCGCCGCCCGCCGGCGATGCGATGGCTCGAGAGCATAGCAGCGACGCCGGCGATGACCAGCGGCGGGGCGCGAAAATGCCTGACGGCAGTGGCGCCCATCGAAGGCTCCGGGCACCAGCGCCGACGCCCGTGACGGAAAGCGCTGCGTCCCGACCCCCTTTCCCGGCAGGTGCGACGCGAACGATGTGGCCTTCTTTCGTCATCATGCTAGGAATTGACCGATTCCGATGACGAAAATCGGACCCATAAGGTGCAATTGCTGCAGATTGGAGGACGACATGCCTGAGGACCGCACGCGGAACGCGGATCGTCGCCAGTTCATCAAGACAGTCGGCGTCGCCGGCGGCGCCATGACGCTGAGCGCCACGCTGACCGGGCCGCTCTGGGCGCAGGACGCCCCGCCCCAGGTGCCGATCGGCCAGGTCGTCGCCTTCACCGGCTCGGGTGCCGAGTACGGCACCTTCTACCGCGACGCGGCGCAGCTCGCCCTCGACCAGATCAACAAGGCGGCCGAGGAGGTCTTCGGCGGCCCGCTCGTCTCGCGGCTGATCGCCGAGGATTCGAACACCCTGCCGACGCCGGCCATCGAGGCGGCGCGCAAGCTGGTCGAGGCGGACGGCGTCCCGGCCATCATCGCCGCCTGGTCGAGCGGCGTCACGGTCGCCATCGCCACCTCGGTGACCATCCCGTCCGGCGTGCTGCAGGTCGGCAACGGCACCACCTCGCCTTTGGTCTCGGTGCTGCCCGAGGATGCCGACGCCGATCTCCTCTTCCGCACCAGCCCCTCGGACGCGCTGCAGGGCGTGGTCGCGGCCGACCTCACCGCCGGCAACCTGATCGACGGCTACAAGTACGCCACGGCCGCCACGATCTACATCAACAACCCCTACGGCCAGGGCCTGTCGAACGCCTTCGCCGCAGCCTTCGAGAAGCGCGGCGGCAAGGTCTTGGCGGAGGTCGCCCACCCCGAGGAGGTGCAGCCGACCTATCGCTCGCAGCTCTCGGCGGCGCTCAAGGACAAGCCGGACATCCTGATCCTGCCCACATATCCGGCGCACACGGCGGCGATACTCAAGGAGAGCCGTGACATCTTCGACTACAAGAGCTGGCAGTTCACCGATGCCAACCGCTCGAGCGAGGTGCTGGACGCGGTGGGCGGCGCCGATCTCGCCGGCAAGCTCGGCACGGTGCCCTCGGCCGACCCGAGCTCGGACAGCTACAAGAGCTTCGCCGAGGCCTACAGGGCGGCCAGCGGCCAGGACCGCATCCCGCCCTTCACCGAGACCACCTATGACGCGGCCATGGTGATCGGCCTGGCCTTGGCCAAGGCGGTGGCCGACGGCCTCACCGACCCTGCCGAGATCACCGGCCGGCAGCTCGCCGACCGGCTCCGCCCGATCGCCAACCCGCCCGGCGAGAAGATCATCGGCGGCAGCCAGGCCGAGATCACCAAGGCCCTGAAGCTGATCAAGGACGGCCAGGACATCGACTATGTCGGTGCCGGCGGCTCGGTCGATTTCGACGCGAACGGCGACGTCAAGACGCCGGTCGCGATCTGGAAGTACACCGAGACCGGCGACGAGAACGTGATGATCGTGCCGGCCGACGAGATCCCCTCGTCCTAGGCACGAGCCGAAGCCGGCGAAAGGAACGGGCGTCCCAGGCGGGGCGCCCGTTTCCCTTTTGCGGCGATCCTCAGCCCTCGTCGGGGGGCATGAAGTCCGACACCTTCTTGCGCTCGCGCAGGATGCCCTGCGGCCGGAAGAGCACGATCGCGGCGAGCAGGATCGCCACCAGCATCCAGCGCAGATAGGCGCCGCGCGACGGCAGGTCGGCCGAGATGGCCTGAAGCGCCGGGCTCGCCATGTCGATCATGAAGGCGGCGCCGCTCCACACCCCCCAGACCGCGAAGGCGCCGAGGATCGCCCCCTTGTTGTTGCCGCTGCCACCGAGCATCAGCATCACCCAGACGATGAAGGTGGCGAAGAGCGGGTTGAAATGGCTGTAGTCGATGCTCACCACGTAGTGGGCGTAGACGGCGCCGGCCACACCCATGATGAAGGTGCCGAGCACGAAGGATTCCATGCGCCGGAGCGCCACGTTCTTGCCGCTCATCGCCGCCGAGGCCTCCTCGTCGCGGACGGCGCGCAGCATCCGCCCCCAGGGCGAGCGGGAGATGCGCTCGAGGGCGATGAAGACGAGGGCGAGGATCAGGCTCACCACCACGAGGTAGAGGAAGACGTAGTCGCGCGGGCTGAGCGGTGCCACGAAGGCGGCGACGCCGGCCGGCAGCCAGGAGCAGGCCGGGTCGGCGAAGACGCAGTCGAGCGGGCGCGGGATGCCGCGCATCGGCTGCGGCCCGTTGGCGAGCCAGCGCTCGTTCTGGAAGATGAAGCGGATCACCTCGGCGATGCCGAGCGTGGCGATGGCGAGGAAATCGGTCCGCAGGCGCAGGACCGGGATGCTGACCAGGAAGCCGACGATCGCCGCCACCACCCCGGCCATCAGGACGCCGCCGAGAAACGGCCACTGGAGGCCGAACGCCTGCTGCGAGTAGGCGGCGAGCGCTCCCTCCGGCATCGAGGTGGTGAAGAGGGCCGAGGTGAAGGCGCCGACCGAGAAGAAGCCGGCGATGCCGAAATTGACGTGGCCGGCGAGCCCCCACTGGCTGTTCAGGCCGAGGCAGAGGATGGCGTAGATCCCGGCCATGGTCGAGAACGAGACCAGATAGGTCAGAATGCCGCGCTCCAGCCAGAGCGGCAGGATCAGGGCCACCGCCCCGGCCACCACGAGCGCCAGCACCGTCCGCAGCGCCGGCCGCCCCGGCATGACCAGGAGCCCCAGCAGGAAGAGGGGGATGAAGAGGAAGGCCGTGCGCGCCAGATCCACGGGTGCCATGTCACTCGCCTCCCTGGCCGAGCAGCCCCTGCGGCCTGAGCACGAGCACGACCACGAGGAGCACGAAGGCCACCCCCGGCCCGTAGGCGGGGTTGAGGAACGAGGACGAGACCTGCTGCGCTATGCCGATGATCACGGCGCCGATGATGGCCCCGATGGGGTTGCCGAGGCCGCCCATGATGGCCGCCGCGAACATCGGCAGGAGCAGCCAGAAGCCCATCTCCGGCCGCAATTGCGAGGCGAGGCCGTACATCACCCCGCCCGCGGCGGCGAGGCTGGCACCCACGATCCAGGTCCAGGCGATGACCCGCTCGGTGTTGATGCCGCGCACCTGCGCGAGGTCCGGGTTGTTGGCCGTCGCCCGCATCGCCTTGCCCATGCGCGTGCGCTCGAGCAGGAGCCAGGTCAGCGCCACCAGGATCATCGCCAGGACGAAGACGAACATCTGGTCGGCCTGGATGCGGATGCCGAGCGGCAGGTCGAGCGCCGGGTTGGCGCGGCCGGGATAGTAGAAGAGGAAGTCCGACCCCCAGACCAGGTAGATGGCGCTGCGCAGGAAGAAGGCGGCCGCGAGCGACGCCATGGCGAGCAGGACCAGCGACGCGCCGCGCCCGCGCAGGGGCCGGAAGAGGACGCGGTCGACCGCCAGCGCCACCAGCGACACGCAGGGCATGGCGAGGACCAGGGCCGCCATCAGCTCCCAGCCGAAGGAGAACGGCCGCAGCGGCGGCCCCGCCGGCAAGAGCGAGGCGATGGTGAAGGCCCCGTAGGCGCCGAGCGTGAGGAGCGCGCCATGCGCGAAGTTGGGGAACTTGAGCACGCCATAGACCAGCGTCAGCCCGATGGCGCCGAGCGAGATGATGCCGCCCAGCATGATGCCCCAGACGGTCAGCGACAGGAGATCGGTGAGCGAGGCGCCCTGGCGCTGGCCGAGCACCCAGAAGACGACCAGCGTCAGAAGCAAGGCGAGGCCCAGCGCCGTCCGGCTGCGCAGGCCGGCCAGGACGCGCTCCCTCGCCGTGCGGTCGTCGTGGCGGCGGGGCGCGGTCTCCTCCGGCGTCGTCTGCATGCTCGCTCTTCTTTCCAAGCTCGTTCCGCCCTCAGCCGCCGAGATAGAGCCGCGCCACCTCGGGATCGTTCAGGAGATTGTCGCCGGTGCCCTCGAACCGGTTCTGGCCGGCGGCCAGCACGTAGCCCCGGTCCGACATCCGCAGCGAGAGCTGGGCGTTCTGCTCGACGATCAGGATCGCCGGGCCGGCCTGGTTGATCAGCCTGATCTGCTCGAAGATCACGCCGACCATCTTGGGCGAGAGGCCCGCCGAGGGCTCGTCCATCAGGACCAGCTTCGGCTCCAGCATCAAGGCGCTGCCCATGGCGACCATCTGCCGCTCGCCGCCGGACATCTTGCCGGCGCGCTGGTTGCGGCGTTCCCGAAGCCTCGGAAAATACTCGAAGATGCGCTCGCGGCGCCGGGCGATGTCGGCCTTCTTGGCGAGGAAGGCGCCCATCTCGAGATTCTCGGCCACGGTCAGGTCGGTGAACACGTTCGAGACCTGCGGCACGTAGCACATGCCGCGCTCGACGATCTGGTAGGGGTGGAGGGTCGAGATGTCCTGGCCGTCGAAGGCGATCGAGCCGCGGCGCGGGTGCAGCAGGCCGAAGATGGTCTTCATCAGCGTCGACTTGCCGGCGCCGTTCGGGCCGATGATCGAGACGATCTCGCCCGCCCGCACCTCCATGGAGACGTCGCGCAGGATCTCGCTGTCGCCGTAGCCGGCGGTGACCGAGACGACCTCAAGCAGCGCCATACTGCCCCCCGAGATAGGCCTCGAGCACGCGCGGGTCGTTGCGCACCTCGTCGGGATGGCCCTCCATCAGCTGGCGCCCCTCGCTCATGACGATCACCGGGTCGCAGAGCTCCATCACCAGATCCATGTCGTGCTCGATCAAAAGGAAGGTGATGCCGCGCTCGCGCCTGAGATACTGGATGTTCTCGACCAGCTTGTTCATCAGCGTGCGGTTGACCCCGGCGGCGGGCTCGTCGAGCAGCACGAGGCGCGGCTCGGCCATCAGCGTGCGCGCGAGCTCGAGCAGCTTCTTCTGGCCGCCCGACAGCCGGCCGGCGTACTCGTGCGCCAGCCGGGTCAGGTCGACGAAGTCCAGAACCTCCATCGCCCGGTCGCGGATCAGCCGCTCCTGGTGGCGCACGAGGCCCGGCCGGAACCAGCAGTTCCAGAACCGCTCGCCGGCTTGGTCGGCCGCCACCAGCATCAGGTTCTCCAGCACCGTCATGCTGCCGTGCTCGCGCGGGATCTGGAAGGTGCGGCACATGCCGCGCCGGAAGACGGCATGCGGCGGCAGGCTGGTGATGTCGTCGCCGCCGGTGAAGACGCGGCCCGAATCCGGCATGAAGAAGCCGGTGATGACGTTGAACAGCGTCGTCTTGCCGGCGCCATTGGGCCCGATCAGCCCGGTGATCGTCCCCTCGCGCACGGCGAGCGAGCAGCGATCGATGGCCCGCAGGCCGCCGAAGCTCTTGACCAGGTCACGAACCTCGAGCACCGGCGGTCCGCCTGGCACCAGGGTCATCGATAGCCTCCGCCCGGATCATTCAGCCGCCCATGAGTAGCACCCGAGGCTTCGAATGCAAGAAGTGCCGAGATGCCACCCGCCCGGCAGCGCTCCCGCCCGTCCCGGCGAGCCGGGCCACCGACCGGCCGATGCCAGAAGCGACACGGGCAAAGCCGATCCCGTCGCCCGCCACGACCCGAACGGCCTTGCGCCGCGCCCGCGACAGGCAGAGGCTCCACCGCCCACCGGAGCAGGCCCCACCGGAGCAGGCCCCACCGGAGCAAGCCCGACCGGAGAAAGCGATGCAGACCCTCCTCGCCTCCTGGCAGTTCTGGGCCCTCGGCGCCGCCTTCTTCGCCGCCCTCACCGCCATCTTCGCCAAGCTCGGCGTCGCCGGCGTCCCGCCCGACTTCGCCACCTTCGTGCGCACAGTGGTCATCCTCGCCGTCAGCGCCGGCATCGTCACCGCCACCCGCCAATGGCAGCCGCCCGCCACCGTCGCCCCCCGCACCTGGCTCGTCCTCGCCCTCTCCGGCCTCGCCACCGGCGCCTCCTGGCTCTGCTACTTCCGCGCCCTCGCCCTCGGCGACGCCGCCCGCGTCGCCCCCCTCGACAAGCTCAGCGTCGTCCTCGTCGCCATCCTCGCCACCCTCCTCCTCGGCGAAAGGCTGAGCCCCGCCAACTGGCTCGGCGTCAGCATGATCGCCGCAGGCGCCATGTTGGTCGCGTGGCGGGGGTGAGCGGCCTGCCTTGGGCAAAGGCTCCTGTCCCAAAGAGGCGGTCAAAAGAGATGCGGGGAACATGATCTTCCCCGCGCCCCATCGGCTGGTCGTTCGGGCGCCGGCAACCGCGGCCCGCCAACTGCGGCCCGGATGCCGGGCCATCGGACAAAGGGAACCGAACGAGATTGGCGGCGTTAGCCACGCGAGCATGAGGAGTCGCTCGGGATGTCCGGACGGGCCCGCACATCGAAGATTCTCTTGCTGGCCGCGCCGTCACGGATCAGGGCGCGCCGATGCTGGGCCATGCCGGCCGGTTGGGTATCGAGGGCGCGCTCCATCCCTTGGCGGGCTGGCAGGATCGCCACCTTGCTCCTGCTGGCCGCCATCCCGGCGCAGGCGGCGGACGCCCTGCCGAGGCCGGGCAGCCATGGCCCGCTGAATTACCTGCAAACCTTCGGCTCGCCCGGTCAGGAGATCCGGCCGATCCTCCTGGCCTTGACCTGGCTCTCGGTTGCGGTGGTTGCCATCATCACCGCGCTTATCGTGATCGCGATCGTGCGGCGGGGACGACGGATCGACGACATGAGCACGGACATGGGCTCCGTGATGCCAGGGCATGACGCGGGGGCGCTGCGCTGGATCTATGCAGGCCTCGCGGTCACCGTCGCCATCCTGCTTTTCTTCGTCACGTGGACGGTCGCCACCATGGCCGAGATCCAGTCCCCGGCCAGCGAGTCGGTGGCGACCATCGAGGTGACCGGGCACCAATGGTGGTGGGAGGTCGCCTATGTCGATGATGACGGCGCGATCCTGTTCGAGACGGCCAACGAGATCCACGTGCCGGTCGGCCGTCCCGTCCGGTTCGTGCTGCGCTCGGCCGACGTCATCCATTCCTTCTGGGTTCCGCTGCTGGGCGGCAAGACGGACATGATTCCGGGTCAGGAGAACGTGGCCTGGCTGCGCGCCGACACCGCAGGCGTCTATCGCGGGCAGTGCCTCGAGTATTGCGGCCTGCAGCACGCGCACATGGCCTTCGATCTCTTCGCCGTTCCGCCGGCGGAATTCGACGCTTGGCTGGCGCAGCGAGTCGAGGCGGCGCGCAAGACGGCAGGGGCGGCGCCCGGCGATCCGTCGAGCACGACGGCGTCCGAAGCCGCCCCTCATCCAGCAACATGACGAGGTGACGCCCGTGTCGGAACTGCCCGCCGCATATACGCAGGAGCCGGAGATCGGGTCCGTCACGCAGGAGCTCCGTGACCGGCTCGCCGAGACGTGGGAGGGTTGGCCCGGCCTGCGCGGCTGGTTCGGAACCGTCGATCACAAAATTCTCGGCGTTCGCTACATCATCACCGCGTTTGTCTTCCTGATCCTCGGCGGCATCGAGGCGCTGGTGATGCGCGTCCAGCTCGCCGGTCCAGACCAAACGCTGCTGACGCCTGAGCAGTATAACGAGCTGTTCTCGATGCACGGCATCACGATGATCTTCCTTTATGCGCTGCCGATACTGTCGGGGTTCTCGATCTTTTTGTTTCCGCTGCTGATCGGCACGCGCGACATGGCCTTCCCGCGGCTGAACGCGTTTTCATACTGGGCTTTCCTGTTCTCCGGCCTTTTCATCTATGCGAGCTTCCTCGCCGGCGCGGTTCCGAATGCCGGCTGGTTCAACTACGTGCCCTATTCGCTCAAGCAATACAATCCCGGCATGAACATCGATTTCTATGCGCTCGGCATGATCTTCCTCGGCATCTCGACGACCACGGGATCCATCAACTTCGTGATCACCTTTCTGCGCCTGCGCGCGCCGGGCATGTCGTTCAACCGAACCCCTGTCATGCTTTGGGGCACCACCACGGTCTCGGTCGGCAACCTCCTAGCCGTCCCGGCGGTCAGCCTCGCCTTCTTCCTCTTGTGGCTCGATCGGCAATACGGCACGCATTTCTACGGGGTGGCGGAGGGGGGCAAGCCGCTGCTCTGGCAGCATCTCTTCTGGCTCTACGCGCATCCTTGGGTCTACATCATCGTGCTGCCGGCGATGGGGATGGTCTCGGACATCCTGCCGGTCTTCTGCCGCCGGCCCCTGGTCGGCTACAGCCTCGTCGTGCTCGCCACGGTGACGACGATGATCCTGGGCTTCGGTGTCTGGGTGCATCACATGTTCGCCACCGAAATCCCGTTTCTGTCGCTGTCCTATTTCAGCGGCGCCTCGTTCATCATCACGATTCCGAGCGCCGTCTCGGTCTTCGCGTGGATCGCGACCATCTGGTGGGGCCGGCCGGTGGTCAAGACGGCCTTCCTTTACTGCGCCTCGTTCATCGTGATGTTCGTGATCGCCGGCGTCTCGGGCGTCATGACGGCCAGCGTCCCGGCCGATCTGCAGTTGCACGATACCTACTTCGTCCTGGCGCACCTCCATTACACCATTGTCGGCATCAACCTGTTCGGCGTTCTCGCTGGCCTGTACTTCTGGTTCCCGAAGATGACCGGGCGCATGATGAGCGAGCGGCTGGGCGTGATCGCCTTCTGGTTCGTGTTCCTCGGCTTCAATCTGACATTCCTGCCGATGCATTGGACCGGGCTGATGGGCATGCCGCGGCGCATCTACACCTATCCCGCATCCGTGGGCTGGGACTGGACGAACATGCTCACGACGATCGGCAGCTTCGTCATGGCGGTGGGCATCCTGCTTGTGCTGATCAACGTCGCGCAGGGCCGGTGGCTCGGCAAGCGGGCCGGGCCGAACCCGTGGGACGCGCCGACGCTGGAATGGTCGATGTCGTCGCCACCGCCTGTCTACAACTTCGCCGTTCAGCCGGTGTTGGCCAGTCGGCATCCGCTGTGGGAGGATCGGCTCGCCGAGGGCACCGGGCGGACCTCGCTCGATAGCGGTCCGATCCTGGACAAGGGCAAGCAGCAACTGGTCACGAGCATGCTGGATGCCGAGCCGGTGCTGGTGTCGAAGGTGGCCGAGGATTCGCTCTGGCCGTTCTTCGCCACGCTCGCCATGACCGGCTTCTTCGGGGCGCTGCTCCTCCATTGGGAATATGCCGCCGGCGTGCTCGGCGTGTTGATGCTGCTCTGCGGCTTCTTCTGGAATTGGCCGCGCGCGAAGCTGGAGCAGGTTGCGGGGGCCTGACATGTCTGAGACGACGCACGAAATCGCGGACGATCGACTGCATCTGTCCTTCGGGCGCCTGCCGCTCGGCAGCACCGACGTGCGCGGCAACGGCTGGTTCGGGATGGCCGCGATGGTCACGACCGAGGCGTGTCTGTTCGCCTACCTGCTGTTCAGCTACTACTACATGGCGTTCCATTTCGGGCAGCAGTGGCTGCCGGACGAGTTGCCGGGCTTCAAGTTCTCCGGACCGATGACGATTCTTCTCTTTTCCAGCAGTGTGGTCGTCTGGATCGGCGAGCGCGGCATCAAGAAGGGGCAGAACCGGGTCTGCGTCGCGGGCCTGAGCGGCGGCGCTGCCCTCGGCCTCGCCTTCGTGGCGCTCGAGGCCACGGAATGGGCCGACAAGGACTTCACGCTTTCCACCGACTCCTACGCGTCGCTCTACTTCACGGTCACCGGATTTCACATGGCGCATGTCTTGGGCGGCGTTCTGCTGCTGCTGGCGGTGGCGCTCTGGACGGCGCTCGGCAAGTTCGACAGCCACCGCCGCGACTCGATCAGCCTCACCGCGTTCTACTGGCACTTCGTGGACGTGGTCTGGGTTGCCGTGTTCACGACGATCTACGTGACGCCTCACCTCTTCAACTGACGCGGAGCGCGGCGAATGACGGATCGAGACACTCATTCCCGGACCGCCGTCGGACATGCCGGCCCGACCCGCCACCGGGTCGGGGATCTGCTGTTGGTCTTTTCGTTCCTGCTGGTGCCCGTTGTCTGGTCGATCCAGCTCGCCGCGGTCACCTCCCTCGCCGGGCTGGCCTGCCTCGACCCGAATGGGGCTGCGGTGGACTGGACGCCGGTCGCCTGGGCCGAACCCGCCATCCGCTGGATCACTGTCACAGCGCTCGTGCTGGGGGCCGTCGGAATCGGCCTGTCGCTCCTCAACATGCGCCGGTCGCACACGGCAGCGAGGACGCCGCCCGGCGGCGTGATCAGCGCCGACCAAGGCCGGGTGCACTGGATGGCGTTTGGCGGCTTCTTCGTGGCGGTGGTCACCATGATGGCCATCATTGCGAACGCCATTCCGGTTTTCTGGGGCGGGCTGTGTCCGGTCTGAATGCCGAGGCCCGACATGCCTTGCCGATGGCTCCGGCATGGCCGGGCCGCCTGCGTCGCCTCTGGCCGGCGGGGGCCGCCGCCTTCCTGCTCCTGGCGCTCTGGCTGGGCCCGTTGCCGCGCATCGCGTCGGTGTCCTTCTCCATGCACATGGTGTTGCACCTTCTTCTGGTGCTGGGTGCCGCACCGCTGGCGGTCGTCGCCCTCGCGCGAACCGGCGCGCTCCGGCAGGCGCGGTTCGGCATCGGCGCGGCGCTGGCCTTCTCGGGGATCGAGATGCTGGTGGTCTGGTCCTGGCACACGCCGACGCTGCATCTGGCAGCGGCGCTGAGCGGTCCGACATTCGCCCTGCAGCAGGTGAGCTTTCTTGTCGTCGGCATGCTGGTCTGGCTGCCGGGGCTTGCGAACAGGGGTCGGCGCGCCGCCGCTGCCGGCACGATCGCCATGCTCGGCAGCTTCATGCATATGACCATGCTCGGCGTCCTGCTCGCGCTCACTCCTGCGCAGATCTATGCCGACGGGGTGTGCGGCGGCGCTTTCTGGCTGGATGCGCTGGCGGATCAGCGCCTCGGCGGCGTCCTGATGGCGCTTGGCGGCGGCCTCGGCTATCTGTCCGGCGCCCTGTATTTTGCGGCCCGGCTGCTCGGCTCCGACCCTGCGCCGCTTGGTTGGCGCCCCGACCCGGGCCGTCGAACCTGATCCTGGCATCCTTGGGCAGCCACTAATCCGGCGACGCGGCGGCTCCACCCGCCTCGGCCGATTTCGCCTGCGCCGCATCTCCTGCCCCTGCATCATACGGCAGCGAGGAATACCACGCGGCGAGCGCCCTGATCTGGTGGTCGGTCAGCCCCATCGCGGCGACGTGCATGACGTTGGCGAAGTCGGTTCCGCCCAACGGACGATCACGGTAGAGCCGCAGCCAGGCCTCGATGAATCGGCTTTTCTGCCCGGCGATCCGCGGATAGATCGGCCGCGGGGGGACTGCCCCTTTGTCCTCGTGACACGAGCTGCAGCCGGGCACGAAGCGCGACGGATCGCCGTCGGCCGCGAGGCGTTCGCCAAGCGCTGTCAAATCGCCTGGGGTCTCGCCCGCCGGCATATCCGCCGCTCCGTCCTCGGGCACGCGTGCAGTCGCATCGGGCTGCATGTCGGCATAATGTGCAGCGAGCGCTGCAATCTCGGCGGTCGAAAGCGGGGCTGCGATCGGCTGCATGAAGCCGCTCGACCGCTTGCCGGAGGCATAGCCCTCGAGCGTGGCCGCCAGATATTCCTTCGACTGCCCGGCGATCTTCGGTGCGGTGCCGTCACGGCCCATCCCGTCATCGCCATGACAGCGCGCGCAGTTCTGGACGGTCTTGTCGAGCCGGTTGTCGAGGCCGCCAAAGCTCATCGCACCGCCGTCATCGACCCCCTTCGGCTGGACATCCCCATAGGCCAGGTGGACGTAATCCTGAGGCGCGAGCTTGTCGTAGTTCCGCAGGAACGCGACCATCGCCCAGACCTCGTCCTCGCGGTGTTCGCCTGTCCAGCCCGGCATGGCCGTGTATCTGACGCCATTCCAGACGATCCAATAGAGCTCCTTGTCGCTGAAGCTCGCCACTTCCTTCGACGCCAGCGTCGGCGGTGGCGGCTCCATCATCTCGACCATGGGGTTGCGCTCGCGGCCGGGCGCGCTGTGGCAGGCGGCGCAGCCCGCTTCGAAATAGCCCGCGCCGAGCCGGATCAGCGCCGGATCCGACAGGTCCGCATGCTCAGGCTTCTCGACCGCAAAGGACCAGTTTCGCGCCCATTGCTTCATATAGGTATGCAGCACCCAACCGATGCCGGGATACGCGCCGGTCCGCGCCGCGATATTGAGTGGTGCCGCGACATAGATGACGACCACGGCGACAATCGCCAGCCCGACAAGGAGGCCGAGCGGCAGGCGCAGGAAGCGGCGGACGAGACCCTCGCGCGGCGGCTTGTCTTCGGGCGGTGTCATTTCAGGGTAACCAGATAGTCCACGATGGCGTTCGTTTCAGACATCGGCAGCATCCCGAACGACGGCATCCGCGCGCCCGGCTTCAACTCCTGTGTCCGCCTGATCCAGGCGCTGAGGTTTTCCGGAGACATGGGCAGAACCTTGGCACCGATCGTCCCTCGCGAGGCGAGATGCGTCAGGTCCGGTCCGATTTTCCCTTGCGCCTCGGTTCCTGCGATCCGGTGACACGCGCCGCATCCGGTCGAGAGAAACAGCCGAAGACCGGCCGGGCGGCCTGTCCCCCCGTCCGCCTGTTGTGCAAGCGCGTCGCTCGGCGGCAACGGCGAGAATGTCACGCCGACCATGAACAGTATCTGCACGCAAAGCTGGGTGAGTCTCGCCATGCCCCTCTACCCGTTCGGCTGGGCGTCCTGCGAATGCGTGGCATGGGAACGCTGGGGCGGCGTGAAAAGTTCCGCCCCGAGGCAGGCCAAGAGGGACAAAATTGTCAGGTTGCGCGACCTTGTTCCGCGCTGCCGCAGGGCTGCCGGTCACCGTCAGACGAGCTGATCGAAAGGTTCCGCCGCCTCTGCGCCGACCAGCCCGCCTGGCCCGCCGCCGCACCGTCCTGACGTTCGCCTGTCGCGCCGAAGCCGCATCCACGGCAGCCGACAAGGTTTCACTGCAGGCTCGACAATTTACGCGGTGGCCTCTTCGTCCCTGGCTCCTAACACCGTCCGCACTTCCCGCGGATGATCTGGACCTGTTGCATCCAACGCAACAGCAACCCTTGGGTTGTTGCGTATAGCGCAACATTTTCCTCGGGTTGTTGCGTATAGCGCAACAATCGCCGCCCGGGTTGTTGCATCGGATGCAACATCTTCGCCGGGTTGTTGCATCCGATGCATCATTTCAGGGCGAACGAACCCGCCAAACGGCAGAACGAACCCAAGGAATCGACGAGCGAACCCACCGATTCGGCGAACCAACCCGGGCTTCGACGAACGAACCCGACGCACCGCAAGCTCTTGACGGGCCACGGAAAATCGTCGTTTCGACCCTGCCGGGCGCCGGCTCGGCGTCGCCACAAGCGATTCTGCCGAACGAACCGACGCCGCCCTTGCCCCGGCGGCCCGCTTGTGATAGGAATACGATCCGCTACTCGCCCTCGAGCCACGCCGCCCGCGGCAGGGCCGCGACCGAGCCGCGGATCGCCTCGGCATAGCCGTGGCGGATCTCGGTGAGGTAGGGGTCGTCGGCGGTGACCCGGCGCATGACCAAAGGCTCGAGGCTGCCGGCGCGCTTGACGAAGAGGTCGAGCGGCGGTGCGACCGAGAGGTTCGAGCGGATGGTGGCGTCGAACGAGAGCAGCGTGATCTTGACGGCCTCGGCGAGCGGCATGGCGAAGCCGGCGATGCGGTCGAGAATGGGCTTGCCGTACTTGAGCTCGCCGATCTGCAGATAGGGCGTGTCCTCGGTCGCCTCGATGAAGTTGCCGGCCGAGTAGATGAGGAAGAGGTGGTGGCGGTCGCCGGCGATCTCGCCGCCGAGCAGGAACGAGGCATTGGGGTCGCCATAGGCCTGCACATGCGGCGCCTCGCGGCTCATCACCTCGCGCAGCGTGTCGCCGACCACCCGTGCCGCGTCGAACAGGCTGGCCGCCTCGAAGAGATCGCCCGCCTGGCCCGCCCGGCCCAGCCGCTGGTTCAGGAGCGCCACCACCGACTGGCTGGTCGCCAGATTGCCGGCCGAGCCGAGCGCGAGAAGATGGCTGCCCGGCTTCTGGAACAGGTTCAGCTTGCGCATGACGGCGATGTGATCGACGCCGGCATTGGTCCGGCTGTCCGTGGCGATCACGATGCCCTCGCGGAGGAACAGCCCGAGCCCGTAAGTCATTGACGATGCAGCCTTCCCTTCAGAGCGCCAGCCAGCCGAGCGCCACGCCGAGCGAGAGGACGGTGATCGGCACGCCGACCCTGGCATGCTCGAGAAAGCCGATCTCGAGCCCGACCGAAGCTGCCCGCTCGACGGCGATGATATTGGCGAGGCTGCCCGTCAAGAGGAGATTGCCGGCGAGCGTCGAGACCAGCGCCAGGGTGTAGAGCGTGTCCGGCGTCGCCTGCGGCAGCAGGCCGAGGAGCAGCACGACCAGCGGCACGTTGCCGATGCTGTTGGAGCCGAGCACCACGAGCGGGGCGAGCAGCGGCAGGCTGGCGAGATCCAGCCCCGCCGTCCCCAGCCTCGCCAGCAGCGCCGCCGGCAGGCCGGTCGCGGCGAGCGCCCCGGTGACGACGAAAAGGGCGGCGAACAGCACCAAGAGGTGCCAATCGACCGTGCCGAGCAGCTGCCGGGTCGCCAGCTTGCGGCTGACCAGCAGCACCCCCGCCACCATGAGCACGCCCTCGACGTGCGGCAGGGGCGTGGTGAAGAGCAGGAGCAGGCCGAGCGTCGCGATGCCGGCCTTGACGACGCCACCCCGGTCGAGCGCCGGGCCGGTCGCCGCCGGGCGCCCGGCCGGCGATCCGAGCCGGAGACGGCCGCGCCAGCGCCAGCCGACGACGCCCATGACGATCGCCATGGCCGCCATCGCCGGAGGCCCGCAATGCCAGGCGAAGGCCCAGAAATCGAGCGCGCCGACACTGCCGATCAGGATGTTCTGCGGGTTGCCGATCAGCGTCGCCGCCGAGCCGGCATTGGCGGCGGCGGCCAGCGCGAGCACAAAGGGCCGGGCGTCGAGGCCGGCCCGGGTCAGGCCGAGCACCAGCATCGGCGTCACGGCGAAGACCACGACATCATTGGCGAGCACCGCCGAGAGCCCGCCCCCGACCAGCACGACCAGTGCCAGGAGCCCCATGGGCGGCACCGGCGTCGCCGCGAGGCGGGCGGCGCACCGGCCATAGAAGCCGCAGGCCGCGAACTGCGCCGACAGCACCATCAGGCCGAACAGCACGATGAGCGTGGGAAAGTCGATGGCGGCGAGGGCGCCGGCACCATCGACCGCACCGCCCAGCACCAGCACGATGGCCCCGACCAGCGCCACGCCGGTCCGGTCGATCCGCAGCCCCGGGAAGCGGCCGAGCGCCATGCCGAGATAGACCAGGGCGAAGACCACCACCACCAGCACGCGCCACCCCCCGCCCCGGACCGCCTCGGCGGCCGCCACACCGCCCTGTCGTCACCCTGGATCGTTGGCCGGCCTGCCGGTCGCTGGTATGGTTCCAGCAGGACTGGTAGTCGAGCTTCAAGGTGACGCTGCCTCGACCATCTGACCGGCGCGACGGTCCCGGGACGACGCGCGACCGAAGGAAGATGCCCATGCACGATCATGGCGATCACGACCACGGCGGCAGCCATCTCACGCCCATCGAGGCCCGGGTGCGCGCCCTCGAGACCATCCTGACCCAGAAGGGCTACGTCGATCCGGCCGCCCTCGACCGCCTGATCGAGACCTACGAGACCCGGATCGGCCCCAAGAATGGCGCGCGCGTGGTGGCCCGGGCGTGGCACGATCCGGCCTATCGCGCCCGCCTCCTGGCCGACGCCACGTCCGCCATCGCCGAGCTCGGCTTCACCGGCCGCCAGGGCGAGCACATGGTGGCGGTCCCGAACACGGCCACCGTGCACAACCTCGTCGTCTGCACGCTCTGCTCCTGCTACCCCTGGCCGGTGCTCGGCCTGCCGCCGGTCTGGTACAAATCCGCCCCCTACCGCTCCCGCGCCGTGCTCGACCCGCGCTCGGTCCTGGCCGATTTCGGCATCGTGCTGCCCGCCTCGAAGGAGATCCGGGTCTGGGATTCGACCGCCGAGATCCGCTATCTCGTCATCCCCGAGCGCCCGGCCGGCACGGATGGCTGGAGCGAGGAGCGCCTCGCTGCCCTCGTCACCCGCGACAGCATGATCGGCACCGGCCTCGCCCAGGGTCCGGGCTCGGTCCCGTGAACGGCGGCCAGGACATGGGCGGCATGATGGGCTTCGGCCCGGTCCGCCCCGAGGCGGACGAGCCGGTCTTCCACGGCGAGTGGGAGCACCGCGTCTTCGCCCTGACCCTCGCCATGGCCCGGCCCGGCGGCTGGAGCATCGACCAGTCGCGATTCGCCCGCGAAAGCCTCGATCCCGGCGTCTATCTGACCTCGAGCTACTACGAGATCTGGCTCGCCGGCCTGCTGAAGCTCATGGCCGAGCGCCGGCTCGTCAGCGCCGAGGAGATGGCCGCGGGCCGGCCGCTCGGCGACGTGCCGCCGGCGGCCGGCATCCTCGAGGCGGATCAGGTCGAGCCCGCCCTGGCGAAGGGATCCTCGACCGCGCGACCAGCCGAACGGCCGCCACGTTTCGCCATGGGCGAGAGGGTGCGGGCCCGTCTCATGAACCCCCCTGGCCACACCCGCCTGCCCCGCTATGCGCGCGGCCGCACCGGCACCGTCACTCGTGACCACGGCTTCCATGTGCTGCCGGACACCAGCGCCGCCGGGCGCGGCGAGGCGCCGGAGCGCCTCTACACGGTGCGCTTTAAGGCCACCGACCTCTGGGGCGACGACGCCGACCCGACCGTCAGCGTCGCCATCGATGCCTGGGAAAGCTATCTCGAGCCGGCCGGCGAACCCGCATGACGGTGGGCGATCCCCATGGTCTGCCGGGCCTGCCGCGCGATGCGGAGGGCCCCGTCTTCGCCGAGCCCTGGCAGGCCCAGGCCTTCGCCATGGCGGTGCTGCTGCACGAGCAGGGCCTCTTCACCTGGCCCGAATGGGCGGCGACGCTGGGCGACGAGATCGCCAGGGCGCCAGCTTCCCGTGACGGCTCGGACTATTACCTCCGCTGGCTGGCGGCCCTGGAGCGGCTGGTCGTCGCCAGGGGCGTCGCCTCCGCCCACAGCCTGGCCGCGCTCGCCGCGGCCTGGCGGGCGGCAGCAGCGGCGACGCCGCACGGCCGGCCGATCGTGCTCGCGCAGCGGTGGGAATGAGGATTTTTTGCCCCTGAGCTTGTGCCCGCATGGCGATGTCCGTACATTGTACGTGTCCAGAACACGAAGCTGATTGGATGCGAGCCGTGCCCGTCGTCGAAGCGAAATCCGAGCGGATCGAGGTCCGGGCAACGCCCGGTCAAAAGGCGCTGCTGCAACGGGCAGCCACCTCGTCGAGCCGAAACGTGACCGAGTTTCTGCTGGATGCGGGCATCCGTGCCGCCGAGGAAGCGCTGGTGGACCGACGCCTGTTCGCGCTCGACGACGCCCGGTGGCGGGCGTTCCAGGAGGTGCTGGACCGTCCCGTCGCCGCCAAGCCACGACTGGCTCGGCTGCTGGCCGATAAGAGCGTGCTGGATTGACGATCGACGGCGACCTGCTCTCGCCGGTCGAGAAGCTGGGAGCCGTCCACAACCTCGAGGGGTTCGACTGCGGCAGCGAGGTGCTGAATCGGTTCCTTGGGCGCTTTGCACTGGCCAACCAGCAAGCCGGCAGTGCCCGGACCTACGTCGTTCGTCGTGGGCGGAGCAGGGTCGTGGGCTACTACAGCCTGAGCGTGGGCGCGGTAGAGCCTGCCGTTGCGCCGAGGCGCGTCGCGCGCGGGCTGGCGCGCCATCCGATTCCGGTCATGCTGCTGGCACGGCTCGCGGTCGATCGACCGGAACAGGGGCGGGGCTTGGGCAGGGCGCTGCTCAAGGATGCGCTGCTGCGGACCTTGCAGGCGAGCGAGATCGCGGGCATTCGCGCCGTTCTGGTTCACGCCAAGGACGAAGAGGTGCGGGCGTGGTACGAACGCTTCGACTTCGAGTCGAGTCCGACTGATCCGCTGCATTTGTTCTTGTTGATGAAGGATTTGCGGGCGCTGGTTGGCGAATGACAAGCGCATTGAACGAAGATCGGGTTTCGTGCCTTTGCAACCCGGGTCAAGGATTGGCGATAGTGGACCTCAAGCCCGCAGCGCCCTGTTCTCCGGATCGTACGGGCTCTCGGCGATGATGCGGGCCGGGCGGAGCTCGCCCAGGACGCGGACCTGGCAGTCGCGGCCGATCTCGGCGAACGCGCTCTTCACGTAGCCCAGCATCAGCGACTTTCTCACATGGTGGCCGTAGCCGCCGGCGGTGCCGCGGCCGACCACCTGCCCCTCCATGAGGACCGGCTCGTTGCCGAAGGGATCAGCGTCGTCGGCGTCGATCTCGATCGTGCAGAAGCGGTTCGGGATGCCCTCCTCGATCTGGCGGATGAGAGCCTCCTTGCCGGTGAACGGGCCCTTCTGCAGCCGGACGAAGCGGTCGAGCCCGGCTTCGAGGACCGAGTTCTCGGCGTTCAGGTCGGTGCCCCAGAGGCGGTAGCTCTTCTCCAGCCGCATGGAATCCATGGCCCTGAGCCCGACATGAGCGATACCCAGGTCCCGGCCTGCCTCCAGGAGCGCCTCGAAGAGCTGGCGCTGGTACTCGATCGGGTGATGCAATTCCCACCCGAGCGAGCCCACGAAGTTGACGCGGAGCGCACGCACGTTCGGGCAGAAGCCGACGGGGATGTCCCGCGCGGTGAGCCAGGGGAAGGCCTCGTTCGACACGTCGGCGTCGGCGAGCTTCTCCAGCACCTGCCGCGCATGGGGGCCGGCCAGGACGAACACGCCCATCTGGGTCGTCACGTCCTGGACGATGACCGAGCCGTCCCGCGGCATGGACTTGGTGAGGAAATCCCAGTCGTAGTCGTGCCCGGCGCCGGGGCCGACCAGATAGAAACGCTCGCCCCAGAGCCCGTCCGGCAGCCTGGCGATGGTGAATTCCGAGCGGACGGAGCCCGAGGGGTTGAGCGCGTGGCAGAGGTTGATGCGGCCGATGCTCCTCGGAACGGCGTTCGCCACCAGGGCATTGAGAAAGCTCCGGGCACCCGGGCCTTCGACCGTGTATTTGGCGAAGGAGCCGAGCTCCATGAGGCCGACCCGCTCGCGCATCGCCTCGACCTCGCGGCCGACATGCTCGAACCAGTTGGAGCGGCGAAAGGACCAGACGTCCCGGGGCTCGACGCCCTCGGGCGCGAACCACATCGGCCGCTCCCAGCCGAAGCGCTGGCCGAACACGGCCCCGGCCGCCTTCAGCTGGTCATAAACCGGCGGCGCCTTGGCCGGGCGGCAGGCGGGCCGCTCCTCCATCGGGTAGTGGATGACGAAGACGTGCTCGTAGGCCTCCTCGTTCTTCAGCCGGGCGAAATGCTTGGAGACCACGCCGAAGCGCCTGGGGTCGACACCGATCATGTCGACCGAAGGCTCCCCTTCGACGATCCAGTTGGCGAGCTGCCAGCCGGCGCCGCCGGCGGCGGTGACGCCGAAGCTGTGACCCTCGGAGACCCAGAAATTGGGCAGGCCGAAGGCCGGACCGACCATCGGGTTGCCGTCCGGCGTGTAGGCGATCGGGCCGTTGACGATGTCCTTGATGCCGGCGTGCTCGAAGGACGGCACCCGCTTCATGGCCGCCTCGACATGCGGCATCAGGCGCTCGAGATCGCCCGGGAAGAGGTCCTTCTCGAAGCTGGCCGGCACGCCGTCGACGAGGCAGGCGGGCGCACCCTTCTCGTAAGGGCCGAGGATCCAGCCCAGGCGCTCCTCGCGCAGATAATAGGACGCATCGCTCTCGCGCAGGATCGGCAGCTCCTTCGCCCCCGTCGCCCGGTAGTCCCGCAAGGCCGGGTCGATGTCGGTGACGATGTACTGGTGCTCGACCGGGACGACCGGAATCTCGAGCCCGACCATGCGGGCGGTGGTGCGGGCATAGTTGCCGGTGGCCGAGATCACGTGCTCGCAGCGGATGTCGCCCCGCGCCGTCCTGACCAGCCATTCGTTGCTCTCACGCTCGATGCCGGTGACGGCGACCCGCTGGACGATCTCGGCACCCATCGCCCTGGCGCCCTTGGCCAGCGCCATGGTGACGTCGACCGGGGCGATATGGCCGTCGGTCGGATGCCAGAGGGCGCCGACCAGCCCCGCCGTGTCGACCAGCGGCCAGAGCCTCCTTATCTCGTCCGTGCCGATCAGGTGGCACTCGACGCCGATGGTCTCCGCCGTGCACTGGTAGTTGCGGTACTCGTCCATGCGGTCGCGATTGGTGGCGAGCCGCAGGTTGCCGGTCGGGTGGAAGCCCACGTCCTGGCCGGTCTCGGCCTCGAGCCTCTTGTAGAGCTCGACCGAGTACTGGTGGAGCTGGCCGACCGAATAGGACATGTTGAAGAGCGGCAGCAGGCCGGCCGCGTGCCAGGTCGAGCCGGCGGTGAGCTCGGTGCGCTCGAGCAGCACGCAGTCGGTCCACCCCAGCTTCGCCAGATGGTAGAGAGCGCTCACCCCCACCACCCCGCCGCCGATCACCACCACCCTCGCCGTCGTCCGCATCGCGCCGCCTCCCACATTTGCCGTCTGGCCCGGCCTGCAACCCGGTTCGAGCTAGCAGCCACCTTCATGACGCGGACGCGCCTGCGCGACAACGAGGCTCGACAAAGCGACAGCCGGCCGGCGGCTTGGCAGCCGCCCTGGGGGCGTCCATAAAGTGGCTCGCCTGCTGTCGCCACGGGAGATCCCGCCGATGCACCGACGTCCCTTGCCGTCCGACAGCGACGCTGGTCTCCGCTGCATGGTCCTTGGCCTCGCCATGCTGGCCAGCGTGCTCCCGGGATTCGTGCCGCGAGCGCTCGCGGACGATGTCAAGGTCACCAGCCGGATCACCGCCGTCACCGTTCAGCTCGACCGGGCGACGGTGCATCGCGAGGCGACGGTCGAGCTCGATCAGGGCGAGCACCAGCTGGTCTTCCCCGACCTGCCCGTGGCGCTCGATCGGCACAGCCTGCGCTTCGCCGCCGTCGGCTCCGGCATCGTCATCGGCCGCCCGGTCTTTCGCGAGGTCGAGACGCCGCGGCCGGTCAACCCGACGGCCGCCAGGTTGACCGACGAGCTCGATACGCTGCAGCGGCGCCGGCGCGTCGAGCGGGATCGGGTGTCGGTCCAGCAACTGGTGCTCGACGTCCTGCGCCAGCCCAATCTGCAGCCCGGCCTCGGTGGCGAGCACCCGCTCGCCGACCTCGACGGGCTGATCAGCCTCATCGAAACACGCGGCAGCGATGCGCTCCGCCAGATGCGCGTGGCACAGGGCGTCATCGACGAGCTCGACGCCGACATCGCCCGGCTCGAGCGCGAGATCGGCCGGCTCGGGGACGACCCGATGCGCCGGCTCGAGGTCACCCTGCCGGTCGAGCGCACATCGGCGGGGCCCGCCATGCTCGAGCTCGCCTACGAGGTCCAGCGGGCCTCGTTCACGCCCGCCTACGACGCGCGGCTGGACACCAAGGCGGCGATGCTGGACCTCGCGGCGAGCGCCATGGTCACCCAGAGCACGGGCGAGGACTGGACCGATGTCGAGCTGACGCTCTCCACCGCGACGGCGGGCTGGCGGACGGCGGCACCCGTGGTCGAGCCCTGGTACATCGATGTCTGGGTCGAGCCGCCGAGCCCGGCGTCAATGGCCGCCCGCATGAGCGCCGAGAAGTCCCTGGCCTCGGCGGACTTCGCGGCCGTGGCCATCGACCGGAGCGCTTTCGATGCGACCTACAGGGTGGCCGATCCGGTCACCATCGCGGCCGACGGGACGGCACATCGGGTTGCCGTCGAGACCGTGTCCGCCACTGCCGAGCTCACCTGGCAGGCCCTGCCGGAGGTCGACCCCAGCGCCTACCTGACCACCTCCGTCGACCACACGGGCACGGCCCCGCTCCTGCCGGGGCCGGTCTTTCTCTATCGGGACGGGACGCCGATCGGCGAGACGGAGCTCGCGGGACTGCAGCCCGGCGAGCCGCTCGAGCTCGGCTTCGGCGCCGACCCGGCCGTTTCGATCGAGCGCAGGCTTCTGACCGACGAGCGCTCCGCGTCCGGCCTCATCGGCACGACGCGCCAGCACGAGCGCCTTTTCTCGACCACCGTCACCAACCGACGTCCGGGTCCGGTGACGGTCGAGCTCTTCGACCGCCTGCCGGTGCCGCGCGATACGCGGATCACGGTGGAGCGGTTGCCCGGGACGACGCCGCCGGCGAGGACGGCGCCCGATGACAAGGCGGGCGTGCTCGTCTGGCAGCTCGAGCTGCCTCCCGGGGCGAGCGAGACCGTGACGTTCGGCTACCGCATCCGCCACCCTGCGGACCTGCAGGTGACCGGCTTTTGACGAACGTCTGATGAGCGGGAGCCGGATCACCAGCGACAGCGTCCACCCTTGGGTCGCATGAAGCGCCGCCGGTTTCTCAAGCGTCGCGCAAGGCCCGGTGCGGCACCCGGCCTGCTCATCGTCGACCCCACGGCGGCAGCGACCAGCATCACCGCCATCGCCTACGGTCCCGATCGGCTGGAGGAGATCCCGACCTGCCCGTCGGCGCGGATCGCCGGCCTGCGCGGTTCCCGGGCCGTGCTCTGGGTCGACATCTCGGGCCTCGCCGACCATGCGGCGATCACCGAGGTCGCCGCGGCCTTCGGCGTGCACCCGCTCGCCGTCGAGGATGCGGTCAACACCCACCAGCGGCCCAAGGCGGAGAGCTACGACGGTCACGTGTTCGTCGTCTTTCGCATGCTGACAGACGAGAGCGGGGCGGAAGGCGAGCAGGTGGCGATGGCGGTCGGCCGGGACTTCGTCCTGACTTTCCAGGAGCGGCCGGGCGACTGCTTCGAGCCGGTTCGCGAACGCCTGCGGCATGGCAAGGGGCGGGTCCGCCAGCTCGGGCCCGACTATCTCGGCTATGCACTGATCGATGCCGCCGTCGACAGCTATTTTCCCTATCTCGAGACGCTCGGCGAGGAGATCGAGGATCTCGAGGACGTCGTGGTCAAGAATCCCGAGCCGGACCACGTCGAGCGCGTGCACCGGGTGAAGCGCGACCTCCTGAGCCTGCGCCGGGCGGTCTGGCCGATGCGCGAGATGCTGAACGCGCTCTTGCGCGACGAGCACGAGGAGATCAGCGCCACCACCCGCACCTACCTTCGCGATGCCTACGACCATGCCATCCAGCTCATGGACATGGTCGAGACCTATCGCGAGATCGCGACCAGCCTGCTCGACGTCTATCTGTCGAGCCAGAGCGCGCGGATGAACGAGATCATGAAGGTGCTGACCATCATCTCCACGATCTTCATCCCGCTCGGCTTCATCGCCAGCCTCTACGGCATGAACTTCGACACCGACTCGCCCTGGAACATGCCGGAGCTCGCCTGGCGCTTCGGCTATCCCGCCGTGCTCGGCCTCATGCTGGCGATAGCGCTCGGCCTCCTCTGGTCGTTCTACCGGCGCGGCTGGCTGCGCCGCGACCGCGAGTGACAGGCGCCCCCCACCCGCTTGCCCGAGCGGCGCCGCTCGCCTATGACACGTGGCATCTCGACGCCCAGCGGAAGCCGTTCATGCAAGCCTTCAAGACCCTCTCCGGGATCGCCGCCCCCCTGCCGATGATCAATGTCGACACCGACAAGATCATCCCCAAGCAGTTCTTGAAGACGATCCAGCGGACCGGGCTCGGCAAGAACCTCTTCGACGAGATGCGCTACGACCAGTCGGGCAGGGAGAAGCCCGATTTCGTCCTCAACCGGCCGGCCTATCGCCAGGCCGAGATCCTGATCTCGGGCGAGAACTTCGGCTGCGGCTCGTCGCGCGAGCATGCGCCATGGGCGCTGCTCGATTTCGGCATACGTTGCGTCATCGCCCCTTCCTTCGCCGACATCTTCTTCAACAACTGCTTCAAGAACGGCATCCTGCCGATCGTCCTGCCGCAGGAGACGGTGGACCTCCTGATGAAGGAGGCCGAGAACGCGCAAGGGCGGCCGTTCACCATCGATCTCGAGAGCCAGACGATCACGCGGCCCACCGGCAACGAGCCGATCCATTTCGAGGTCGATGCGTTCAGCAAGCACTGCCTGCTCAACGGCCTCGACGATATCGGCCTGACCATGGTCAAGGCCAAGTCGATCGACGGCTTCGAGGCCATGCAGAAGGCCGCCGAGCCCTGGCTCCATACCAGCGCCGCCTGAGCTTCTCGGCTCCGCTGGGCGCTCTACCACGCCCATCACCTCGGGGGCGACGACGTCGCCTCGCAACGCATCATTCGATTGCAGGACAATGAACCAGGTCGGAAATCTGCTTCTGCTTCCCGGCGACGGCATCGGCCCCGAGGTGATGGGCGAGGTCGAGCGCGTGGTCGGCTGGTTCCGCGACCGCCAGGGCCTCGGCTTCGAATGCGAGACCGATCTCGTCGGCGGCTCGGCCTATGACTCGCACGGCACGCCCCTGGCCGAGAGCACGCTGGCGCTCGCCAAGGCCGCCGATGCCGTGGTGTTCGGTGCCGTGGGTGGCCCGGCCTACGACCAGCTCGACTTCCGCCTCAAGCCCGAGCAGGGCCTGCTGCGGCTGAGGAAGGAGCTGGAGCTCTTCGCCAATCTCAGGCCGGCCATGGTCTTTCCGGCTCTCGCCGAGGCGAGCTCCCTGAAGAAGGAGCTGGTCGAGGGCCTCGACATCCTGATCCTTCGTGAGCTGACGGGCGGGGTCTATTTCGGCGAGCCGCGCGGCATCGAGGAGCTTCCCGATGGAACGCGGCGGGCGGTCGACACCCAAGTCTATACCACGGCCGAGATCCGCAGGATCGCCAGCGTCGGCTTCGAGCTCAGCCGCAAGCGCCAGGGCCGCCTGACCTCGGTCGAGAAGGCCAATGTCATGCACACGGGTGTGCTCTGGCGGCAGGAGGTGACGAAGCTGCACCAGGAGCAGTTCGCGGACGTGAAGCTCGACCACATGTACGCCGACAACTGCGCCATGCAGCTCGTTCGCCGGCCCAAGCAGTTCGACGTGATCGTCACCGACAACCTCTTCGGCGACCTGCTCTCGGACGCGGCGGCGATGCTCACGGGCTCGCTCGGCATGCTGCCCTCGGCCTCGCTGGGTGCTCCCGACCGGACCGGAAGGCGCAAGGCGCTCTACGAGCCGGTGCACGGCTCCGCACCCGACATCGCCGGCCAGGGCAAGGCCAATCCGCTCGCCATGCTGCTCAGCTTCGCCATGATGCTGCGCTATTCCTTCGATCTCGGCGTCGAGGCCGACCGCGTCGAGCAGGCGATCGCGGCCGTGCTCGACAAGGGCTGGCGGACCGCCGATATCATGCAGCCGGGAATGCGTGAGATCTCGACGACGGCCATGGGCCAAGCCGTCCTCGACGAGCTCGACACCTCTCTCGGCTGAGCGCCGCAAAGGGTTGAAACCATGGGTTATCGCGTTGCTGTAGCCGGCGCCACCGGGGCGGTCGGCCAGGAAATTCTGAACATCCTCGAGGAGCTCCGCTTTCCGGCGGACGAGATCATTCCGCTCGCCTCGGAGCGCTCGGTCGGCCGGGAGGTCGCCTATGGCGACGACAAGCGGCTGAAGGTCAGGGATCTCGCCAGCTTCGACTTCGAGGGCGTCGATCTCGGGCTCTTCTCGCCCGGTGCCGCCGTCTCCGCGGTGCAGGCGCCGCGCGCCGCCGCGGCCGGCTGCGTGGTGATCGACAACACCTCGCAGTTCCGCATGCACCCCGAGATCCCGCTGATCGTGCCGGAGGTCAATCCGGAGGCGCTGGTCGAGTTCCGCAACAAGAACATCATCGCCAACCCCAACTGCTCGACCATCCAGATGGTCATGGCGCTCAAGCCGCTGCACGATCTGGCACGCATCAAGCGCGTCGTCGTCGCCACCTATCAGTCGGTGAGCGGCGCCGGCCAGGAGGCGATGGACGAGCTCTTCGACCAGACCAAGTCGATCTACATGAACGCCAAGCAGGAGCCGAAGGTCTTCAGCAAGCAGATCGCCTTCAACTGCATTCCCAGGATCGACAGCTTCCTCGAGGACGGCTCGACCAGGGAAGAGTGGAAGATGGCGGTCGAGACCCGGAAGATCCTCGATCCCTCGATCGAGGTGACGGCGACCTGCGTGCGGGTGCCGGTCTTCGTCGGTCATGCGCTGGCGCTCAATGTCGAGTTCGAGGAGCCGCTCGAGCCGGAGGAGGCACGGCACGCGCTGCACGAGTTCAAGGGCATCCTGGTCATCGACCGGCCCGAGGACGACGAGTACGCGACGCAGATCGATTGCGTCGGCGACCATGCGACCTTCGTCTCGCGCATCCGCAAGGACCCGACCGTGCCGCACGGGCTGAACCTCTGGGTGGTGGCCGACAACCTGCGCAAGGGTGCGGCCCTCAACACCGTGCAGATCGCCCAGGCGCTGATCGAGGAAGGCTACATCTAGCTGGCGGTCGACGGCCGGCCATCCGGCTGGTAAGCCGCAGGCATGGTCTCCAACCTGCACGAGTACTCGGTCTCCGAGATCGCCTTCGCGCTGAAGAAGACGATCGAGGATGCCTACGGCCTCGTCCGGGTCAGGGGCGAGATCTCCGGCTTCAAGCGCGCCTCGAGCGGCCATCTCTATCTGGCGCTCAAGGACGACAAGGCCGTGCTCGATGGCGTCTGCTGGCGCGGCACGGCGAGCGGGCTCGGCTTCCAGCCGGAGGACGGGCTGGAGGTCATCGCCACCGGCCGGCTCACGACATATCCCGGTCGCTCGCGCTACCAGCTCGTCATCGAGCACATGGAGCCGGCAGGGGTCGGCGCCCTCATGGCGCTCTTCGAGGAGCGCAAGCAGCGGCTCGCCGCCGAGGGCCTGTTCGCGCCGGAGCGCAAGCAGCCTTTGCCCTATTTGCCGAGCCGAATCGGCCTCGTCACCTCGCCCACCGGCGCCGTGCTGCGCGACATCCTGCACCGCCTGGCCGAGCGCTTCCCCCTGCCCGTCCTGCTCTGGCCCGTGGCGGTCCAGGGCGAGGGTGCCGCCGAGCAGATCGCGGCCGCCATCGCCGGCTTCGACCGGCTCGCCGCCGAGGGTGCCATCCCCGCACCCGATCTGTTGATCGTCGCCCGGGGCGGCGGCTCGATCGAGGATCTCTGGGCCTTCAACGAGGAGGTGGTGGCGCGCGCGGTTGCCGCCTGCACGATCCCGCTGATCTCGGCCGTTGGCCACGAGACCGACACGACGCTGATCGACTTCGTCGCCGACCGCCGCGCGCCCACGCCGACCGCCGCCGCCGAGATGGCGGTGCCGGTCCGGGCCGAGCTTCTGGCCAATACCGAGGGACTGGCCGAGCGGCTGATCCACGCGCTCGAGCGCGGCCTCCAGAACCGCCGCCAGGGGCTCGACGGGCTCGCCCGGGGCCTTCCTGATCCCTTGGCCCTTCTGCGCTTCGCCGAGCAGCGGCTCGACGATCTCACCGAGCGGCTGCGCCTGCGCACACCGCTCGCCGTGCTCGAGGATCAGGCCGAGCGCGTCGGCGCGCGCCATGCCCGGCTCGGCGAGCTGGTGCTGGATCGCGTCCGCCAGGCCGAGCGCGACCTCTCCCGGCTGCCGGCGGAAAAGCTCGACCAGCGGATCGCCGATCGTCTGCGCGAGCTGCATCGCAGCCTCGACGGGCCGGTCAAGCTTTTGGAGAGCCTGAGCCATCGCCGCGTGCTGGATCGGGGATACGCTCTCGTGCACGGCGCCTCGGGCGGCCTGGTCACCAGCGTCGAGGCGGCCCGTGCGGAGGCTCTTCTGGAGATCGAGTTCGCCGATGGGCGCCTCCCGGTCGTGCCGGGCGAGCCACCCAGGCCTCGCCGCCGGCCTGTCGGCCCGGCCCCGGACCAGGGCACGCTTCTTTGAGCGTCGAGCGGCCGATCGACCGCCTGCTCGCCGTGATGCGGCGCCTGCGCGATCCCGAGGCCGGCTGCCCCTGGGACATCGAGCAGACGTTCGCCACCATCGCCCCCTACACGATCGAGGAGGCTTACGAGGTGGCGGATGCCATCGAGCGGGCCCAATGGGACGAGCTTCGGGGCGAGCTCGGCGATCTCCTGCTGCAGGTCGTCTACCACGCGCAGATGGCGGCCGAGGCCGGACACTTCGCCTTCGACGACGTGGCCACGGCGATCGCCGACAAGATGGTGGCCCGGCACCCCCACGTCTTCGGCGACGCCGAGGTCAAGAGCGCCGAGGCCCAGCGCGAGCATTGGGAATCGCTCAAGGCCGCCGAGCGTCAGGCGAAGGCCGCGGCCGACGGCGCGACGCCTAGCCTCCTCGACAACCTGCCGCGCGGCCTGCCGGCGCTGACCCGCGCCCTCAAGCTGCAAAAGCGTGCTCGCCAGGCCGGTTTCGACTGGCCCGACCTCGAGGGTGTCCGCGACAAGGTCAACGAGGAGCTCGACGAGATCGAAAGGGCCCCGCCGGACGAGCGCGAGCTGGAGCTGGGCGACCTTCTCTTCACCCTCGTCAACCACGCACGCTGGCTCGGGCTCGACCCGGAGACCGCGCTCAGGCGTGCCAACGCCAAGTTCGAGACGCGCTTTCGCCGGATGGAGCGGGACAGCGAAGCACCGCTCGGCGAGCTGGACCTCGCGACGCTCGAAGCCCTCTGGCAGCGGGCGAAGACGGGCTGAGGCCGGCCTTGACGCAGCCGCGCGATGCTCCCAGAGGAGAGTGCCAAGCCGAGCCACAGCCTTGAGGAGCAGCCCATGAAGTTCGCCCGTTATCCCAGCCTCGCCGATGCCGCCGTTCTGGTCACCGGTGGTGCGTCCGGCATCGGCGAGCAGGTGGTCCGCGCCTTTGCCGACCAGGGCAGCCGGGTGGGCTTCGTCGACCTCGACAGCGACCGCGGCACCGCCCTCGCCGACGAGTTGCGCGGCGCGGGTGCGAAGGTTTATTTCGAAGCATGCGATCTGCGCGACATCGAGGCGCTGAAGCGCGCCTTCGCGGCCGTCGAGGCAGCACATGGACCCGCCACGGTGCTGGTCAACAACGCCGCGCGCGACGACCGGCACGGCTGGCAGGACGTGACACCCGAATACTACGACGAGCGAATCGCGACCAATCTGCGCCACATGTTCTTCGCCATCCAGACGGTCGCCCCCGGCATGATCGAGGCGGGCAAGGGCTCCATCATCAATTTCGGCTCGAACTCCTGGTGGGAGGCCTCGGGCGGCTTTCCGGTCTACACCCAGTCCAAGGCCGCGGTGCACGGCCTGACCCGCGGCATGGCGCGCGACCTGGGCCCGCATCGGATCCGCGTCAACACCGTCGTGCCGGGCTGGGTCATGACCGAGCGGCAGAAGACGCTCTGGGCCACGCCGGAGACGCTGGAGAAGCACCTTCAGCGGCAGTGCCTGCCCGACCTGATCGAGCCGGTCTACCTCGCCCGAATGGTGCTCTTTCTCGCCTCCGATGATGCCGCGATGTGCACCGCCAACAACTACATGGTCGAAGCGGGCTCGATCTGAGGCGCCGATCGCGGTCGCGCCCTACCCGCCGACCGCGATCTTCTCCCCGCTGGCCGCGTCGAAGAGGCGGACCTTGGCAGGGTCGATGGCGATGCCGACGGCCGTCCTCGCCCGGATGTCGTAGTTCTTGTCCATCTTCACGACGACCGGCGTCCTGTCGACGTTGCAGGTGACGATGGTCTCGTTGCCGGTGAGCTCGCAAGCGAAGACCGTCGCTTGCAAGTCGGCCCCTTCCGGGGCCACGATCCGGGCGTCCTCGGGGCGAAAGCCGAAGACCACCGCCGACCTCGGCGGATAGCCGTCCACCGCCACCCTGCCCTCCGGCACGACGAAGGCACCGCCCTCGATCGGTCCGGTCAGCGTGTTCATTGGCGGCGAGCCGATAAAGCCGGCAACGAACAGGTTGGCCGGGTTGTCGTAGATCTCGCGCGGGGCCGCGATCTGCTGCACGACGCCCTGGTTCATCACCGCGACGCGATGGGCGAGCGTCATCGCCTCGATCTGGTCGTGGGTGACGTAGATGGTGGTGATGCCGAGCTCCTCCTGAAGATGCTTCAGCTCGGCGCGCATGTTGCTGCGCAGCTTGGCATCGAGGTTGGACAAGGGCTCGTCCATGAGGAAGACGCTCGGCCGCCGCACGATGGCCCGCGCCAGCGCCACGCGCTGCCGCTGGCCGCCGGAGAGCTGGCGGGGAAAGCGGTCCAGATAGTCCTCGAGATGGACCTTCTCGGCCGCCGCCCGGATCTGCGTCTCCTGCTCCCCCTTGGGCACGCCGCGCAGCTTCAAGGGATAGCCGATGTTCCTTGCCACGGTCATGTGCGGGTAGAGCGCGTAGGACTGAAAGACCATCGCGATGTCGCGGTACTTCGGCAGCACCTGGGTGACATCGCGCTCGCCGATCGCGATCCGCCCGGAGGTGACCGATTCGAGCCCGGCGACCATCCGAAGGGCCGTCGTCTTGCCGCAGCCCGAGGGTCCGAGCAGCACGAGGAACTCGCCATCCGCGATCTCGAGGTCGAGGCCCTTGACCACCTGGACCGCGCCGAAGGACTTGAAGATGTTGGAGAGAGTCACGCGCATCCTGATCCTAGCCCTTGACGGCGCCGACCAGGAGGCCGCGCGCGATATGCTTCTGCAGGACGGTGGCGATGACGACGACCGGGGCGATCATGACGACGATCAGCACCGACATGTTCCACCATTGCGGTCCGCGCGTGGTGTTCTGCGCCGACACCAGGACGGGCATGGTCTGTGCGTTTGCATTGGTGAGGAAGAGGGCGAGGAGGTACTCGTTCCAGGCGAGGATGAGGACCAGCAGAAACGTCGCGACGAGCCCGGAGCGGACCAGCGGCAGGGCGATGGTGAAGAACACCCGAAACTTCGAGGCACCGTCGATCTCGGCGCTCTCCTCGAGGTCGATCGGGATGGCGGCGAAGAAGTCGCGCGTCAGCCAGACGACGATCGGCAGGTTGACGGCCGCATAGGTCGCGACCAGGGCGAGCTGTGTGTCGAGCAGCCGAAGCTGCTGGAACATGATGTAGATCGGCAGCACGGCCACGATCGGCGGCATGATGCGGTTGGAGATGATCCAGAACTCGATGTCGCGATTGCCGAGGGCCAGCCGCGCCCGATGGGTCAGGGTGAAGACCGCGAGGATGAAGAGCACGACCGCGGCACCCAGCGCTATCGGCCAGGGCACGCCCAGGGTCACGACCGCGGCGATCGTTCCCGCGAGGAGGACGAGAAAGGCGAGAACCGTGGCCAGCTTCACCTCGAGCCGCGTGCGCACCAGGGCATAGGCGGCGAGCGCTCCCACCACCACGGCGACGACGGTGCTGCCGAGCGCCGCCACGACCGAGTTGATGTAGGGTCCCAGCGTGTTGTTCTCCAGCAGCATGAAGTCCCAGGCCTCGAGCGAGGGCGTGAAGTCGACGAAGGGAATGTAGAACGGGCCGTTGTCGACCTCGCCCTTCAGCTTGAACGAGGTGATCAGCACCCAGTAGAGGGGCACCAGGACGACCAGCGCCCAGAAGACCAGGAGGGCATAGGTCGCGACCTTCGGCACCGGTGCCTGGCGGTCGAGCGCCACCGGCTCGAACAGGCGCCGGCGAAGCGAGCGGCGGTCGGCGCTCATGATTCGAGCCGGCGCGACGGCCGGACCACGAAGTTGAAGAAGGTGATGCAGACCACGGTCGAGACGAAGAGCAGCATGTAGCCGACCGCCGCCGAAGCCCCCAGATCCTGCGTCCGCCAGGCGATGAAGGCGTGCAGCGTCATGGATTCCGTGGCGAGGCCCGGCCCGCCGCCGGTCAGGACGTTGGGCAGGTCGATGATCTTGAAGGCCTCGATCAGCCGGATCAGCACGACCGTCCCGGCCACCGGGGCGATCGCCGGCCAGGTGATGTCGCGGAAGATCTGCAGGCCGCCGGCGCCATCGAGCCGCGCCGCCTCAACCTGCTCGCGCGGCTGGTTCTCGACCGCCGCGAGGAGCACGATGAACATGAAGGGCGTCCACTGCCAGGTGTCGCCGACCAGCACCATGAGGCGGGCCGACCAGGCCTCCGTCGCCCAGGACCACTCGCCGACGCCGAACGAGCGAACGAGCGGCGCGAACGGCCCTTTCTGCATGTCCGCCAGCATCCGGAACGTGTAGGCGATGCCAACCGGGGTCACCATCAGCGGCACGAAAAAGAGCACCCGGAAAAAATTGCGGCCGCGGATCGGCTGGGCGCAGAGCAGGGCGAGCCCGAGGCCGAGCAGGAATTGCACGCTGACGCCGATCAGCACGTAGAGCAGGGTGGTGACCAGCGTGCCGGGCACGCCGCTGGTGGCGAGCGTCGCCACGGCGACGACGACGAGGCCCATCGCGAGGCTCAGGGAGATCAGCCGGCCGATGGTGCCCATGACCGTGACCCCGCCACCCAGAAGGTAGCGCGCCATGAGGTAGAGGAGCCCGAGCACCGCGAGCGCCAGAAGACCCCAGTCGACCGGTCCGAAGGCGCCGAACGTGCCGAGGAAATGGTACTGCTGCGAGCCCGAGAGCAGCTTCCTGAAATTGGCGAGGCCGATGAACTTCAGCGTGAAGCCACCGGGTGCCAGGGCGAAGCGCGACAGGGCCAGGTAGGCCGAGATGATGAGCGGAAAGATCGCGAAGCAGAGCAGGATGACGACCGCCGGCAGGACCATCAGGCGGCCGGCGTGCCTGTCGAACCGCTCGCCCAGTCCCGGCCGCGGGGCGGTGTCGATGATGGCCATGTCGGCGATTGCTGTCATGTGGGCTCGTGCCTCGACTGGAGGACTGACGGTCCGGTGCCACGCACGGCACCGGACCCTCGATCAGCCGGCCGTTCAGTTGGCGCCGATGGTCGCCCGATAGAACTCGAGCTGCTCCTCCACGCCGATCTCGTCGTTCAGCTCGTTCCAGCCATCCGCCACCGCCGCGACGGTCGCCTCCTTGTCGATCTCGCCGGCGAGGAATCGCGAGATCGCCTCGTCGAGCACGACCTGCTGGTACTTCTGGTTCTGCGGGATGCGCAGATCGAGGATCATGTTCGGGCTGTTCATGCTGTCCTTGATCGCACCCAGATAGACCTTGGCTTCCTCCTCGCTCATGCCGGCCTTCTTCCAGAGGTCGCTGTAGCTGAGCTGCGAGGTGCGATAGGGGTTGAAGCCCGTGCCGCCGATGGTGACGTCGACGTTCGATTGCGCAGGCTGCGTCATGTACGAGAAATAGGCGAAGGCCGCGTCCTTCACCTTCGGGTCCGCTGCGGCGTTGATGCCGCCGCCCCAGCCGCCGAAGGCGGCGAAAGGTGCATGGTTCACGCCATCGATGGCGTAGGGGCAGCTGTCCGCGGTGCAGGGCTCGAGCTTGCCCGTCTCCCAGTTGACGACTTCCGTCGAGCCCGGCGTGATCGCGGCACCCCACTTGCCGATGACCTTGGAATTAACCGGATCGAGGGACATCGTGCCGACGTCGCCCCAGTCGAGGTTGAGCGCGCAGCGGCCCGAGACGAACAGCGGACGGGTGTCCGAGACGTCGAGGTTGAGCTCGTCCGGCGGGCCGTACTTGGTCGATTCGCTGAGGAAATCGAGCCCCTTGCGGAAGCCCTCGTTGTCGACGAGCGGCGTCATGTCGTCGGTGTTGAAGAACGCACCCTGGCTCGTCCCCTTCGACTGGATCATCGAGCCGACCACGTCGGTGACGAACCAGTAGCTCTGGGCATTGCGCTTCTTGGCGATGCACGAGCCGAAATCCGGCGTGCCGTCGCCGTTCATGTCCTTGCCGTGCAGGGCCTTGGCGACCTCGAGATACTCGTCCCAGGTCTGGGGCACCGCGAGCCCGGCCTCGTCGAGCAGGTCCTTCCGGTAATACATCATGTGGAAGTCGCCATCGAAGGTCAGCATGTAGATCTTGCCGGCGTACTTCTCCGAGAAATCGCGAAAGAAGGCGCCCACGTCGTCCTGCTCGATCGCCGTGTCCGCCTCGACCCGCGGCGTCAGGTCCTCGAGGTAGCCGCCGGCGATGTAGTCGACCATCCACTGCGGGGCGAAGACCGCCGCGTCCACCGAGTTGGTGCCGCTCGCCCAGTCGGTCAGGGCCTTCTGGTAGAGATCCGAGAACGGCACGGCGATGACATTGATCTTGGCCCCGGTCAGCGCCTCGAACTCGGGTGCGCGCCGCTGCAGCGGCTCCTGGATGGCGCCGGTCTGGGTCATGACATTAACGGTGACCCCGTCGAACTCGCCAGCCGCCTGGGCGACACCCATTCCACCAAGCAGGCCCATGGCCCCCAAGAAGCCGAGCGCCGAGGCGCCAGCCAGCATCATTCGCATGATAAGTCCCTCCCCTTCGTGCGTTCGACGGTCGACACCGGCTCCCCGGCCGAATGCTCCGACCTTGTCGGGACACTAGCCATTCGCCCGAGCGGCAGCAATGACCAACGCCGTGCCGGGCGGATCCGCGGAGACGAGAATTCGAGGAGGGTGCCGTCGTGACGGCAGGCCAACAGGGCCTGAGCCGATCGAAGCCGGGAAGAATTTGGTGGGCGCACAAGGACTCGAACCTTGGACCCGCTGATTAAGAGTTAGCGGACTTCCCTTTTGAAACAACGAGCGGTCCGACCGAAAAGGCTTCGATCGGGGGGGTTCTGATCGGGCAAAAGTCGGACGCGGACGGAGCCGACCGCCCACGGTCGGAAACAAGCCGCCGGCCGTCAAGCCGATGGAGCTGGCGGCTCTTTCTCGCCCCGGTTTGGCCCTGGCCGTTTGGCCGGGACGCTTGACCCGAGGAGCACCGCACCGCATCAAGGCGAGGGTGAAACGGCGAATGAAGCGCCATGAAACGGCAGGAGGCCCGCAAATGCTGACCCTCGCCGAGGCCGCAACGCAAGTCGGCAGGAGCAAGCCGACCCTGCAACGGGCGATCAAGGCCGGCAGAATGAGCGCCACCCGCGACGAGCACGGCGCCTATCGGATCGACCCGGCCGAGCTCGCCCGCGCCTATCCGAACGACCCGCCGCCCTCGGCCCTGGCGATGCTGCTCGAGCAGCCGACCCACGCCGAGGTGGTGGCCGACCTCGCCCGCCAGGTCGCGACCCTCGAGGCGAGGCTCGCCATGGCGATCGACGAGCGGGACTATCTCCGCGAGCGCATCATCGCCTTCGAGCGCACCGCCAACCAGACGCTCTCGCTCTTGAAGGACGGCAGGACCCGGCCCGAGCCGGAGCCCGACGGCCTCTGGCCGGACCTACCCCGCCGCCGGCCCGGCATGTGGCGCCGGCTCTTCGGCTAGCGCCGGCACGCCCGGCCCGTCGTCCGTATCGCCCTGATCGACCCAGCCCTGGCCGGCCGGCCAGGCGATGAGCGAGCGCCGGCGCGGCACCTCGACCAGGGCCACCCGGCCGCCGATCCTGGCCTCGACCGTCATCCGGCCGCCGCCGTGATTGGTGACGATCACCAGATCGTCGGGCCGCAGCCGCGAGCCCACGAGCTCGAGCATGAGAGCGCACTGGTCGGACATTTGCACCGTCACCCCGCCGCCCGCGCCGGCTTGCCGAGATCGTTCGCCGGGGCCGTCTCGAGCCAGACCGTCGAGAGCTCGACCCGCTCGAAAGTTCCGCTATCCTCATCACGCACCAGGACGAGCCGGCGATCCTCGCCGAGCTCGACACACTCGGCCGCGGCGCCTTCCGGCTGCAGCTCGATCAGCACCCGGCCCGGCTCGTGGACGATCGAGAAGGCCTCATTCGGCCGCAGCCGGTTCAAGAGCAGCCGCGCCAAGCGTTCCATGCGGTTCCCTCAATGGTAGAATAACGCCAGTCTGTATTCTACCGTTAGTTGATGGCTGATGGCAACGACCTTGGCAGGGCTCGAGGTTGTCGATGACGCGGGCGAGAAGGTCTATCGCCCGCCGCAGCTCTTCCGCCGCCATTCTCAGATCGGCGGCCTCGAGCCGCCCGATCATCACCCCGCCGCCTTGACCTCGACCAGGGCGAGCGCCCGGGCCCGTGTGGTGCTGTCGGCGAAAGTGACGGTGAGCGGATCGGCCTCGCTCGCCGATGGCGCCCGCGCGGCCGTGGCGAGCGTGGCGGTGCTGGTCGAGATGCCCGTGTCGCTCTTGCCGGTCAGCACCTCGGACCAGCCGGAGGTGAGCCCGGCGAGCGTGGAGCCGAGCGCGATCCCGGCCCCGGCGACGAAGAGATTGCCGGTCGCCGCCCCGGTGCGCCCGGCGGTCGCCACGGTCGCCGCCTCGGTTTCATCGAAGCTCGAGGCGACCCCGACGACCGGCGCCGCCTGATCGACATTGACCAGGCTGATGCACTGCACCACCGAATCGGACTGGCTCTTGTCGAAGCCTACCGCCAGCGCCTTCACGCCCGCCGCCGCGCCGGCGAGCAGCCCGACCCAGACAAAGCTCTCGTTGGCCGTCATCACCCCGCCGTCGGAGGTATCGACCCGCTCCGGCACCGCGACGCCGTTCCAGGTGACGCTCACCGCCTGCTCGCCGCCGCTCGCCGGCCGGCCGGAGACGAGCACCAGGAGCGCGCCATTCGTGCCGCCCGCGTGATCGTAATCGGCGACCTCGACCGTGGTGTGCGCCCCGCTCGAGCCGAGGCCGGCCGGCGTGCCGGCGATCGCCACCGCCGCCGCCGCCCCGCCGCCGCCACCGCCCGCCGGCCGCGCGGCGATCGCCGGCAGCGACAGGCCGAGCGACAGGTTCACGCGAGGCCCACGAGATCGGTCGCCGTGGTGCCGGTGCTCGACACGTACTGCGTGCGGATCGGCAGCAGCGCGCCGGCGGCCAGTCCCTTGAAGGTGACCCAGCCGCCCGAGTCGTTCTTCGCCCGCACATTGCCGGCGCCGCCCACATGAATCGCCCGCGTCGGCTGCGCCAGGGCGGTCGTATCGTGCGGCGAGATCGAGAAGAACCCGGAGGCCGTGCTGTCCGGTCCGCGACTTTGGCTCATGGGATCATCATCCTTTAGCCGCCCTATGCTGCTTTACATGGCAGCAATCAGAGCTTCCAGCGCTGTTTTCGAGGTGATGCGGTATGCCAGGCCGACGTCGCTCGACTGCACCACCGGCGAGGCCGGCAGGCCGGCCAGCACCCGCCCGGTGACCAGCTTGCCGCGGCCGCCCGGCGGGTTGACGGTCGGCCATTCCCACCGGGCCGGCGGCCCGGCCACGTAGTAGGGTGCATAGAGCCCGCCGCCCGGATGGAAATTGCCGGTGATGATCGGCGAGTCCAGATAGACGCCGCCGCCGCCGCTGCCGCCCTCGTGGAAGGTGTGCGGATAGTATTCGCCGGCGTTCACGTTGTCCGAGCCGCGCGAGAGGAAGACGGCTTTCGGGCTGGCTTCCCAGAAATTGCCGGTGTTGCCTTTGGTCCGGATGGTCCGCAGCACCGTGTCGAAGAGCTCGACCTTGC
Organism: uncultured Geminicoccaceae bacterium; assembly: GCA_964393275.1. Lineage (GTDB taxonomy): Bacteria > Pseudomonadota > Alphaproteobacteria > Geminicoccales > Geminicoccaceae > SLRI01. The sequence continues at coordinate 32,296 of CAYMTA010000008.1, read as the reverse complement.
CCGTGGGGTGCGCCCGGAACCCGGAGGCATAGGAAGGGGTCGAGTAGAAATGCTGATAGCCCCAGGGCACGTCGACCCGGTTGACGGAGAGGCTCTTGAAGGCGCCGACCTCGCACTTGAAGAAGTCGGAGTGTGTCAGGTAGGAGCCCGAGACGGATTGCGGCCAGCCGTAGAGCCCGCCGGTGACCAGGATCGAATCGAGGTACAGGTCCGGCCAGTTGGCCGTGTTCGTCGCCGGAACCGTGTTCACGTCGCCGCCGAGGTTGAAGAGATCGCCGAACTGGCTGTTGCCGACGCTGTAGTCGTCCGGATCGTTCGCGACCTCGAGCCTCGAAACATAGATGGCGGCATTCACCGCATCCTTGTGCGTCTCGAGCCAGAGCCACCAGTTTTGCCCCCTGGCCGTCCGGCCGTCCGGCGTGGTGACCGAGCCCCGGCCCCGCAGCCGGACCTTGCCGCCGATCAGATAGATTGCCCGGTACCCCTTCACCTCGACCGACCATTGGCCGGTGATTTCCGAGTCGGGCATGACGACGAGCGCATCCTTGGCCGCCGTCCCCGTCCAACTTTGATCGCCGGAGCCGGTGACGGTAAGGACCTCGACGGTCGCGAGCGGCGCCGGCGGCTTGAACCGCGCGCCTGTGGGAGGTGTCACCGGGACACCGCCGCCGCCGCCGCTCGAGGCCGCGCCCTTGACCGCCACCCAGGCGTCGCCGATCCCGTCCGAGGTGGCGAAGCCGGCGCCGACGCCATGCCCGCCGGCCGTCGCGGCGGCCCGCTGCCCGGCGATGAAGGCCGCGTCGTTGAAGGTGTTGACGTTGTTGGTGATGCCCGCGACGATCGCCGCCATGCCGGCGGCCACCGTCGCCGGTGCCCCGTCCCAGCCCTGGATCATGGCGCCGCCGAGGATCAGCCGATCGGCGCCGGTGGTGGTGACGGTCCGGGCGATGCTGGTTGCCCCCTCGGCCGTCGAGCCGCCGGCCGTGGCGTCGATCGGCGAGGATTGAGCGGCCCGCGTCAGCGACACCAGGATCACCGCCGCGGCGATCATGTCCTCGTTGAAGGCGATGGCGAAGCTCTTGAGCCCGGTCGCCGGGTTGGCGAGCGTGTAGATCGCCGCCCCCGGCGCCGACTTGTCGCCGGCGCTGTTCGGTGCTGCGGCCTCGACCATGTTGTCGCCGTTCCAGGTCGGCAGGGTGAAAGCCCGGACACCGGCGGCCTTCGCCATGTAGAGCACGATCGCCACGAGCAGCCGGTTCTCGCCGCTCGCCGGCTGATCATGGTCGAGGCCGAGCGTGGTGAAGTAGGCGCCATGCGCCGAGAAGGCGTCGGCCGCGACGCTCGAGGCGACGACCAAGGGCGGCAGCGCCTCGCCGGCCGGCCGGATGGCGCCGGTCGAGAGATACCAGGGCCTCATGCGAAGGCGAGGCCGCTATAGCCGGCCGCGACCAGGGCGCCGGCGATCGTGGTGCCGCCATCGAAGGAGGTGAGCGAGACGACGTCGATCGCCCCGGCCGCCGTCGAGAGCACGGGCGCCGTCGCTTCCGGCCACTTCACGGCCGCCGGCCAGGTGACCGTCCGGGAGCCGGTCCCGTCCTGCTTGAGGAAGAGCAGGGCGCCGGACCACTTGCCGGCGACGAAGCCGGAGAGCGTCACCGTCGAGACGTTGCCGGTGAGCGTCACATGCTGGATGGAGCCCTCGGCGAAATCGGCGGTGAGCGTGCCGGCCGCGTAGCCGGCCGCCGCCACCACTTCGCGGCTGGCCTTCAAGGCCGCCGCCTGCAACTGGTAGCCCGCCGCGTTGACGTTCGCCGCCCAGGTGGCGGTCAGCACCGACGCCGCGAGCTTGGCCGCCTGGATGGTGCCGTCCGTGATCTTGTCATTGGTCACGGCACCGGCGCCGAGCTTCGCCGTGGTCACCGACCCGTCGGCGAGCGAGAGGCTGTCCGCCTCGACATTGGCGAGCCCGTCCGCCGTCGCGTTCCACCCCAAAGCCTTGCCGGCGACCGGCGCCGGCAGGGTAGGATCGAGGCCCGAGACGAACGCGCCGACGGCGAGCGCCCGGCCGATCCTGGCCTCGAGCATGGCCGCGATCGAGGTGAGCCGGTCGAGCGCCGTCTCGATCGAATCGAGGTTGAAGGGATCGTTGTCGTCGAGATCGGTCCTTTGCGTGATCGGCAAGAGCGGCTCGACCAGCAGGCTTTCGCCGGTTGCCGGCACCAGCCCCACCAGCGCCACCGAGCCGCTCGAGGCGCCGACCCCGGCGAGCGTGTAGTCCGTGCCGAGGGTGAGCGTCGCGACGACGCCCGCCGCGGTCCGGTGCTGGACCCGGACCTCGCCCGCCGCCAGCATCTTCCACGGCACGGCGAAAGAGGTGGTGAGATCGTCCCCGGCATAGACGACCGGCGCCGGCGTGGTTTCGAGTGTCATGGATCAGCCCCCCCAGGCCTCGCGGCGCCGCTTCAGAGCGCCATGCTTGAGCACGTCGACGACGCCTTCCGGCTCGTGCTCGCCCGTCAGCACGTCAAAGAGATATTCGCCGGTGATGTAGAGCTGGCCCGACGGGAACTGGCCGAGGAACGGCAGGCCCCAGATGCCGGCCGCCGTGAGCAGCGCCTTCACGCCCGAGCGCGTCAGGTCCTCGCCGCTCGCCAGATTGCCGAGCGTGCGGGCCGACTTCACCAGGGCCTCGCCGGCGGTATCGACGGCCGAGACCGAATAGCCGTAGCCGGTGTTGATGGCGCCGGCCACGTCGCGCACGCCGACCACGGCCGCGAAGGGATAGCTCGCGACCGTGCGGCCCATCCAGTGCGCCCAGGACTCGTCGTCGTCCTCGTCCGGCCCGCGTCCGGCGAGCAGCTCGGCCAGCATCGGCGAGAGCACCAGGAGCGGGAAGAGGGTGCCGACCAGGCGCGGCCAGGCGGCCGGATCGCGCCACTCGAATTGATGGCGCGCCCGATCGGTCAGGTTGAAGGTGCTCGAGAAGTACGAGTAGAACATGACGAAGATGCGGGCGAGCTCGCCGCCCCGCTGGATTCTCGCGAGGTCCTTGGCCCCGCCGGCCGACTGCGTCATCCGCACCGCCGAATCCGCGAACGCTTCCGCCTTTTCCACGTCGCCGTTCGAGTCCTTGAGGCCCTTCTCATAGCCGGCGTACCAGGTCGGCACCGCCACCAGGAGATCGAGGGTGCCGATCAGCCAGAAATAGGACTCGTGGACGGCCGACATGGGGCCGGCCTCCGTCATCTTGCGGACCGCATGGCTCACATCACGGTCGAACATGGTGCGCCGGTGCCGGAGCGCCGGCGAGCGGGCGAGGGCTTCGCGGGTTTTCCTCGGCATGGTCGCCGGATTGCTGAGATACCAGCCGAGCGCCTTGGTCATGCGGGCCGAGCCGACCAGATTCACCGACTGCAAGATGCCCGTGATCTGCGCCGTCGCCGTCGTCATCTTCCAGCCCATGAAAGCGATGGTCGTGCCGATCCTGGCGCGGGAAAGGATCTTCTCGAGGCCGGTGCGCGGCAGGATCGGCGGCGCCGCTATCTCCTGAATCCACGGCTTGATCTGGCGATAGAGCTCGCGGCCGGCGGTTTGCTCGATCGCTTCGCGGACGCCCGGGTGCTCGACCAGGCGAATCACGTCGATCACCGCGCGGCGATGCGTCAGATCGTGGGTGACGTTCATCAGGTGCTCGGTGAGCACCCCGAAATCGAGCTTCACCGGCAGGCCGCCCGAACCGACGCGCGCCTTGGTGTGGCCCTTCCTGGTCGCCGGCCTCGACCAGTTGCCGCCGAACAGCTCGGTGACGGCCTGGCGCTCCTCCCGTTGCGACACGGTATCGGAGATCCGGCTGTCGTACTTGAGCGGGAAGTAGCCGCCGCGCAGATCGCCGGCCGGCGAGCCGACCACCGGCGCCGCCTCGACCTTCTGCGGCGCCTTGCCGACCAGATCGGTTTCGAGCGCGGCAATCTCCGGCCAGAGCGAGTTCACCAGGTCCCAGATGGCCTGGACCGTTTCCCAGTCGCGCGCATCGAGCTCGCGGAACAGGACCCGCTCGACGGTCGCGGCGTCCCATCGGTAGCCCCGGACCAGCGCTTCCCGGTTGCCGGCGTTGCCCCAATTGAGCGCCATCGAGAGGAGCGAGCTCTTGTTGAACGTCGCGCCGAGCTCCGGGATATGGACCTTGCGCGTCACCCACCGGCCGCGCTCGCGGCTCGAGTAGCGCCCCAGGATCACCCCGAGCTCCTGGACGATCCGCCGGCGCATGTCGCCCTCGGCCGCCTCGGCCTCGGCAAAGGGCTTGAAGAGGTAGTCGAACACGGGCCCTTTCTGGAACCCGTCGAGCCGATCGAAGAGGAACTCCATCTTGACGTGGCTGGCGTAGAAGCCGGCGAGCGCTTCCTTGAACTTCTTCCAGCCCGAGGTGGTGAAGTCGAGCGCGCCGGCGCGTTGGGCGACGTTGATCCTGGTCGCGTTGATGACCTCGCCGGCGGCCGCCTCGAAAGAGCGCTGGCGCTGGTTCGAGAGGAGCCGCTCCTTGAGCCGGCCCACATGCTCGAGCGCCGCCACGGCATCGGCGAGCGCCATGAAGTCCTCGGCCGTCATGTCCCGATAATGCTGGCGGAAGGCTTCGCGCTGGAGGTGGTCCGGCACGTCCGGATCGATCCCGAGCGCCCGCTGCTCCTCGATCCATTTGGCGAGCGACTGGCGCCGGTCGCGCTGCTTGTCGGTGACCGACTTGCGGAAATCGAAGCGCTCGAGGAGCTGGTCGACCTGCTCGAGAATGTCGCGCGAAATCTTCGCCCGGATGGTCGGCTTTTGCAGCGCGCCGAAGCGGCCGAGCGCCTTCTCCACGTCCTCGCCGATCCGCCGGGCGATCCGGTACGTCTCGAAAAAGAACACCTGCTGGCGCTTCGCGTCATAGGCCGCCCGACGGTCGCCGCGGGCGATCGCCTCGAGCGCCTTCTTCGCCAGGCGCTGCGCCGTCATGAGGTGCTGCGTCGGGTTGCGGACGCCATCGAGCTTGCCGCGCATCAGGGCCCGCTCGGCCTGCTGCCGGATGGCCTTGAGCGGCAGCACGACCTCCCGGAGGTTCTCGCCGAGGGTGAGCATTTCGGCGGCCAGGACCTTCGACGTTTCCTCGCCGGCGATGGCGGCCGCCGCTTCCTCCTGGATGTTCCCATCCTTGAGAATGTCGCCGTGCCGTTCCTTCATCCGGCGGTTCGTCTCTTGCTCGATCAGCTCCGTGCGCGGCGGCATGGCGAGCACGGCGCGGACCAGATCGGCGCCGGAGGCATAGCCGAGGAGCGGCGCCACCAGGTCGGGATGCATCCCGCCTTTCGCCATGACCGGCGGCACCGCCCGCCGCTTGAGCGCGTCGATCGTCGCCGCGTCGTACTCGCCGCGCAGCGCATCCACATCGAGCCGCAGCGCCGGCCCGCCGTCGAGGCCCCGGCTCATGGCCTGGATCGCGCGCATCGCCGGCAGGGCATCGACCTCGGCCGCCACGTCCTGGCGCACCTTGGCCCGCTCCTCCTTCCACGCGGCCTGGCGCTCGCGCAGCACGTCGCGCATGGCCTTGGAGATCAGGCGGTTTTCGGCCGAGGTGCTGGCATCGGCCACACCGGCCAGGTAGTCGGCATATTCGTCGGCCGTCATGCCGGCGGCCTCGGCCGAGTCCCAGAGCGGATCGAGCCGGAGCGCCTGCTTCTGCGCCTCGATCGCATCGGCCGACGCCAGCATCCGGTCGAACACCGCCCGCATGTCCGGCGTGAGGGTGACCTTGAGCCTGGAAATCTCCCGGTAGATCGAGACCATCCAGGCGCGGAACCGGGCGAAGGCCGAGTCCAGCTCCGGCGCCGGCGCCCGCCCTTCCATGGTGAAGGCCTCGAGCCCGCGGGCGAACGCCTCGTGGTGCTCGCGCTTGATTTCCGAGCGGCCGCCGACCCCGAGCCAGGCCAGGATCCGCGCATAATCCATGACGATGTCGGCCGGCGCGTCAGGCGCCTCGGCCAGATCGCCCATCACCTCGAGCATGAAATGGCCGAGCTCGTGGACGACCGTCGAGAGATCGGCCTGCTCGAACAGCCGGAGGATGGTGCTACGCTTGTTGAAGGTGATCGAGCCGCGCGGATCGGCGCCCTTGGGTGTGTTCTGGAACAGCCGCCGGTTGCCGAGAAAGCGACCCGTGCTAGCGTCATAGGCGCCCGGTTGAACCCTATCGAGAGGTAGGGGGAGCCATCTGGAAACGAGCAAGCGGACGTCCGGATCGGATGCAGCCGCCGGGCTCACCAGCATCGCGGGGATAGCGTCCCGCCGCCGGGCATCCTCGACAATCTGCCTGATCTTGCCGTCGAGTTGACCCGCATCCGGCTCGAATGCGGAAATCACCACCCCGCCCTGGCGGCCCTTGTTCTCGATAACGACCGCCTGCTCACGCTCGCCGATTCGCGCCACCAGTACGGCGCTATCGCTCGAGGCTTCGATCGCGATGTGAGCGTTGGCAATCGTCTCTTCGATGAATTGCCGGACGGCTTCGGGCGAATCGAAGCGCGGCCCTTCACGACCGCGGCGCTTCTCGTACTTACGGAAAAGCCCGTCGATGTTGGCGTCGATGCGGTCGCGCTCGAGCCCGAGCCATTCGCTGAACCATTCGGGCGCAGGCATCCGCTGAAAGAGCGCCTGGCCGTCCTCGGCCATCGCCGGCGCCGTCTCGACCGCGGCCCGGAGCTCGGCGCCCGTCACCGTCTCGCCATCCAGGCCGAGCTCGGCGACGAGCGCCCCGAGCCCGTCGGCCGCCCGGCGCTCGAGCGCCTCGAGCATCTGCGCCGGCGTCGCCACCTGGTCGCCGAGGAAGCCGGGCGAGCGCTGGCCGGCTTCCTCGATATAGGCCTCGAGCTTTTCGGCGATCCGTGCTCGGCCCTTGAGCCGCGACGAGCCCTTGCCGTTGCCGACGATCAGCGCACCCAGGAAGGCCGCGCCATCCTCGGATAGCGCCCCGCCCAGCATATCACCCTGATCCAAGGCGAAATGTGGCGGCACGCCCTGGTCGCGGGTGCGGATCACCGAGCGCACCGCTTCCATCAGCGCCGCCGTGGAGGGCGGATCGTCGAGGGCGGCCCAGAGCGGCGCTATGTCGAGGAGCCCGCGCCCGAGCGGGCCGAGCCCGCCCTCGTCCTCCTCGAGGAGCCGCTCGACCACCGCCATGTCGCCGAAGGCCCGCGCCAGCAGCGCCGAGCGGACCCGGCGCCGGCCATCGATGGAGAGCTCGCCGTTGCGATCGACCAGAGCGCCCAGCTCGTTCTCGCCCGCCACCTTCTCGAGGAAGCGCCGGACGAACGGCCGGTTGCTGGCCGCGCCCACGTCCGAGCCCCTGATCATCGAGAGCAGATCAGGCGTCAGCGCCTCGCCATCCGCGGCGGCTTGCTCGGAGGCCGACATGCTCGCCGTCGTCCGCTCGTTCGCGGCCCGGGTGAAGGCGACGCGCTCGTCCGCCGACAGATCGGTGACCCGCCGGCGCACCAGCACCGGCTGGCGCATCCCCTCGACTTGGTAGCCCTGGCTCGCCAGCCAATCCCGATAGGCCTTGCCGGTCGGCAGGCCCGAGGCATAGGCCCGGCGAATGGCGAGCACGCGGCCGTTGCCGCTTTCGACCGCCCCGTCCGGCCCGACGATCGGCGCCCCATCGGCGGCCGTCGCCGAGCGCCCGAGCAATTCCGGCACGAGCGAGCCGGCGAGCCGCTGGACTTGCTCGCCCGAGGCCGCCCGCGTTCGGTCGCGCGGCTGCAAATCCGCAGGATAAGCCGGATTCGTGCTCAGATCGTCGAGGTTGGAGGTGGCGAGATCGCTGCCCTCGACCACCACATAATCGACCTCGACGCTCGACCCGTCGCCGAGGAAGGTCCGGTCCCGCGTCGGCATCCCGCCGCCGGCCGGCGCCGCGCCGGGTGCCGCCACGCCATCGGCCGCGCCGACGGCATCGGGCCGGAAGGTCCGGCCCAAGGCAGCGTCGAGCTCCTCATTGGTCATTTCGGCGAGCTCGCCCGGCAGCTCGCGCTTGATCTTGAGCCGGTAGCGGCGATAGAGCTCGGCCGCGTCCTGGCCCGCCCGCGCCGCCATGGCGCCGAAGAAGGCGGCGAACAGCGTGGCCTCCTTCTCGGCCACGTCCGGCGGCCGCCCGGCGTTGATGAGCTGCTCGCGCACGTCGTCGAAGACGATCGCCCGGCCGCCGGTCAGCGTCTCGGTGCCGGCGGTGATCCGCTCGACCGTCTCCCTGGCCTCGGCCTCGAGATCGGCGAACCACTGTTGCGCCTGGCGTGCCGACATTTCCCCGGCGCCGGTGCGAAGGTCAGGCGTCAGGCCCTTGTGGTACTCGGTGCCGACGATGGTCTGGGCATAGGTGCGGAGCGGGATCACCAGATCGCCGCCCTGGTCCTGCGCCCGCTCCCATTGGTCGGAAACCCCGAGCTCGGCCGCGACCTCGGCCGGATCGATCCCGACCCCCTGAAAATAGGTCCCGAACCGCTCGGCCTCGATATGGACGGCCTGGACCCCGCCGCCGGCCGCCGCCTCGACCGCCTCGCCGAAGGCGGCCGGATCGCGCTCGCGCAGCGCCGACTGCTCGGCCTGCTCGCCGAGCGCTTCCCACCGCTGGACGTCGCGCTCGGCCTGGCGCGCCGCCCGGTAATCGACGGCGAAGCCCATGGACGGCCCCGGCAGGCCGGCGAGCACCATGCCCTCGGCCGTGAAGAGGCCGGCGCCGATCATGGCGTCCATGGCGTCGCCGAGATCGCCGGCCTCGAATCCCCGGCCGTCGAGGGACTTCGCCAGCTCCTGGCCGAGGAACTCGACCCCGGCTTGCAGGACCTCGGTTGTAATCTCGGCCGCGGCGCCGCTCGAGTAATCGGCCATGAACCGCTTGAAGGCCGCCGCCACGGTCGGACGCCGCAGCAGCGCCGCCAGGGTCTGGCGCGCCCCCTGGCCGGTGAGCCGGCCGATCACCGGAAATTTCGACAGGACCTTGCCGAGCCCGACGCTTTCGAGCGGGCCGGAGATCGAGCCCACCAGGATCGCGGCGAAGCGCGCCGCGTCATCGTCGATCAGTGCGCCGTCCTCGGTCCTGATCTTGCGGAACTCGAGATAGGCGAGGCCGCCATTGGCCGAGCCGCTATAGGCGATCATGCCGGCCCGCGACGCCAGCGTGTAGCCCGCGGCGGCGCCCGGGATCACGCCGAGCGGCCCGCCCGTGGCGAAGCCCACCCCGGCGCCGACAACGGCGCCGCCCGCCCCGGCCTCGAACGTGGCGACGACCGAGGCAACCATGGTTCCGACCAGGTTCGCGGCGGCACCGATCAGCGGATAGGCGGACGAAGGCTGTGGCTTGCCATCGAGCTCGGCCAGCCGCGCGGCCTCGGCCTCGGTCAGCTCCTGGCCGGCCAGCAGCTTGGCGCCGAGGATCCCGGCTTCCATGGTTTCGGCGCCGGCCGTGTATTGCTCGATGGCATCCGATCCCATCCCCGCGAGCGTGTCGGCGATCTTGCCCAGGGTGAGGAAATCGTCGGCCGCGACCGCCGCCTTGCCGGGCTGGCCCAGCCACTGGCCGAGCTCGTTGGTTCGTCCGGCGAGCGCCTCGGCCTCGAGCCGGACCCTTTCCCGCCGCTGCCGCTCCTCGAGCGCCGCCGCCGCCGCCGGATCGGCGAGGAGCAGATCCGCCGGCGCCCCCGTCGCCTTCGAGAGCTGCGCCGCGGCGCCCGCCTTGTCCGCCATCAAGGGATCGACGCCCTGCAAGGCGCGGGTGAGATTTTCGCTCTTGAGATCGCCGGCGATTGCGTCCCAATTAGGCCGCGCCGGACCCGTTGACGGTCCGCGCGATAGTCGCGGGTCCGGCACAAGCCCGGCCGCCGGTGCCCCGGCCGGCGACTGCGCCGCCAGATCGCGGGCGAGATCGTCCCAGACGCTCAAGACGCGCCCGCCTTCTTGCGGGCTGCCTCGGCCAAGGCCTCCATTGTTTCACGGGTAACAGGCGACCCCTGCCTGATCAGGGCGGCCGCCATCTCGAGCGTGGTCACCGTGACCGGCACGCCCGCCGCCTCGAGCTTCTCGGCCGTGGGCAGGAGCTGGCCGCCCGGCAGGCCGGTGAGCCGCGCGATCGCGTCCCGCTGATCCGCGATGTTGTCCGGCGTGAGCTCGTAATGCTCGCCCTCGCCGAGCTGGAAGACCCGCTCCTCGGTATTCGGCCACCACTGATAGCGCGCCGTGGTGACGGTGAGCGTCAGCCCGTCGACGATCTTCTGGCGCTCGCCATAGGTGAGCGCCCGGCCGAGCGCCTTCTGCTGCTGATCGACCTCCCGCCGCACGACCGCCTGGAACTGGCCGACCTCGCCCTTTTTCGCGTCGAGGCTGGCGGCCTCGGCCGCGCTGGAAATCTGCTGCGTCAGGGTGCCCGGCTCGCCCGGCTTGTCCGGCTCGGTTCCCTTCCGAAACCCGGCCTGGCGCTCGACCAGTTGCCGGAACTCACCGTCGGCGAGCACCGCCCGAAACTTGTTGAGATCGGTCGCCATGAGCTCGGCCGCCGTGGCGTTCATCAACTTGCCGTAGGTCGGCCAGTCGGTGCGGATCGGCTCGCTCTTCTCGCGCGCGGCGGTGAATGCCTGGATGGCCGTCTTGTCGCGCCGGTCGAGATCGGCCAGCACCGGCGCCGGAAGGTCCTCGAGCCGGCCGCCGCCGTCGATCAGCTTCCAGGCCGCGTCGCTCGCCCGCTGCTGCCGATCGGCCTCGGCCGCCCTGGCCTCGCTGTAGCGGCGCTGCACCTGGCCCACGGTGAGCGCCCGCAGCTCCGGATCCTCGACCTTGCGCGCTTCCTCGAGCATGTCGCCGAGCGAGCGGGTGGGATCATAGATCATATCGCCGGCCTCGATCGCCGCCCGCCGGCGAGCGGTTTCCTGATCGGCCTCGGCCTCCCGCTCGGCCTGGCGCACCGCACCTTGCGCCGCGTTCGTCAGCGCGTGCCGGGTGCCGGTCGAGAGCAGCGCCGCCGGCCCATCGGCCGCCCGGAGCTCGGCCAGGGTGCCGGCCGGATCGGCCTCGAGCCTGCCCCGATAATAGGCCTCGGCCAGCTTCTCCCGCTCCTCCTGGAGGATGCCGGCGGCATTGCTGCCGAGCTCCATGCCGGCGATCGCCAGCGTCAGCTCTTCCTCGGCCGCCTGGTACTGGCCCGGATTGGCGAACACCGCGTCGGCGAGGTTGGAGGTGACCGCCTTGACCTTGGCCGCCCGCAGCTCGCCCCGCGCCTTCGCTTCGATGCCGATGCCCTGGCCGAGAATGTCGGCCTCGAGGTAGCCGAGCCGCTCGGTGAGATAGGCGAGCGTCTCCGGATCGTCGCCGTAGCGCTCGACCAGCGCCGCCCGCCGCTCCTGGAAGGTCGAGCGGACGTTATCGGTGAAGCCGTCCGCGCCGGGCTCGGCCGCTTCCTCGAGCTTGGGCAGCTCCTCCGTCCAAAAGAGCCGCTCGCCGGCGAGCGCCTCGCTCGCCGCGCCGCGCTTGACCAGCCGCTCGTGGTCGACCAGCCCCTGGCCATGCTGGCGCAGCTCGCGCCCGGCGACCGCGATCCCTTCGGCGATGGCCTGGCCGCCGCTATCGACCGAGCCGACGCGCATGATCCCCGGCGTGTTCGTCGGCAGCGCCCGCCGCTGATAGGGTATCTGGATCATGGCGGCGTGACCCGCTTCCAGCCGGTCGCGGTCGGTTGCTTCGGTGGCTTCGCCGGCCCCATGTACTCGCCGACCCCGCCGAGCATGGTTGCCCCGGCGCCGATGAAGGAGCCGATCATGTCGCTCTTGCCCTTGGCCGCCGCGACCCGGCCCTCGTACCGCCGGCCGGTGGCGGCCCGCTTGAAGCCGAGCTCCTCGAGCTGGCCCGAGTAGCGCATGGCGAGCGCGTCGCGCTCCGCGTCGATCGCGGAAATCTTGAAGAGCTCGAGCGCGGTGCCGCCCGGCCCCTGGCCGCTTTCGGCGACCGCCGCCCGGTTGCGCCCGGCCTGGCGCGCCTGCTCCCGGCGCAGCTCGCCCTCGCCCGCCGCGTTCTGGCGCGCCTTGATGCGCGCCGACTCGGTGAGTTGCTCGGCCTCGTTGTCAGCCGCCTCTTGCGCCGCCTGGCCTTGGGCATTGGCCGCCATGCCGCCCATCACGCCGGCCGCCGCCGAGATCGCGGCCGCGGCCAGGAGCACCTCCGGTCCGGCCATCAGCCGCCCCCCTGCTTGATGACGAGGTTGAGGATCGCGGCACCCACGCCGCCCATGACGAAGAGCGCCACCCACCGCGCCGTCGCCAAGAGCGAGTCGACCGACTTCGCGATATGCTCGAGCCGCACCGCCGAGCTGTTGGCGAGCCGCTCGATCGGCTCCAGCTTCCGCTCGAGCACGACGACCCGCGCGTCGAGGTGGCGGACTTGCTCGGCCACGACCGCTTGCGCGCTCGCCGTCGCCATCAGACCGCCCGCCCCTGATCGATGCTGTTCTCAGGCCGCGCATCGGTCCGCACATGGGCATAGAGGGCGAAGTCGCGCTCCCCCGACCAGGCCGTCATGCGCTCGGCCTCGAGCGCGAAGCCGAGGAGCCGCGCCCACCGGTGCCCGGGCGCGAAGCCGCATTCGACCGCCGCCTCGATCCGCCGCCAGGGTGCGAGCGCGAGGAACCGCCGCACCGCCCGGGTGATCGCGACCAGATGGCGCCCGGCCCCGGCGCCGAGCACCGCCCAGGCCAGCGCCCGCCCTTCCCAATGCTCGACGAGGCCGATGCAGCAGATCGGCCGGCCGGCCTCGCCCGTGGCGGTGAAGGCCGGCCCGCCGGCCGCCAGGGCCGCGCCCGTGGCCGAGCTCAGGCCCGGCCCGAGATAGGCTTGCGCGGCCTGCAGGCCCGGCCCGTCGGGTGCGGCGAGCGTTGCCAGATCGGCAGGACGAAAGGCGCGGATTCGCATCAGTCGTCCGCCACCTTGACCGTGGGCCAGACGGCCGCGACCGTCGCCGGCAGCGGCCCGTCCGCCTCGATCCGGATTCGCTGCTCGCGCGCCCAGCCGGAGGGCCAGCGGATTCGCCGATCGCCGGTGAAGAGCGGCGGCGGCTGGCCCGGCGCGTCGCCGGGCGAGCGCCGATCGAGCGAGATCAGCCGGCCGACGCCGGCGCCGATCCGCAGGCCGGCCGTCTCGAGCAGCCGGATCGAGGCCGCGACGAGGCGCATGGCCGCCGCCTGGCTGGTGCCCGTCTTGCGGCCCGTCTCGAGGCGCATCGAGAGCCAGCGGCTCATGTAGCCGAGGCCGACCACGGCCCGCGTCACCGGCCGCTCGAGGGTGATCGTGCCGCCCGAGACGATCCGCGCCGGGTGCGTCGCCCCGTCCGCCAGGATCAGGACCGACGAGCCCTCGAGGTGATCGAGGCCGCCGAGCGTCGCCGTGGCCGGCCCCCGATAGGTCAGCGCCTGGTCGAGATAGACGGCCGCCGCGCGATCGGCGCCCGGCCGGTGATGATCGGCGAGCCGGAGCAGGCTGTGGCGATAGTAGGGATACGGCCCGGAAGGCGGCGTGGTCGGCTCCATCCAGGTGCCGGCCTGCTCGGCGATGCAGATCCAGACCTCGGCCGAGGCGCCGCCGATGCCCGGCAGCGTCTCGACCCCGATCACGTCGAGGCCCGGCGGGAAGGCGGTCCCGGTGCGCGGCGTGAGCGCGTGCCTGGCCCAGGCCGAGGCCTCCTGCTTGGCGTTGAAGGTCAAGGAGACCAGCGAGCCGTCGCCCAGGCTGCACCAGAGCACCGAATCCGGCGGGCCCTGCCAGGCCATGGAGACGATGCCGGCCCGGGCGATGTGCTCGGCCCTTTGGCAGAGATCGTCCGAGACCAGCGACTCGCTCGCCAGATCGAAGCCGATCGCCCGCAAGGGATGGCCCTTGCGCTCGACAAAGAGCACCTTGTCGCCGACCACGACCGGCCGCACCCGGCGCACCGGATCGGCCGTCTGCTCGGCCACGTTGACGTTGCCCGGCCCGAACGGCTCGCCGGTCGCCGCCGACTGGACGGCAACCACGCCGTTGTCGGTGCCGACCACGAGGCGCGGCCCGGCCGAGATCAGCCAGCGGATGGCGCCGGCCCGCTCGCCGCCGATCGGCACGACCACCGCGTCGTCGGCGAGAATGTCGCTGTCGGTGCGGTCGCCGAAGCTGTTGAAGCTGTCCGACCTCGAGCACCAGAGATAGCGCCCGCCGCCGAAGGCGAGCCGTTCCTTGAAGAACGTCACCGCTTCCGGATAGCCGGAGCTTTTCGACCAGGCGCCCAGCTCCCAGCGGGTGGTCTTGAAGCTCGTGGACTGGACCCCGGCCGGCAGCGTCAGGGTGCGGCCGTCCGGCGTCTCGCTGATCACCTCGCAGTCGCAGACCGCCGCCACGGCGCCGGCCGCGTCGATGGTCGAGCTTCGGACATTGGTGATCCGCAGCAGGCCGAACCCGGAATGGAGATAGCGCCAGAGGATTCCGGTTATGTCCGTCCCGCCATCCGCCTGATTGCGGATGCCGTTCCCGTCCCATTCCTCGCCGCGAACGTGCGTCGGCGGGACCGTCGCGCAATAGGTCGGCCAGCCCGCCGCCATCCTGTCGACCGCCTGGTAATGGCGGCCGCCGTGCGTGCGAATCTCGTTGAGGGCGGTGATCTTGCCTTCCGGCTCCCAGGGCCGGGCCCCGGACTGCTCCGGCCAGAGCCGCACCAGCCGGCCCACGTCGCCGGTGCCGACGACCAGTTCCGTGGCACCGGTGCCCGCGATGTTCAGGACGCAGGCCGAGCCGGCGAGATCGGTGACCCACATCAGGATCCCGCGCGCGTCGTTCATCGAGAGGAACGGCCCGTCGGCCGGCTGGTACTCGGTCAGGGTGAAGGAGCTCGGCCCGGTGCGGCGCAGCTCCTGCACCGGATAGCCCGGCACGGTGAGCCAGGCCACGTCGTAGGACACGGCGACGTCGAGGGTCGGCACGCCGTCCGCATCGACGAGGGCCGAGATCGGCCAGGGTGTGGCGATGCTGACCGGCTCGAGGCCGACCCCGCCGAGCACCGGCCCGCC
Organism: uncultured Geminicoccaceae bacterium; assembly: GCA_964393275.1. Lineage (GTDB taxonomy): Bacteria > Pseudomonadota > Alphaproteobacteria > Geminicoccales > Geminicoccaceae > SLRI01. The sequence goes on along the minus strand of CAYMTA010000008.1, from coordinate 17,205 downwards.
GTCGCGCCAGAAACCCATGTAGTGATGGCCGACCTCGAGGAGGTAGGACTGGTCGGCACGGAAGGCGAAGCGGCCGAGCACGATGCCGCGCTTGGGCTCGTCCCCGAGATTGGCGCCGAGCGGCCCGCCCTTGAGCTCGAACCCGGGCCGGCGCCGCATCGGCCCCTCGACCGTCGGCAACCAGTTGAACATGACGGCCGCGCCCGAGCTGTAGAAATCCCAATCGACCCGCCCCTCGAGGAGCGGCGACAGCTCGCCGGCATTGAAGGCCAGGACCGCGGGATGGAGCCGCATCAGTCGGCGCTCGCGAGCCGCGAGCCGACCGCGAGGAAGCCGCCGCCCTCGAGCCGTGTCACGGTGCCGAAGCGGGTATCGTACCCTTCCGCCGGCCAGCGCCGGAGATAGTCGAGGATCAGCGCCTTGACGGCCGCCCGATCGTCACCGCCGATCGTCACCTGGACGCCGGCGGTGCGCCGCTCCTCCCGTGCCCAGGCCATCAGAAGCGCGCCGCCAGCCAGGGACCGGTCTCGGCCAGGGCCAGAGGCTCGGCCTCGATCGCATCGTGCGCCCGGCCGTGCTCGAGCGCTCTGATGAAGTCGCCGGCCAGGTATTCGGAGAGCTTGCGGGTGCCGGTCAGCCGCTCGCAGCATTCGAGCGCCAGCTTGGCCGCGAACGCCTCGACGAAATCCGGGTGCCAGCGGCTGGCGTCCTCGACCCGGCGCACGTAGCGCAACGGCACCGGCGGCTCCTGATCGGTGAGCAGATGGCCGCCCTCGATCGCCCCGCCGAAAAGCCGCATGTCGACCAGGTCCTGGCCGACCTGATAGACGCGCAGGCAGTCGGCCGGCAGCAGCAGCGAGCGGGTGAAGCCGAAGGCCGGCGCCGGGCCGGCCGTGGCGAGCGTTGTGCGGTGCAGCGCGAAGCGCCAGGCCGCCGCCGAGAGGGTGAAGTCGCGGACCGTGGCGAAGGCGGCGGCGGCCGCTTGCGCCTCCTCGAGATCGTCGCCGAGGCTTTCGATCCGATCACAGCCGAGCTTCAAGAGCCCGCGGTTGATAGCCTCGATCGTGCTCGCCATGGCGAGGAAGCGGCGAGGGCGGCCGGGCCGTGCAAGACCGGCCGCCCCCGCCCGCCCCGTCAGTCGATCGTGTAGGTCAGATCGACGACCACATCGCCCGCCGCCGTGCCGACGGTGACGCCGGTCAGCGCGAGCATGTACCAAAGGCCAGGATCGGCCGTGTCGCCGGCATCCTGCCAGACCCGCTGGCCCATCAGCGCCACGTCGCGGGCTTCGAAGGCGACCTCGGTGCCGGCCGTGCTGGCCGTCGCGAGCGAGATCGCGTCGGCATAGCAGTTTTCGTCCTTGTCCGTCAGATCGGCCTTGTAGAGCCCGACATTGAAGTCGGTGCCGCCAGTGATCGCGTCATGGTAGAGCTTGATCGACGTGACCACCCAGGACGAATGGACGGGCAGGAGGAAGAAAACGCTCGTGTCGTCGTCGCCGGCGGCGATGGCGACCTTGGCCGTAGCGAAGCGCTTGCGCCCGCCATTGATCGAGACGTCCGAGACGACCGCCGGCACCGCGAGGTGATTGGCGACCGCCGTGCTCTGTGTTGCGACGACACCCATCTTACGACTCCGTGCTCAGGACGCGGACGACCTTCTTTTCCTCGGAGCGGACCGCCCCGAAGCTGCCCTTGACCATGACCTGGACCGAGCCCCACTTGGTCGGAATGGGATCGATCGACGTCTCGATCTCGTTCCAGATGCCGAGGTGCAGGCCGGTCTTGGCGAAGGCGATGCACTGCCGATCGGCCGAGGCCTTGGTGAGGCGCTCGACGCAGACGAACTCGAAGCCGTAGAGCATCGGCAGCTTGCCGGTGACGATCGGCCGGCCGTTGACGTAATCGACGCTGCCGGTGATCGTCTCGCCGAAGAGCTCCATCGCCTGGCGCGCGGTGAGCACGAAGGCGAGCGGATCGTTGTCGACATCGACCTCGGCCGCCTCGAGCAGCTCGCGCGCCTTTCTGACCTTGGCGTGATTCATGCCGATCGAGGTGCCGACGCTGGCCGCCACGTCCTGCGTGCCCGGGAAGCTCTTGGAGGTGGTGCCGTTCTCGCCCGCCTTGGACACGCCGAAGGCCGCCGCGATGATGGCGTCGTCCATGCTGCGGCCGAGCGCGTAGGCGCCGTTCTGGGCATAGCTGGACGCCGGATCGATCAGCATCTTCAGCTTGTCGGTATCGTCGATCAGATCGGCCCAGCCGTAGTCCTCGGGATAGCACCAGCGGGCGTCGGCCGGCGTGCTGATCAAGGGCGTGTCGGCGTGCCGGCTGGTCCGCTTGACGGCCGTCACGCTGCCGATCTGCTCGACCGCCTTGGCGGCCTTGCCGCTGAAGGCGTGCTCGGTGACCACGCGCCGGAGCTTGCTGCCCCGCTGCTGGAGCAGGAGCTGGACGTTCGTGGTGTATTGCTGGTGAAAGTGGGTCGTGACCTCGAAGCTCATGGGAGCCCCTTCAATCCTGGAATTGAAGAGGCTGCCCGGCCAGTCCGGACCCCGTGCGCGACACGCTCGCGCCAGGCGGCGGCTCTTTCCCGCCGTCACCGGACCGCTTCGCGGCTCCCCGGTCAGCCCTGGAAGATAGCTCGTTGACCTTGCGTTTTCAAGGCATTTAATCCTATATTGCCCGCTCCGGCGAGCACGGGATCAAGTCTTGAAATGGGCCAAGGGCCAGAGCGGCAATCCCGGCGGCAGGCCGGCCGTGGTGGCCGAGGTGAAGCGGCTCGCCCGGATGCACACCGGCGAGGCGATCGATCGCCTGGTCGAGCTGATGCGCTCGGATGACGACCGGGTGGCGTTCGCGGCGGTGCGGGAAATCCTCGATCGAGGCTATGGCCGAGCACCGGCGACGCCGGCCGACGACCAGCCCATCGCCGGCCCGCTGATCCTGGTGACCGGCATCATCCGCGCGGGCGACCAGCCCGTCACCCTCGAGCACGAGATCGGCGACGACCTCGACGGCCAGGACGGGCCGGAGGGCGAGCCTTGAGCGGCTCAGGCCGCGTTGCGGCGGGCATCCACGCCCTCGCAGGCGAGCAGGACCGTTTTAGGAATCGGCCAGGCACCGCTGTCGTAATAGGCCGCCATGCGCGGGCTCAGGCCGAGCGTGCGCGCCGCTTCCGGCACCGACAGCCCGTGCCGCTCGCGCCATGCCCGAAAGGCCGCGAGCGGCATGAGCTCGCCGACCTGCTCGCCGGCCAGCCGCCAGAGCTGCTCGCCGCTCATGTCGATCGGCCCCTCGCCGTCCTCGCCAGTGACCTCGCCCCAGGCGATGCCGCCGCCGCCATAGGCGACCCGCACCGTGGCGAAGACCCGAGGATCGCACAGCGGCCGCAGCGCCGGCACGTCGGCGACCCAAGGCGCCAGATCGACCAGCCGCTCCGCCTCGCCCCGAAACCGCACGGCGACGGTGAGCGCCGCACCCGGCCGCACGCCCAGCACATCCGGCACCCTCATCCTCATCGCGCCCGCGTCTCCTGCCAGATCGCCCGCAACCGGGCCTCGTTCGCCTGCGCCCAGGCGACCGCCTCCGCATGGCCGCGCGGCTGCCCCTTGAGCACCAGCACCTCCCACGTCCCGAGCAGCAGCTTGAGCCGCCAGCCCGGTCCCTCGATGTGCAGATGCGCCGGCGGATGGTCGTTCGAGAACATCACGAGGCGCATGTTGCGGATGCGGTGGACCGTGGGCATGACCACCTTATGCTGCAATCATTGCAGCGGCACAAGCGCCCGGAGCGCCGCCGCGCACGAATTGGCGCACGCCCTGATCGGTCGTGTTCTCAGGCGCGCGCCATGATCGCCATCGACCTCGGCTACAGCCCGCGCCGGCACCAGGCCGAGGCGCACGCCAAGCTCGCCCGGTTCTCGGTGATGATCGCCCATCGGCGGTTCGGCAAGACCGTGTTCGGCATCATGGAGGCCGTCGACCGGGCGCTCCGCTGCCAGCTCCCCCGGCCCAAGACCGCCTACGTGGCACCCCACCTCAAGCAGGGCAAGCGCGTCGCCTGGGATTACCTCAAGGGCTTCACCGCCGGCATCCCGGGCGCCAAGGCGAGCCGCCAGGATGGGGTGGTCGTGCTGCCCGGCGAGCGCTCGATCTACATCCTCGGAGCCGACAACCCGGACAGCTTGCGCGGCGATTATTGGGATCACCTGACCCTCGACGAGGTGGCGCAGTTCAAGCCCGGCGCCTGGTCGCAAGCCCTGCAGCCGGCGCTCGCCGACCGCAAGGGCTCGATGCTGGCGATCGGCACGCCCAAGGGCGAGAACGAGCTCTTTCACCTCTTCCAGAAGAGCCGGACCAACCCCGACTGGCGCGGCCTGGTCTACCCGGCGAGCCAGACCGGCGTCATCGACCCGGCCGAGCTCGAGCGCTTGCGCGGCGAGATGGACGAGGCCGAGTTCGCCCAGGAGTTCGAGTGCAGCTTCACGGCCGCGATCGTCGGCGCCTACTACGCCCGCGAGCTGGACCGGGCCGAGGCCGAGGGCCGGATCTGCCGGGTGCCGATCGACCCCGCCCACCTGGTGCATACCGCGTGGGACATCGGCTTCGACGACATGACGGCCATCTGGTTCTTCCAGCTCGTCGGCTTCGAGGTGCGAGTCGTCGGCTACTATGAGGCCTTCGGCGTCGGCTTCGACCACTACGCCGCCGAGCTCGGCCGCCGCGGCCACGCCTACGGCACCCATCTTTTCCCGCACGACACCGGCCAGACCGAGATCGGCGCCGGCCGCACCCGCCGCGAGACGCTGGAGTCGCTCGGCATCCGGGCCGAGGTGCTCGACCGCCTGCCGGTGATCGACGGCATCAACGCCGCCCGCACCATCTTCCCCCGCTGCGTCTTCGACCGCCAGGCGTGCGCCGCCGGCTTGCGGGCGCTGCGCCACTACCGGCGCGAATGGCGGGCGAAGAACCAGATTTTCGCGCCGGCCCCCGTGCACGACTGGGCGAGCCACGGCGCCGACGCCTTCCGCGCCCTGGCGCTCGGCCTGCCCCGCACGGCCGGCCGCGACCTCGGCCAGGTGACCGGGCCGAGCGTGGCCCAAGCCTCCTACTCGATGCTCGACTGACCGAAAGGAATCCGACCGATGGGCGGAATGCTGTCCCCACCCAAGCCGCCGAAGCCGGTTGCCGCACCCAAGGAGGCGACCGTCGACGAGGCCGCGATCGGCCGGCAGGAGCAGGACCGCGAGCGCTTCAAGCAGGGCCGCGCCGCCACCATGCTCGCCGGCGACCAGCCCGGCGCCGGCAAGCTCGGCAGCGTCGGCACGCGCTTTCTGGTCGGCGGCGGCTGACATGGACAACCAGCACCGCAAGATTGCCGCCAATAGAATGGCGGATTGGCGCGAGCTCGACGCCGCGAGCTTGCAGATCATCGCCGAGCAGAAGGCGATCGAGCGCCTCTTGTTCGAGCACTGCGCCGAGCTCGGCCGGATCGCCGACAGCCCGAGCCGAAAGCGATGGCTCGCCCTCGCCCGGACCCACCTCGAAATCGGCATGATGTTCGCCATCAAGGCCGTTGCCGCGCCGAGCTTGAGCGTCGGCATTCTGCCCGACCAGGACGGCACGCCATGACCGGCAGCATCCTCGACGCCCTCGAGATCATCAAGTGGCAGGAGCGGCTGGCATCGGCCAGGGCCGGCGAGTACGAGCCGACGTGGCAGGAGATCGCCGACCGGGTGCTGCCGCGGCAGCAGTTCCAGGGCAAGCGCAGCCTCAAGTCGAGCCGCGACCTGATCTTCGACGCCACGGCACCGCTCGCCCTCGACCGCTTCGCCGCCGCCATGGAGTCGATGCTGACCCCCAGGTCCTCGACCTGGCACGGGCTCAAGCCGCGCCGCGCCGAGCTGGCCGAGCGGCCGAACGTCTCGCGCTACATGGAGGCGGTGACCCGGATCCTCTTTTCGCTGCGCTCGGCCAGCCGGGCCAACTTCTACGGCAATCTCCACGAGCACTACATCAGCCTCGGCGCCTTCGGCACCGGCGCCGTCTCGACCCTCGACGAGCCCGGCCGCGGCCTGCGCTACCGCGCGACACCCTTGGCCGACCTCTTCATCGACGAGGACGCGAGCGGCCTGGTCGACGCCGTCATCCGCCGCTTCACGCTGACCGCGCGGCAGGCGCTCCAGGCCTACCCCGAGGAGGCGCCGCCCAAGATCGTCGCCGCCGCCGAGAAGCAGCCCGACCGCCCCTTCCTCTTCCTTCACGCGGTCTATCCCAACCCCGACCCCAAGCCCGGCCGGGCCGGACCGGACGGCATGGCCTTCGCCACCGCCCACGTCGCGGTCGAGGACCGCCTCGTGCTGCGCGCCGGCGGCTACCGCACCAACCCCTTTGCCGTCTCGCGCTACATCACCGGGCCCGGCGAGATTTACGGCCGGAGCCCGGCCTTCCAGGTGCTCGCCGACATCAAGATGGCGAACCGGATGGGCCGGACGCTGATCAACCAGGCCAACCGCGCCACCGAGCCGCCGTTGCTCGCGACCGACGACACCCTCCCCCCGCCCTTGCTGATCCCGAACGCCGTCAACGCCGGCTGGCTCGGCCGCGACGGCACGCCGAGGCTTCGCCCGTTCGAGACCGGCGCCCGCTTCGAGATCGGCCTCGACCTCCTCGAGCAGCGCCGGAGGAGCATCAACGACGCCTTTCTCGTGACCCTTTTCCAGATCCTGGTCGAGACCCCGAGCATGACGGCGACCGAGGCCATGCTCCGCGCCCAGGAGAAAGGCGCCTTGCTCGCCCCGACGATGGGCCGCCAGCAGGCCGAGCTCGTCGGCCCGATCATCCAGCGCGAGCTCGACATTGCCGAGGCCGCCGGCCTCCTGCCCCCCATGCCGGAGGAGCTGCAGGCGGATGGCGGCATGGTCGAGGTGGACTACCTCTCGCCGATGGCCAGGACGCAGAAGAACGAGGAGGCGAGCGGGCTCCTGCGGACGCTCGAGGTGATCGAGCCCCTGGCGCAGATCGACCCCACGGTGCTCGAGCACATCGACGCCGGCCGGGCGCTGCGGGTGCTGGCCCGCGCCAATGGCGTCGAGAGCCTGTTGCGGGACGACAAGGAGGCGGCGGCCAGGATCGCCCAGAAGCTCGAGCAGCAGCAGGCGCAGCAGATGGCGGCCGCCGCCCCCGGCATGGCGCGGGCGACCCGAGACGTCGTCGAGGCCGGTGCCGTGGCCCAGGAGGCCCGGCCATGACGGCGCCCGCCGGCGACGGCGCCTCCTGGCTGCTCCTCCGGGCCGACGCGCTCGACGCGCTCGCCGACCTCGAGCCCGGCTCGATGGGATCGCTCTTCACCGACCCGCCCTACTCGAGCGGCGGCCTGTATCGCGGCGACCGCATGACCGAGCCGTCGATCAAGTACCAGAGCAGCGCCGATCGCGGCCGCTATCCGGAGTTCTTGGGCGACAACCGCGACCAGCGCTCTTTCGCGCTTTGGGCCGAGCGCTGGCTCCGGCTCGCCCACCGCGCCACGAGGCCCGGCGGCCTCGCCGCCGTCTTCACCGACTGGCGCCAGCTCCCGACCCTGACCGACGCCATCCAGGTCGCCGGCTGGACCTGGCGCGGGATCCTGGTCTGGGACAAGACGCTCTGCGCCCGGCCGCAGGCCGGCCGCTACCGCGCCCAGGCCGAATTTCTGGTCTGGGCCAGCAAGGGGCCCATGCCGACGGGCAAGGGCAAGCCGCCTTTGCCCGGCGTCTACCGCCTGCCCGTCAGCTACCGGCGCAAGGTGCATATCGCCGACAAGCCGGCCGAGCTTTGCGCCGCGATCATGCCGCTTCTGGACGGTCCGATCCTCGATCCTTTCGCCGGTGCGGCGCCGATCGGCATCGCCGCCTTGAATGCCGGCAAGGTGTATTTCGGGATCGAGGCCGATCCGCACTGGCATCAGGTGGCCGCCGAGCGGCTGCACACCTGGCAGGCGATGGACGGGATCGCCGCATGAGCTCGACCCGCCTCGAGGCGCTCAGGCTCGCCTGGCGCCACACCTTTCTCGACGGCACCGGCCACCCGCACCAGTCCGCCGCCCTGGTGCTCGCCGACATGCAGCGCCTGGCCTCGCCCGAGCTTTGCCAGCACCCGCCGGACCTCTTCGGCGCCGGCGTCGCCGAGGGCCACCGCCAGGCCTTCGCCATGATCCTCGCCCGCCTCGACCTGGTGCTCCGGCCGGCGCCGGCGCCCGAGCCCGAGCACCTCGAGCCTTTCGCCCTCCATCGCTTCGACGAGATCGCCTAGGAGCCCCGCCCCATGACCGAAGCCGCCGCCGCCACCGCCGAGACCACGCCATCGCCCTCCCAGGCTGGCGCCGCCCCGGCCAACGACAACACCGCCGCCGCCATGCTGGCGGCCGGCCCGAGCCCCAGCCCGAGCCCCAGCCAGGCCGGGCCGACCGACCTGCCCTCATGGGCGGCCGACCTCGAGGCCGAGGACCGGGACTGGCTGGCGAAGGCCGGCCACCGCGAGATTCCGAAGATCATCAAGAGCACGCGGCATCTCGAGAAGATGCTCGGCGCCGACAAGGCCGGCCGCGGCCTGGTGCTGCCGGCCGAGAGCCAGGCCGACAACCCCGACGCATGGGCCGCCGTGTACGAGCGGCTCGGCCGGCCGGCCGACGCCACCGGCTACGGCCTCGAGAAGATGGAAGGCGCCGACCCGGCCTTCGCCGCCGATGCGGCGAGCGCCTTCCACGCCGCCGGCCTCAATCCGGCGCAGGCCACGAAGCTCGCCGAATGGTGGAGCACGAAGCAAGGCGAGGCCCAGGCGACCGCCGACCGGCACTTCGCGCAGCAGGGCGAGGCCGAGCTCGACGCCCTCAAGAAGGAATGGGGGCCGACCTTCGACGCCAAGGCCGAGGCCGGCCGGCGGGCCGCCCGGCAGTTCGGTTTCAGCGCCGACGAGTTGACGAAGATCGAGCGGGCGATCGGCACCCGTGGCCTGATCGAGCGCATGGCGGTGATCGGCGCCGCCCTCGCCGAGGATCCCGGCCTGCCGGCCACGGCGCAGGGCACCGGGGCGACCGACGCCGCGACCGCCCGGGCCGAGCTCGACACCTTGAAAAAGGATCCGGCGTTCGTCGCCGCCTATCTCGATCCAAGGAGCCCCGAGCACGTCGAGGCCAAGGCCCGCATGACGCGGTTGCAGCAGCAGGCCGCCGGCTAAGCCGCCGGCTCGCGCAGCGCCTCGGCCACGGCGTCCGGCATGGCCCTTATCACCTTGAGATAGGCGCGCGCCGCGGTGTCCGGCGCGCGCCGTCCCTGCTCCCACTCCCGCAGGGAAGCCGCCGGGATGCCGTAGCGCTCGCCGAACGCCTCCTGCGACAGGCCCGTCCCGGCGCGCGCGCTTCGGGCGAGCATGGCCCAAAAGCCCCGCTCGAACTCCTCGTCGGTCAGCGGCCGGTCGACGTCCGGCTCATCGCGCGGCGTCGGCATATCTTTCGCTTTCCCGGGCATTGGCCTTCCTCACGCTGATGATGCGCCGCACCTCGCCGCGAGGGGCGACGACGCAGACCCAGACCCGGCCGCGAACCGCCCCGTAGACCACCAGGCGCTCCTCGCCATAGTCGAAGCGCGTGTCGAGAACCTCGAGGCGGCGCGGGTCGGCCAGCACCCGGCCGCCGAACGCCAGCGAGACCCCGTGCTTCTGCCGGTTGCTGGCGTCCTTGGCCGGGTCGAACGCGATCCGCATGAAAGAAGAATACGGCAATGCCGTAGGGCCGTCGAGCCGCCCGCGCCCGAAACATTCCCCGCTACGCCCCGTGACGGCGCCGGCGGTCCCGGCCGGCGCCATCCAGGGAGAGAAACAAGGGAGGGCGAAACCGCCCCCCTTCCCGGCCGTTAGAGCACGGCCGCCGGCCCGTCCGAAACCCTCGATCGCACCGGCCCGGCGTCCATCACGACCCCCAGGCGAACCCGCCGCCAGGGCACCCAGGCGCCCCGTCAGGCGCCGGATCCTTCGTCGGATAACGGCACTCGTCCCGACCCGCTTTCGCCGGCTGGCGAGGCTGTGGCGGCTAATTTTATCCGTCGAGCGGTTCTCGAGATCCATTCAATGGAGCGTGGTGCATCCACGGTCGAGAACCGCTTGCGGTAGTTGTTTCGGAGCCCGTACCAAGGTTCACCGAACGCTTGGAGGCTGCAGGCATTCTCTGCCAGTGCCTCGACCGCCACCGTGAGCGGCGGGTCGACCTCCCCGCACAGTTCGAGCAGCGCCAGGCAGAGACGCTCGACCGCCTTCCCGTCCCGTGGGCGGCTCGGTTCGATCCATGCCCCGTCCATGCCGCGAGGCCGGCCGTCGAGCCGCTCGGCCGCGCGGTAATGGGCGAGCATGGCGACCTCGACCACCGGGTCGAGCGGCTCACAGGCTCGAATCAGATCGAGAGCTAGGCGAAATTGGTCATCGACCAAATCGCATTGGTCTTGCGGGCCCGTCGCCTCGTCGTCGGTCCATCGTCGATCGTCCATGTCCCCAGGATAGAGCCCCGGCGGGAACGCCACGATTCCGTTATCCGTTCAAAGTCCTTGCCGGCCCGCAACCCGAACGCGGGCGCCGGCCGAATAATCCACAAGCAGCGGCGCCCCTACAGGTAAGAGACTCTGATTCTTGATTCTAGATTCCAAGTGAGCTTGAGGGACCCTCGAGGCACCCTTGCTGCAAGTTGTTGAAAGAAAACCGGGACGGCCACGAAGCTCGCAACCATCCGAAGAACACCGGAAGTGCTGCTCAACCGGTTATGCACAGACTGGCGGCCCCGGCGGGCCGCCAGGTGGCGGTGCCGGGCCGCCTGCCCCGCCCGGCTGCCCGAGAGCGCGTGCCAAAACCGTCAAAAGCGCCAAAAAGGTCGAAAAAAAGGCCGGTGGCTGGCACCGGCCCGAGCTTCCCCCATCGGCCGGCGATGCTGCCGAGCCGGCCCCGAAGGTCGATCTATGCGCCCGCTCCGAGCGACGGCGGCCCGCGGTTCCCCCAGCGGGCGACGAACTGCTCGGCCGGCAGCAGGAGGCCGAGGATCAGCGCGTCGAGCTCCAGCTTTCCGCGCCGCTCCCATGCCGCCAGGATTTGCTGCACCGACCGCGGCGGCAGCTCCAGATCGGCGAGGCCGAGCCAGGCCCTCACACCCTTGAGCCGTTTTTTGACGCGGTTCATGGGCCCGTGCTCGTGCTTGAACGTCTCCGCCGCCCGTGGCGGCTCGCCACGCAGCTCCCGGCGCGTCCGGTCGGTTTCCCTGTCGGCCTCGTTCATCAGCGCCGCGCGATGCTCGAGCGCGGCGAGCCGCTCCTCGGCCAGCTCCGCCCCGGCCGGCGCCGCCTGCTCACGGAGAAACGCCCGCAGCACCCGCCTGTTGCCGCCCTTCGAGCCGGACCAGACCGCCACCTCCAGCTCCCGCGAGGCCCGCAACATGGCCTTGAAAATCACCCGGCCGTTGGCGCGGACGAGATGGTCGTCGAGCATCGCCGAGAAGGCCGGCCAGTCGGCGACGCTGATCCTGGCCACCTCGCGCAGCGTCGCCGGATCGTCGCCGACCCAGAAGAGGTTGCCGCGATGGGTGCCCATATGGTCCCAGAGCCGCTTGAGCGCCCGCTGCCAGCTCACACCATGCAGCAGCCACCGCGCCCACGCCCAGGGCGGCAGCGCCGGCGGGTCCGGCTCGCGCCGCCGCCTCACGGCCGCCCCCGTTCACCCAGCGGTCGGACGAGCGGCCGAGCCGTTCGCGGAAAGAAGGGCTTGAGAATCCGCCGCCCCTGGCCGATTCTCCTCATCGCGGTCGTCGTTGTTGTTGTGGTTCGACTTGCTGGTTGGGCACACGCACGAGACGCAGTCGGCCGGTGGTGCGGCCGGGGGTTTGAACGATCGAAGACCTAAGAGCGGTGCACCGATCCGGTGCGCCGCTCTTGCTTTTCCGCTCGTGATGATCGGCGCCAGCGCGTGCCGGCGTTCCCTCTATCGGGCGTCGATCGCCCCTGTTTTTTGTCGAGCTCGCCACCGGATCAGCGCCGGTGTCGCAGGAGAGTGACGGCTATCCAGAGCCGCGGCAGCCAGATCGCCGCCATGATGGCGAGCCAGATGGCGCCGCCCAGGAGCAGGGCGTCGAGCACCGTCACGGCCGGCGCTCCACCGCCGCCGGCGCCATCAGCAGCACCACGACGGCGAGCGCCAGGACCACCACCTCGCCCGGCCGCGTCGGCAAGGCCGCCGTCACGACCGCAAGGCCGGCGATCGCCAAAGCGAGGCGGTCGAGCCCGCTCACCACCGGCCGCCGCCCGTGGTTAACGCCGCGCCCGCCCCGAGTATGCCCGGCGCCGATCGCCGCCCCGCGTCGCGCCGCGATGCGGTTTCCTGCCCGAACCACCATGCGAGGGCAGAGGGATGGTTTTTTTCGGGCCATGGGTAGACTTTGTGAATCATGCCGACCGCAGCCTGCGACGCGGCGGACCCTGGCGCTTCGCGGCCGCCCTGCCGCTGCTCCTCATCCGGCCGCTCCTGATTTACGGCGGGATGCTCGGCACCGGCTGGTATCTCGTCAGCACGCAGCTTGCCCATCAATGGGACTGGTACTGGTGGCCGGCCTTGGCCGTGTTCAACTGGTTTGCGATCACCGGCTTTCCGGTGTTCTGGCTCGGCTGGGCGATCTACCGGCTCTTCGGGTGAGACGGTCACGCGACGCGCTCCGGCTGGCGATCGGCCTGGATCGCCGCCGGCGCTCGACCCGTGGCCCCGAGACTGGCCAGCCGTTCGACGGTCACCCCCGGAATCCGCCGCTTGCGGGCGGCATCGGAGACCGGTGACCAGAATGGCGCCGGAATGCGATCACGAAACAACCATTGCCGAACGGTTTTCGTTCGAGCCCCTATGTCCTCCGCCAACGTCGCCGTATCCGGCCACGCGCGGATCACCTCGCGAAAGCTGTCCATCCGCATACGCTACATTTCGTAGGGACGAATGCAAGTCAAAACGTAGCGTGCGATTTTCGCCGTCCGATCTACAATCTGTAGTCATGGCGGAACCGCACGAGAGATTGAGGCAGGCCCGGATAGAAGCCGGATTCAAGACGGCCGCCGATTTCGCGCGGGTGTTCGGCATCGAGCCCGGAACCTACAACCATCACGAGACCGGCGTCCGCGGCTTCGCCCGGATCGCCCGGCGCTACGCTCGCGCGTTGAATGTCAGCGTCGAGTGGCTCTTGGGCCAGCCGGACGCCTCGCCCAACGATCCGGCGCAAATGGCCGCCGAGCTCGCCCGACGCATGACCCCGGAGCAGCGCGCGGCGTGGTTTTCGGTTGGGTCTGCGCTTGCTCAATCCGCCGACCGGGACCAGGCCGGCAACGACACGTAGCGCGGGACCCTACGGTGCGTAGGATATTCCTTGCCAAGCTACTCTACAAAACGTAGCTTGCTCCCCAGGACATCGGGAGCCGCCGCCATGGCCGACACGCCTGCCAGCATCGCCGCCGAGGAATTGCACGCTTTGCTCGCTTCGGGCGAGCCCCGCCGGCCCGGCGGCGGCATCGCCGCCGAGGCCGATTACCTCGCCGAGATCGAGGCCGAGCTCGACCGCTATTTCGGCGTCGAGCCGCCCGACGAGGACGACAGCGCGGCACAAATCGACATGGAGGAGTACCTGGATACCCTGCCGCCGGAGCCCGGCCGGTGAGCGCCGGCCGGCTGACGGCCGCGGAGCAGCGCGAGGCCTGGATGCTCGGCTTCGTGCACGCCGCCGACTACCGCCGCTGGGTCGCCGCCGGGCGGCAGCCGCCGCCCGACGAGCACCTCGCGGAAGCTATTCGTCGCGCCTCTCGGCCGCCCGCCGCACCTGGAAGGACATGCCGGCCAGGATTTCGTCGAACATTCTCAGTGCTCGCGCGTCGGCTAGCGTGCGTTCTTCGCGGAGGCGACCGCTGATGCAGCCCGCCGCCCGCCTACTCGCCCGCCGGGGCGTCGAGCCGGCGCTCGAGCTCGGCCAGCCGGGCGGCGAGCTCGTCGAGCCGGTGCGCCAGCGGGACATCGCCACCCCGGGCCTCGAGCTTGGCCATGGTCGAGGCCTCGTCGAGCAGCTCGAGCCGGAGCAGGTCGATCTTCCGCTCGAGCACCTTGCGCGTCAGATCGGCCTTGGCGGCGAGCGTGTCGAAGCCGAGCGTCATCGCCTCGCGCAGGCCGTCGCGCTCGCCACGCGCGGCGCGCAGCTCGTCGAGAATCCGGCGCTGCTGCTCCGCCAGGAAGTCGAGGGTCACATCGGCCATGGGTTGCCGTCCATCGGCTCGGGGTTCGGGGGCTCGGGGTTCGGGGGCTCGGGGTTCGGGGGCTCGGGGTCCGGGGGCTCGGGCTCGTCCGTCATTATGACGACAGAACGTAGACCCGTCACGCCACGTGGCAGCCGGAGGCGCAGCCCATGACCGTCACCGCCCCCGGCCTCTACCGCCTGCCCGCCGCCGCCTACCACGCCGACCCGGCGCCGCTGCCGTCGCTGTCCTCGAGCCTCGCCCGCCTGATCGTCGGCCAGAGCCCGGCCCATGCCAGGGAGGCCCACCCGCGCTTGACCCTCGACCCCGTGGGCCCGGCGAGCCGGGCGATCGACCGCGGTGCCGCGATGCACGAGCTTCTCCTCGGCGGCGAGAGCCGGATCCAGACCGTGGACGCCAGGGACTGGCGCACCAAGGCAGCCCAGGCGGCTCGCGCCGAGGCCCGCGCCATGGGCCGGATTCCGGTGCTGGCGTCGGACTGGCCGGCCATGGCGCGGATGCTCGCCGAGCTTCGCCGCTACCTCGCCGAGGCCGGCCACGGCCAGGCCTTCACCGCCGGCCGTGGCGAGGCCGAGCTTTCCGGCTTCTGGCAGGAGGGCGGGATCTGGCGCCGCGCCCGGTTCGACTGGCTCGACCGCCGCAGCCGCACGGTATGGGACTACAAGACGACCGGCCTGCCCCTCGACCACTGGCGCCGCATCGCCCTTCGTGATCCGCTCCTGGCCGTGCAGCCGATCCATTACCGCAAGGCCGCCCTCGCTTTGGCCGGCGAGCGGTTCCGCTTCCGCTACGTGGTGCAGGAGGTCCGCCCACCTTTCGCCGTGATCCTGATCGAGCCCGGCGACCGGCTGATCAAGGCCGCGCTGCCCGCCTACGACCGCGCCGCCGTGGCCTGGCGGGCCGGCATCGAGCGCGGCCACTGGCCGGCCTATCCGCCGCGCGTCGAGACGCTCGACCCGCCGGCCCCCCGATCCGCCAAAGGGCGCCGGCCGTGGCCCTTCAGGAAGCGCCGCCCATGAACGATGTACCGACGCGCCCTTCACCCGGGATGCGCACCGAGGCCGTCCTGGCCGACCTGTTCCGGGCGCTCGAGGAGGCCGCGATCGACCTCGGCCGCTACCACGAGAGCGACCCGATCCGCATGGAGCGGATGCTGGTCGAGCATGGCACCCGCCTCGCCGTCCGCGTCCGCCGCACCCTCGAGGACGACCGCCGTGCCGCCCTCCTCGAGCGGCGCCGCGCCGAGCGGGACCGCCGCCGGTGATCGAGGTGCGCCCATGATCGAGGCCAGGATGATCGACGACCTCGACTTGCCGACCGATCGGCTCGAATGCGAGTCGGTGCTGCGCCGTGCCACCGACCTCGCCGAGCACCTCATGGCGACCAGCGAGGACGCCACGGCCGACACGCCGCGCGAGCGCCTGATCATCGGCCTCGCCCTGCAAAGGTGTCTGGCCGGCTTCTATGCCCGCCTCGCCTACGACTGCGAGCGGGCCGACCTCGCCCCGGAGATCGCCGGCCGCGCCGTCAGGATCGCCATGGAGGCGACGGCCGAGCTCGCCGAGAATCTGGTCCGCCGCGAGACGGGCCGCGAGCGCGAGCGGCGGACATGAGCGACGGCCCCGTCCTCTATGCCTGGCTGATCCGCGCCCCCGACCTCAGCACGCCCTTGCTCAATTTCACCGACAAGTCGGCCCGGCTGGTTTTCGTGCGGTTCGAGGACGCCCTTCTGGCGCGCGACAGCGCCTTGGCCCTGGCCGAGCAGGGCGGTTATCCGGTCGACCTCGTTATGTTCAGGGCCGGCCAGCCGTTCTTGAGCATCGACCCGAGCGAATGGACGGCCGAGCCCGCCGCCGAGGAGCCGACCGCGTGAGCGCCGAGCCCCCCTATTTCCGGACGACCGACGGGCCGGACACCCTGATCGCCCGGCCGATGGACGAGACGGTGCTGGTCGAGATCGGCCGGCCCGGCCCGTCCGGCGGCTTCGAGCTCGCCGGTGCCGTGCGCCTGGACGCCGGCGAGGCGCAGAGCCTGATCGACGCGGTGCGCCATGCCCGCCGGCTGATCAAGCAGCGGCAGGGCTACCACCGCCGCGCCGCCGCGACCGAGGCCGGCCGATGAACGAGCCCGCCGGCACGGTCACCCTGGCCGACCACGACGACCATTGCCCGCGCTGCGGTGCGGTGATCAACGCCCATCTTTGCCCGGACAGCGCCGACCACCGCCCGCCCGAGGCCGGCGACGTCGGCATCTGCGGCGTCTGCCTCGGCCTCTTGATCTTCACCCTGACCGGTGTGCGGGCGCCGAGCGGCGAGGAGGAGGCCGCGATCGAGGCGAACGAGGAGGCCCGGGCCGTGCTCGAGGTGTTCCGCGCCTCCATGCGCGCCGGCCGAAACGTCCAATGAAACGCCCCGCAGCACCGGATGAAACGCCGTGCAACGCCATGTGACGGAAATGCTGCATCTGCCGAAGGCCCCGGACTGGTCGTTCTATGTCCGGCGCGGCTATTTCGGCCGCAGGGAGCTGGTGCTCTGCCGGCGCGTGGCCGGCCGCTCGATGCCCGACGGCCACGGTGGCCAGCGGTTTGCGATCTACGCCTACGACGATCGGCGGCTTCGGGATCGCATGGACGAGCTGCTGGCGGCCGACGACCCGATGGCGCTGATCGACCGGCGCTGGACGGCCGTCGACGTGCGGCGCGGCCGCGAGGCGATCGAGCGGGGTGAGGAGCCATGAGCACCGGCCGCGCCTTCAACGAGATCGAGGTCGCCTACCTTTTGAACTACGAGTCCTGGCGCGACTTCCAGAAGGCGCGGAAGGCGGGCTTCGTGCCGCGGGAAAGCTTTCACACACCCGGCGGCCCTCGCTGGTCGGAAACGTCCCTTGCCCCGCTGTTGCGGCCGGACGGTGACGAGCTGA
>CAYMTA010000007.1:0-119947 GCA_964393275.1 uncultured Geminicoccaceae bacterium | reverse complement strand
GTCTACGAGAAGGGGGCCGAGGTCATCCGCATGATCCACACCCTGATCGGCGAGGCGGCCTTCCGCCGGGGCATGGATCTGTATTTCGAGCGGCATGACGGGGAGGCGGTCACCTGCGAGGACTTCGTCGCCTGCATGGCCGACGCTTCCGGCCGCGACTTCGCCCGCTTCATGCGCTGGTACGACCAGGCCGGCACGCCCAAGGTGGTCGCCAGCGAGGCTTACGACGCGGCGACCGGCCGCTACAGCCTCACCCTCGCCCAGTCGACGCCGCCGACCCCGGGCCAGCCCAGGAAGCTGCCGCTCGAGATCCCGATCCGCATGGGCCTGATCGACCGGCGGACGGGCCGGCCCCTGCCGCTGCGGCTCAGCGGCGAGAACCAGCCGGTCGGCGACGAGCGCGTCCTCGAATTGCGCGAGGCGAAGGAGACCTTCACCTTCGAGAACGTGCCGGGTTGGCCCCTGCCGTCGCTGCTCCGCGGCTTCTCCGCGCCGGTCGAGCTCGAGCTCGAGCTCAGCCGCGCCGAGCTCGCCACCCTCCTCGCCCAGGACACCGACACCTTCAATCGCTGGGAGGCCGGCCAGCGGCTGCTGCTCGACCTGATGCGCGGCCTGCTGGCCGACCATGGCGCCGGCCGGGCCTTCGAGCTCGACCCGGTTGTCCTGCCGGCGCTGCAGGCGGTGCTCGACGGCTCCGTGACCGATCCCGCCTTCGCCGCCCGCGCCCTGGCGCTGCCGAGCCGCAACGTCCTGGCCCAGTCGCTGCCGGTGATCGACATCGAGGGCGTCGACGCGGTCGCCACCTTCCTGCGCCGGGCGCTCGGCCAGGGGCTCGCCCCGGCCTGGGTGCGCGTGCTCGAGGCGGCCGGCGAGAGCCACCGCGAATCGCCGGCCGAAGGTGCGCCCACCACCGGCGCCATGGGCAGGCGTGCCCTGAAGAACACGGCGCTCGCCTATCTCGTCTGGTCCGGCCTCGACAGCGCTCCCGCGCTCGCCGCCGCCCAGTACCACGAGGCGCGCAACATGACCGACCGCCTGGCGGCGCTCAAGGCCCTCTGCGACGTCCAGGCCGAGCCCTACGAGGCGCTGCTCACCGACTTCCACGCCCGCTTCGAGCGGGCACCGCTCGCCGTCAACAAATGGTTCGCGCTCCAGGCGACGATCGAGGACTCCCAGAGCGTCGAGCGGGTCCGCCGCCTGCTGCGCCACCCGGCCTTCACCCTGGCCAACCCCAACCGCGTGCGCTCCCTCGTCGGCATGTTCGCCACGGGCAACCTCACCGGCTTCCACCGCAAGGACGGCGCCGGCTACCGCCTGCTCACCGAGACCGCCCTCGAGCTCGACCGGAGGAACCCGCAAACCGCCAGCCGCCTCCTCCTCACCCTCGGCCGCTGGCGCCGCTACGACCCCGCCCGCCAGGCCCTGATGCGCGCCGAGCTCGAGCGCATCGCCGGAACGAAGGGCCTAAGCAAGGACAGCTACGAGGTGGTGACGAAGAGCCTGGGGTAGGCGGGGGAAGGGAAGAAGATCCGGGGAAGATGATCTTCCCCGGGCCCCATCGTCAGCTTGTGGCGAGCCTAGACGCCCGTCAGCCGCTCGGCTGCCCGGCGGACGATGCGCAGGGCGTCGGCCGTTCCGTCCGCCTCGCCCTTCTCGAAATCGCCCTCGATCCGGCCCATCTGGTTCGTCACATGGGCGAAGCAGACGACGGGGCGCCGGCGGGCCTGCGCGAAGGCATAGAGGGCAGCCGCCTCCATCTCGACCGCGAGGATGCCGCGCTCTCGCATGGCGGCGATCGCCTGCTCGGTCTCCCTGAAGGGCGCGTCCGTCGTCCAGGTCGGGCCCTGGAGCACAGGAACGCCGCCATCGTCGAAGGCCCCGCCCAGGCGGGCGACGAGGTCGCGCGGCGCATCGCTCCAGGCCGCTGGCGGCAGGTAATGGTAGCTCGTCCCCTCGTCCCGGAGTGCTCGGTCGATCAGGATGAAGCAGGGTGGCGACAGGGCAGGGTCGATCTGCCCGGATGAGGTGACGCTGAGCAGGAGCTCGCAGCCGGACGCAAAGAGCTCCTCCGCCACCAGCACCGCGAACGAGGCGCCGACCGCGCAACCGACCACCCCGAGGGTCAGGCCACTCTCCTCGAAGACGAAAAGCTCGGTGTGATAGCAGACCCAGCCGTCGTGCCGCCGTGCCCGCCCCGCCGCCTTCACCTGGCGAACGATGTCTCCGTCCGGGTCGAGCAGGCACACCTCGGGTATGTTGGCGACGGCCGCATTCTTCTGCCGGCGCGCCTCGCGCAGCAGGCTCTCCGGCGTGAACGCCGAGGGCGAGGCGTGGTGCTTGTGCGCCAGGATCGGTGGCACCTCATCGTCAGAACCTTGCAATCTCAACCCCATCCCCGCAAGCACGAGAGAACCGGCGCCGTGCCTGCGCCCGGCCGCCGGGCGACCGGCCCGAGCCGGGCCACATCCACGCCTGCTCCCGCCGCGGCGCCCAAGTCCCGAGCGACAGCACCCATGAAGGACATGTCGAAACGCTCTTTCGGAAGCAAGCGCCAATTAAGAAGGGTCAGCGGTTCGCCGCTCGCAGCGTATCCGATCACATGGTTCACGCGCTGATCGCGTCGATTGAAGCTCGAGACATGCCGCCTCTCGCGACGATGGAGCGTGGCCACGACAGCGCGATTGCGCCGGAACCCCGCGGGTCCGGTGGGGCAAGGGGAGGATCATCCTCCCCTTCCGCTTCTTTCCTGGCGCTTTCGTCCGCCGCTCAATTGCGCTGGTCGGAGGGCTCGATCGGCAGGGGCAGACCCGGGCTGCCGAGCAGGCGCTGGCGGGCGAGGGCAGCAAAGGCGAAGCGCAGGAACGGCAGGTAGTCGACGGTGTAGCGCCGCCAGAGCCGCCGCGGCTCCTTGTAGAGGCGGTAGAGCCAGCGCAGGTCGAGCCGGTCGATCCAGGCCGGATAGTAGCGTTCCGCCAGGGCGAGCTGGTCGAGAAAGCCGCCGCAGCTGATCAGCACGCCGGCATATCCCGCGGCCTTCAGCCGGAGCATGAACCGCTCCTGGTGCGGTGCTCCCATGCCGCAGAGCACCACATCCGGCTGGCGGTCGAGGATGTCCCGCTCCAGCAGGGTCCAGTCGCGGTAGCCGTCGTGGCAGGCCAGATAGCGCACGCTCGGGAACGCCACGCGCATCCGCGCCACGGCTCGCTCGGCGACGCCCGGCTTTCCGCCGACGACGAGCAGCGAGCCGCCGCTCTCCGCGAGGACGGCGAGGATCGGCGGATAGAGCGACGTGGCATCGAAGCTGAATCGGCCGGCGCTCGGGTCGTGAAGCTGCCGCAGCACATGCACGACGCCGATCCCGTCCGGCAGCACGAGGTCGAACTGGCGCAGCAGCCGCGCATGCTCGCCGGTCTCCTCGTCGATCCGCCAGGCATGCGGGTTGACGAAGGTCACGAGCAGCGATGTCCGCTCCTCGAGGCTTCGTTTCAGGGTGGCGAGGATCGGATCGTTCCCGGCAACGGTCGTCACCGGAAGACCGTTCAACTGTACCTGCTGCATGGCGACCCGTGGCATTGGTGAAAGCCCGGGCAGAAAGCGAGCGCTTGACTGCCCGCAACCGACTATGCACATGCCGCCGCAAGCAGATGTTAAGGGGCATGGTTAACAGGCGCACGGGATTACTGATGCCGCCCGAATGAAGGGCGACGACGACCTGGCCGACCGCCCCGTACGGCAAACCTGGCGCGCCGTGGTGTCGCAGCCCGACGCCGTTGCCATTCATGCTGCAAGGCACAACAATCGCCGCGCCGGCCGGCTCGCGGCGGCGCAGCCGGGGAATGGCGATGGCCGTCAAGACGATCGATCTGGCGCTGCAGGGCGGTGGCTCGCACGGTGCCCTGACCTGGGGCGTGCTCGACCGCCTCCTCGCCGACGACCGGATCAGGATCAACGCGCTGAGCGGCACCAGTGCCGGGGCCATGAACGCGGTGGTCCTCGCCGACGGCCATCAGAAGGCCGGCCGCGAAGGCTCGAGGCAGGCGCTCCGCGATTTCTGGAAGGCGGTCAGCGATGCCGCCCGGTTCTCGCCCATCCAGCGCGGCCTCTGGGACCGGCTCTCCGGCAATTTCAGCCTCGAAGGTTCACCCTGGTATCATCTGTTCGACCAGATGACGCGCGTCATACCACCCCGCCAGCTCAACCCCTTCGGCCTCAATCCGTTGCGCGACCTGCTGGCTGCCACGATCGACTTCGACCGCGTCAATGCCTGCCGCGAGGTCGAGGTCTTCGTCACCGCCACCAATGTGCGCACCGGGCGCGGGCGGATTTTCCGCACGGGCGAGCTCTCGGTCGACGCGGTGATGGCCTCGGCCTGCCTGCCCTTCATGTTCTGCCCGGTGGAGATCGAGGGCGAGGCCTACTGGGACGGCGGCTATATCGGCAACCCGGCGCTCTACCCCCTGGTCGACGATCCGGTCTGCCGGGACATCGTCATCGTCAAGATCAACCCGATGCGTCGCGACGAGCTGCCGGAGACGGCGCGCGACATCCTGAACCGGGTCAACGAGCTGACCTTCAACGCGGCGCTGCTCAAGGAGCTGCGCTCCATCCACCTCCTCCATCAGCTGATCGCGGCGGAAGGGCTGGAGAGCGAGCGCTACCGCGACGTCTTCGTGCACATCATCCACGCCGCCGAGGAGGTCCAGCATCTCGAGGCGTCGAGCAAGCTCAACGCAGAGTGGGACTACCTGACCTATCTCTTCGACAAGGGCAGCGGCTGGGCCGAGAGCTGGCTCGCCGACCATTTCGACGACCTGGAGGTCCGCTCCACCATCGACCTCGACGATCTCTTCGCCGACACCTTCAAGCCGGTCGACCTGCCGGAGGACGTGATCGTCGAGCCGAAGCGCGCCCGCACCCGCCCTGAGCGCTCGGAGTAGACCCGCCATGTACGGAATCCTCGTCGTCGTGGCGGCCCTGGCGCTGCTCATGTACCTGGCCTATCGGGGCCTCAGCCTGCTCATCCTCGCCCCGGCGCTGGCCATACTCGCCGTCGTCGCCACGGGCGAGCTGCCGATTCTCGGCGCCTACACCCAGATCTTCATGACCGCGACCGGCGGCTTCATCACCAGCTTCTTCCCGCTCTTCCTCCTGGGCGCCGTCTTCGGCAAGCTGATCGAGGACTCGGGCAGCGCCGAGGTGCTGGCCAACACGATCATCGCCCGGCTCGGCCAGGGGCGGGCGATCCTCGCCGTGGTGCTCGCCTGCGCCGTCATGACCTATGGCGGCGTCTCGCTCTTCGTCGTCGCCTTCGCCACCTACCCGATCGCCGACGCCCTCTTCCGCCGGGCCGACCTGCCGCGCCGCCTGCTGCCGGCGACCATCGCCCTCGGCGCCTTCACCTTCACCATGACGGCGCTGCCCGGCACCCCGGCGATCCAGAACGCCATCCCCATGCCGTTCTTCGGCACCACCCCCTTCGCCGCCCCCGGCCTCGGCATCCTCACCGCCCTGATCATGCTGGGCGGCGGGCTCGCCTGGCTGCAATACCGGGCGCGGAGCCTCGGCGAGGGCTACGGCGAGACCGCGGACGCGGCCGCCACGCCCGCCGCCTTCACGCCCGATCGCGAGCTGCGCGAGCGGAGCTCGGGCGAGGGCTTCGACCTCATGGAGCTGCCGGTCCTGGACCCGCCCCGCAGCCTGCCGTCGCCGGCGCTGGCCGCCCTGCCGCTGGTCCTCGTCATCCTGCTCAACTTCGTCTTCACCGGGGTGATCATCCCGGCCATGGACACGTCGTACCTCGCTTTGCCGGAGTTCGGCTCGACCGACGTCAGCCAGGTGCGCGGCATCTGGTCGGTGACCGCGGCCCTGGTCATCTCGACGCTGGTCCTGATCGCCCTGCACTGGCGGCGCCTGCCCAAGATCACGGGCTCGGTCGACAGCGGCGCCAACGCGTCCCTTCTGCCGATCTTCAACACCGCCAGCCTCGTCGGCTTCGGCGCGGTCATCGCCTCGCTCTCCGCCTTCGCCCTGATCCGCGACAACGTGGTCGACATCGGCGGCGACAACCCGCTGATCTCGCTCGCCATCGGCGTCAACCTGCTCGCCGGCATGACCGGCTCGGCCTCGGGCGGCATGAGCATCGCCCTGCAGACGCTGGGCCACACCTACCTCGCCATGGCCGAGGCCGCCGGCATCTCGCCCGAGCTCCTGCACCGCGTCACCGCGGTCGCGACGGGCGGCCTCGACACCCTGCCGCACAATGGCGCGGTCATCACGCTCCTCGCCATCTGCCGCCAGACCCACGGCCAGGCCTATCTGGATATCGCCGTGGCCGGCATGATCGTGCCGCTCCTGGCCCTGGCGGCCCTCATCGCCATGGGCACGCTCTTCGGCAGCTTCTAGAGGGGGCTCGGGCGTGCGGGAAAGGGTGGCCGAAGCCGAAAGGATCGGCTAGCGTCCGGCCATCGCATAGCGGAAAAGGGGAGGCTTCGAGCCATGTTGCGACGGACAATTCTCTTGGGCTGCGCCGCAGCCGCGGTCCTGGCGCTGGGTCTGGCGCGGGCCGAGGCCGCCTATCCCGATCGACCGATCACGCTGATCGTGCCCTGGAGCGCCGGCGGCGGCACCGATGCCACGGCGCGCATCCTGGCGTCCCTGATGGAGCCGGCGCTCGGCCAGCCGGTCAACGTCGTCAACCGCACTGGCGGCTCCGGCGTGGTCGGCCACAGCGCCATCGCCACGGCCGAGCCGGACGGCTACACGCTCGGCATCGTCACGGTCGAGATCGGCATGATGCACTGGTCCGGCCTCACCGACCTGACCTACCAGGACTACACGCCCCTGGCCCTCTACAACGAGGACCCGTCCGGCGTGCAGGTCAGCACCGATGCGCCCTGGAGCACCATCGAGGAGCTTCTGGCCGCCATCAAGGACAACCCCGCCGGCACCTACAAGGCGTCGGGCACCGGCCAGGGCGGCATCTGGCATCTGGCCCTCGCCGGCATGCTGAAGACGGCCGGCATGGAGCCGGACCGGGTGCCATGGGTCCCCTCCGAGGGTGCGGCACCGGCCATGCAGGATCTGGCCGCGGGCGGTGTCGACATCGTCACCTGCTCGATTCCCGAGGCGCAGTCGCTGATCGATGCCGGCCGCGCCAAGAGCCTCGCCGTCATGTCCAGCAAGCGGTTGAGCACCGCTCCCGACGTGCCGACCCTCGAGGAGGAGGGCATCAACTGGAAGCTTGGTGCCTGGCGCGGCGTGGCCGGGCCCAAGGGCCTGCCGGACGAGGTGGTGAACACCATCGTGCCGCTGCTCGAGAAGATCCACGCCAGCGAGGAGTTCCGCAGCTTCATGACCGATCGCGGCTACGGCATGGTCTTCGAGGGTCCCGAGGGCTTCGAGCATTTCATGGCGGAGAGCAACGACTCGCTCGGCAGCGTCATGAAAGAGCTCGGCATGACGAAGTAGCCGAGGCGGGATAATGGTGCGGGCGGGGCCGCTCCGGTGAGGCTCAACGATGCCCTTCTGGGCCTCGTGATCCTCTTGGGCGGCCTCGCCATCATCCTCGAGGCCAGCACCTTTCCGGCGACCCACGGCCAGGACTACGGCCCCGATTTCTTCCCCACGATCATCGGCCTCGGCCTCGTCCTCTCCGGCATCGGCCTGATGGTCACCGGCTGGCGTCATCGCGCCGCCACCGGCTGGATCGATGTCGCCGGCCACCGGTTCGACCGGCTGATCGATGCCGGCCTCGTGCTCCTGGTCATCCTGGCCTTCATCCTTTTCCTCGACCGGGTCGGCTTCGTCCTGGTTGCCGGCATCGGCATGTACGTGCTCCTCGTCCGCTTCCGGGGCGGCGCCTGGCTCTCCTCGCTGCTGATCACGGTCGTCCTCATCCTCGTGGTCGACTGGGCCTTTCGGGCGATGCTGCTGGTGCCGCTGCCGCAGGGCACCCTTCTGCCCAGGCTGCCCTGGTGAGGGGCCTGCCATGGTGATGGGGCGCCCGGCATGACGCACACGCTGCTCGCCGCCTTCGCCCTGGTCTTCGACCCGTACGTGCTGGGCGTGATGGTGGCGGCCGGCGCCTTCGGGCTCTTCGTCGGCGCCATGCCGGGGCTCACCGCGACCCTGGCGACAGCACTCCTGGTGCCCATCACCTTCTTCATGGACCCCATCCCGGCGCTCGCCGCCATCGTCTCGACCACCGCCATGGCGATCTTCGCGGGCGACCTGCCGGGGGCTCTCCTGCGCATCCCGGGCACCCCCGCCTCGGCTGCCTATGTCGACGACACCTACAAGCTGACCCAGGCGGGCCAGGCCAATCTCGGCCTCGGCACCTCCCTCGTCTGCGCCATCATCGGCGGGCTCGTCGGCGCCACCATTCTCGCCTTCACCGCCCCGCTGCTCGCCGAGGTGGCGCTCAGCTTCTCCACCTTCGAGTATTTCTGGCTCGCCACCTTCGGCCTCACCTGCGCTGCCTTCGTCTCGACCGGCAGCCCCGTCAAGGGCCTGGTCTCGCTGCTCTTCGGCCTCTTCATCGCGACCATCGGCATCGACATCATGGCCGGCCAGCCGCGCTTCACCTTTGGATCGGTCGAGCTGATGGGCGGGGTCAGCTTCATTCCGGCGATGATCGGCATGTTCGCGGTCTCCGAGGTGCTGCGCTGGGCCCTGGGCACCACCGGCGGACGCGACAAGATGGCCGTGGTGAGCCAGGCGAGCGGCGCCATCCTCCGGCCGGGCCTCGAGTCGGTGCGCCGCTACAAGGTCGGTGTGGTGCGCGGCAGCCTGATCGGCACGCTGATCGGCATCCTGCCGGGTGCCGGCGCCGACATCGCCGCCTGGGTCACCTACGCCATCTCGAAGAAGGCCTCGAAGGAGCCCGAGAAGTTCGGCACCGGCCATGTCGAGGGGCTGGTCGACGCGGGCTCGGCCAACAATGCGAGCCTCGGCGGGGCCTGGGTCCCGGCCCTCGTCTTCGGCATTCCGGGCGACTCGATCACCGCCATCGTCATCGGCATCCTCTACATGAAGGGGATGAATCCGGGGCCGATGGTGATGCTCCAGCACCCCGAGCTGCTCTACGGCGTCTTCATCGCCTTCTTCGTCGCCAACCTCCTCTTGCTGCCGCTCGGCTGGCTCGCCATCAAGTCCTATGGGCAGATGCTCAAGGTGCCGCGCGAGGTTTTGATGCCGGTCATCCTCCTGCTCTGCATGGTGGGGGCCTTCGCCATCAACAACACGGTCTTCGGCGTGACCGTGATGCTGGTCCTCGGCGTCATCGCCTTCGTCATGGAGGAGAACGGCTTTCCGGTGGCGCCGGCGATCCTCGGCCTCGTCCTCGGCAACATGGTCGAGCGCAACTTCATGCAGTCGATGATCAAGTCCAACGGCGATATCCTGGCCTTCTTCGAGCGGCCGATCGCCGCCACCCTCGGCATCGTCACCCTCCTCATCTGGCTCCTCGTCATCGTCGGCGCCGTGCGCGGCCGGCGCAAGGTGCCACCGGTGCTCGCCCAGACTCCCAACGAATGACGACCCCCATCGAATGAGGCTGCCATGCCGGGCTTCGCCACCTACCCGAGCCTGAAGGATCGCTCCGTCCTGGTCACCGGCGGTGGCTCGGGCATCGGTGCCGCCATCGTCCAGGCCATGGCCGGCCAGGGTAGCAAGGTCGCCTTCATCGATTTCGACGGCGAGGCGAGCCGGCGCACGGTGCAGGACGTCGTGGCTCGGGGCCATGCGGCACCGCTCTTCATCGAGGCCGACCTGCGCGACATTGCGGCCCTGCGCGCCGCCGTCGCGAAGGCCGCGGAGGCGCATGGCGACATCACGGTCCTGGTCAACAACGCGGCGCGCGACGACCGGCACGATTTCGCCGAGGTGACATCCGAATACTGGGACGACCGGATCGCGATGAACCTGAAGCACCAGTTCTTCTGTGCCCAGGCGGTCCAGCCGATGATGAAGCGCCAGGGTGGCGGGTCGATCGTCAACATGGGCTCGGTGAGCTGGCTGATCGGCCAGGGCGGGATGCACGGCTACACGGCGTCCAAAGCCGCGGTGGTCGGGCTGACCCGCGGTCAGGCGCGCGATTTCGGTCCGGACAACATCCGCGTCAACTGCATCGCCCCCGGCTGGATCATGACCGAGCGGCAACAGCGCCTGTGGCTCGACGCGGCGGGCGAGGCGGAGCTGATGCAGCGCCAGTGCCTCAAGCGCAAGCTCCAGCCGGACGAGATCGCCCGCCTCGTCCTCTTCCTCGCCGCCGACGACAGCAGTGCGATGACCAACCAGCAATACGTGGCCGACGGCGGCTGGGTCTGATCTGCGATTCCGCGCTACCTCGCGTTCGACCTCAGGCGCATTTGCAAGGGCGGAGCCCGCGGCGGGCGACTATCTCAGCGCGTCCGCAGGCCTTGGCGACCGAGGTCGGCACGGGCCGCTGCGGGACGAATGAAAGCGGACGTTCGTCATGCTTCATGCCATTCCGGCGGGCCTCATCCTCGCCGCCACCATGCTCGCCACGACCTGGATTTCCCGCCAGTTCGACGCGAATCCGCCGGCCGCCTGGACGACCCGCCGCCACATGCGGGAAATCGTCTCCTTCGGCGTCATGACCACCTGGATGGTCGCCTTCCTGCTGGCCGGCGGCGCCTTCCAGCTCGAGCAGATGGGCCTGGAAACGCTCGGCGACCTCCTCTGGGGCATCGCCATCGCCTTCCTCGGCGCCTTGCCGGCCGTCCTCCTCTACGTCCACGGCCGCAAGGCCGCGCGAGCCGCGCGGCCCGCCCGCGTCGCCCGGCGGTAGGGGGCGGCTAGACCGAGTCCTTGCCGTAGTAGAGCATCACCAGATGCTCGGCCTCGGCGAAGAAGAGCCAGCGCTCGATCGCCACGCCGATGAGGGCGAGCGCTGCGCCGAGGCTCAGGAGCAGGGCCGCGGCTGCTCCCGGAACGAGCAAGGCGAGGACCAAGGCGACCAGGGGCAGCACGAGGCCCGCGAGCAGCGCGTGGCGCCGCAGCTTGGCGCCGTGCTTCCTGGCGATCTTGAAGCCCATCTCGTTCAGGATGTAGTTGCGCTCGGTATGCGGAGGCACGACCTGCCGGGCGGTGCCCCGATCACCGAGGCCAAGGGCGTCGGCGGTGGTGGCGATGGCGGGCGCCTTCTCCACCGTCTGCCAGTAGCGCCATTTGAGCCCCCAGCCCACGACCAGGGCGAGGGCGACGAGCGGGGCGAGCGGCAGCAGGGGCGCGCCCGTCCAGGCGGCGGCGGCGATGCCGAGGGCGCTGCCGCTCGCGGCGCCGAGTCCGAGATAGACCGGCGGCACGAGCTTGTGGTGCCAGCGCGGGATCGGCTTCAGCGAGGCGTAGATCATCGCCGTGCAATAGACGGTGACGACGGCCATCAGGATGGTGGCCAGAGCCAGGACCGGCGCCAGCCGCCCGGTCAGGGCCCAGGCCCAGGCGAGGCCGAGGGCGGGGACGAAGGAGACGACCGCGGCGACACCTTCGCGCGACAGCCAGGACGAGCGCCACTGGCTGAAGGCCCGCCACGCCCGCTCCGGATGCCCGAGATGACCCATCGAGGCCAGGAGGCCGGCGCCCACCAGGAGCAGCGCCGGCACGAGGAGCGTGAGACCGCTTCGGCTGTCGACCGGCACGAGGCCGAGCAGGCCGGCGAAGGCGGCGAAGGCCAGAAGGCCGTAGCCGGCGCCCGAGGCCGCGGTGAAGAAGATGATCGAGGGTGCTGGATGCATGTCTGCCCCTCTAGGGTTGGTCGGCGAGCAGCCGGTCGAGCCAGCCGAGAAAGCCGCCGGGGGCGGGCTCGAGCGCCTGGGCCCGATCGGCTTCCGGCACCGGCCGGCGCGGCGGCAGGTAGCGGTTGGTCGGCCGATAGCCGAGCTCCGGCATCAAGGCCACGCCGTCCCGCTCGGCCACCAGCCTCGAGATCTCGCTCTCGGGATCACCCAGATCGCCGAAATGCCGCGCCCGGGCCGGGCAGGTCCGGACACAGGCGGGCTCGCGCTCCTCGACCGGCAGGTTCTCGTTGTAGATGCGGTCGATGCAGAGCGTGCATTTCTTCATGATCTTGGCGGTCGGGTCC
Source organism: uncultured Geminicoccaceae bacterium (assembly GCA_964393275.1). Lineage (GTDB taxonomy): Bacteria > Pseudomonadota > Alphaproteobacteria > Geminicoccales > Geminicoccaceae > SLRI01. The sequence continues at coordinate 107,844 of CAYMTA010000007.1, read as the reverse complement.
ATCTCCCGGGCACCATACGGGCAGGCCCAGGCGCAGAGGCCGCAGCCGAAGCACTTGTCCTCGTCGACCAGCACGATGCCGTCCTCGGCGCGCTTGTAGGAGGCGCCGGTCGGACAGACGGTCACGCAAAGCGCGTCCTCGCAGTGCAGGCAGGAGCGCGGGAAATGCACGGTGCGGCCGCAGCCGCCGGAGGCGCTGTCGTCCAATTCGTAGCCGTGCACCCGGTTCAGCCAGGCGCCGCTCGGCTCCAGGCCATAGGGCTCGATGTCGCTGAGTGCTGTGGTGTTGCTGCTGGTGTTCCATTCCTTGCAATGGACGACGCAGGCCTGGCAGCCGACGCAGGTGTCGAGGTCGATGACGAGGCCGAGCCGCTTGGCCGTGCGGTTGGCGGGAAGGCTGGTCATGCGCCACCTCGCACCCGGTAGGAGAGGGTATCCGGCGCCACGAAAGCGCCGGGCAGGGGCGCCAGCGCCGCCGGCTCCTCCATCCGCGCGTCGGCGGCGAGCTTCTCGACCCGCACCCTGAGGTCGTACCAGGCCGCCTGGCCGGTGACCGGATCGGCATTGGCATAGCGATAGCCGCCGTCACGCTCGGGCAGCAGGTCGTCGATCAGCGAGTTCAGAAGGAAGCCTTCGCGCGCTTCGGGAATGTCGCCCTCGAGCCCCCACGCACCCTTGCGCTTGCCGATGGCGTTCCAGGTCCAGACCGTCGAGGGATGCACCCCATCCATGAGCTTGGCCCGTCCCTCGACCCGCCCGTGCCGGCTGGTGATGGCCACGAGATCACCCTCCGCGATGCCGAGCGCCGCCGCGGTCCGGCGATGCAGATAGAGCGCGTTTCGATCGAGGATCTGGCGCAGCCAGGGGTTATGCCCGCCCCAGCTGTGATACATGAACATCGGCCGCTGCGTCACCGCGTGGAGCGGGAAGGCTTCCGTGTCCACGACGGCCTCGTCGAACGGCATGTACCAGATCGGCAGCGGGTCGAAATAGGTCTCGATCCGCTCCCGCCTGTCGTCCGGCGGCTGCACGGCCCCGTGACCCCGGGCGGCCAGGCGAAAGCGCTGCAAGGGCTCGCTGTAGAGCTGCAGCACGATGGGTGCTGCCTCGTCGATCAGCCCGACCTCGACCGCGAACTTCAGATAGGCCGCGTTGGCGTGCTTGAAGTAGGCCGCCTCCTCGGGGATCGGCAGGCTGAAGAAGCAGCCGTTCGCCTTGTAGCGCTCCAGCTGATTGGGGTTGACCGCACCCTTGCCGGCCTGGTCGCCGTTGGGCCCGCGCCAGCCCGCGAGCGAGCCGACGCCGGGCTTCCTCTCGTGATTGACCATGTAGTCGGCATAGCCGCCCGGAAAGCGGGGCGCCCCCTGGTCATCGACGAAGGCCGGCAGGCCCAGCCTTGCGCCGAGGTCGATCAGCACGTCCTGGAACGGCCGCACGTCCCGCTCCGGCGTCTCGACCGGCTGGCGGATCGCATCCGACACGGCATCGGCCGAGCTGATCGGCCGATCCAGGAGCGAGATGCAGTCGTGCCGCTCGAGATAGGTCGTGTCGGGCAGCACCAAGTCGGCATAGGCCACCGTCTCCGAATAGAAGGCGTCGGCATAGATGAGCTTCGGGATCACGTAGCCGCCATCGGCCTTCCTGGCGCTCAGCATGGCCATGGTCTCGGTCGTGTTCATGGCCGAGTTCCAGGCCATGTTGGCCATGAACATGAAGAGCACGTCGATCTCGTAAGGGTCGCCGCGGGCGGCGTTGCCGATGACGCTGTGCATCATGCCGTGCACCGCCATGGGGGCATCCCAGGAGAGCGCCTTGTCGATGCGCCGGGGACTTCCGTCCGCCTCAAGGATCAGGTCCGCCGGCCCGCGCGGAAAGCCGAGCGGCGGCCCGGCCATCGGCCTGCCGGGGGCCATCTGGTCGGCCCGGCCGGCCGGCTGCGGGCCGGGTGGTGCGGGGCGGGGGAAGGGGGCCTTGAAGCGGAACCCGCCCGGCGTGTCGATGGTGCCGAGCAGGACCTGCAGGAGGTGGATGGCGCGGCAGGTGTGAAACCCGTTGCTGTGCGCCGAGATGCCCCGCATCGCGTGCATCGCCACCGGCCGGCCGATCATCCGCTCGTGCCGGACCCCGTTCGTGTCAGTCCAGGGCCGCTCCAGCACGACCGGATTGTCGAACGCCGCCGCCGCCAGCTCGGCGGCGATCCGCCGGATGGTCGAAGCCGGAATCCCGCAGCGCTCGGCCACCGCATCCGGGCTGTGCTCGGCCGCCGCGTAGCGTCGCGCCAGAAGCTCGAGGACCGGCACGCCGAAACGGCCGTCGGCCAGCCGATGGCGGCCCTTGAGGGCGGCCTGCACAGCCGGGCCCGCCACCGCCGCCTCGCCCTTGACGCCGACCAGCAGCCGGCCCTCGCCGTCCCGGGCGAGGAGCCCGTCATCCGCGTCGCCCGGCGCGTCGATCACCAGCGCCGTGGCGTTGGTGTAGCGGCGCAGATAGTCCAGATCGATCCGCCCGGCATTGAGCAGCTCGTGCATCAGGCTCATGACGAAGAGCCCGTCCGTGCCCGGCCTGATGCCGATCCACTCGTCGGCGATGGCCGAATAGCCGGTGCGGACCGGGTTGACCGAGACGATCTTGGCACCCCGCCGCTTCAGCTCGGCCATGCCGAGCTTCAAAGGATTGCTGTCGTGGTCCTCGGCGAGGCCGAAGATCAGGAAGTAGCGGGCATGCTCGAAGTCCGGCTCGCCGAACTCCCAGAACGAGCCGCCGATCGTATAGAGCCCGGCCGCCGCCATGTTGACCGAGCAGAAGCCGCCGTGCGCCGCGTAGTTGCAGGTGCCGAACTGGCTGGCCCAGAAGCCGGTCAGGGCCTGGCTCTGGTCGCGGCCGGTGAAGAAGGCGAGCTTCCTTGGATCGCTGTCGCGGACCTCGCGCAGCCAGCTTTCGGCGATGGCCAGGGCCTCGTCCCACTCGATCGCCTCGAACTTGCCCTCGCCCCGCTCGCCGACCCGCTTCAAGGGCTTGGTCAGCCGACCCGGCGAAAGGTGGTGCATGATCCCGGCCGAGCCCTTGGCGCAAAGCACGCCGCGATTGACTGGGTGGTCGGGATTGCCGTCGATATGGCGGATCCGGCCGCCCAGCTTGTGCACGCGGATGCCGCAGCGGCAGGCGCACATGTAGCAGGTGGTGCAAACAATCTCGTCCGCGATCCTGGGCGACGTGTCGATTCTTGCCGTCATGTCCCGCCCGACCTCCCGAAACCGCCAATGGTCGATCCCTAGCATGCATCGCCTGGGCGGGTCACTACCGGCGCAGCCGATTGACCGGCCGCACACGGTAATGTATCCGTTGATGTATCGCTTGTCAGTCGCCGCTTCCCGCCCGACCCGCTCGGGGGCGCGGACGCGGCCCATCCGGCAGAGTCTCGACATGAACGAATTCCAGGTGGCGGTCCTGCCGGGTGACGGCATCGGCAAGGAGGTGATGGCCGTTGCCCTCGAGGTGCTGGAGGCCCTGGAACGCCGCTTCGCGCTCGGCCTCGCCCTCGTGCACCACGATGGCGGCGCCGCCTACTATCGCGAGACGGGCCGGGATCTCGCACCCGGCGTCATGGCGGCCTGCCGTGACGCCGACGCCATCCTCTTCGGCGCCATGGGCCTGCCCGACATCCGCTTTCCCGACGGCACCGAGATCGCCCCGCATCTCGACATGCGCCGCGAATTCGGGCTCTTCGCCGGCGTTCGGCCGGTACGGGCCCTGCCCAACACCCCGGCCATCCTCGCCCACCCGAGGGCATCCGAGATCGACTTCGTCATCATCCGGGAATCGATGGAAGGGCTCTTCGCCTCGCGCGGCGTTGGCACGGTCGAGGACGACCGGATCGCGCGCGAGACCATGGTCATCACCCGCGACAATTGCGAGCGGCTCTTCGACTTCGCCTTCCGCCTCGCCGAGCGGCGCAAGGCCAGGGGCCGGCCCGGCCGGCTGACCTGCGTCGACAAGGCCAACGTCTTCGTCGCCATGGCCTTCTTTCGCAAGATCTTCGACGAGCGGGCGAAGGGCTTCCCCGCCATCCGGGCCGACCACCACTATGTCGACGCCACCGCCCTCGACCTCGTGCGCAAGCCCTGGGAGTTCGACGTCATGGTGATGGAGAACATGTTCGGCGACATCATCTCCGACCTGGGCGGCGGCCTCGTCGGCGGCATGGGCCTCGCCCCCTGCGCCGAGATCGGGCTCGAGCACGCGCTCTTCCAGCCGAGCCACGGCTCGGCCCCCGACATCGCCGGCCAGGGCATCGCCAACCCGACGGCCATGCTGCTCTCGACCGCGATGATGCTCGACTGGCTCGGCGAGCGCCACGGCCAGGACGGCATGGTGGCAGCCGGCGCCACCCTGGAGCGGGCCGTCGACCTCGCCTTCGCCGCCGGCGCCGTCCCCCAGGACCTCGGCGGCCGCCACACCACGCGCGAGCTGGCCGAGGCCGTCATCGACCAGCTCGACGCGGCACGCGGCGAGATCGCCTGAAGGCGCCCCGGAACGGACTCTCTACTGCTCGACCTTCATGATCGCGCCGCAGGCGATCGGCAGCGTGATCTGGGCCGGAATGTCGCCGAGCGACGCGACCGAGTCCGGCAGCTTGGTCGAGGCCGGAACGCCGTGCACGAAGACGACGCGCCGGGTCAGATCGAGCTCTTGCCCGGGGAACTGCGCGGCGAAGGCGTCTTCCAGCGCCTTCAGCGAGACGCTCTTTTTGTAGGTATAGGAGCCCTTGTCGTCCGCGGTCGGATAGGTGTCCCTGACGATCTCCATGCTGACTGGATCGTCATGGAAGGGAACCATGGTGATCCCGGCAAGGGGCTCGGTCTCGATCAGGTCGATGATGCCATCGCCGTTGGTGTCGCTCCGGGCGGTCGGGCATTCGGACTTCTGCATGCCTTCCTTGAACCCGTGGAAATGCTGCAGATGCGCGATGCTCGGAGGAGCGCCGCTCACGGTGACATGAATCGTCAGGTCGTCGCCCGCGACCGTGAAGATCGCCTCGCCCGCCGTCTGCGAGCCGACCACCTGCGCGTTGAGCGGCGACAGCAAGGCGCGGTAGGTCGCATCCCCGTCCTGCGCCAGGGCGGCCGTCGCCAGCCCGGACATCGAGACGATCAGCCCCGCTGCCTGAAGTGCATACCGATAGGTCATGGCTTCCTCTCCCCCGGGTTGCGCGGCTCGAACGCCGCATAGACGCCGCCCAGCCTACATTTGCACAGGATGCCATGCAACCCGACGCCGGCGCCTCCCAGGGAGAGCAGTCCTAGAGCTGGCCCAGCCCGTGCCGCTCCAGGAGCTCGACCAGCATCCGGCCGTTGCGCAGCCGGTGCGCGTGGTGGATGCGCCATGCCGCCTCGGGGTCGCGGCGCTCGATGGCGTCGACCAGGGCCCGATGGTCATCGTTGGAGCTGACGGGCTTCGGGCGCAGCCTGAGCGTCAGCTTTCGCACCCGGTGCGACTGGTCCATGAACTGCTCGATGATCGCCTTCAGCCGCTGGTTGCCGCAAGTGGCGAGGATCACCCGGTGAAAATGGTCGTCGGCGCGCGCCCAGGCGTCGAGGTCGTCGGTCGAGAGCGCCTCGTCCATCTCGGCGACCGCCGTCCTGAGCTCGGCGAGGTGCAGCGGATCGGCGCCGTCGCGGGCGATCTGGGCCGCCGCTTCCGCCTCGAGCGCCGTCAGGATCTGGTAGATCTCGCGCATGTCGTTGGCGGAGACGGGCAGCACCCGCATGCCGTGCCTCGGCCGCACGTCGATCATGCCCTCGCGGGCGAGGCGGATCAGCGCCTCGCGCACCGGTGTCCGGCTCATCGAGAGGAGGGCCGCCAGCTCCTGCTCGAGCATGATGCTGCCGGCCGGGAACTCGTTCTCGAGGATGCGGCTCTTGATTTCCCGATAGGCCCGCTCGGCGAAGGTGATGCGGCCAGGGACCTCCTCGATGACGCTCGCCATGTCAGACCCTCACCAGCCGGCCCTCGGCCGAGGAGCGGTAGACCGCCTCCTCGATCCGCAGGTTTGCGAGGTAGTCGCGTCCCGTGTTGACGATAGCACCTCGGCCCAGGAGGTGGTCGACGACGTGCTGCTGGAAGGCCAGGACGCTGTCGCCGGCAAAGCCCCGATCCTGCCATTCGTACACGATCGCCGTCTCCTCGTTGGCGCCGAACGCACGATGGAAGAGACGGCCGTCGCCGTCGAGCCTGATCACGCCGCGCTCACCCTCGACCAGAAGCTCGCCCATGGTCAGCCGACGGTTTTGGGCCAGGTGGTCGACCAGCCGGTTGCCGTCGAAGAGGGCGCGCCGCTGGCCCGGAAACTCGAGAAGGATGACGCCCGCATCCTCGCCGGCGATCGCCGGGTTGAGGCGGACCAGCCGGGCCAGCACGGCCTCGGGCTCGCCCAGGAGGAAGCGGAAGACGTCGATGAAATGGATCGCCGTCTCGTGGACCAGGAACCGCTCCATCTGCTGGAAATAGGGCTGGCGATCGAGATAGGCGCTCGGGCCCTGACCGTCGCCGGGCCGGAGGCGAAAGCTCGCCTGGTAGACCTCGCCGATGCGCCCGTCCTCGATCTGCCGCTTGATCTCCTGGTGCCAGGGCTCGAAGCGGAAGTTCTCGTGGACGACCAGGAGGGTCTTGGCCTCCTCGGCGAGGCGGACCATCTCTTCGGCTTCTTCGAGCGAGCGGCAGAAGGCCTTCTGGCAGATGGTCGGCAGCCGCCGCGCCATGGTCTCGCGGACAAGGGCGGCGTGGGTGGCGGGCGGTGTCGCGATATCGACCAGATCGGGCCGCAGCGCGTCCAGCATGGCGGCAGCATCGGTATGCCAGGACGGCACGGCGAAGCGCTCGGCATAGGCCTGCGCCCTCGCCGGATCGCGATCGCACACGCCGACCAGCTCGACCTCCCTGATCCGCTGCCAGGCGTCGTGATGAAAGGCGCTGAAATAGCCGGCGCCGATAGTCAGGACCCGCAGCTTCCTCAAGAGAGACCCTCCAGCCGCTCGCCCAGATCATACGCCCAATGCGCCGGCACGGCTCCCGCGACCGGGCCATCGATCAGCATGAGACTGTCGCCGAGCAGGCAGCCGAGGCAGATCGTTTTGCGGTCCGCGCCGGTGAAGGCGAGGCTCGAGATGTTCTTCAGGCGGCCCTTCGGCACATGGTCGAGCAAGGCCCGGTCGAGCTGGCCGGCCAAAAAGGCGCTCTCGACCGCCTCGACGAAGTCCGCATCCGCCTCCTCCAGCATGACCTCCTGGCGGCCGTCCGGGCCGACCCGGATCACCCGGTTGCTGACGATGCTGGTGATCCAGATGCCGCCCTCCTCATCGAAGGTGAGTCCGTCCGGATAGGTGCCGTGGCCGAATTCGGCGACGGTCTGGCGCTCGCCCGGACCCCCGGCGCCGATCGAAAAGCGGCTGAGCCGTCGCCCGAAGGTCTCGTTCACATATAGCCATTCGCCGTCCGGCGAGACCAGGCACTCGTTGGTGTAGCCGAGGCCATCGGCGACGATCCGGGCCTCGCCGCGCTCGACGAGGACGACGAAGCCGTCGGCCACCTCCGGCCGCGCCGCCAGGTGCCGTGGCAGGTGGCGCGTGCTGACCGTCACCCAGAGCCGGCTCTCCTTGTCCAGATGAACGTAATTGGCCGGCGGCAGGGGTCGCCCCTCGACCTCGAGCAGAAGAGGCTCGACCGAGCCGTCGGGCCAGAGCCGCCAGATGCCGCCCGTCTCGGCGCCGAGTTCGGCCAGGAGGAAGCTGCCGCCGGGCTCGAGCGCGATCCCGTTGGGCCGCAGATGGCGCGGCGCGCCCTTGGCCAGAAGCCGCTCGACCCGGCCCTTCGGATCGATGATCGATACGCCACCCTGGTCCGTCCAGTCTGCGGCGAAGAGCAGGCCGGAGCGGTGCGCCAGGACGCATTCCGGGCGTGCCAGGCCGGTGCCGAGCGGCCGGAGCGTGGCGGGATCGAGCATCGAATTGCGCATTGACCGCTTCCCGGATTTACGTATACGTAAAGAAATACCGAACCGCATCCGATAATCAAGGGTATCGTCGGCAGGGTGGTTCGAGGAATGACAACCGGTCGACCAAGGGAGCAGACCATGCGTCTCGGAACAACGCTCGCTTTGGGCATCGCCGCGGCCCTGACGGCCACGGTCGCTGTCGCCCAGGACTATCCAAGCCGCGACATCAACGCCGTCATCGTCTGGGCTGCGGGCGGTGGCACCGACACCGCCAACCGGCTGGTCATGGCCGAGATGCAGGAGCATCTGCCGGTCCGCATCAACGTCACCAACCGCACCGGCGGCGTCGGCGGCTCGGCCGGCATGAGCTACGTCTTCGAGCAGCCGGCCGACGGCTACACCCTGGCCGGCATCTCCGAATCGGTGGTCACCGCCGGGGTGCAGGGCGGCTGGGACCAGCGCATGGACGTCTGGTATCCGTTCATCATCGGCGGCTCGCCCGATCTCGTCTCGGTCTCCAGCGACGCCCCCTGGCAGTCGCTCCAGGAGCTGATCGAGGCCGCCAAGGCTACGCCCGGCGAAATTCCCGCCGGCGCCAGCGCTGCGGGCTCCATCCACCATCTCAACCTCCTCGCCCTCGAGAAGGGCACCGACGTCACCTTCAACTATATTCCCTATGACGGCTCGGCGCCGGCCCAGAACGCCGCCGTCGCCGGCGAGGTGCAGGTCGTCGTCACCTCGCTCGCCGAGCAGCAGCAGCTCCTGCAGGCCGGCCGCCTGCGGCCCTTGGCCATGCTGGTGCCCAAGGGCGTCGAGCTCAATGGCGTCGCCATCCCCTCGGCCTTCGACAGTTACCCGGACCTCACCGAGCACCTGCCGATCAAGCAGGCGATCGGCTTCGCCGTGCTCGACGCCGCCCCGGACGACGTCAAGCAGACCCTGAACGAAGCCTTCGACGCCGCCATGGCCAGCGACAAGGTGCAGACCTGGCTCGCCGACAACTACTACGAGCCCTCGGGCCTCTCCGGCGATGCCGCGAAGCAGGAGTTCGCCCGGCTCGAATCGCTCTTCGCCTGGACCCTCCACGATCTGGGCGCCGCCTCGGTCGACCCGGCCACGCTCGGCATCCCGAAGCCGAACTGAGCCACGATCGGGCTCCTCGCGGGCGGGGTCGCTTGGGCGATCCCGCCCGTCCGCCGCTGTTCAGCCAGGAACCGGCATGACCGACTTGACCAGCCCGGGAGCGAGCGGCCGCCCGTCCGATCTCTGGACCGGCCTCGTCCTCCTGCTCCTCGCCGCCGCCATGGCCGGCGGTGCCCTGCAGTTTCCGCTGCGCGGCACCTATGCCGGCGTCAAGAATGCCTGGTACGTCTCGCCGGCCCTCTTCCCGCTCATCGTCGCCCTTTGCCTCGGCCTGCTCGCCACGACGCTGATCGTCACCACGGTCCGGGCCGGTGCGGCCAGGTTCGAAGGCAGCCCGCTCGCGGTCCTGAGGGGGCAGGGCGACGTCGTGCTGATCGCCGGCGTCATCGCCGCCTTCGTCGTGGCCTTCGTGCCACGCGTCGATTTCATCGTCGCCGGGTTCTTCTTCCTCGCCGCCTTCACGCTCGTCTTCCATGTCCATGAGCCGCGCGTGGCGAAGCTGGCGCTCGGTGCCTTCTTCCTGACAGCCCTGGTGCTCCTCGTGATCGCGGCCCTCGGCCTGACCCCCGCGCCGCGCACCGCCGCCGCCCATCTCGTCGATGCCGCCGTGCTGCTGGTCGCCGCCCTCACGCTCGTCAGGGCCCGCTTCATGACCGCCACCGCCCCCGCCCCGGCCCCGGAAGAGGCACGCCATCGCCTAGGCCAGTGCCTCGCCGTGGCGCTGGCCACCCCGCTCCTGCTCGGCGGCGCCTTCAAGTTCCTCCTCCTCGTGCCGCTGCCGCGCGAGGGCCTCGTCGTCGTCGCCCTCGAGACCGTCTACTACGCCATCCGCGGGGCCTTCTGACCCATGTCCATCGCCGACCAGCTCCTGGCCTTCGTGGCAGCCCTCGGCCACCTCCTGTCGCAGCCGACCATGGTCGCGGTGCTCATGGGCTCGAGCCTGCTCGGCATCGTCTTCGGCGCCCTGCCGGGCCTCACCGCCACGCTCGGCGTCGGCTTGCTGACCACGCTCACCTACGGCTTCGACCTCGACCTGGCGCTGGTCTCGCTGATCGCGCTCTATGTCGGCGCCATCTATGGCGGCTCGTACTCGGCCATCCTGCTCAACATCCCGGGCACCGCCGCCTCGGCCGCGACCGCCATGGACGGCTACCCCATGGCCCGGAGGGGCGAGGGCGGGCGGGCGCTGGGCCTGACCACCACCGCCTCCTTCATCGGCACGCTGCTCGGCATGCTGGCGTTGGTGCTGACGGCACCCTTGATCGTCGAGCTGGCGCTGCAGTTCACCTCCTACGAGTTCTTCCTGCTGGCGCTTTTCGGCATCATCATCTCCGGCTCGCTGACCAGCCCCGATCTCGTCGTCAAGGGCTGGATCGCGGGCTTCCTCGGCCTCGCCCTCGCCTGCATCGGCCGCGACAAGCTGATGTACTACCCGCGCTACACCTTCGACATCCACGCCCTCGATTCCGGCATCGAGGTCGTCCCGGTGCTGATCGGCGCCTTCGCCATCCCGCAGATCATCGGCACGCTGCGCTCGAAGGCGCCGCTCGCCGCCGTCCAGGCGGTCGGCCGCATCGTCCCCGACTTCCGGACGATCTCGAAGAATCTCCGCCACATCGTCCGCTCGGCCCTGATCGGCGTCGGCATCGGCGCCGTCCCCGGGGTGGGCGAGGACATCGCCGGCTGGGTCTCGTACGGTGCCGCGAAGAACGGTTCGCCCCACCCCGAGCGCTTCGGCCAGGGCGAGCCCGTCGGCCTCATCTCGTGCGAGACCGCCAACAACGCCTGCATCGGCGGCGCCCTCATCCCTCTCGTGACGCTCGGCATCCCGGGCTCGCCGCCCGCCGTCATGCTGCTCGGCGCCCTCATGCTGCACGGCCTGACGCCTGGGCCCATGCTCTCGATCCAGCAGCCGACCTTCCTCGTCGAGCTCGCCGCCATCATGGTCCTGGCCTCGGCCGCCATGTGGCTCAACGGCATCATCCTGGCCCGCCAGGTCATCAAGCTCCTGCGCGTGCCGGCGAGCCTCTTCTTGCCGATCGTGGCGCTCCTCTCGGTCCTCGGCTCCTACGCCCTCGGCCTCAACATCACCAACCTCTACCTCATGGTGGCGGTCGGCATCGCCGCCTACGCGCTGACCGAGATGGACTACCCGATAGCCCCGCTGGTGATCGGCGTGATTCTCGGTCCCATGGCCGACGAGAACCTGCGGCGCGCCCTCATGGTGAGCCAGGGCGATCCTTTCGACTTCTTCACCCGGCCCGTGAGCCTGATCCTCATCGCCGCCATCCTGCTCACCGTCCTGGCCCAGGTCCCCGCCTACCGCCGCTGGCGCGGCAGGCTCGCCGCCCGTCTCCGCCGGGCCGGCTGAGCCTTCCGGCGCCGGGGCGGCGCTGCTAGAAGCGGGTCCCGCCCCACGCCACGAAAGCAACGCCGATGCGGCTGCGAACGCGCCTGACGGAACGGCTCGGGATCGAGCACCCGATCATCTCGGCACCCATGGGCTTCATCGCCGGCGGTCGGCTGGCCGCGGCCATGTCGAACGCCGGCGGCCTCGGGCTGCTGGGCGGCGGCTACGGCGACGCCCAATGGCTGGAGCGCGAACTCGCCGCCGCCGGCAACGCCCGGATCGGCTGCGGCTTCATCACCTGGTCGCTGGCCAGGAAGCCCGAGCTGCTCGATGCCGTGCTGGCCCGCCGGCCCGCGGCCGTGATGCTGTCCTTCGGCGCGGTCGAGCCCTTCGCCGCCGCCGTTCGGGGAGCCGGTGCCAGGCTGATCTGCCAGGTCCAGACCATGGCCCACGCCCGTGCCGCCTTGGCGGCCGGGGCCGACATCCTGGTCGCCCAGGGCGGCGAAGCCGGCGGCCATGGCGGCCATCGGGCGACCCTGACCCTCGTCCCCGAGATCGCCGACTGGCTCGCCCATGAAGCGCCCGAAATCCTCCTCGTCGCCGCCGGGGGCATCGCCGACGGGCGCGGGCTCGCGGCCGCCCTGATGCTCGGCGCCGACGGCGTCCTGATCGGCTCCCGCCTCGTCGCCAGCGAGGAATCGTTGGCCCCGCCGGGCTTCAAATTGGCCATTCTCGCGGCCGATGGCGATGCCACCATCAAGACCGGCGTCATCGACGTTGTGCGCGGCCTCGACTGGCCCGACGGGTTCAGCGGGCGCGCCCTTCGCACCCGCTTCGTCATGGACTGGCACGGCCGCGAGCCGGCGCTCGCCGAGCCGTCGACCGTCGCGGCCGAAGCCGAGCGCTACTGGCAGGGCTTTCGAGCCGGCGAGGTCGACGACACCGGCGTCTTCGTCGGCGAGGCGGCGGGCCTCATTCGCGAGATCCGGCCGGTCCGCGCCATTGTCGACGCCATTGTCGGCGAAGCGGCGGCGTTGCTGGGCAATGCCGCCCTTCGGGTCCGCTGAACGTCAGCCCTGATTGCGCCACATGTCGCCGACCCGATAGCCGGTCGGGAAGGGGTCGGTCGGGTCGAGCACGTACTGGTGAAAGGCGGTGATCCAGCCCTGGCCCGAGATCTCCGGCACGATCGCCGGCCGGCCGGCCACTGTCGTCGTCTCCAGAACCTTGCCGCCGAACGTCGTGCCGATCACCGATTCATGGGTGAAGGTTTCGCCGACCTCGATCTGGCCCCGGGCGTGCATGACGGCCAGCCTGGAGCTGGTGCCCGTACCGCAAGGCGACCGGTCCAGCCGGCCGGGCGAGACCACCACGGCATTCCGCGCCCGCTTGCCCGAGGCGTCGCTCCGCAAGGGGGCCGCGAACAGCGTCTGGTTGATGGTGTGAATAAGCGGATTCTCGGGATGCACGGCCGGGATCTGCACGGCCGCCGCTGCCTTGATCCGCTCGCCCGTCTCGACCATGGCCGCCCCCTCGGCCGAGGTCACCTCGAACCCGAGTGCTGCGGCATCGACCAGCACGTAGATCATGCCGCCATAGGCGACGTCGACCGTGAGCGTGCCGAGCCCCTCGACCTCGAGCGGCAAATCCAGGCCGAAGACGAAGGACGGCACGTTGCGGAAGGCCACCCGCTCGCACTTGCCGTTCCGACAGGTGGCCGTGACCTCGATCAGCCCGGCCGGCACCTCCAGCGTCACCTTCGTCACCGGCTCCTGCATCGCGATCATGCCGGTCTCGAGCAGGACGGTGACGGTGCAGATCGTGTTGGTCCCGGACATCGGCACGTAGTAGTCCGATTCCATGATGACGAAGCCCATGGCGGCGTCCGGATGCGACGACGGCAGGACGAGGTTGACGCATTGCTGCACCTTGCCGCGCGGCTCGTTCAGCAGGAACTGGCGAAGCTCGTCGGCCTCGGTCTCCAGATGACGCATCTTGTCGAACATGGTGCGGCCCGGCACGTCCACCACGCCGCCCGTGATCACCTCGTTGAGCTCGCCCTCGGCATGCGCGCCGACGACCGTGACCATGCGCTTGAACCGCATCGCCCACTCCCTTCCCGGCACGCAGCCTCAATCGCGGTTGGCGAAGTCCTGGTCGGTCCAGCCGAAGACCGTGCGCTTCTCGATCTCGGCCACGTTGTCGGGCCTGGCAAAAGGCTCCGGCGTCGGCTCGCCGGGCGTCCGCTCGCGCCCGATCTGGGCGAAGAAGTCGTCGAGCCCGCCCGGCGTGAAGTACCAGACGAAGGTCAGGGGCTCGGGCCCGGGGTTGATGAACATGTGCTTCCTGTTCACGCCGAGGAACACGGCCGAGCCCGGCTCGAGCGGGTGCTCCTCGCCGTCCAGCTTGACGAATCCCCGTCCGCCGATGACGAAGATGATCTCCTCGTTCCTGTCGTGGGTGTGCTCGCGGATGAAGCAGCCGGGTGCCACGGTCTGCGTGCCCATGGCGAAGCGGTTGGTGCTCTTCACCGTGCTGTCGCTGAAGAGGCAGCGCACATAACCGTTGGCCGGCACCGGCTGCCAGTGGCTCTCGCCACCCTCGGGCCCGAGAACCTTCGCGTCGCCCAGCCTCTCCTCCGTCTTCTCCATGGCACGTCCCCCTCCCATGCGCACTGACATGTAAGTCAGGAAAGCATGGGCGCACGGCCGCGTCAATCGCCGAGCAGGATCCGGGACCTGTGGGCCCGAGCGCCCCCTTTTCGGATCGTGGACCTTGACGACACCCCTACCGCGTGGCTTCCTGATATGTAAGTAGGGAGCCACGCGGGCATGGGCTCGGCGGCCACCCGCTCGCAGTCAGGCGGGTACGATTTCAGGGAGCGAGGCGCGTGCTGCTCGACGGCATGAAGATCGTGAGCTTTTGCCATTTCCTGCAGGGCCCGGCCGCCATGCAGTATCTGGGCGACATGGGTGCCGAGATCATTCGCATCGAGCCGCCCAGGGGCTCCTACGAGCGCGTCTGGGCGGGTGCCGGGCGGATCAAGGTCGGCGGGGTGAGCGCCTTCTACCTCTGCGCCAACCGCAACGCCCGCAGCATCGCCATCGACCTGAAGCGGCCCGAGGCGAAGGAGATCGTGCTCCGCATGATCGAGAAGTGCCACGCCGTCGCCGAGAACTTCCGCCCGGGCACGCTCGATCGGCTCGGCTTCGGCTATGCCGAGGTCAAGGCGCGCAAGCCCGACATCATCTACGCCTCGGCCTCGGGCTTCGGCGCCAGCGGCCCCTATGTCGAGCGGCCGGGCCAGGACCTGCTCATCCAGGCGATGTCCGGCATCATCTCGGCCAATGGCGGCGGCGACCGCCGACCGACCGCGATCGGTGCCGCCGCCGTCGACCAGCATGGCGGCGCCCTCTTCGCCCTCGGCATCCTCGGCGCCTACGTCAAATGGCTGCGCACCGGCCTGGGCACCCGGGTCGAGTCGAGCCTGCTCGGCGCCGGCATCGACATGCAGATGGAGTCGCTGGTCCACTATTATGCCGCGGGCAAGGGCGACCAGGCCCTCGACCGCCAGGAGAACCTCGCCACCTGGTTCCACGAGGCGCCCTACGGCATCTACCGCATCGCCGATGGCTGGCTCGCCCTCTCGCTCAATCCGGTGGAGAAGCTGGCCCGCTCGCTCGGGACCGGCGCCCTCGACCCCTATATCGGCAGGGACCAGTACGCCGATCGCGACGCGATCGCCGCCATCGTCGCCGTGGCGGTCAGCCACCGCTCCTTCGCCGACCTCGCCGCCGCCTTCGACGCCGAGGCGATGTGGTATGGCAGGGTCGAGAATTTCGACGACCTGGCGGCCAACCCGCAGGTCCAGCACAACCAGGTCTTCCAGGACTTCGAGGTCAATGGCGAGACCATCCGCCTCGTCAGCCACCCCAACCGCTATGACGGCGCCGCCCCGGCAAAGCCCAGCTTCGCGCTCGAGGCCGGCGCCGACACGCGCGACGTGCTGACCGAGGCCGGCTACGGCGAGGCGGAGATCGAGAAGCTCCTGGAAAACGGCGTCGTTCACGCGCCGCGCTAGGCGCCAGCAGAAAGAAGAGGGACTGAGGTGGCGGATTTCTACGTCAAGATCGGCGACAGGGTCGAGGTCGCGAAGACGGTCGGCGAGAGCGACGTCTACGTCTATGCGGGCGTGACCGGCGACTTCTCCGGCAACCACGTGAACGAGGAGTTCATGAAGAAGACCAGCTACGGGCGAAGGATCGCCCATGGCGCGCTTTTGGTCGGCTTCATGTCGACCGCCTCGACCAGAATGATCGACCAGTGCCAGGGGATCGGCGACGAGGAGACGCCGGTCTCGCTCGGCTACGACCGGATCCGCTTCCTCGCCCCGGTCTTCATCGGCGACACCATCACGGTGCACTACGAGATCGCCGCCATCGATCCGGAGCGCCGCCGCTCGACCGGCGACATCAAGGTCAAGAACCAGTCGGGCGAGACGGTGGCGATCGGCCAGCACATCCTCAAATGGGTCCCCAACGACCGCACGTGACGGTCGCTAGCCGAGGGCAGAAGATGATCTTCGATCTGAGCGGCAAGCGGGTGCTCGTCATCGGCGGCTCCTACGGCATGGGCCATGCGACCGCGAAGGCGGCGATCGAGCTCGGGGCCCGGGTCGCCATCGCGGCACGCGGCCGGGAGAAGCTGGAGGAGGCGGCGGCGCGACTGGGGAAGCTGGCCGGGGCACCCGTGCCCTGGACGGCGCTCCGGATCGAGGACCGGGCGGCGGTCGCCTCGTTCATGGCCACCCACGCCCCCTTCGATCACCTCGTGCTGCCGGGGTCGACCGTGAAGCCGATCCTCTACCAGGACCTCGACGACGCCGGCGCCAGGGAATCCTTCGAGAGCAAGTTCTGGGGGCCCTTCTGGGCCTGCTTCGATGCGCGCCCACACCTCCGCCAGGGCGGCAGCATCGTCCTCTACAGCGGCGTCGCGGCGGTCCGCCCGGTCAAGGGCTACCTCATGGGGGCCTGCATCAACGGGGCGATCAACGCCGCCACCCGCTCGCTGGCGCTCGAATTCGCGAGGCAGGGTGTGAGGATCAACACCATCGCGCCGGGGCTCACCGACACGCCCCTGAACGACGTCCTCCACGCCCACGACAAGGAGGAGCGCTACGCAGCACTCGGCAGCCGGCTACCGGTCGGCCGCATCGGCACCGCCGAGGAGGCCGCCCAGGCGGCCATCTATCTCATGTGCAACGGCTACGTCACCGCCGAGGTCCTCGGCGTCGATGGCGGCCAGCAGGTCATGGACTGAGGCGCCGCATGGTCGAATTCATCACGGCCGCCGAGGCCGCCCGCCTGGTCAAGCCCAGGGACTGCGTCCTGATCGGCGGCTCGGGCGGCGGCCATGCCGTGCCGGAAGCCTTCATCGAGGCCCTGGCCGCCCGCTACCGCGAGAGCGGCAGCCCGCGTGACCTCGCCCTCGTCAGCGTCGTCTCGATCGGCGACTGGGAGGCTACCGGCTTCAACATCCTGGCCCTGCCGGGCCTCGCCCGGCGGGTGGTCAGCGGCGGCTTCAACAACTGCCCCGGCTTCGCCGCGATGGCGATCGCGGACGAGATCGAGGCCTACACCCTGCCGCAGGGTGCCCTGTCGCAGCTCTGCCGCGACATGGCGGCGGGCCGCCCCGGCCTTCTGACCCGCACAGGCCTGCACACCTTCATCGACCCCCGCCACGGCGGCGGCCGGCAGAGCCCGCGCTCGACCGAGGACCTGGTCGATCTGGTCACCATCCGGGGCGAGGAGTACCTGCTCTATCGCAGCTTCCCGGTCGACGTCGCGGTCATCCGCGGCACCACCGCCGACGAGCGCGGCAACATCTCGATGGAGGACGAGGCGTTCTTCGGCGAGAATTTCTCGATCGCCGGCGCCGCCCATCTGCACGGCGGCATCGTCATCGCCCAGGTCAGGCAGGTGGCTGCAGCCGGCACCATCCCGGGCAAGCTGGTCAAGGTGCCGGGCGTGGTCGTCGACTACGTCATCGTCGATCCCGACCAGCGCCAGACCTACCAGACCCGCCAGAGTGCTGCCTATGCCGGCGACATCAGGCTGGCCGAGCGCAGCATGCAGCCGATCCTTTTCGACATCCGCAAGGTGATCGCCCGGCGGGGGGCCATGGAGCTCTTCCCCGGCGCCGTGGTCAATCTCGGCTTCGGCGTCTCCAACGGCATCTCGGCTGTCGCGGTCGAGGAGGGCTTCTACCGCGAGGTCACGCTCACCGTGGAGCAGGGGATCATCGGCGGCGTGCCGGCGGTCGGCAAGGACGCCGGCGCCGGCGTCAACTACGACATGATGGCCGACCAGCCCTACCAGTTCGACTTCTACGACGGCGGCGGGCTCGACATCGCCTATCTCTCCTTCGCCGAGGTGGATGCAGAGGGCAACGTCAACGTCAGCCGCTACGGCAAGTCGGTGAACGGCCCGGGCGGCTTCATCAATATCAGCCAGGGGGCCAGGAAGGTCGTCTTCTCCGGCACGCTGACCACGGGCGGGCTCGACATCGCCCCGGACGGCAAGGGCGGCCTCGACCTCCGCCAGGACGGCCGCACGCAGAAGTGGGTCGGCGAGGTCGGCCAGGTGACCTTCAACGGCGCCTATGCCAGGGAACGCGGCCAGGAGGTCATGTACATCACCGACCGCGCCGTCTTCCGCCTGGCCGAGAACGGGCTCCGCCTCGAGGAGGTCGCCCCCGGCATCGACGTGCGCCGCGATGTCCTGGAGCGCATCGGCTTTCCGGTCGAGGTGCCGGACACGCCCGCTCGCATGGACGGGCGGCTCTTCCGGCAGCAGCCCATGGCCATGATCGACGATTTCCGCCGCCGCGAGAGCCGGCGGCCCCAGCGAGGAGCGCCAGGATGAGCCAGGATCCCGTCCACTGCACGATCGAGGACGGGGTGGCGACCGTCACCCTCGCCAACCCGCCGCTCAACCTCGTGACGCTCGGCCTGACCGCCCGGCTGAACACCCTGCTCGACGAGCTGGCCGCCGACCCGAAGGCCCGCGTCCTCGTCCTCACCGGCACGGGCGAGCGGGCCTTCTGCGCCGGCTCCGACATCTCCGAGTTCAGCGACCTCACAGAGCCCGGCGTGGTGCTCGAGAAGAAGCTGGTCAAGGAGAACGAGGCCTACAGCAAGGTCGACGACTTCCCCAAGCCCACCATCGCCGCCATCCGCGGCCTCGCCTTCGGCGGCGGGCTCGAGCTCGCGGTCTGCTGCGACCTCCTCGTCGTCGAGGCGGACGTCCGCCTGGCCCTTCCCGAGATCAAGCTCGGCGTCTTCCCCGGCAGCGGCGGCACGGTGCGCGTCACCCGCCGGATCGGCGAGGGCCGGGCCAAGGAGATGATGTTTTTGGGCGAGCCCATCGACGCCGGGACGGCGCTCGCCTGGGGCCTCGTCAACCGCGTCGTGGCCAAGGGCGAGGCGCTGCAGGCGGCCCAGGCCCTCGCCCGGCAACTGGCCGAGCGCCCCAACGTTGCCCTTCAGGCCTGCAAGCGCGCCATCGACATGTCCTTCGACATGCCCCTGGACGAGGCCGTCCGCCAGACCCTGGCGCTGAGCGGCGAGGTCTTCACCACCGACGACTGCAAGGAAGGGGTGCGCGCCTTCTTCGCCAAGGAACAGCCGCGCTTCACCCACAAGTGAGAGAAAGCGACCCATGACCAAGATCCTGGTCCTGCAGGGTGCCAACATGAACTGGCTCGGCCGCCGCCAGCCGGAGATCTACGGCAGGACGACGGCGGACGAGCTCGACCGGCTGCTCGAGGCGCACGCCGCCGAGCATGGCTACGGAATCGAGATCGTCTACCACAACCACGAGGGCGACGCGATCGACGCCCTCTACGCCGCCGAGGTCGGCGACATAGACGCCGTCGTCATGAATCCGGGCGGCCTCTGCCACGCCGGCTACGCGCTGGTCGACTGCATGAAGGGCATCCAGCTCCCGGTGATCGAGATCCATCTCTCGAACCACTACGCCCGCAAGATTCATTCGGTCACCGCCGAGGCGGCCAGGGGGGTCTTCATGGGCCTCGGCATCGACACCTACATCGCCGGCCTCGAGGCAGCCCTCAGGCTGGTGCAGAAGACCTGAGCAGAAATCCGAAGCGAGAGAATTCGACATAGACACAATGCCGAGCGAGCTGCGGCTCGCCGATGGCGGTCGGCTGAGCTACAGCCTGACCGGCATGGGTCCGCCACTCCTCCTCGTTCCCGGTCTCGGCGGCATCGCCGCTTTCTGGGAACCCGTCGTCCCGGCCCTGGCCGAGCGGTTCACCGTCATCCTCCACGACCACCGCGGTTGCGGGCAAAGCAGCAGGGAGCGGATCGACTTCTCGATCGCCCAGATGACGGGCGACGTGCTCGCCCTGCTCGATCATCTGGACCTGGATCGCGTCCACCTCGTCGGCCACTCGACCGGCGGTGCGATCGGCCAGACGATCGCCCTCGACCACCCGGAGCGGCTCGACCGCCTGGTGCTGAGCGGCAGCTGGGCCGCGCCCGACGCCTATTTCGAGGCTCTCTTCGCCACGCGCGCCGCCATCCTGCGAGCCGGCGGCCCCGCCCTCTATCTGCAAAGCTCGGCCTTGTCGCTCCACCCGCCCTCGTGGATTCGCGACCACCCGGAGCTGGCCCGGATCACCGAGGAGGCAGCGAGGCGGCGCCTGCCCGACCCCGAGATCGTCCTGGCGCGCATCGCCGCCATCCTCCGCCACGACCGCCTGGCGGACCTCCACCGGGTCACGGCCCCGACGCTGGTCGCGGCCGCCCGGGACGACATGGTGGTGCCGGCCTGCCTCTCCCTGGCGCTCGCCCGCGGCATCGGCGACGCCGAGACGCTGATCCTGCCGGAGGGCGGCCACTTCTTCCCGGTGACGCGGGCGGAGCGGTTCACCCGGGCCGTCCTCGAGTTCCTGGAGCGCCGCTAGGAGCCGGCCGCCAGGATCGGCCGCGCTGCCGGCCTCTCGTGCGTCCCATAGGCGTGATCGACGATCCGCAGATAGGCCGTGTAGAGCCGCTCGAGCCGGTCGAACGAGCCGCCGTCCTGGGTGATCGAGCCGGCGCTGTCGACGATCGCGATGAGCTGGATGGCGATGTCCTTGACCGGGGCCACGGCGCTCAGCTCGCCGTTCTTCTGGGCGCGCACCACCGCCTCGTCGATGAAGGTCTCGATCGCCAGCGTGAAATGGCGGAGCCTCGCCCGGGCCTCGTCGCTGAGCTGGTCGGCCTCGAGCCGCATCCTGGAGATCAGGCTCCACGATCGCCCCGACCGACCCGCCGGATTGAACTTCACATAGCGCCCGCGGTTGAACTCCATCGTCCGCCGCGTCTTCTCCTGGTAGGTGAGCCCGGGATCCTCCCAGACCGCGCCGAGCCCGGCGAGCGCCTGCTGCACGTACTCGTCGATCACCTCCTCGACCAGATTCTTCTTGGTGCCGAAGTGATAGTGGATATTGGCGCGGGTGATCTGGAGCCGGTCGGCGATGTCGCCGAAGCGCAGGCCGCGCACGCCATGGGTGATCAAAAGCTCGGTGGCCACCGCCTTGATCTGCTCGCGCATGTGCCTTCCCAATCCGGCTCGCCGCCACGGCCAGCATGCTTGCGGCCGGCGTCAGGGCTCGCTATCTTACTAGTCAGTCAGCGGCACTCTAGCCCTTTTCGTCCTTTGCCGCACCCATCTTGTTCCGGCGCTCGAAGCCGGCGGAGGCGCCACGCTCCATGCGGCTGCAAGACAAGGTCTGCCTCGTGACCGGCGGCGGCTCGGGCATCGGCCGGGCGACCTCGGAGCTGTTCGCCAGAGAAGGGGCGCGGCTCGCCATCGTCGACAGGGACGAGGCCGGGGCCGAGGCGACCGCCGCGGCTTGCGAGGGTCCGGGCGGCCCGCCTCTGGTGCTTCGTGCCGATGTCGCGAAAGCCGCCGATTCCAGGGCCATGATCGAGGCCACCCTGGCCCATTTCGGCCGCCTCGATGTGCTCGTCAACAATGCCGGCTACGGCATCCTCGGCACCGTTGTCGAGACGAGCGAGGACGACTGGAACGCGCTCATGGCGGTCAACGTCACCGGCGTCTTCCTCGCCTGCCGGAACGCCATTCCTTCGATGATCCGCCAGGGCGGCGGGGCCATCGTCAACGTCGCCTCGGTCGTCTCCACGATCGGCATCACCAACCGTGCCGCCTACTGTGCCTCGAAGGGTGCCGTGGCGTCGCTGACCCGGGCCATGGCCCTCGACCATGTGCAGGACAGGATCCGCGTCAACGCCGTCGCCCCCGGCACCATCCGCTCGGCTTATTTCGATCGACTGCTCGCCACGGCCGAGAACCCGGCCGAGCTGCAGGAGCACCTCGAGAGCCGCCAGCCGATCAAGCGCATGGGGGCACCGGCCGAGATCGCGACCGGCATCCTCTATCTGGCCTGCGACGAATCCTCGTTCTGCACCGGCACCATCCTCACCATCGACGGCGGCATGACCGCCCAATGACAGCCGACGCTGGAGCCTTCCTTGTATGACCTCGACGGGCGCATCGCCTTCGTCACCGGTGCCGCCTCCGGCATCGGCCGCGCCATAGCCCTGCGGCTGGCGCGGGAAGGCTGCCATGTCGGCCTGATCGATACGGCACGCGCCGGGCTGACGGAGACCGCCACTGAGATCGAAAGCCTCGGCCGCGGAACGAAGCTCGCCGTCGCCGACGTCAGCGATCGGGCCGCCGTGGACCGGGCCGTGGCCACCCTGGTCGAGGCGCTCGGCACCGCCGACATCCTCGTCAACTCCGCCGGCATCCTCCGCGTCGGCGCCATGCTCGACCAGCCTTACGAGGACTTCGCCCGGCAGTTCCGCGTCAATGTCGACGGCGCCTTCCACGTCTCCCAGGCCGTCGTGCCGGCCATGGTGGCGAAGGGCAGGGGCGCCGTGGTCAACCTCTCCTCCTGGCTCGGCAAGAAGGGCATGAAGCTCTATGGTGGCTACGCTGCATCCAAGTTCGCGGTGATCGGCATGACCCAGGCTCTGGCCCTCGAGGTCGCCTCGTCCGGCGTTCGGGTGAACGCGCTCTGCCCCGGTCTCATCGTCGAGACCGGCATGCGCGACCAGGCGGAGGCGCTGCATCGCTCGCTCGGCCTGCCGACCGCCGCCGAGCGCGTCTCGACCATCCCGCGCGGCCGCCTCGGCAAGCCCGATGACATCGCCCGGGTGGCGGCCTTCCTGGTCTCCGACGAGGCCGACTTCATGACCGGCCAGGCGGTCAACGTGACGGGTGGATTCTGGCTCAACTGAGCCACACCTTAGAGAATGCAGAAGAGGAGATAGAGCCATGGCTCCGACCAAGCGTTACCAGCCCGAGGGCGTCATCCCGGCGACGCTGCTCGCCTTCGACGACGATTTCTCGATCAACGAGCGGGAGACGCGCCGGCATCTGGCTCATGTGGCGAGCACGCGGGGCCTGAGCGCCGTAACGGTCAACGGCCATGCGTCGGAGGTGCACGCCTGCACCTTCGACGAGCAGAAGCGCATCCTCGACATCTCGCTCGAGGAGGTCGGCGACCGGCTGCCGCTGATCAACGGCATCTATGCCGACGGCAGCCTTGAGGCCGCCCGGCTCGCCCGGATGGCCGAGCGGGCAGGGGCCAGGGCCCTCCTGGTCTTCCCGCCGCAAAGCATGAGCATGGGCGGCCAGCTCCGCCCGGAGATGGCGCTCGTCCACTTCAAGACGATCGCCGCTGCGACCGACCTGCCGCTGATCGTCTTCCAGTATCCGATGGCCACGGGCCTGGGCTATCCGCTCGAGACGCTCCTCCGCCTCTGCGAGGAGGTCCCGTCCATCGCCGCCATCAAGGACTGGTCCAATGACGGCCTCCTGCACGAGCGGCACATCCGCACGCTGCAGGCGCTGCCCCGCCCGGTCACCGTGCTCACCACGCACAGCGGCTGGCTGATGGCGTCCCTGACCATGGGTTGCGGCGGTCTGCTCTCGGGTGCGGGCAGCGTCATCCCCGAGCTGCAGGTCGCCCTGTTCGAGGCGGTGCAGGCGAAGGACCTCGGGGCGGCGCAGGCGGTCAACGACCGCATCTATCCGCTGGTGCAGGCCTTCTACACCCCGCCCTTCCTCGATATGCACAACCGCATGAAGGAATGCCTCGTCATGCTCGGCCGGCTCGACAAGGCGGTCGTCCGCCCGCCGCTCATGAAGCTAGGCCAGGTCGAGCTCGACCGGCTGCGGCAGGCGCTCGACGAGGCCGGTCTCGGCCGCGAGGGTGCCCTGGCCGCCGCCGCCGAATAGGCGAACACGACGCTCCGGCATGCGGCCGTCATGGCCGCATGCCCCAACTTCTGCCGGATGGGACGCCATGTTGGATCTTTTGGACGGCGTGCGCGTCGTCAGCTTCAACCACTTCCTGCTCGGCCCGGTCGGCATGCAGATCCTGGGCGATCTCGGCGCCGACGTGATCGCCGTGGAGCCCATCGAGGGCGCCTTCCAGCGCCGCTTCGCCGGGGCCGGAACCTGGGTCGACGGCCAGTCCTCCCTCTACCTCACCGGCAACCGCAACAAGCGCAATCTCGCCGTCGACCTCAAGTCCGAGGCCGGCCGCGCCGTCATCCTGCGTCTCGCCGAGGAGGCCGACGTGGTCAGCGAGAACTTCCGTCCGGGCGTGATGGAGAAGCTCGGCCTCGGCTACGCGACGCTGAAGGAGAAGAACTCGTCGCTCGTCTACGCCGCCGCCTCCGGCTTCGGCGCTGACGGGCCCTATGCCAAGCGGCCGGGCCAGGACATGCTGATCCAGGCCATGTCCGGGCTCGCCAAGATCACGGGCGAAGCCTCAACCGGGCCCCGGACGGTCGGCGTCTCGGCCGCCGACCATCATGGCGCCGCCCTCCTGGCCCTCGGCGTCGTCGCCGCCCTCTTCCGGCGCGGGCGCACCGGCCAGGGCTGCCGGGTGGATGTCAACCTGCTCTCGGCCGCCATCGACCTGCAGATGGAATCCTTCGTCTGCTACCTGAACGCCACGAGGAAGCACGACGTCACGGCACCGCACCGGGTCGGCGGCTGGTACTACACGCCGCCCTACGGCATCTACCCGGTCGAGAACGACCACGTCGCCATCTCGCTCACCACCATGAAGGCGCTCGGCGCCGCCCTCGAATCGGACGAGCTCGCCGCCATTCCCGACGAGGAGGCGGCGGCCAGGGGCGACGAGATCGTTTCCATCCTCAACCGCATCCTGCCGACCAGGACCTTCGCCGAATGGCAGCCCCGTCTCGAGGCGCACGACATCTGGCACGCCAAGGTCAATGACTACGACGAGGTCCAGAACGATCCGCAGGTCATCCACAACGAGACCTTCCTGACGGTCGAGGGTGCCACCGGTGCCCCGATCAGGGTGGTCAACCACGCTGTCCGCTATGACGGTGCCGCGGCCTCGGTGACCCTGCCGCCGCAGCCAATCGGTGCCCAGACCCGCGATATCCTGGCCGAGATCGGCTACGAGGCGGCCGAGATCGAGCATTTGATCGAGGCCGGTGCCGTCCGGGCGGCCGAGCGCCGGTGACTCGCGACGAGGCTGGATTCATCAGTCTGGGCGGGCGGCGCGTCGCCCTTCGCCGCATCGGCGACTGGGGACCGGACGATGCCGTGCTGGTTTTCCTCCACGAAGGCCTCGGCAGCATCTCGATGTGGCGCGATTTCCCCGAGGCGCTGGCCAGGAGGACCGGCCTTTCGGCCCTGGTCTACGACCGGCTCGGCTACGGCCGGTCAGACCCGGCCCGGCAGCCATGGTCGCCGGACTTCCTCGAGGTCGAGGCCAGGGACGTCTTGCCCGCCCTCCTCGCCGCGACCGGCGTCCACCACCCGCTCCTCGTCGGCCACAGCGACGGCGGCACGATCGCGCTCATGTTCGCCGCCGCCTTCCCGGCCAGCCCGCTCGCCTGCGTCACCCTCGCCGCCCACGTCGTCCTCGAGCCGAGGACCATCGAGGGCATCGAGGCGCTGGCCGAGCGCTGGCGGGTCGACTCCGATTTCCGCCGCCGCCTCTCCCGCCACCACGAGGCCGCCGATGACCTGGTCCGAGCCTGGCTCGAGGTCTGGCTCGGCCACGCGCCGCGCGGCTGGAGCATGCTCGACGACCTCGCCCGCATCACCTGCCCCATCCTCGCCATCCAGGGCGAGCTCGACGAGCACGGCACGCTCGCCCAGATCGACGCGATCACCACCCGCGTCAGCGGCCCCGCCGAAGCCGCCATCCTGCCCGATTGCGGCCACGTCCCGCATCTGGAGCAGCAGGAGGAAGTGCTCGCAGCGATGGCCGATTTCATCGGGAGCCTGAAAGGGGCCAGCACTCTTAAGAATTCTTCTGCCGTGCCAGGCGAGCGCCGTCGGCGTGGGCGGGCCGAGGAGCTTGTCACGCGCGTTGTCCCGATTGATATGTCGACCGAGCAAGAAAGGGGGATGTGAGAAGCACATGGCAACAACCAGGCGCGTTCTGAGCGTTCAGGCGAAATGGGATCCGGAAGCCGGGGTTTGGGTGGCGCTGAGCGACGACGTCCCCGGCCTTGTCGCCGAGGCCGCGAGCCTGGACGATCTGTTCAGCGAGCTTCAGGAGCTGATTCCGGCACTCCTGGAGCTGAACGGCATGAAGGATGGCAAGTCGGCGCCCTTCCAGCTTGTCGCGGCTAGCAGCCGGGCGGGCATGGAAGCCGCATAGTGGCCCACTATGGCAGTGAGGTTCGCGACCTTTTGCAGAAGAATGGTTGTCATTTGCACAGGCAGGGCAAGGGCTCGCACGAAATCTGGTGCAACCCTGCCTTGAACAAATATTTCACGGTGCCGACCAAGATCATGTCGCGGCACACAGCCAACGAAATTCTGAAGCAGGCTGGCTTGCAGAAGGCATTCTAGCCCGCCCGCCGCCACCACGGGCAGCCAGGGGACCCGGAAAATGACCGACAGAACGATTCTCGTCACCGGCTCGGGCAGCGGCATCGGGGCGGCCATCGCCCGCCGGCTGGCCGGCGAGGGTGCGCGCATCATGCTCCATGCGCGCACGAACCGTAGCGGCTGCGAGCAGGTCGCGGCGAGCCTGCGCGAACGGGGGGCCGAGGTCGCGATCCG
Organism: uncultured Geminicoccaceae bacterium; assembly: GCA_964393275.1. Lineage (GTDB taxonomy): Bacteria > Pseudomonadota > Alphaproteobacteria > Geminicoccales > Geminicoccaceae > SLRI01. The sequence goes on along the minus strand of CAYMTA010000007.1, from coordinate 81,201 downwards.
GCTCGGCGACCTCGAGGATCCGGCGACCCCGAGCGCCCTGATCGATGCCACGGTCGAGCGCTTCGGCGGCCTCGACGTGCTGGTCGCCAATGCCGGGTTCCCGGTGCTCGAGCAGTTCGGCGAGCTGACCCGCGCCGACCTCGACCGCTGCCACGCCGTCATCCAGGCCGGCCTCTTCGAGATGGCGATCCGGGCCATGCCGCATCTGCAGCGCTCGCCCGCCGGCCGGATCGTCGCGATCTCCACCGGCAACGTCCACGTCTTCCGCCCCAACTACCCGATCTACCCTGCCTCCGCCGCGGCCAAGGCGGCCGCCGAGGTGCTGATCCGCTGGCCTCGCCGTCCAGCTCGCCCCCTTCGGTGTCACCGCCAACGTCGTCGTCCCCGGCCTGATCGCCAAGGATGGCGGCACGCCCGAGCACCACACCGCGAACGAGGTGCGGGCCTTCCTCGAGCACATCCCCATGGGCCGCATCGGCCGCCCCGACGAGGTGGCCGCCATGGTGGCCTTCCTCTGCTCGGCCGATGCCGGCTACGTCACGGGCCAGATCATCCACGTCAATGGCGGGCTGGTCTGAGGTCGGACCGTCCGGGACGAAACCACTTTATTTCCCCGCGCGCCTGTGGCAAGCTGACCTTCAAGTAAGTAAGTCGTTGTGCATACGACGCATCGCCATCGCCGGGGAGGGCAAGCGACAATGAGCTGTCATGCGAGGATCATGGGTGTGGCCTTGGCCGGCGCCACGCTGGCTTTCGCCACGGCCGCCTCGGCCGAGATCTTCCGGCTCGGCCACGACCAGCCGGAGGCGCACGGCTACCAGGAGGTCGGTGTCTACCTCAACAAGCGCCTGAAGGAGGAGCTGGGCGACGACTGGGGGGTGACGATCTTCCCGGGCGCCCAGCTCGGCAACGAGATGGCGATGCTCGACAGCGTCATCGCCGGCAATCTCGACATGTCGATCGCCGCCACCGCCAATGCCTCGACCTTCATTCCCGAGCTCGGCCTGTTCAGCGTCAGCTACATCTTCGACGGCGTCGACCACTTCCGCCGGGTCATGGACGATGCCGAGTTCAACGCCATGCTCGACGAGCTGATCGCCTCGAAGGGGCTCGGCATCAAGCGTCTCGCCACCTTCACCGCCGGGGTGCGCAACGTCTACGACCGCGACAAGCCGATCACCTCGCTCGACGATCTGGCCGGCATGAAGATGCGGGTCATGGCCTCGCCGATCGAATCCAAGGTCTGGACCGAGCTCGGCACCCTGCCGGTGGCCATTCCCTTCGGCGATGTCTACACCGGCATGCAGACCGGCCTCGTCCAGGCGGCCGAGAACGCCGCCGCCGTCTACGCCTCGAACAAGCATTACGAGGTGGCCCCCTACTACTCGCTGACCGGCCACCAGTGGCTGATCGCCAACCTCTACATCAACGAGGAGGTCTTCAACGGCCTCCCCGACGAGGTCCAGGCGACCATGGTCGAGATCGGCACCGAGCTCACCGACCACATCATCGACTACGTGGTGGCGAGCGACGCCGCCTTCGTCGAGAAGATGAAGGACGAGTACGGCGTGAAGGTTAACGAGGTCGACACGGGCCCCTTCGTCGAGCGCCTGAGCGCTACCCAGGATCAGGTGGCGGCCGATCTCGGCGTCGAGAGCCTGCTCGCCCGGGTCCGCGAGCTGAAGTGACCGGAACGCTCAGGGCGGCCGCGCAGCCGCGGCCCGCCGCAAGGAGGACACGATGCGGAATGCCACGATGAAGGGTATGCTCGGCGTCACGGCGACCGCCATGGCGCTGGTCATGGCCTGCTCCAGCGACGCCCTGGCGCAGAAGGTGCTGCGGCTGGGCCACGACCAGGTGACCGCCCACACCTACCAGCACACCGCCGAGTTCTTCGCCAACCGGGTGAAGGAGCTGAGCGGCGGCGAGCTCGAGGTGCAGATTTTTCCGGGCGCCACGCTCGGCACCGAGACCTCGATGCTGCAGGAGGTCATCTCCGGCAATCTCGACATGTCGGTCTCGACCACGGCCAACGCCTCGAGCTTCGTGCCGGCCTTCGGCATGCTCAGCGTCAGCTACCTCTTCAGCGGCGGCGATCACTTCAGGCGCGCGCTGCTGGACGACGAGTTCAACGCCGACCTGGATGCGATGATCGAGGCGCAGGATCCGGGCTTCGTCCGCGTCGCCACCATGACGCCGGGGGCCCGCAGCCTCTACGACATCTTCGGCCCGGTCGAGACCCTCGCCGACATCCAGGGCAAGAAGATGCGGGTCATGGCCTCGCCGGTCGAATCCAAGGTGTGGGGCCAGCTCGGCACCCTGCCGGTCGCCATCCCGTTCGGCGACGTCTACACCGGCATGCAGACGGGCCTCGTCGAGGCGGCCGAGAACTCGCCCGGATCCTACGTCCTGAACAAGCACTACGAGGTCGCCCCCTACTACTCGGTGACCGAGCACCAGTGGCCCGTCTCGATGATCTTCATGGGCGACACGAGCTGGGAGGGCCTGAGCGACGACGAGCGCGCGGTCATCAAGGAGGCCGGCCGCGACACCGCCGCCTTCAGCGTCGACGATGCCATCAAGGGCGACAACGCCATCCTCGAGGAGATGGCGAGCAAGTACGGCGTGAAGGTCAACCGCCTCGACACGGCGCCCTTCGTCGAGAAGCTCGCCCCGCTGCAGGACGAGGTGGCAGCGGACCTCGGCGCCGAGGCCATCCTCGCACGCATCCGCGAGCTGCGCTGAATGAGCGGTAGCGAGAGCCGGCCGGGGCGCCGATCCGTGTCCCGGCCGGTGCCGTGAAAGGCGGCGCCCCCGAGCCGGTCCCCTGGCCCGCCTACACCCGTCTCTGCCGGCTGAACGAGCGCCTCGAGCAGGCGCTCGCCCTGGGCGCCGCGGCCTTCCTCGTCCTCTTCACCGCGGTCGTCGCGATCGACGTCGTCTACCGCCAGGTGCTGGCCCAGCCGATGATGTGGCCATCCGAATGGTCGGTCATGGCCTTCGTCTGGTCGGTGATGCTGGGGGCCGCCGTCTCGGCCGGCCGGCAGAGCCATTTCGTCGTCGTCCTGGTCCCCGACCGCGGACGCCCCGGCGACCACCTCCTGCGCGCCTTCGTGGCGCTGGCCAGCGTGATCTTCTCGCTCGTCCTCGTCTATTTCGGCTGGCGCATGATGCTCACCGGCACCCGCCGCTTCACCCCGATGATGGGGTATCCCATGACCTGGGTCTTCGCCTCCTTCCCGGTGGCCGGCCTCGCCTTCCTGCTGTTCACCACGGAGCAGCTCATCGCCGCCCTGCGCCGCTACCCGCCCCGCCACCCGCCGCAGCTGGAGATCGGCAGCGAATGAACCCGATCGCCGTCCTCTTCGTCGGCTTCTTCGTGCTGATCGTGCTGCGCGTGCCGGTCGCCTACGCGCTCGCCCTCTCGTCGCTCGTCGTCATCGTCCAGGAGGGCCTGCGCGCCGACCTCGTCGTGCAGCAGATGTTCCAGGGCCTGAACTCCTTCACGCTCCTCGCCGTCCCCTTCTTCCTGCTCGCCGGCCAGCTCCTCAACAGCGGCCTGATCACCGACCGGCTGATGCGCCTGGCCGAGGTCATGGTCGGCTGGATCAGGGGCGGTCTCGCGCACATCAACGTCATGGTCTCGATGATCTTCGCCGGCATGTCCGGCTCGTCCACCGCCGACACCGCCGGCGTCGGCTCGGTCATCATCCCGGCCATGTACAAGCGCGGCTTCGACCCCCGCTTCACCGTGGCCATCACCGCCGCGTCCTCGACCATGGGCTCGATCATCCCGCCCAGCATCATGATGGTGGTCTACGGGGCGCAGGGCGGCGTCTCGATCGGCGGGCTGTTCCTCGCCGGCGCCATCCCGGGCATGCTGATCGGCTTCGGCATGATGGCCTACAGCTACGTCTACGCCATCCGCCGTGGCCTGCCGGCCGAGGCCAGGCCGACCGTCCGCGAGTTCGCCGTCGCCTGGAAGGAGGGCTTCCTGCCGCTCCTGGTGCCGGTCATCATCATCGGCGGCGTGCTCACCGGCAAGTTCACCGCCACCGAATCCGGCATGGTCGCCACCGTCTACGTGCTGTTCTTGATGTTCGTCCTCTACCGCTCGGCCAGGCTCACCGAGCTGCCGAGGATCCTCGCCGAAGCCGCGGTCCTCTACTCGCAACCGCTTCTCGCCGTGGCCGCCGCCAGCGTCTTCGGCTGGCTGCTCGCCTTCTTCCAGGCGCCGCAGATGATCATCGGCGTCGCCGGCGAGATGACCGGCAGCATTCCTTTGACCCTGCTCTCGATCATGGTGGTCTTCATCATCGTCGGCACCTTCATGGACGCGATTCCGGCGATCATCATCTTCATGCCGATCGTCACCAAGCTGCTCGAGACCAGCGGCGCCAACGCGATCCATGGCGGGATCATCGTCGTCATGACCCTCGCCCTCGGCCTCATCACCCCGCCCTATGGCCTCTGCCTCCTGCTCGCCTCGGCCATCGGCCGGGTGCCGGTGGTCAAGGTGCTGCCGCACATCCTGGCCTTCTACGCCATCATCATCGGCATCATCGTCGCCATCATCTTCGTTCCCGAGATCGCCCTCTTCCTGCCGCGCCTCGTCATGCCGCAGTTCGTCGGCAGCTAGGCTTCACTCGGTCGGGCGCGGCACCCAGGCGAGAATGTGCTCGGCCACCAGCACCGTCTCGCCCTTCTGATTCGTCATCAGGACCCGGCTCCTCGAGCGCAGGCGCTCCTGGTCGACCTCCGCCACGCGATAGACCACGGTGATCGTGTCGCCGATGAAGACGGGCTTCAGGAACCGCACCTTGTCGTAGCCCGCCGAGACCGGCGTGAAGGGCGAATCCGCCGTCGTGCAGCGCGCGCTCATCATCGAAGCCGTGGTCGAGGACAGGGCCAGGACCAGGATGCCGTGCGCGATCCTCCGGCCGAAGACCGTCGTCCTCATGTGCTCCTCGTTGACGTGCACCTTGTCGAAATCGCCGCTGATGCCGGCGAAAAGATAGAAATCCGTCTCGCCCAGCGTCTTGGCGAAACGCACCTCGGCGCCGATCTCGGCCGGAATGGCGGTCATGGCCTGGTCTCCTCATGCTTGCCCGGGCGAAGCGCCACGGCCGGACCGATGCTGGGCACGGGTAGGCGTTGTAGGATTTATAGCCTAGTTCCGGCAGCTCGTCCAGCCTTCGTGCGGGTTCGTTCGGCAATCCTCGGTCCGGCCGGCGAGCGAACCCGGGGAAGCGGCGAAAGCCGTGCCGGTGCTCGCCGGGCGGGCCTCGGGTTCGTTCGCAAATCGCTGGGTTCGATCGTGATTTCTTGGGTTCGATCGTCGGAATCCCGGGTTCGCTCGTCGATTTCGTGGGTTCGTTCGCGTTCCGGCAGGTTAGTTCGTCTGAATTTGATGCGCCTGATGCATCATTTGCCATAATAATGATGCATGAGATGCAACAACCCAAGCGGCCTGTTGCATCTTATGCATCATTTGTCCTGACGCTGTTGCATCCCGTGCAACATTCCCGGGTTCGGCGCCGGTGGCTGTTGCATCCGGCGCAACATCCCAAGGGCCTGTGGGCGGGCGGACAACAGGCGTCGGTGGCCTTATCCGGAGAAAGGCGGCCGCCTCGCGCGAAAAGTGCCCTCATGCGCGGTAAAATCCTCGCCATTAAGGGCGAGGATTTGGCCATTTCGGTGGTCCGGCGGAAATTTATCGGGAAATTCCGTCGGATCGGTCCGGCGACAACCGTCTCGCGAGCGTCGATCGGCACGCGGACAGGCGGGTCCGAGACGAACGCTCGGATGGAAAGCGGAACCCCGGCTCGACATCGGGGGAAAATCATTCCGGTTGAGGCAGCTCGGAGATTCCGACCGGTTGCCGCGTGGGGCGTCGAGCTTCGCGGGTCTGGCGGCCGGTCGGGTGAGCTGGTCGACGGTCGGCGCCAGGATGCCGAATATTAGGTGGCCTTTGGCCTTGCTCGGGCCTCGACCAGCGGCCACGGCCAATGATCATAGCCATCTACACCAGTCTTTGTGACCCGATCGCCATGAGGCTGCCGACGCAACAGGCCGAAGCACACGGTCCCCGCAGCCCGCATGGCCGCTTCCACCGCCATCGCCGCCGTTGGCGAAATGTCAATCTGGCGATCTGGCCACAGCGCGCCGCAAAGCCGTCGCGGGGGCCCTCTCGAGGCCCGCGTGCCGCTTGAGCGGATGACAAATCCGTCCATCTATGACTATGATGCAATTCGGAAACGTCGAGAACAGGCAGCTCGATCCGGGGTCAACCGGGCGGGAACTGCCGCAATCACGCGGGTGGTAAAAGGGAGTGGTCGCCATGAGCACGGTGATGGCCCGGACTGGTATGTTGCGCGGTGCCATGGCCATGCGGGCCATGGATCCATGGCAGCGATCCTTGGCGATAGCGCTCCGTCTGGCGGATGTCGGGATCGTCATCGCGGCCGGCGTGGCCAGCCATCTGCTGCGCTTCGACGGCGGCCTGCCGGACGACGGGGTGGAGATCCTGGCGCTCACCCTGGGCGTGCTGCTCGCCGCCCAGTGCCTCGCCATTGCCGGCTGCTACAACGAGCGGAGCATCGATCGGCTGTCGACCCAGCTCACCCAGGCGGTGCTCGGCTGGTCGGCGGCGATCGGCTGCACGCTCGCCATTCTCTTCCTGCTCAAGCTGATCGATCCCCTGTCGCGCCTGTGGATCGGCAGCTGGTACGTCCTCGTGGTGGTCGGGCTCGTCGCCGTGCGCTGCCTCGGCAAGCAGCTCATCGTCCATGCCAGGGCGAGCGGGGCGCTGCTTCGCCGGGTGGCCATCGTCCGCGAGCGCGGCGTGCCGCTGGACCGGATCCTCGACGGCATCGAGATGGACCCGTCGCTGACCCCGGTCGCCGAGATGGAGGTCGACTTCACCGATCCCGGGCAGGTCGACGCGGTCATCCGCGAGGTGCCGCGGCAGGCGCGGATCGAGCAGCTCCTGCTGGTCTGCAACCCGCGGCACACCACGGCGCTCAGCCGGATCGTGATGGCGCTCCGCCAGTACCCGCTCGAGGTCAACCTGGTCGCCGGCGTCATCACCGGCGAGCTGCCGGTCATCGGCATGCGCGCCGTCGGCTCGCTGCCGGCAACCGTGCTGCTCGAGCGCCCGCTCGACGGCCCGGTCTCGACGCTGAAGGGGGCCTTCGACCGGCTTGCCGCCATCGGGCTGCTGATCCTCCTGGCGCCGCTGATGCTGCTGGTGGCGCTCGCGGTCAAGCTCGACAGCCCGGGGCCCGTGCTCTTTCGCCAGATGCGCGTCGGCTTCGACCGCAAGCCGATCGAAGTCTTGAAGTTCCGGACCATGCGACAGGAGCTGTGCGACGCACCCGGTGCCGTCTCGGTCAAGCAGGCGACCCGCGACGATCACCGGGTCACCCGGGTCGGGCGCTTCCTGCGTCGCTCCAGCCTCGACGAGCTGCCGCAGCTCTTCAACGTCCTGAAGGGCGACATGTCGCTGGTCGGCCCACGCCCGCATGCGGTCGCCCACAACGACCACTATGCCGCCCTGATCGACGGCTATCTCGGCCGCCACCGGGTCAAGCCGGGGATCACCGGCTGGGCCCAAGTCAATGGCTGCCGCGGCGAAACGATCACCCTCGACGACATGCGTCGGCGGATCGCGCTCGACCTGCAATACATCGACAACTGGTCGTTGAGCCTGGATCTGAAAATCCTGCTGCGCACCCCGCTCGTCGGACTGGTCAACGACAAGGCATACTGAGAGGGGTGCCGCATGAACGCCGCGGCTCGGCGAGGTGACATGCACGCACGGGTTGCCTCCCGGAATTAACTGTTGGGGTTGGCAGGGTCGCGGCGGCCAATTGCGGCATCGTGCGGCTCGCGGGACCTAATCGGACAGGCTGCGTCGCCGCGTCATTATTGATTCAGGAGCAACCTGGCCCGTACCCTCTTGGCGCGTGGCAGGATTTGGTGCTGGAATGACCAGGAGAAGATGTTTAAGGTAAGGAACCATGATTAATTCGCCTATAGCTTGACAAGCCACCAAGCAATGAACGTGTTGGTTATAAGAGATGCCTGTTTCGTCGGAGCGAATTCTCGCTCTCGACGGCTCGTTGCGCGCACTCGGGAACAGCGGCCCTCAGATGGGCGGCTTGGTGCCTATCGAGGATTGCATGTGCAGTATACTCGCGGCGATGAGTCGGGTGGCGGCATCGCTGGCGCGGTGATGGCAGGTTGCGCGGGCCGGCCGGCCGGCGAGTCGAAACAAATGCTGTCGGGGGAAGCTGCAGGGCGCGGAGGAAAAGGCCGTTGAGCAGGGTATTCGGTATCCGATTCTCGACCGAGGACAAGGATTCCCTGGTTGCCTCGGTGCTTCAGGACGACGTGCCGGCGGGCGGCGGACTGCGGATGGTGGCGACCGCCAATGCCGATCACGTGGTCAATCTCTTGCGCAACCAGCACTTTCGGGTCGCCTATCGCACCGCCTGGGCGACGACCGCGGATGGAGCGCCGGTTGCGCTCTACGCCCGTTGGCGTGGCGCCGGCGTGCCCGGCAGGGTGCCTGGTCGTGATCTTTTCGCGGCGTTGATGCCGGGGCTGGTGACGGAACGGCATCGTCCCTTCTTCGTGGTCAGTCGCGACCGCACCGGAGAACTGCTGAGGCAGCGCCTGGTCGCCCGCGGCTTCGCGGTGGACGCGATTGGCATCGTCTGCCCGCCCTTCGGCTTCGAGAAGGACGCGGCATATTCGGCCGGCTTGGCCGACCGGATCCGCGAGCACGGCACCACTCACCTCTTCATGGGGGTGGGCTCGCCCAAATCGGAGATCTGGCTCTTCGAGCACTCGCACCTGCTCGGCGATTGCTACGGGTTCGGGGTTGGCACCGGCATCGACTATTTCGTTGGCACCGAGGCGCAGGCACCAGGCTGGATGCATGCCAACGGCCTCGAATGGCTCTGGCGGGTTTGGTGCGAGCCGAGGCGGCTGGCGCGCCGATATCTCGTCGATGCGATGTTGTTTCCGGTCGCGGTCATGCGTGACGTGACAGGGAATTGGCAGCGGGACGAGCCGACCGCCACGTTGTCCCGCTGAGCCGGCCTGTGCCGGTCGTTCGGATTCATCGGTAGGTGCCTGTGACGTCGACCGGCCGGTTGCTCAATGTCCATCGCTATCGCTACCGCAAGGGCGGCGCCGAGGCGGTCTATCTCGACCACAGCCGCCTGTTCGCGGAGAACGGGTGGGCGTGCGCCGAGTTTGCGATGGCGCACCCGAAAAATCCGCCGTCGCCCTGGGACGAGTATTTCCCGCCGTACTTCGACCCCCGGCCCGGCTGGCGCGGCCTCCTCGATGTCCCGCGGTTCATCCATTCGGGCGATGCGAAGCGCAGAATGGCCGCGTTGCTGGCCAGCTTCCGCCCGGATATCGTTCACGTCCACGGTCTCTATCACCAATTGACACCCTCCGTGCTGGAGCCGATTGCGGCGGCGGGCATTCCCATCGCCTACACGCTGCACGACTTCAAGCTGCTCTGCCCGGCATACAACCTGTTCACCGAGAAGCTGGGCGTTTGCGAGCGGTGCGCTTCCGGCAGCTTTTGGCACTGCGCGGCGCACGCGTGCCTGCATGATTCCCACGCGGTGAGCACCGCGTATGCGATGGCAGCCTATTTTCATCGTTGGCGCGGCGCGTATGATCGCGTCTCCGCTTTCGTCATGCCGAGCCGAGCGATCCTCGAGAAGCATCTCGAGCACGGCTTCCCGGCCGAGAAGCTCCACTATATCCCCAATTTCTTCGAGACGACGGCCGACGAGCCGGTCGCCCCGGAACTCATCGCCGCCGCAGTGGAGCGTTATGGGCGCTATGTGGTGTATTTCGGGCGGCTCTCGTCGGAGAAGGGGTGTGCCGTGCTGGTCGAGGCCTGCACCGCAGCCGGACTACCCCTGGTGCTGGTCGGCGAGGGACCGGAAGAGGGACGGCTCAAGGCGCTGGCGGCACAGTCGAGACACCCGATCCATTTTGCCGGCTTTTTGTCCGGAGCATCGCTCTGGGCTGTGATCGAGGCCGCCTTGGGTGTCGTGCTGCCATCGATCTGGTATGAAAACGCGCCCAAGAGCGTGCTCGAGGCCATGGCGCGGGGCAAGCCCGTGGTGGCTTCCGCGATTGGCGGGCTGCCCGAGCTGGTCGAGGATGGCGTCACGGGCTATCTGGCGCCGCCGGGAGATGCGAAATCGCTCGCCCTGGCGCTGACCCGGCTCGCATCGGTTCCGGAATTCGAGCGCATTGCCATGGGCGAGAGGGCGAAGGACCGGGCCACGACGAGCTTCACGGTGGAACGATACTACAACTCGATGTCGAGCCTCTATGCGCGGCTGCGGCCATCGTTCGAGATGCGAGCGAAGCTGACCGGTCCCGCGACCGACGCGTCCGCGTGACATCGGCGATCGACGCCAATGAGTCGAATTCGGAGAACGGCTGTCGAAAGTAGGTGGCCGAGGTGTGGCCGATCGCCTATCTCCACTCCTGCCGCGGGTGAGCTGGCGCCTTTCCATTCCTGACGTCTTTGCTACGGTGCGCCGATACGCGTCACCATCAGCAGCGGCCGGTCCTCTCGGAGCGGCGCCGCGTTGGCATGAGGAGAATCGACGCATGTTGGACAGGTTGCGGGATCTCGTCACCAGGCTTCCCCGCCAGTTTCAGGTATGGCGGCGCGCGCGGCGTGCGCGGTCGACCTTCGATCGGGAACTGGCGCTCCTGCCGATTCTGGTCGAGCGATCGGAGGCAGCCGTCGACATCGGCGCGCACTTGGGAATCTACACTTGGCCCCTGTCCCGGCTGAGCCGGAAGGTTTACGCCATCGAGCCGAACCCGGAGTTGGCTCGGCGCCTGCGGGCGAGCTTCGGCAAGCGGGTCGAGGTGCTGCAATGCGCCCTCTCGGACAATCCGGGGAGCGCCACGCTCAGGATCCCGAAGTATCAGGGTCGCGAGCTCCTCGGCCGCAGCAGCCTGGAAATCGATGCCAACCGGGAGTTCGAGCACCGCGAGATCGAGGTGCCGTTGCGGACACTGGATTCCCTCGAGCTGACCGACTGCGGATTCATCAAGGCGCATGTCGAAGGTCACGAGCTCGCCGTCTTTCAAGGTGGCAAGCGCACTTTGGAGAAGTTGCGGCCGACCATTCTCGCAAGCGCCCAGGTGCGTTTCGGGCCGGACGATCCGGATCGGCTCACCCGGTTCCTCGCCGAGCTCGGCTATCGCGGGTATTTCCTGGAGCAGGGTCGCCTGCGGCCCTTCGCCTGCTTCGATCCGCTCGTTCACCAGCGGCCGGACACGGTCAAAAAGCCGGGCGAGCGGGATCTGAAAGCGACCTACATCTACAACTTTCTTTATGTGCATCCTGCCCGGGCGGCAGTTCTCGATCGGCTGTCACACATGATCAGCGACGAGCTGTCGTCGCCAACTCGCAACGAACCGCCAGATCGACAGCTCGCCAATTCGGCTTGATCAGGGCCAATTCGAAGGCCGGAGCGAAGCGATCATGGGCCTCGCGAACGATGGAGGGTCGGACCCGCTCCACGGCTGGCTCGAGAATCGCCTGACGTCCTGGTGCCGTGCCCTCGACTTCGAAAGCGCATCGCCGCCCGAAAAGCGACCTTCTAGTCGCCCGCGATCACCGGTCGGGGGTGCCCCGCCAAAGCGAGCAGACGGTTGTGGAACTCGTCGTCGAAACGGGCTGAATCGTAGCGACGCCGGGCCCCCTCGCTGATCGCCGCGCGTTCCGCGGGTGCTTTGATCAGCGGCATCACCATTCGCACCGCCTGGACCCAGTCGGTCGGATCGAGCGCCGCCTGCCATCCGTTCTCACCGCTCGTCACATGGGCCTGCATGCCGAGGTCGCGGTTGATGATGCAAGGCACGCCACAGCACAGGGCCTCGAGCATCACATTGCCGAGACCCTCCTCTTTCGAGGCCAGCCACAGGCAATCGACGGCGCGCATCACCCGATGCAGCGCGTCGTCGAACCGATCGATGAAGCGGATGCGGTGGCGGGCCGGCGAGGCTGCCACCCGTGCCGTGAGGCGATCGGCATAGGCCCGATTCTGGGGCAGCACGGGGCCGATGATCAGAAGCTGGTGATGCTCATCGAGCCGTTCGATCACATCGGCGGCAAAGAGCTGGTTCTTCCGCGGCGATATCGAGCCGGCAACCAGATGCACGATGGCGTCATCGGGATAGCCGAGCCGGTGCCGCTCGCTCGCCCGTTCGGCGGGCGACGGCAGCCGGTGAAGCTCGAGGTCGACCGGGTTTGGCCTGACCCAGAGCTTGGCATCGGCGATGCCGAACGAGCGAATCTCGTGGGCGACCGGCTCGCTGATCGCCACCACGAGATCGGCGGAGCGGGTCAAGAGCCTCGCCACCAGGCGGCGGGACAGCTTTTCGTGCAGGCTGCGATTGACGATCTCGACCATGAGAGGCAGGCCCAGGAGCCGTGCCCAGAGTGCTGCCAGATACACCGACCGGCTGATCGCAAGGGTGTAGACGATGTCGACGCCGCGCCGACGGGCATCGCGAATCTGGCGGCCGATCGCCAGAGCGAGGCTCAATGTGCTGGAGGTCGCGGGCAGCCTATGGACGGCAATGCCATCGATCTCGGACCGGCCGGGGAGGGTCGAGGCGCCGGTCAGCGCCAGCACCTCGACGGTCAAGGGATGGCGGTCGCGCATGCGCAGCAGGGTCTTGTGGACGCGCAGCTGCCCACCGCCGAAGTCCGGCGGATAATTCCCGGCCGAAACCAGGAGCAGACGCGGCGCCGGTGGGGGGACGGTCGGGGCCGCGGGCTCGGCCGGGACCGGCCTTCGGTCGGCCAAGGTCGTCTGGGTCGTCATGCCGGAATTCCTCAGCTTCGGTCGCGTTCAGGTGGGGCGGTGCTCGCGGCCGGTCGTCGATCCAGGCGATTCATGCGCATGCCCACGAATGCGATGAAGCCCAGGAGCAGGATGCTCTGAGCGGTGGCGGCGGCGCCGATGGCCACAAGCGCGCCGCCGCCATTGGCCGCCACCAGAAAGAACGCCAGGCCGCTGGCGACCGCCCGAACCGTCTCGACGATCGCGAAGATCCCCTGCAGATCGAACAGGACCGTGGCGCCCCGGGCCGGAAACGCCAGCAGCATGGCGAAGTTCGCGACGGCGATCCAGCGCGCATAGTGACCCGCCAGCTCCCATTCCGCTCCGAAGACGATGGCGAAGAGCGGCGGGCCGAAGGCGACGACCGCGCCGAATGGCACGGCCGACACCGCGAGCAGGACTCCCGTCGAACGCCAGAACAGCCCCGAAACGCGTTGGCCGGCCTGCCTTCGGTCCGCCGCATGCTGATAGAACACCCGTCCGACATTGCTGCCGAAGACGATGGCGGGGCGCTCCAGCAGGCGGTTCGCGAACCAGTAGAAGCCCACGCTCTCCAGGGAGTAGAAGATTGCCAGCATGATGGGCATCAATTGACGCGTCGCCTCGTTCAGGCCGTTGGCCGGCAACTGGTAGAGGGGCAGGCGCCAGTGGCGGATGGCGAGAAGGCGCATGCGGCGCAGGCTGACCGTGCGCATGCCCTGACGGCCGAACTGGCCGAGCACCAGGCGCAACCCGTGAACGGCGGCCGCCGCCGTCCCAGCCCAGCGACCGATGATCAGGCCGAGTGGCCCGGCGCCCAGCAGGCCGAATCCGATCTGGAAAGCGGCGATCCCGCCGCTCTCGATCAACCGATTGGCCACCATGGGCTTGTAGTGGGCGTGGCGGATTTCCCAGAGCCGGGTAACGGCGAGCACGCCGCCGGCGATCATGAAGATGAGGATGGTCCAGAAATAGGGGGCGACCGGCACGAGGAAGGCCGGCAGGCTCTCCCGATAGGCCTGCAGCACGAGGATGGGTGGCAAGAGGGCCAGCGCCAGAAGCGGGGCCAACAGCATCGAGAGCATCGCGAGATTGACAGACTCGCCACGGCTTCGCGCGATGCCCAGCGCCAGATAATACTGACCGGTGCCGCACAGCACGGGCAGCACGCCAAGGGTCTGGATCAGCCCGGCGATGCCGAACTCTTCTGGCGCGAACAGCCGGGCCACGATCGGCGCACTTGCGAACGTGATCAGATTCTGCAGCAGCGAGGCTGAGGTGAGGATGGCGAGGCCCCGAACGAAGGAGCCGCGGGAGAACCTCTGCCATTTCCCGGACAGCCATCGTCCAGGCCTCGATTGCATCAATTCTCCATCACCTTCACCGCGCATGGTGGGTTCCACCTGACCGCATCACGGTCATGACAACGGTCGCGGCAACGGTGCAACACGAAATCGCACGAAGCCCAGATTCGGGAGTTCGGAATTCATCACGATCGTTCCGTTGGCGAGGCCGCGCAGGAGGCCTCGCCAACGACCTTCACGACGCCAATCGTTCTTTGACGAAATCGTAGATTTCGATATTCGGCGCGCTCAAATCCTCGATCTTCCGGCGAACTTCCGGTGTCACCGTGCGTTGTCGCTCGGTATCGGGCACCCGCGACCGGTTCTCGTGGCCGATCCGCAGGCGGACGCCAAGAATGTCGCGGAGGCGTCGCTCGAACCGCGGCATGTCTTCCGTCAACCCGACGGCGGAGAACTTCTCCAGGTTTTCTTTCGCGCGTCCCAGCAGGTTCGCGGAACTCTCGTGCATCGAAGTGGGAGCTCCAGAATAAAATCGTGCATAAATTTCACCAAATATTCGAGCCCTGGGCGATTCGAGGAACTCTTCAATAGGGACGTCGATCTTCCATCGATCTTGCGGACTTGTAGTATTATAAAAAAAAGTTGATATAAACAGTGCTATCGGATCTCGGAGGGTTGTAATAAAGTAATATTTTTCATTAAACAAATTAAATGCTGCTTCTGAAAACGCCACATGGCCGGAAATGCATCTAACGTCATTATGCATGTAGTAGATTAGTTGTTGCTCTCTAAAACGAACGCTTTCATCCCTTATTTCATCCGGTGAGAAATCGGGATGCAAGGCCTCGAGGGTCGAGTATATCGACTGAAGTTCCAAATTTGCATAAGAAAATGCATAACGAACTCGCAGAGAACGATAGACAGAGGTGCCGCCGCTCTTCGCCATATGATGAAATACAACACGATGACCACAAAGAACATCTAAAGATCTACTTCGAATTTTTGCAAATCGGGACATAATACAAGCTGCTCTTTCAATCAAGGAGGGGTGGATTGACGGTGAAACGGCCTCGATCCGCCCAAGCGCTCATTGGCGCCGCGCGGCGATTGGCACCAAAGTTCGCGGCAAACCCTTGGCGCATGCCAATGTTGCCCGGTCACGTCTTGGCAGGCTACACGTCAAAAATGCCCCATCGACAGCCCAAAGGCAACCACATCGGACATACCGGAAAGCGCTGAGGAACCAGTGACTCGACGCGGACCAGCCATGGTGACAATCACCATGGAGGTCCATCCCGCGCGAAGCGGGGATCGTGGAACGCGCCCCTTGAATGAGACAGGGAAAGGGTGACAGCTTCTCCGAGGAGGGCTGGATGGCGGGCCAGTAGGCGCTGGAGCTGGATTTTCTCGGGCAGGTCTTGCAGCTCGTGAACGTGGCGGGTCGCCGGCCGAACGGGGCCCCCGAAGCTCCAGCATCCGGGCCCTCCGCCGCCTCCTGGGCGCAGCGGCAGGGCGGATTGAAGGCGGCGCGGATGTGAACGCTGCTCGAGGTCAGCCGGCCCGCGCTCTTCTCGCCCCGGGTCGCTCCCGGCGCACGATGACACCTCGTGGCCAAACGAAAAACGGTTGACATCTGATGGTAAAAATCTACCTATGGTAGAACTTGCGTGTTGGCCGAGGCTGAGGTTCCGCGGCTGTCGTGGAATAAACCCGGGACCTCAGCGTCTCCAACTTAGTGTGCCGATCCGCAACCTCGAGCGGAAGCGGTCCGCGTGCCGCTGCACCGTGCCTCGCAACCCCCCAATGAAGTTTGGAGCTCTAGTGTGAACCGACTATTGATTGGCCGTTGCCTGCTGGCGTCAACCCTCGTCACGTCACTTGCGTTGCTAGTTCCATCAAGTGTCTATGCACAAGCCGGTTGTTCTTCGTCGAAAGATTTGTTTCTCAATCCGTTCAATAGCGATAGCGCTCATCACCGGCCTATCGGCACCGGCGCGGACTATGCGAGCAGTTCGCATCCGGCGACCAGGGATTGGCTTAAGGCAAGCAAATTCGGGATCAATTCGGGCGACACCCCATGGGGTCTCTATGTGGTCGAGGCTGAATCGAATGATCCGGTCCTCAAGGTGAATGCCCGGTCTGGAACGAACGGAAGTCGCTTACCTGCCAACGTCCGATTTCCAAAGGGCGGCGTCGATGTTCACTTCCCCAACGGGAAGGACGGAAACATTGCCATCTATGATCGCGGAGGCAACTCATTCCAGCATCTCCGGGAATACAGTTGGGGCAACGGAAAGCCGGTGGCGGGTCAGTTTCGGGACTACGACCCTCGCGGGCTGGGCCATGGTCGAAAGATGGGGGAGCGCATTGGCACGAGCGCCTCTGGAGTTGCCGCTCCATTCGGTATTCTGCGCGGTCATGAGATCAATGTGCCGGGACACAAGATCGAGCATGCGCTGCAGATGGTGGCGCCGGCGAGGGCCGGCTGCGCTGTCATGCTCTCCAAGGATATCCAGTTGCCGGCGACCAGCCGCGACGGTTTCGCTTCGGACTCCAAGAATAACACGGGAAACATTCCCTACGGTGGACTGATGGCACTTCCACCGAATGTCGACATCGGGAAACTCGGGCTCAGCGAGCCCGGTCGACGTTTGGCGGAAGGTATTCGCAACTACGGAATCTATGTTGTCGATAACGGCGGCTGCAGTGCTGGCGCTCTTCGCGCCGACCAAAACATCAACTCTCAGGTCATGAGTCAGCTGGCGCGAGACATCCCGAAAATCTACCCGTACATTCGTATGGTATTGAACAACGATGTCTTGGGTAATCCTGTTGCAGGCGGGGGGACGGCTCTCGCGCCAAATTGTGCCTTCGATGGCAAGGCCGCGTCGGTGAGCACCGCGCAGAGCAAAAGCAGCAAGCAGAGCAAAAGCAGCAAGGGTGCTCCCTCGAACCCCCAATCGGCGTCCTCGGACGCTTCGTCAGGGAAAGCCGCAACCAAGAGCAGCAGCGGCGGCACGCTCACCTGGGCTGCCACCAAGGGTGCCAGTGATTATTACCTGGAAATCCGCGAGGACAACTCCAAGCAAAAGAAAGTATATGGAAAAATGGTGAAGCCGAGTGCCGCCGGCTGCCCCTCCGGCCGTGGCACATGCTCGTTCACCACACCTTCGCTTTCCAGCAAGGTCGGCCACAAATGGAAAGTGCGCGCCGTGGTCAAGGGCAAGCCGCAATCCTTCACCGCATGGGCACCGGTCGGCAAAAGCAACTCGACGGCGGCCAACAATCAGCCGTCGACCAAGCAGGCGGCGTCCGTCGAGTATGCCTCTACGTCCCAGCCATCCAGAACGAGCAGCAATGGTCGGGAGCTGGAGTGGCGGGCGACGCCGCGAGCCAGTCATTATTATGTCGAGGTTCGGGCGGCGACATCGAAGCAGCCGAAGGTTTACGGTCGGGTCGTGAGGCCGAAGGCCGGTGGTTGCGTTTCGGGAGGCACCTGCACGCATGAAATTCCAGGGCTCCCGAGTGGGGTCGAGTACAAATGGAAGGTGCGCGCGGTGGTTAATGGTGATCCGCAGCCGTACACGAAATGGCAATCCGTCGGGTAGAATCCTAAACCCCGGACATCGAGAGATCGATCGAGCGCGCACCGACAGGTCGATGCCTGTTGATGCGCGCCGGCATTTGAACATCGGTGGGCATATCTACGAAAATCTGACTGCCGATGTGTCCGGTTCCGGCAAGGTCCCTGGTCGTGAGTACGGCTCGGGTTCCTCTCGCGTCAGTCTCACGATGATCGATGCGGAGAGTATCAGCGCGAGATTCATCGCGAGCAGGGGCGATTGAAAGAACCCGTTGGAGAAGGCCGAATTGACCAGGACGCCGATGAGCACCGCTCGGCCTTCGGTGAAAACCCGGATCCAGATGGCATAGCTGAACAGGCCCATGGCGAGCAGTCCGACGAGGCCATTCTCCATCAAGAAGTGGAGATAGTCGTTGTGCGCGGTCAGCCCTTCGTCGAAGTACCACCATTCCGGTGTCCAGATGACGTCCGAGCCAACGCCTCCACCGAAGAACAGGGGAATGAGATCACGCCCGGCGAGTAGCTGGATGCGGTATTGCCAGACGCCGATCCGGCCGCTGCCCCAGCTCTGCACGTCCGTTCCCAGGCTCAACGCGACGTAGGAAACCAACAGAAAGAAGCCGAGCAGGATCGGCGGCGACCATTTGACGATCGTGATGCCGCGATAGCGAAAATAAGCCAGACCGCCGTAATAGGCAGCGACGAAGACCAGCTCGTTCCGGCCACCATAGCCGAGCAGGACGACGAAACATACGCCAATGAGGCCCCACGCCAGCGTCGCGGACATCATGCGGCCGCGCCGCATGACGTCGACCAGCACGAGCTGCAGCGAGAGGAACTTGGCGCTCGGATGCATCTGATCGAGGCCGCCCGTAATCGAGCCGAGCCGCGGCGTGCCGCTGACGTAGACGGGATCACCGGTGAGGGCGATCGCGGCGCCGAGCAGGATCGACAGGATCGCGCACCACCGCAGCAAATTGCCGGGCAGCGCCAATGGATAGCTGAGGACCCAGATCATCATGAGCGGCAGGATCAGCGTGCGCAGCGCGGCCTGGGCATCGAAGGACGGCATCACGCCAAAGCCCAGGAAATGCGCCGGTATCAGCGACACGACGAGGCAGGCCGCCGACAGCAGAAGGCCGAAGATCCAGGGTGCCGGGCGTGCCAGCACGGTGATCGCGGCAAGAGCGAGATGAAAAGCGGCCAGGGCGCCGGCGAGGGGCACGCGGAGCTCGGGGACCCAATTGAAGGAGAAGACGTAGATGTGCTGGATGACGATCGCCGTGAACAAGGCACCGTACATGAGGCCCCGGGGAGCCTGGTCGAGTGGATGCAGCCTGTCGAAGGGGACAGTGGCGGTGGTCATCAGGGCACCTTGCTCGATTTCCTGCTCTTTCGGTCGTGCCTCTGCCGTTCAGCCGGCATAGCCGAACCGGGCCGCGAGATCGCCCAGCCCCCGTCGCAAGCCTCGGCGCTCCCAGGAGAGCAGGCGGTTCTCACGTCGCACGGAAACATCGGAGCCGGGCTGCCCGGCGGAGGCGATCAGCCGCAGCTGGCCGGGCGGTGCAAGGTCGGCGCCGACATGGTCGCAGAGCGCCTGATGCAGAGCCGGATCATCGAGATAGTCCTCATAGCGTAGCCAGAGGCCGTCGACCATCGGGCATACGCGCTCGAAATCCGAAACCAGATTGTGCCAGAGACGGCCAAAATCGGCGGCCGAATGAACCGGCAGCTCGGGCCAGGCCAGGAAATCGCTCTTGATGTAGTGCCGAAACGACGCGAAGCCGGCGTAGGGATCGCGGATGAGGAAGACGAAGCGCGCCTTGGGAAACAACAGCCTGAGATAGAGCGCGTGGCTGCCGCCGAGGCGGACTTCCTTCAGGCCCCAGCGCCGATGCCCGCGGGCTCGCGCCGGGACCGCCAGCAGCTCCGTGAAAAAGGCACGGTGGGCGACGATCAGGCGCTCGGGCGCCGGGTAGCTGTTGGCGATCCACTGGCTCTCGAGATCATCCGCGAAGTTGTCGATGAAATAGTCCGGTGGCGGCCACTCGTCGGTGAACGCGCGAAACTGGGTCAGGAGCGTCTGGGCGAGCCCCGATCGCGCGAACGGCTCACCCCAGATCATCAGCTCGCCGTTCGACATCAAGACGCGCTGCAGCAGCGTCGAGCCGGACCGCCAGCCGGCCGCCAGGAGGAAGATCGGAGCTTCGTCGCAGGTGCCGAGAGCTTCGGGAAACCGCCTGGCGAAATCGGCGAGCCGGGCCTCGACGTCGGCCGCGTCGGCCCTCGCCTCCGGCCGCATGATCCTCGCGAGGGCCAGTCGGTAGAGGTCCTCGAGCAGATGGGCAGCAGTGGGCGAGGCGGAGAGGAGGCGCTGGACGAGGTTGTTGCGATACAGCCAGGAGCTCTTGAGCCGAGGCAGGCGGCTGGCGCGGAGCCGGCCTTCGTGGAAGAGGGGGCTGGACACGACCTCGAGCCTCAGGCTGCGGCGCGGCCGCTGGCTCCGGCCGGGCCGCCGCGATGCAGAATGCCCCGGATCGCCGCGCCGACCTGACGCCGCGCGAAATGGCGGAGGGCCACGGCGATGCAGCGGGCGCGGTCGCGCGGCGACAGGCCCGCGACGGCGGGGGCTCGCAGGATGTCGAGGCGCTGCCGCATCGTCGGCCAGCCGACCGCACCCCTGGCGTCGATCCAGCTCCGGCGTTGACTCGCGGTCAGATCCCGGCTGGCCGTCTTGTGGTAGCGGTTGGTGTAGAGGCGCTCCGGCACCTGGCGGAAGGGGCCCATCAGGACGAGCTCGGCCAGGAGCGCCCGGTCGGCGCCGTAATAGCTGCGCTGGAGGCTGGAGCGGCGCAGGGCGTCGGTCCGGATCAGACCGAGCCCGGCGAAGCAGCCGATCATGCTGTCGAGCAGCTCGCCCAGCCGCACCGCCGGATCGGGGCCCTCCGCGAGGTGGAGCGGCCCCATGGTCCAGCCCCGGCGGCCGTGCCCGTCGACGAAGCTCGCCTGCACGCCGCGATGGTAGCTGGCGTGGTCGAGGACCCGGCCTTCGCCGGTCTCGTCGACGACGTCGACCATCGACCAGGCGAGGACGGCGGCGGGATCGCCGTCCAGCGCCTCGACGCAACGCTCGAGCCAGGCCGGCGCGTAGAGGTCGTCGTGCGGCGCCCATTTGAAGTACGGCGCGTCGTGCCCGAGCTCGAACACGCGGTTGTAGTTCGGTGCTGCGCCGATATTGGTCTCGTTGCGGTGGTAGACGAAGCGCGGGTCGGCCGCGACAAAACGTCGGGCGATCTCGGCCGTGCCGTCGGTCGAGGCGTTGTCGCATATGGTAACCTGAAAAGCACTGAAGGTCTGTGCGCGCAGCGATTCCAGCATCTCGCCGAGCATGGCGGCACCATTGTAGACCGGCACGCCGATGATCACCCGCTTCGACTCGCTCCTCATGTCATCCCGCTTTCGTGTCCACGTTGCGCACGTCTGTAGATCATGAACCCATGAGGCAAGTCATGTCTTCTCGAGATAGTATTTCTTGTGCTTGCCGTGATACTGGCCGGCGTCGCCGTACGAGTAGTTGGCCGCTCGGCGCACATCGACCCGTGAGAGCACCAGGCCGATGATCGAGGCGCCGGTCTGGGCGAGCTGACGAAGCGCGAAGATCATGGTCTGCTTGCGGGTCTTGCCCCAGCGTCCGACGAAGATGGTGCCGTCGACCGCCTGCGCGATCAGCGGCGCATCGGCGACGGACAGGACCGGCGGCGAATCGACGATGATCAGCTCGTAATGGCCGCGGAACTCGGCGATGATATCCGCAAGCCGACCGCCCACGAGAAAGTCGTGGGCGGTCGGGATCAGCCGACCGGCCGTGACCACATGCAGGCCGGTCACCGGATCCTGGCGGACCACCTCCTCGCGCGCCTTCTGGCCGGACATCAAGTCGGTCAGCCCCGGCGAAGCGGCGATTCGCAGCATGGCCGCCACGCTCGACTGGCGGAAGTCGGCGTCGATCAGCAGGATCTTCCGGCCACTCCTGGCGTGCATCTGCGCCGTGCCGAGCGCCAGGCTCGACTTGCCTTCCTCCGGCTCGGACGACACGAACTGGACCGCGACCGATCGCCGGTCACCCCTGAAGAGAACCATCCTGGCATTGATCGCGCGCAACGCCTCGCTGGCCGCGGTGTTCGGATGGTCGAGCAGGTAGGCGGGCAGCCCGCGTTTGCGGACCTCGCGAACACGACGGACATCGGGCACGGAGGCGAGCACCGGAAAGCCCAGCTCCTCCTCCATCTGCGAGGCGCTGCGGAAGGCGGATTCGAAACGCTCCAGAAGCAGCGCCAGCACGACACCGATCAGCCCGCCCACGATGATCGCCGCCGCGACGGCGAGCTTCTTGCGCGGGTAGGAGGGGAAGCGCGGGATGGCCGAGTAGGAGATGATGGTGGCGTCGGCACGGTAGGCACCGAGGTCGTCCTGGGACTTCAGCTCCTGCGACTGCTGCAGGAAGGTCTCGAGCAGGGTGCGGGCGGCGCTCGCCTCGCGCTCCAGGGCGCGCAAGGTCACCGATGCCTGATTGGAATCGGAGACGCGATCCTCGAGCTGGCGCAGGCCATCCTCGAGCAGACGCTCACGCTCGCGTGCGACGTTCACCTCGGCCTGCATGCTGTCCGCGATCCGCGCGGTCTCGGACTTTATCTTGCTCTGCAGGTCCTCGAGCTCGGCCTGGGCGCTGAGCAGCAGCGGGTGGCGGGCGCCATAGACCTGCGACAGATCGGCGACCTTGCGCCGGAGCGCCACCTCCTGCTCGACCAGCGAGCTGATGAGGGGCGAGCCCAGAACCTCGGTGGCGCTGGCGAGGCCATCGCCGCCCAAGTTGAGGAGCCGGCGGACCTGGTCGCGCCGTGCCTCCTTCTCGGCGCGGGCGGTGCGCGCGAGGATGAGCTGGGTGTTGAGCTCGGACACCTGCTGCGCCGCGACCGTCCCGCCGTCGGTCTCGAGCAGCCCGGTCTTGCCGCGATAGGCCTCGACCGCGGCCTCGGCGGTCGAAACCTGCTCGCGCAATTCACCGATGCGCTCGTCCAGCCAGCCGGTGGTCCGCTGGATCTCGTCGAACTTCGCCTCGAGGCGCTGCTGCAGATAGCTGTCGGCTACCGCGTCCGCGATCCGCGCCGCTTTTGACGGACGCTCGGACGCGAAGGTGATCTCGATCACCGTCGAGCTCGGGACGGTATCGACGTTCAGCCGATCGAGGAAACCGTCGAGGATGATCTCGTCGAACAGGCGGTGGGCCAGATCGTCGGTCATTTCCTCGGGACCCGCCCCGGCCGCACCGACCTCGGGGGCCGCCAGCATCTCGAGGTCGTCGCCGACCGCGGGTGTCGACACCCCGGCGAAGTCGAGCCTGCTCGAGACCGCCTGCAAGAGCTTGTCCCACCACTGCGCGACGATCGGCTCCGGCTGCAGGTCCGGATTGAACTCCGGATCGGCCTTCAGGCCCATCTTGTCGATCACGCGCTGCGCCACCGTTCGCGAGCCTATGACCTGGATCTGCTCGGTCGGCGGGGCCTGGTTGATCAGCCCCGGCAGGAGGTTGATCTGCTGCTCCTGGAACAGCAGCTTGACGCTGCCCGTGTAGAGCGGCGTCATGCTCGTCACGACGGCCGCGGTGACCGCGGCGAAGACGAATGTCGTGAGGATGATCAGCCATTTGCGCCGCCACAGGGTCAGCAATGCTTCCTTGAGGTCGACATCGCTCAGATCGGCGTAGGCCTTCAGCGCCTGGACCCGATCGCTGACCGGCGACGCATGGCTCGGGCCGACCGTCCGCTGGGCGCCGTCAACCACGGCCCGAGGAGGCGAAGGAGGAAAAAACATATGGCGTGCTCACGGCTACGGCATTCTTCCTGACCGGGCAGCCGGCGACCGGCGCGGCAGGCAGCGTGCGGGCTGGGAACCCGACCCGACCAGATGCCGCATCATCGCCAAAAAATCCCGACAGAGGAAGGGCCAGCAAAAGAGTTCTTACCTTGCTTTATAGTATCAGCATTCGGGCCACTTCAAGCGCGGCGCGCCGGATGGAGCGGCAGCGGGGTGATCCTTTCGATGTTTTCCCCCGAAGCTCGGGCCATTGTGCTCCGGCAGCCGCACCACCGGGCGATGGGCGCCGGGACGGCGCTCAGCAGAGCGACTTGATCGTTTCGGCGGCGGCCATGACGCGTGCGTCGGCGCCGCGCGGGCCGACGAGCTGCAACCCGATCGGCCTGCCGTCGCCGGTCCAGCCGCAGGGCAGGGAGCAGGCGGGCTGCTGGCTCAGGTTGATCGGGTAGCTGAAGCCGGCCCATTCGGTCCAGCGTCCGAGGCCGGAGCCGGGCGGGACCTCCTCGCCGCCAGCGAAGGCCGCGACCGCGGTGGCCGGCGAGAGCAGCAGGCTGAAACGGTCGAGCAGGGCGTCCATCGCCACGCCGAAGGCGACACGACGCTGGGTCGCGAGCACGAAATCGGCCACCGGGATGGCCCGGCCCGCCGCGGCGACAGCTCGCAGGCCCGGGTCGACCCGATCGAGCCGGTCCTGTGGCAGCGCCGCAACGCGAGCCGCGGCGCCAGCGTACCAATGCGTGGTGAAGATCTCGAAGAGATCGTCGTGGTCGGGCAGGTCGATCGGCTCGATCCTGGCACCCCGGGCACGCAGCCGATCGACCACGGCCTCGATCCGGGCCGCGACCTCGGGCTCGACCGTGCCGAAGGGCGGACGGTGCCAGTAGCCGATCTCGGCATCCCGCAGGTCGAAGCGGGCGCCGGCCAGCGGCGGCATCTCGGCCGGGGGCTGCATCCAGTCCAGGGGATGTCGACCGGCCATCACCTCGAGCATGGCCAGGGCGTCGGCTGGGCTGCGCGTCATCGGCCCGAGATGCGCCACCGAGCCGAACGGGCTGGGTGGATAAGCGGGGACCCGGCCGAAGGTCGGCTTGAGGCCGAAGATGCCGCTGAAGGAGGCGGGGATGCGGATCGAGCCGCCGCCGTCGGTGCCGAGATGCAGGACGCCGGCGCCGGTCGCCGCCGCGACCGCGGCACCGCCGCTCGACCCGCCGGGCGTCAGCGACGCCTTCCAGGGGTTGGTGGTGACGCCCGTGCGCGGGCTGTCGGTGACCGCCTTCCAGCCGAACTCCGGGGTGGTGGTGAGCCCGAGAAAGACGGCGCCGGCGGCGCGCAGGCGGGCGACGGCGGGCGCGTCGTGCGGCGGTCGAACGGCTGCCGCCGCGGCGCTGCCATAGCCGATCTCATGCCCCTCGACCCAGACGATGTCCTTCAGGGTGGCGGGCACGCCGTCGATCGCGGAGGCCGGTGCTCCAGCCTGCCAGCGCGATTCGGCGGCACGCGCCTGGCCAAGGGCCGCCTCGCCGTCGATCAAGCTGAAGGCGTTGTGCGCGCCTTGAACCTGCTCCGCCCTGGCGAGACAGGCCTCGGTGACCTCGACGGGCGAAAGGGTCCGGTCGGCATAGGCGGCGGCGAGCTCGGCGACACCGAGGCGGCAGAGATCGGGGGCGTCGGACAGGGGATCGGAATGTGCCATCACGCGAGCTCGCACCAGACGGGGATGTGGTCGGAGATGCCCTTGCCGGCGCGCGTCCCCGGGTCGACGTCGGCGCTCACCAGCCGATCGAGGGCCGGTGCCGAGAGCAGCAGGAAGTCGATGCGCATCCCCTCGTCGCGCTCCCAGGAGCCGCCACGCAGATCCCACCACGTGAACTGCCGTCGGGTCGGCGCCATGGCGCGGAACGCATCGTAGAGGCCACAATGAACGAGGCTGCGCAAGGCGTGCCGCTCCGCGGGGTGGTAGCAGATGCCGCCTTCGCATTCGTCCGGGTCGTAGACATCGATCGGCTCGGGGGCCACGTTGTAGTCGCCGCCGAGGGCGAGCGGCTGATCATGCTCCAGGGCCGCCGCCACATACGCCGTCAACCTGTTGTAAAATCGAAGCTTGTAGGCGAAATTGTCGGAGTCGACCCGGGTGCCGTTGGGCACATAGATGGACGCCACCCGCAGGTCGGCCACCCGGCCTTCGATGTAGCGGGCCTGCTCGTCGCCTGCCTCGCCCGGCA
The DNA here is from genome assembly GCA_964393275.1 of uncultured Geminicoccaceae bacterium. Taxonomy (GTDB): domain Bacteria; phylum Pseudomonadota; class Alphaproteobacteria; order Geminicoccales; family Geminicoccaceae; genus SLRI01. The sequence goes on along the minus strand of CAYMTA010000007.1, from coordinate 55,328 downwards.
GGCCATGCGAGACGTCGTCGATCGGCGAGCGCGCCAGAATGGCCACACCGTTGCGGCCTCCGGGCTGCCCATGCAGCGCCAGATGCCAGCCGGCAGCCTCGAAGCCGGCGCGAGGGAACTCCGCGTCGGTGACCTTGGTCTCCTGCAGGAGCAGGATATCGGGCGTGTTGGCCTGCAGCCAGTCGAGCACGACGGCCTCACGTCGCCGGATCGAGTTGACGTTCCAGGTGACGATCTTCAACGTCCTGTCCGGTCCGACCGATCCATTGATGCTAGATGGCAAAGGACGTGCCACAGCCGCAGGAGGCGGTGGCGTTCGGGTTGCTGACCTTGAAGTAGGAGCCGGTCAGATCCTCGATGAAATCGAGCTGCGAGCCCAGGACATACATGAGGGACATGCCGTCGACGACGACGGTGATGCCGTCCTTCTCGATCACGACATCGTCGGGCTCGCTCTTGCCATCGAGGGCGAAGCCGTACTGGAAGCCGGAGCAACCGCCGCCGGAGACGCTGACCCTGAGCCGCAGATCGGGCGTTCCCTCGGCCTCGAGGATCCGTCTCACGCGGCGCGCGGCGCTCTCGGTCACGGTCAAGGGTGCCGGCCGGCTCTTCCCGACGACATCGCCGCCTGCCTTGATCTCGATCATGGCGCCAACCTATTCTCCGACACGTTCCTCTGATACCAGCAATGTAAGAAGCGGCTGACCCTTGTCAAACCGGCCACTGTCCGAGCGGGTCGCTCCCGTCGTCCCCCGCGCGCCCCATGCCGCGCAGGCGAGCCTTGGCCGGCTGGTCGAGGAGCCGGCGAGCGGGCTGCGCGGCGCCTTTCAGCGCGACCGCGATCGCGTCGTGCATTCGACGGCGTTCCGCCGGCTCGAGTACAAGACGCAGGTGCTGGTCAATTTCGAGGGCGACCATTTCCGCACGCGGCTGACCCACAGCCTCGAGGTGGCCCAGATCGCGCGCACCCTCTCGCGGGTGCTCGGGCTGGACGAGGATCTGGCGGAGGCGCTGGCGCTGGCCCACGACCTCGGCCACAGCCCGTTCGGCCATGCCGGCGAGTGGGCGCTCGATGCGGCGCTGCGGGCGTTTGGCGGGTTCGACCACAATGTGCAGACGTTCCGCGTGGTCACCCGGCTGGAGCAGCGCTACGCGCTCTTCGACGGGCTCAACCTCACGGTCGAGACCCTGGAGGGGCTGGTCAAGCACAACGGCCCCCAGCCCACACCGCCGGCGGCGATTGCCGACCATCCCCTGGCGGCGGCGATGCAGCTCGAGCTGCAGCCGCCGCTCGAGGCGCAGATCGCCGCGATCGCCGACGATGTCGCGTACTGCAACCACGACATGGACGACGGTCTCAGGGCCGGCTTCTTCGAGCTCTTCGAGCTGCGCGGGCTGCCCGTCGTCGGGTCGGTGGTGGCGGCCGTCGAGGCTGCCCATCCCACGGCCGAAGCCCGCAGGCTGATCCACGAGACCAACCGTCGGCTGATCGACCGGATGGTGGGGGATCTCGTCGCCGAGACGCGGCGGCGGCTGACGGAGAGCCGGCCGCGCTCGGTCCAGGACATTCGCGAGGCGGGCCGCCCGCTCGCCGGATTCTCCACGGAGATGGCGGCCGCGATGGGCGAGCTGCGCCGCTTCTTGCATGTCCGCATGTACCGCCACTACAAGGTGAACCGCATGGCGCGCAAGGCGCAGCGCCTGGTGACCGACCTCGTCGGGGTTCTGCTGGACTCTCCCGACTGCCTGCCGGACCGGTGGCAGCGGCGCGCCGGCGCGCCGGGCAGCGCCGCCACGGCGATCGCGGTGCGGGACTACGTGGCCGGCATGACCGACAGATATGCGGTCGACGAGCACGACCGGCTCTTCAAGCTCACCGGGTTTCGTTCCTGACGGTCGGTCCCGGAGCCGAATGCCCTTGATCGGATGCGACGATGGACCCCTTCGATACGCTTCTTTCGGCCGTGCTGGCAGCACTTCGCCGGCTGATCGCGGCGGGGCGGCTGCCCGCCGACCTGCCGCTCGATCGCATCACGGTCGAACCGCCGCGCGAGCGGGGGCACGGCGATGCGGCGACCAATGCCGCCCTGGTCCTGGCCAGGCCGGCACGGTTGAAGCCGCTCGTCATCGCCGAGGCGCTGGCCGGGGAGCTCGCCGGCGAGGCGATGCTGGCGACCGTCGAGGCGGTGCCGCCCGGCTTCGTCAACATGCACCTGACGGCGGGCTTCGTGCAGGCTCAGGTGGGTGTCATTCTCGAGGCGGGCGACGACTATGGCCGGTCCGCCGTGGGTCAGGGCCAGAAGGTCAATGTCGAGTTCTGCTCCGCCAACCCGACCGGCCCGCTGCATGTCGGGCACGGGCGCGGCACGGTCTTCGGCGACGCGCTGGCCACGCTGCTCGCCCATGCCGGCTTCGCGGTCACGCGCGAGTACTACATCAATGACGGCGGCGCGCAGATCGAGATCCTGGCGCGGTCGATCCATCACCGCTACCTCGAGGCCCTGGGAGACGAGCCCGGGCCGGTGGCGCAGGGCCTCTATCCGCTCCCAGAGCTGGTGCCGGTCGCGCGGGCGATCGCCGAGCGCGACGGCGCCTATTGGCGCGACCGGCTGGAGCAGGAATGGCTCGATCCTTTCGGCCGCGAGGGCGTTGCCTGGATGCTGCGGCGGATCAAGGACGATCTCGGAGCGCTGGGCGTCACCTTCGATGTCTTCACCTCGGAGCGGGCGCTGGTCGAGGCGGGCCGGGTCGATGCGGCGCTGGACCATCTCGAGCGGCTCGGCCTGCTCTACACCGGCACCCTGCCGCCGCCCAAGGGCAAGCCGGTCGACGACTGGGAGCCGGTGCCGCAGCTGCTCTTCCGGGCGACCGCCTATGGCGACGACGTGGACCGGCCGCTGAAGCGCTCGACCGGTGCCTGGACCTATTTCGCCGCCGACCTCGCCTATCATCTCGACAAGTTCGAGCGCGGCTTTCCCCTGATGATCGACGTCTGGGGCGCCGATCACGGCGGCTATGTCAAGCGGCTGCAGGCGGCGGTCCAGGCGCTGAGCCAGGGTGCCGGCCGGCTCGAGGTTCGCCTCTGCCAGCTCGTCAACCTGCTCGACGGGGGCCAGCCGGTGAAGATGTCGAAACGGGCCGGCCGCATCGTCACCCTGCGCGACGTCATCGACGAGGTCGGCAAGGACGCCTTTCGCTTCATCATGCTGACGCGCAAGAACGACGCGGCGCTCGATTTCGACCTCGCGAAGGTGGTCGAGCAATCGAAGGACAATCCCGTCTTCTATGTGCAGTACGCCCATGCGCGGATTTGCTCCGTGCTGCGTCACGCCGAGGCGGAAGGGCTGGAGCCGCGTGGCGCAGGGGCCGGCGCGGCCGAGCTCGCCCGGCTCGTGGATCCGGCCGAGCTGACCCTGGTCAAGACTGCAGCGCTCTTCCCGCGGGTCGTGGTCAGCGCCGCCCTTCAGCACGAGCCGCACCGTGTCGCGTTCTTCCTGCACGAGCTGGCGAGCGACTTCCATGCGCTCTGGACCCGTGGCAATGAGGACGCGACGCTGCGCTTCTTCAGGAAGGACCAGCCCGAGCTCAGTGGCGCCCGCCTCGCCATGCTGCGGGCCGTCCGGCAGGTGCTGGCCAACGGGCTGCGAATCATAGGCGTGACGCCGGTGGCCGAAATGCACTAGGTCTTGGCCAGCCGGGCTCCACGTCGGAGCCGGCGGGAGGATCGGACGAGAGATGAACCAGGCACGACCGTTCGAGACGATCGACGAGAATTCGGTCGACGTGGCCGCGCTGCGCCGCGCGCCGACGCGGAGCCGGCCCAGGCGACGCTACCGAGGCTTCGTCGTCGGCGGCCTGGTCGCCGCGGTCCTCCTTCTCTTCGTGTCGGTCGTCTGGTTCGCCTATCAGGATATGATGCCGGGTGGCGACGAGGCACCACCGGTGGTGCGAGCGGAGGCCGGGCCGCTCAAGCGTGCGCCGAACGAGCGGGGGGGCGCTCCCGTCGTCAACGAGGAATCGGTGGTCGTCCAGGCGCTCAACGAGCCCGACGCGCCGGTTCGGGTCGAACGTCTGATACCGCGCGACGAGCCGGCGCCACGCTCGTCCGCCGATGTCATTCCGGATGAGCTGCAGGCCGAGCCGGCCGCGCCCGGCAAGGGCGAGCCCGACAGCCTCGATGCCCTGCTCGCCGATCTGGCCGAAGGTCCAAAAGAGCTGCGCGACATCGAGCCCGGTGACGGTGGCGCCGCGTCGGCGACCGCGGTCGACGAGCTGCCGGCTGCCCCGGCACCCGCCGCGGCAGCCGTTCCGGCCGCAGCGAAGCCTCCCGCCGCGACCGCGGCACCGGCCGCCGAGCCGGCGCCCGAAGCGCCTGCTCCGGCCGTGCCCGCGGCCGGTGCCGCCACCATGGCGACGCCGGCGCCGACGGTCACGACGACGACCCGCCCGCCTGCCCCCCAGCCGGCGCCCTCCCGCGCCGCGAGCCCGCCGCCGGCGCGATCGGCGGCTCCCGCGCCGGTCCGCACGCAAACGGCGACGGCGCCGGCCGCGTCGGGCGAGCTGGCCTCGAGCTTCCGCCTGCAGCTTCTGGCGGTGCGCGACGAGGCGGCTGCCGCGGCGGCCTGGACCGATCTGCAGCGCAAGCATCCCGCCGTGCTCGGTGGCCTGCGCAGCCGCGTGGAGCAGGCGAAGGTCGGCGGCAACACCGTCTTTCGCCTGCAGGCCGGCCCGTTCGCCGGCCGCGAGGCGGCCGATCGGGCCTGCCGGTCGCTGCAGCAGGCCGGCGGCGACTGCTTCATCGTCGGGCCGACTTCTTGAGGGCGTTCGAAGGAGCGCGCTTGCCCAAGGCTGCCATTGTCGGAATCGCCGGAGCTGTCCTCCTGCCGCATGAACGGCAGTTGCTCAGGGCGAAGCCGCCCGCCGGCTTCATCCTGTTCAAGCGGAATTGCCAGAGCCGGACGCAGCTGCAGGCCCTGACCGCCGAGCTGCGGGCGCTGTTCCCCGATCGCTGGGTGCCCATCCTGGTCGACCAGGAGGGCGGCCGGGTGCAGCGGCTCGGCCCGCCGCAATGGCCGCAGCTCTGGCCGGCGCGGACGCTGGGGCGGCTGGCCGAGCGCGACCGGCCCGCCGGCGAGGCGGCCGCGGCGCTGCAGGCCAGGGCAATGGCCGCGATCCTGCGCCAGGTCGGCATCGACGTCGTCTGCGCGCCCTGCCTCGATCTCCTGATGCCGGAGACGACGCGGGCGATCGGCGACAGGGCCTTCGCCGCCGATCCGGCGCTCGTCGCCGCTCTCGGTCGAATAACCGCCGACACGCTCATGGCATCCGGCGTCGTGCCGGTGATCAAGCATCTGCCCGGACACGGCCGGGCGACCTGCGACAGCCATCTCGAGCTGCCCCGTGTCGAGGCGGAACGCGCACTCCTGGAGGCCACCGACTGGCGGGCCTTCCGGCCGCTCGCCGACCTGCCGCTCGGCATGACCGCGCACATCGTCTTCGCCGCGATCGATCCGGACCACCCGGCGACCCAGTCGCCCCGGGTGATCGCCGAGGTCATCCGAGGGGCGATCGGCTTTCAGGGACTGCTGCTGAGCGATGATCTCGGCATGCAGGCGCTCTCAGGGTCGATCGCCGAACGGGCCCTGGCGGCTCTCGTCGCGGGTTGTGATCTGGCGCTGCACTGCAATGGCGAGGCGGACGAGCTCGAGGCCGTTCTGAACGCGGTGCCGGGCCTCAAATCCGCCAGGATGGCCCGTCTGCAGGCGCTGCGGCCCGGACGACCGAGCGCGGATGAGCCGCTGGACGGTCTGGTGACGGCCCTGGCCGACCTGCTCGACCCCGAGGTCGGTCGTGCCTGATCTCGTCGCCCTCGGGCAAACGCTCTCGGTCTGGTTCCTGCCGGTGGTGATCGCCATCACGCTCCATGAGGCGGCGCATGCCTGGGCCGCCAACAAGCTCGGCGACAACACGGCCAAGTCCCTGGGTCGCCTCAGCTTCAACCCGATCCGGCATGTCGACCCGTTCGGCACGTTCATCCTGCCAGGCCTGCTGCTGTTCGTCGGAGCACCCTTCATCTTCGGCTGGGCCAAGCCCGTGCCGGTCGCCTTCCATCGCCTGCGCAACCCCAAGCGCGACATGATCTGGGTGGCCCTGGCCGGCCCGGCCATCAACATCGCGATGGCGTTGGCGGCGGCGGTGCTGATGCATGGGTTCGTCGGATCGAAGAGCGATCTGGGGCTCTGGATCTGGCAGAATCTCGACAACGCGCTGCTCATCAATGTCGTGCTCGCCTGCTTCAACATGCTGCCGCTCCTGCCGCTCGATGGCGGTCGGGTGCTGACCGGGCTGCTGCCGACCCCGCTCGCCATCCAATACGCCCGCACCGAGCGTTACGGCCTTTTCATCCTGCTCGGCATCATCTTCGTTCTGCCCCTGCTCGCGCGCGAGCTGGGCTTCGCCATCAACCCGCTGGCCGCCGTGCTCTTTCCCATGGTGCAGGGTGTGCATTCGCTGATCCTGGTGCTCACCGGATGGGGCGGATGAGCGATCTTTCGCCCGATCGCTTCGTCGTCGATCTGGATGGATTCGAGGGGCCGCTCGATCTGCTGCTCGAGCTCGCCCGCGCGCAGAAGGTCGATCTGTCGCGCATCTCGATCCTGGCGCTGGCGGACCAGTTCCTCGCCTATCTCGAGGAGGCCCGTGCCCGCGAGCTGGCGCTGGCGGCCGAGTATCTGGTGATGGCGGCCTGGCTCGCCTTCATGAAATCCCAGCTTCTCCTGCCCAGGGAGGCGCGCGAGGCCGAGGACGTCGATGCGCTGGCCGAGGCGCTCGCCGCCCGGCTGCGCAAGCTCGATGCGATCCGCCGTGCCGTCGCCTGGCTCGAGCTCTGCCCGGAGCTCGAGGTGGCACGCTTCGCGCGCGGCTCGCCGGAGCCGGCTCCAGTGCGCCACGAGGATCACTGGCGGCCCGATCTGGCCGGCCTCCTCGATTCCTACGCCCGGCTCATGGCGCGCCGGCGGCAGCAATCCATCCGGCTGGTGCCACGCCGGGCGATGAGCGTGGAGGCGGCGCTCGAGCGGCTGTCGCGACTGCTGACCGGCCGCGACTGGCAGGACCTCGCCGGCTTCCTGCCGCCCGGGCTCGAGGACGCCTTTCTCGGACGCTCGGCCCTGGCAGCCTCGCTGGTCGCCAGCCTCGAGCTGGCCAAGCGCGGCACCATCGAGATCGACCAGTTGGCGCCGTTCGGTCCGATCCGGATCCGGCGGCGATGAGCGACGAAGCCGAGGCGATCGACGCCAAGCTGGTCATCGAGGCGCTGCTGTTCCAGAGCCGCGAGCCCCTGGACGAGGCGCTGCTGCAGGCGCATGTCAGGGATGGCCGGCATGTGCTGGCCATTCTGGAGGAGCTCGAGGCCGAGTATGCGTCGCGTGGCGTGCGGCTCGAGCGGCACGGGCGGCAGTGGGCCTTCCGTACCGCCCCGAGCGTGGCGCCCCATCTCGAGCGCATCGAGCAGCGCCGCCGCCGGCTGTCGAAGGCGGCGATGGAGACGCTCGCGATCATCGCCTACCAGCAGCCCGTGACCCGTGCGGAGATCGAGGCGGTGCGCGGCGTGCCCGTCGCCCGCGGCACCCTCGACCAGCTCGTCGAAGCGGGGTGGGTCAGGCCCAAGGGGCGGCGCGAGGTGCCGGGCCGGCCGGTCACCTGGGTGACGACGCCGGGCTTTCTCGATCAGTTCCAGCTCGCCTCGCTCGACGATCTGCCGCGGCTGGACGAGCTGGAGGCGGCGGGCCTGTTTCGCGCGGCCGGGGGCCGTGGATCGGCGGCCGATGAGGTGCCCGCCGAAGCCGATAGCCCGGCTCGGGCCGAGATGTCTCCCGGAGCTGCGGGGAGCTGATTGCGCCGCCCCTTTTTTTTTGCCAGACTGCGACAGCATCCGCGGAACGTGCCCTCCCGGCTTCGGGAGTTGGAACTGCGGCACCAAGAGGGTTCCCCATGAGCATCGGTATTTGGCAGGTCGTCCTGATCCTCGTGATCGTCCTCATCCTGTTCGGCGCGGGCAAGCTGCCGAAGGTGATGGGCGACGTCGCGTCGGGCGTGAAGAACTTCAAGAAGGGCATGAAGGACGACGACGACGATCCGGCGCCGCGCGTGCTGGGCGACGAGGTGACCAGCCCCGACATCAAGATGGACCGGGCCAAGGACGAGGTGGCCAAGGGCTAGGTGCGGCGGGGAGCGGCACGCTAGCGGCTGAAGGGCGCTCATGTTCGATATCGGCTGGTCGGAAATGGCCGTTATCATGCTGGTGGCGCTGATCGTCATCGGCCCGAAGGACCTGCCCAAGGTCGCCCGGACGATCGGCCGCTGGACCGGCCGGGCACGCGCGCTGGCCCGCGATTTCCAGCGGTCGATCGACGACATGGCCCGCGAGGCGGAGCTCGACGAGATCAAGAAGAGCATCGACCGAACCGGCCGGATGGATCTCCGCAACACGATCCGCGACGCCGTCGATCCGAAAGGCGAGCTCAAGCGCGCGTTCGAGGTCGAGGACAAGCCCAAGCGCAGCCTTGCCGCCAAGCCGACAGCCACTCCAGCGAAGATCCAGCCGCCCGCTTCTGCGGTCGAGGAGGGTGCTGTCACGACCGGCAGTGGCGCCGGCGCGCCGGCCGAGGCCGGCACGGTTGCGGCAACCCCTTCGGACGCGGCCAGCTCGCCCCGCTCCTAGTCTGACGATCGGACCCAGGCTGCCGTGATCAAGGACATCGACGACCGTGAAATGCCGCTGCTCGACCATTTGCTCGAGCTGCGCAACCGCCTCATGTACAGCGCCGCGGCGATCCTGCTCGGCTTTGTCGTCTGCTACTTCTTCTCCGAGCAGATCTACGCCTTCCTCGTTCGCCCGCTCGCCGCCATCTACGAGGGCCAGACCGGCCGGCGGATGATCTACACGAGCCTGACCGAGGCCTTCTTCACCTATCTGAAGGTCGCCTTCTTCGCCGGCGCCTTCATCACCTTCCCGTTCGTCGCCACCCAGCTTTATCTTTTCATCGCGCCTGGACTGTATCGAAACGAGAAGCAGGCCTTCCTGCCGTTCCTGATAGCGACTCCGGTGCTGTTCTTTCTCGGCGGGGCGATGGTCTACTACGTCATCTTCCCGCTGGCCTGGCGGTTCTTCGTCAGCTTCGAGACGCCGGGCGGGCCGGGCACACTGCCGATCGAGCTCGAGGCGCGCGTGGGCGAGTATCTCGACCTCGTGATGAAGCTGATCTTCGCCTTCGGGCTGTGCTTCCAGCTGCCGGTGGCGCTGACGCTCATGGGCCGGGTCGGCCTGGTCACGGCCGAGGGGCTGGCCCGCAATCGCAAGTATGCGGTGGTTGGCGTGTTCGTGGTCGCCGCCGTGCTGACACCGCCGGACGTCATCAGCCAGCTTGGCCTGGGCCTGCCGATCCTGGCGCTCTACGAGATCTCCATCCACCTCGTGCGGCTCGCCGAGAAGAAGAAGGCCGAGGCGCAGGCGGCGGAGGAGGAGGAGGAAGAGGCGCCCGAGGGGGACTGAGCCCTCGGGGCGGCGCGGCTGCGGCGGTCGGCTGCGCGCCTTCACCCTGGATGGGTGATGGCGACCCCTACGGGAATCGAACCCGTGTTTTCAGCGTGAGAGGCTGACGTCCTGACCGCTAGACGAAGGGGTCGCGAGCGATGGCTGGTAGGTAGAAGCTCGGGCGTCGCCGATCAAGCCCCTTTTGCCGATCGCCTGAAGAACGCGGCGAGCTCGACCTCGGCCGTGTAGACGAACTGGTCGACGATCTCGAGCGCCTCGAGCCGGTAGCCGTCGGCGGCGAGCAGGGCGGCGTCGCGGGCGAAGCTCGCCGGCGCGCAGGAGACGTAGACGATCCGGCCGATCCCTGTCCTCGCGAGCTCGTGCACCTGCGCCTCGGCGCCCGCGCGCGGCGGATCGAGCAGCACCGCGTCGCAACCCTCGAGCTCGTCGGCGGCCAAGGGCGCCTGGAAGAGATTGCGACAGCTTGCGGTGATGCGCGGATGGCGGCAGGCGGCGACGAGGTCGGCCGCGTTGTCGAAGGCCCGTATCCGGACACCCTGCTCGGCCAGCGGCAGGCCGAGTGTGCCCACCCCGGCGAACAGGTCGACCACGCGGCGGGCACCCTGGAGATGGCGCAGAACGAAGGCCTGCAGGCTGGCCTCGCCTTCCGCCGTGGCCTGCAGGAAGGCCGCGGGCGGCAGCTCGACCGGCCGTCCGGCGATGGTGAGAAGGGCCGGCAGGCGGGCGGCCACCGGCTCCGGCTCGGCGCCGCCGACCGCGACCGCCAGCCGCACCAGCTTCTCCGCCTCGGCGAAAGCCGCCAGCGCCTCGCGCTCGACGAGGCTCGGCTCCATCATGAGGTGGAGCACGATCTCGGCGCCGCCGTCGAGGGCGGTCAGCGTCGCCTCGCCACCCGGCCGGGCGGATGCGAGCCGGGGAAGAAGCTGCCGCAGGGGGGCGAGGAGGGCGACCAGCCCGGGCCGCGCGATCGGGCAGGTCTCGATCGGCACGATGGACCGGCTGTGGCGCCGGCGAAAGCCGAGACGGCCATTGCGGTCGAAGCCGAGCCGGAGCCGGCGGCGGCTGTGCGGCGGGCTGCGGTGGACGAGGATCGGCTCCAGCACCTCCAGATGCCGGGCGCGGAGCGCGCCCTGGATGTGGCGGCGCTTCAGCTCGGCATAGGCATCGGCCTCGAGATGCTGCAGCGTGCAGCCTCCGCAACTGCCGAAATGCGGACAGATGGGCTGTGCCCGCTCGGCGCCCGGGGCGAGACAGGCCAGGGGCTCGAGCCAGCCCCGGCGCGCGCCCCGACGCACCCGCCAGCGCTCGCCGGGCAGCGCGCCCGGGACGAGCAGCCGCTCGCCGTTCAGGACGACCGTGCCTTCGCCCTTGAACCCGAGGCTCTCGATGGTGATCTCAAAGGCTGCGGCGGCTTCTGGTCGGCGCCGGGTCAAGGGCGTGCGGTCTCGACGAGGAAGCTGGCGCTGGATGCCGGGTCACGGGGGTCCAGCCGGAGCAGCAGCAGGGCACCGTCGCCATCGCCCAGCAGCAGGAAGACGAAGTCGCTGGTGGCGCTCATCTCGGTTACGTGAAAGCCGGCCGGCAGGACTATGCTGCCGCTGTCGACCACCGCCCGGTCGCCGCGTCCGCGCTCGGCCATCGCCCAGACGAGCGCCACGATGCCGAGCACGATCACCACCGCGGCCACGATGTTGAAGAGCTTGATGATGCCGAGATACCGTTCCATTGCCTGTCCGCCGCTGGCCGCCGCCCGGTTGTCGGATGGCTGAGCCGGCGCTGGTCGAGATCACCGAGGACGAGGCCGGCCGCCGCGTCGATGTCGTGTTGGCCGAGCGGCTGGACGACCTGTCGCGATCGCGTCTGCAGTCGCTGCTGCGCGACGGGCACCTGACCCTTGGCGACGCGGTGGTAACCGAGGGCAAGCGGCGGGTCAAACCGGGCGAGCGCTACCGTCTCGTCGTGCCGCCGCCATCGCCATCGGGCCTGATCGCCGAGGACTGGCCGCTCGCCGTCGTCTACGAGGACGACGATCTTCTCGTCGTCGACAAGCCGGCCGGGCTCGTCGTCCACCCCGCGGCAGGACACCAGAGCGGCACCTTGGTGCACGCTTTGCTCGCGCATTGCGGGACGAGCCTTTCCGGCATCGGCGGGGTCGAGCGGCCGGGAATCGTCCACCGTATCGACAAGGACGTGAGTGGCCTGCTGGTCGTCGCCAAGCACGACCGGGTGCATCAGGGACTCGCCGGCCAATTCACCCTGCACAGCGTCGACCGGCTCTACGAGGCCGTGGTCCATGGTCTGCCGAACCCGGCCGCCGGCACGATCGACCAGCCGATCGGCCGCCACCCCGTCGACCGCAAACGGATGGCGATCGTCCCGAACGGCAAGCGGGCGGTGACCCGCTATCGGCTGCTGGAGGCGGGCGGCGTGGTGACGGCCCGCCTCGAGCTCGCGCTGGAGACCGGCCGGACGCACCAGATCAGGGTGCACATCTCGAGCCTCGGGCATCCGCTGCTCGGTGACCGGCTCTATCGGTCGCGCCGCCGCCAGGAGCTGCCGGCGGCGCTTCGGGACGAGATCGAGCTGCTCGGCCGCGTCGCGCTGCATGCACGGGTGCTCGGCTTCACCCATCCCCGCACGGGCGAAAGGCTGCGCTTCGAATCCCCGCCGCCGGCGATCTTCGATCGACTTCTCGCCCTTGCTCGGGCATAGCTTGCGCTGTCGTGACTTTCGAATCGCGTTTGCCGAATTTTCATGCAACGAATCAGTCGCGTCGATGTTAAGGGTTCGGGTGATCACGTAGAAGCCGGTAGCCCACAGCCGGAACGTGGTCCGGTGAGCCTGAACTAGCGGAACGTCATCCATGGCAAGTCTTCCCACTGTTCCCCTCGAGGGCAGCGGTCTTTCGCGTTATCTCGACGAGATCCGTCGGTTCCCGATGCTGGAGCCGCAGGAGGAGTACATGCTCGCCAAGCGGTGGCGCGAGGATGACGACGTCGCCGCCGCGCACCGGCTGGTGACCAGCCATCTGCGCCTCGTCGCCAAGATCGCGATGGGCTATCGCGGCTACGGCCTGCCGATGAACGAGATCATCTCGGAGGGCAATGTCGGGCTGATGCAGGCGGTCAAGCGGTTCGAGCCGGAGCGCGGCTTCCGCCTCGCGACCTATGCCATGTGGTGGATCAGGGCGGCCATCCAGGAATACATCCTCCACTCCTGGTCGCTGGTGAAGCTCGGCACGACGGCGGCGCAGAAGAAGCTCTTCTTCAACCTGCGACGGCTGAAGAGCCAGATGCAGGCGATCGAGGAAGGTGACCTGAGCCCCGAGGCGGTGAAGAAGATCGCCGAGACGCTGGCGGTGACCGAGCAGGACGTGATCGACATGAACCGGCGCCTGGAAGGTCCGGACCATTCGCTCAACGCGACGCTGCGCACCGAGAGCGACATGGAGTGGCAGGACTGGCTGGTCGACGACAACCCGACCCAGGATGCGATGCTCGCGGAGGACGACGAGCTCGACCATCGGCGGGACCTTCTGGCGAGCGCCATGCACGTCCTCAACGATCGCGAGAAGCACATCCTGACCGAGCGCCGGCTCACCGAGAACCCGTCGACGCTCGAGGAGCTCAGCGGTCAGTACGGCATCAGCCGGGAGCGGGTGCGGCAGATCGAGGTGCGCGCCTTCGAGAAGCTGCAGAAGGAGATTCGCGGCATGGAGGCGACGCGCATCGCCGAGGCCGCCGCGGCGACGATCCCGCCGCATTGAGGGGCGGGGTCCGCGGCCCGTCCCGCCGGGCCGGAGGGTTCAGGCGTGTCCGGCGGTCGAGGACAGGAGCGACGGGTCGACGCCGATCTTGTTGAGGGCGCCGGCCCATTTCTCGGTGTCGTCGAGCTCGAAGACGATGCGCTCGTCCGACGGTGCTATGAGCCAGCCATTTCTCTGGATCTCGGCGTCGAGCTGGCCGGCCGCCCAGCCTGCGTAGCCGAGCGCGAAGACCCGCTGCCTCGGTCCGGCGCCACTGGCGATCGCCTTGAGCACGTCGACCGTCGCCGTCAACGCGAAGGCCGTGTCGATCAGGAGTGTGTTCTCGTGCACGTAGTCCTGCGTGTGCAGCACGAAGCCGCGGCTGCTCTCGACCGGGCCGCCGACATGGACCTTGAGATTGGCGGCCTCGGCGGTGGGCTCGATGCCGAGCTGCTCGACGATCGCCTTGAACTCGACGTTCTCGGCGAGCTGGTTGACGATGATCCCCATGGCACCCTCGCTGGAGTGGGCGCAGAGGTAGATCACCGAGCGGTCGAAGCGCGGGTCCGGCATGCCCGGCATGGCCACGAGCAGCATGCCGGCGAGATGGTTGTCGTTGGCGTCGTCGGTTTGCATGGCTAAGAGATAACGGCTCGCTGCCGGCGCAACAAGAGAGCCGGGTCGGCGATTTCGCCTCATTCGAGCAAAGCAACGAACCAAGGATGCCTCATGACCATCAAGACCGGTGACCGGCTGCCCGACGCGACCTTCAAGCGCAACAATGCCGGCGACATCACGGACGTGACGACGAGCGAGCTCTGCGCCGGCAAGAAGGTGGTGCTGTTCGCCGTGCCCGGGGCGTTCACGCCGACCTGCCACGCGAAGCACGTGCCGAGCTACCTGCAGCATTACGACGCGCTGAAGGCCAAGGGCGTCGACACCGTCGCCTGCATCGCCGTCAACGATCCCTTCGTGCTCGGCGAGTGGGCCAAGGCCTCGAACGTGGGCGACAAGATCGTCATGCTGTCCGACGGCAACGCCGAGTTCACCAAGGCCATCGGCCTCGACTTCGACGGCAGCGGCTTCAAGCTCGGCACGCGCTCCAAGCGCTACGCCATGATCGTCGAGGACGGCGTGGTGAAGTCGCTCGCCGTCGAGGAGGCGCCGCCGATGATGGAGGTCTCGGGCGCCGACAAGATCCTGGCAGCCCTCTGAGCGGCCTCAGCGGTCGGCTTTCGCTGCCCTGATCGCCGCCGTGGCCAGACCGTCGGCCCGCTCGTTGAGCGGGTCGCCGGCATGGCCTTTGGTCCAGGTCCATTCGATCTCGTGCCGCAGGGCGGCGGCTTCGAGGCGTTGCCAGAGGTCGACGTTCTTGACCGGCTTCTTGTCGGCGGTCCTCCAGCCCTTGGCCTTCCAGCCGACGAGCCATTGGGTGATGCCCTTGCGCAGATAGGCGCTGTCGGTCACGAGACGCACGCGCATCGGCCGCTTCAGGCTCTCGAGCGCCTGGATCGCGGCCATCAGCTCCATGCGGTTGTTGGTCGTCGCCGGCTCGTGGCCGGAGAGCTCGCGCTCGTGCCCGCGCCAGCGCAAGACCGCTCCCCAGCCGCCGGGTCCCGGATTGCCGCTGCACCCGCCGTCGGTATGGATCTCCACGACATCGTCGGCGGATGGCGCCTCGTCTGCCGATGCGTCACTCGAGGCCATAGGCGCGCGGCTCCTCGACCCGCCGGTGGAACGCGAGCTTCTGGGCGTATTCCATCGGGTCCTTCGGCTTGACCAGCGCACCGTCGACCTGGTTCAGCCAATCGAACAGGCGCGTGAGGAGAAAACGCATGGCGGCGCCGCGGCAGAGCACCGGCAGCGCCTCGATCTCGGCCGGCTCGAGCGGCCGCACCGCCTGATAGCCGGCGAGCAGGGCACGCGATTTGGTGAGATTGAACTCGGCCCGCGCCTCGAAGCACCAGGCATTCAGGCAGATGGCGATATCGTAGGCGAAGCGGTCGCCGCAGGCGAAGTAGAAGTCGATGACGCCGGTGACGCGTTCGCCCGCGAAGAAGACGTTGTCGGGGAAGAGATCGGCGTGGATAACCCCCGAAGGCAGCTCTTGCGGCCAGTCGCGCTCGAGGGCGTCGAGTGCCCTGGAGATGGTCCGGGCCAGCTCCGCCGGGGGCGGGGTGGGGCTCTGCCGGCAAGCCTCGAACAGCGGCCGCCAGCTCGCCACCGAGAGCGCGTTCGGGCGGTAGCCGGAGAAGTCGCCGACCGCCTGGTGCAGGCCCGCCAGGGTGGCGCCCAGGGCGGCGCAGCGCGCCGCGTCGATCCGCCTCGGCGAGCGGCCGTCGAGGAAGCTCACGATCGCCGCCGGCTTGCCGCACAAGCGCTGCAGGCTGCGGCCGTGACGATCGTGGATGGGCACGGGGCAGGCGATGCCGCGCTTCGCCAGGTGGTCCATGAGCGACAGGAAGAACGGCAGATCGGCCGGATCGACGCGCTTCTCGTAGATCGTCAGGATATAGCGGCCGATGGTCGTCTCGAGGCGGAAATTGGAGTTCTCGACCCCCTCGGCGATGGGCGCGAGGGCCGTCGCCTCGCCGATGTCGTACCGCGCCAGAAGTGCTTCGAGCGCCGGTCCCGGAACCGAGGTATAGACTGCCATCCACCACCAGTCAGGTCGCTTGCAACCCGCGCGTTATGCCGGTCCGGGCCCGGCTTGTCACGTGGCACCGGAGCCGCCCATCCGGGCGGCTTCAGGAGGCGGTGCGCAGGCGGCGCTCGGGGATCGGCGGAACGCGGAAAAAGACGTTCTCGTCGGTGAGGCTCATGGTCGTCACCGTGACGTCGAAGCGCGCCCGAAAGGCCGCGATCACCTCCTCGACCAGCACTTCCGGCGCCGAGGCGCCGGCCGTCAGCCCGACCGAGGCCACCCCGGCCAGGTCCTGCCAGTCGATGTCCGCGGCCGACTGGATGAGCAGGGCGCGGGCACAGCCGTTCTGCCTCGCCACCTCGACCAGCCGCACCGAGTTGGAGGAGTTCGGTGCCCCGACCACGAGCACGAGGTCGGCGCCCGGCGCGATCGCCGCCACGGCCTCCTGCCGATTGGTCGTGGCGTAGCAGATGTCCTCGCTGCGCGGTCCGGCGATCGCCGGGAACCGCTCGCGCAGCACGGCGACGATGGCCGCGGTGTCGGTGAGCGAGAGCGTGGTCTGGGTGGCGTAGGCGACCTTCCCTGGATCGGCCACCTCGACGGCCTTGGCATCGGCGACGGTCTCGACCAGGAGGACGGCGCCGTCGGTCACCTGGCCCATGGTCCCCTCCACCTCGGGATGACCGGCATGACCGACCAGGAGCACGGTGAGCCCGTCCGCATGGTGGCGCTCGACCTCGCGGTGCACCTTGCTGACCAGCGGGCAGGTGGCGTCGGCGAAGATCAGCCGGCGGCGGCGCGCTTCGGCCGGCACCCGCTTCGGCACGCCATGCGCCGAGAAAACCACGATGGCCTCGTCCGGGACCTCGTCGAGCTCGTCGACGAAGATGGCGCCCAAAGCGCGCAGCTCCTCGACCACGTGACGGTTGTGCACGATCTCGTGCCGAACGTAGATCGGTGGCCCGTTTTTGCGCAGCGCCTCCTTGACGATGGCGATGGCGCGGTCCACCCCGGCGCAGAAGCCGCGCGGATTGGCGAGACAAAGGGTCAAGGGCGGTCGGTCTGCAGGCGGCAAGGCTGGCTCCGAGGCGGGCTGCGGCCGGATATCGCGCCGTCAGCAGGCCGTGTGGCGAATTCATCGACCGATAGCATATCAGACCATTCCCGGCGAGAGCCGACGGCGGATGGCGGCGCGGCGGAGCCGGGTCCGCGCGAGCGAGGGAGCTGGAGAGGCATGGCGAGCCGCACGTCGGTGGCGTTGGCTGACGGCAGCGAGATCGAGGAGTGGCGGCTGATCTTGATCCTGGTCGTCGCGACCGCGATCGGGCCGTTCTCGATGCAGATCTTCCTGCCGGCCCTGCCGGCGATCCAGGCGGACTTCGCCGTCTCCGCCGCCACGGCGCAGCTCGCGTTCTCGCTCTCCGCGCTGGCGATGGCGGCGGCGACGCTGGTCTATGGGCCGTTCTCGGACCGGCTCGGCCGGCGGCCCGCGCTGATCACCGGCCTGGTCGTGTTCCTCGTGGGCAGCCTGGCCTGCGCCTTCGCGAGCTCGATCGGGCTCCTGATCCTCGGCCGCATCATCCAGGCCGCCGGCGGCTGCGCCGGGATGGTGCTCGGCCGCGCCATCGTTCGCGATCTCTACGATCGCGAGCGATCCGCCGCGGCCATCGCCTATGTGACCATGGCGATGGTGGTGGCGCCGATGGTCGCACCGGCGATCGGCGGCGTGCTCACCGATCTGTTCGGCTGGCCGGCCGTTTTCCTGCTCGGCGGCGCGCTGGGCGTGCCCGTGCTGCTCGCCGTGCGCGGCCACTTGCCCGAGACGCTGGTGCCGCGTGGCGGGCCGGCCACCTTCCGGTCGATGCTCGACGATTTCGCCACGCTGATCCGGCTGCCGGCGTTCCTCGGCTTCGCCCTGCAGGGCGGCTTCTCGATGGCGGTCTTCTTCAGCTTCCTCGCCGCGGCTCCCTACGTGATGATCACCGTGCTCGGGCGGCCGCCATCGGAATACGGCCTGATGTTCGTCGCCGTCTCGGCGGCCTTCATGGCCGGCAATTTCTCGGCTGCCCGGCTGAGCCGCCGGCTCGGCATCAATCGCATGGTGATCGGCGGCAGCGCCGCCACGCTCTTCGGCACCTGCGTGCTGCTCCTCCTGGTGCCGGCCATCTACCTGACGCCCTGGGCCCTTTTCCTGCCGATGATGCTGGTCTCCTTCGGCCAGGGGATGTCCTTGCCCAACAGCCTGGCGGCGGTGATCAGCATCAGGCCCGCGCTGGCCGGCGCAGCCTCCGGCCTCGCCGGCTTCCTGCAGATGGGGCTGGCCGCCGTGGTCGCCCAGATCACCGGCTCCATCCAGGCCGGGACACCCTACCCGATGGCCATCGGCATGACCGTCAGCGCGCTCCTGATGATGGCGAGCGCCGTCTTCGCCGTGCGTCACGCACGCACCTGAGCGGCAGGCGAGCCATGGACAGCAGCGACGACGACTATGTGCTCGAGCAGCAGGCCGGCTATCTCCTGCGGCGGGCCAATCAGCGCCATGCGGCGCTCTTCGCCAAGCATTTCGCGCCCTTTGATCTGACGCCGCTGCAATTCGCCGTGCTGATGAAGCTGCTGGCCTCGGGCCCTTTGTCGCAGAATCATCTGGGCCGGCTCACCGCCATGGACCCCAATACGGCCCAAGGCGTGATCCTGCGTCTGCTGCGGCGGCGGCTGGTGACGCGGCGGCCGAGCCCGGAGGACCGGCGGCGGAAGCTCCTGTCGCTGACCGAAGCCGGCGCCGAGCTGGCGGCCCGGCTGACGGTCGAGGGCAAGGCGATCAGCGAGGCGACCCTGGCACCCCTGACGGCACGCGAACGTCGGCGGTTCCTGGCTCTGCTCGCGAAGCTCGTTTGAGGGGTTGTCGGTGCGGGATCGGCTTGACAGTTGCATGAGCGGGCGCCATCGCGTTGCCCAATCGGCTTGCGATGCCGCCGGTCGGGACCATTTATCGTAGGTGATCCTACGATTCGCCGAGCGGCCGGGCCGCTCGCTAGGGGGCCTGTGATGAACGTGATAAGCCGTCTCGCCGGAGCCGCGGGACCGAGGTCGCTCGTCGTCCGCTTCGCCGGCGACAGCGGCGACGGCATGCAGCTCACCGGCAGCCGGTTCACCCTGGAAGCGGCGCTGGATGGTGCGGACCTCGCGACATTCCCGGATTTCCCGGCCGAGATCCGGGCACCGGTCGGCACGACCTTCGGCGTCTCCGCCTTCCAGATCCAGTTCGGCGGCCGGCGGGTTCGCACGCCGGGCGACCAGCTCGACGTGCTCGTGGCCCTCAACCCGGCAGCCCTGAAGGTCAATATCGAGGACCTGCGGCCCGGCGGCACGCTGATCATCGACACGGCCGCCTTCGTCGATCGCAACTTCAAGAAGGCGGGCTACGACCACGACCCGCGCGACGACCTCGACGGCTATCGCCGCCTCGATATCGACATCACCAAGCTGACCCAGGCCGCCGTCAAGCCGCTTGGCGTCGGCAACCGCGACGCCAACCGGGCGCGCAATCTCTGGACCCTCGGCCTCGTCCTCTGGCTCACCGGCCGCTCGCGCGGCGCCACGCAGGACTGGATTCGCGAGCGCTTCGCGGCCGAGCCTCTCGTCCGCGACGCGAACCTGGCGGCGCTCGATGCGGGCCATGCCTATGGCGAGACGGCGGAGCTGCCGCGCCTGCCGGAGGTGCTGGCCCCCGGCCAGACGGCGCCCCTGCCGCCAGGCCGCTACCGGACGGTGACCGGCGCCGACGCGCTCTGCTACGGCCTGGTCACGGCGGCGCGGCTCGCCGGCATCGAACTCCTTTACGGCTCCTACCCGATCACCCCCGCCTCCAGCATGCTGCACATACTGGCACGGCTCGGCGCCTTTGGCGTGCGCACCTTCCAGGCCGAGGACGAGATCGCCGCCATCTGTGTGGCGATCGGCGCGTCCTACGCGGGCCAGCTCGGTGTCACCGGCAGCTCCGGGCCGGGCGTGGCGCTCAAGATGGAAGCGTTGGGCCTCGCCATCGCCACCGAGCTGCCGCTCGTCGTGATCGACGCGCAGCGCGGCGGACCCTCGACCGGCCTGCCGACGAAGACCGAGCAGTCGGACCTGTTCCAGGCCGTGCTCGGCCGCAATGCCGACGCCCCGCTCGTCGTCCTGGCGGCGGCGACGCCGGGCGACTGCTTCCCCGTGGCGATCGAGGCGGTGCGGCTCGCCACGCGCTATATGACGCCGGTCATGCTGCTGACCGACGGCTTCCTCACCAATGCCAGCGAGCCCTGGCTGATCCCGGACCTTTCGGCGCTCCAGTCCTTCCCGGTGCGGCAGGGTGCGGAGGTGGAGGGGTTCCAGCCCTATGCCCGCGATCCGGCGACGCTGGCGCGAGCCTGGGTGCCGCCGGGGACGCCGGGCCTGCGCCATCGGATCGGCGGCATCGAGCGGTCGCACAAGACCGGTGCGATTTCCTACGACCCGGCCAACCACCAGATGATGACCGATTTCCGTCGGGCCAAGATCCTGGGCATCGCCCAAGATGTGCCGGCGCAGGACTTCGTCACCGGCAGCATGGACGATCGGATCCTGATTCTGGGCTGGGGGTCGACCTTCGGCGCCATCGAGAGTGCCGTGGACCGGCTGCGGGCCGACGGGGTCAGTGTCGCGCACGCCCATCTCCGCCATATCTGGCCGCTGCCGGCCAATCTCGGCGAGATCCTCGCCAATTTCGAGCGGGTGCTGGTGCCGGAGCTGAACGCCGGACAGCTCCACCTCCTCCTGCAGGGGGTTTATGGCTGCCGGCTGGAGAGCCTGACCAAGGTCGCCGGCAAGCCCTTCACCGCCGCGGAGATCGAAACCCGGGTCAAGACGCTGCTGGAGGCCTGACACGATGGCTACCGTGCTCGATCGCGAGATCAAGGAACTGACGCCCAAGGACTGGGCCAGCGACCAGGAGGTCCGCTGGTGCCCGGGCTGCGGCGACTACGCCATCCTGAAGGCGGTGCAGAAGACGCTGGCGGACGTCAAGGCCGACCCGGACCGGACGGTGTTCGTCTCCGGCATCGGCTGCGCCGCGCGCTTTCCCTACTACGTCGAATCCTATGGCTTCCACACCATCCACGGCCGGGCCGCGGCGATCGCCACCGGCGTCAAGCTGGCCAATCCCGAGCTCGATGTCTGGGTGGTCTCGGGCGACGGCGACAGCCTGTCGATCGGCGGCAATCACCTTCTCCATCTGCTGCGCCGCAATGTCGATCTCGTCTATCTCCTGTTCAACAACGAGGTCTACGGCCTGACCAAGGGGCAGGCCTCGCCGACCAGCCCGCGCGGCACGGTGAGCCCGTCCTCGCCCGGCGGCACGATCGAGGCGCCGGTCCATGCCGGCGCCTTCGCGCTGGGGGCGGGTGCCCGGTTCGTGGCACGGGTGGCCGACGTGGCGCAGGGTCCGATGGTCGAGATTCTGACCCGGGCGCGTGGCCACCAGGGGACGAGCTTCGTCGAGATCCTGCAGAACTGCATCGTCTACAACGACGGCGCCTTCGACGCGGTGACCGACAAGGCGACCGCGGCCGAGAACCAGCTCTGGTGCCGGCATGGGCAGCCCTTGCTCTTCGCCGGTGGCGCCAAAGGTGTGCGTCTGGTGCCCGAGCGCTTCGCGCTCGAGATCTTCGAGGTGGGCAAGGACGGGCTCGGTGTCGAGGCGGCGCTGGTCCACGACGAGACCAACCCGATGCTGGCGCAGATGCTGGTCCGGCTCGACGTGCCGACGGCGCTCGGGGTGATCTTCGCCGTCGAGGCGCCGAGCTATGATGCGGGCTTCAGCGCCGCTGCACCGCCGCGCAAGACGGACCTCGCCGACCTGCAGCGCCAGGTGGCCGGCCGGACGACCTGGGAGATCGGCTAGGAGCCTGGGCGACCGGCGCGCTTGACAGGGCCGGGGCACGGTACGACTCTCGTTCCATCACACATGAATTCGGGCGATGACCCGAAGGGTGGGGGAGGGTAGCCGAGCGGGCGCGCATGGGAGCCTATCACCGCCCCGACGATCTCGACGCGGCCATCCGCCTCCTGGCGGCGGGGCCGGTTCTGCCGCTCGCCGGCGGCACCGATGTCCTGCCCGCCGATGCGACGCGAAGCGCCTGGGGTGAGCCGGCGCTGGACACGCCGGCCGGTGCTGATCTGCTCGATCTTTCCGGTTTGCAGGCGTTGCGGCGCATCGAGGACTTGGGCGGCAGGATCGAGATCGGTGCCCTGGTCACCTGGACCGAAGCGCTCCATGCGCCGCTGCCATGCTGGTTCGACGCGGTTCGGCAGGCGGCCTGCCAGATCGGCGGCGTGCAGATCCAGAACCGGGGCACGCTCGCCGGCAATCTCTGCAATGCCTCGCCCGCCGCCGACGGCGTGCCGCCGCTCCTGGCGCTCGACGCGCGCGTCCGGCTGGCGGGCCCGCGTGGCGCGCGCGAGCTGGCGCTCTCAGAGTTCCTGCTCGGCAACCGACGGACGGCACGGGCACCGGACGAGCTTTTGACCCACATCGTGCTGCCGAAGCCGCCGGCGGCGGCACGGTCGGTCCTTTTGAAGCTCGGTGCCAGGCGCTATCTCGTCATCTCGATCGCCATGGTGGCGATGACGGTCGTTCTCGACGATGGCGGGCGGATCGCCCTGCTCAGGCTCGCGGTCGGGGCCTGCTCGCCGGTGGCCGTGCGCCTGCCCGCGCTCGAGGCACGGCTCCTTGGCCTGACACCCCATGCCGCGGCGGCGGCGCTCGGGCCGGCGGATCTCGCCGCGCTCGCACCCATCGACGATGTCCGCGGCAGCGGCGCCTACCGGCGCCAGGCGGCGCTCGTGCTGCTGCGCCGCGCCCTTGGCGGCCTGATGATGCAGGTGGCGGCATGAACGCCCTGGCACCGGTCGAGGTGGGCATCGGCTTTCGGCTGAACGGCCGGGAGGTGCTGGTGGATGCACCGCCGGCGACGCGGTTGAGCCGGGTCCTGCGCGAGACGCTCGGGCTCACCGGCACCAAGGTCGGCTGCGATGCCGGCGATTGCGGCGCCTGCACCGTGCTGGTCGACGGCCGGCAGGCCTGCGCCTGCCTCCTGCCGCTGGGTCAGCTCGAGGGGCGGGCGGTGACCAGCGTCGAGGGGCTCGCGGCCGACCAGCGCTTCGCCCGGCTGCGGCAGGCCTTCGCCGAAGGCGGGGCCGTGCAGTGCGGCATCTGCACGCCGGGCATGCTGATGGCCGCGGCCGACCTGCTCGGCCGGATCGACCGTCCCGGCCGTGCCGAGATCGAGGATGCGCTGGGTGGCGTGCTCTGCCGCTGCACCGGCTACCGGCAGATCGTGGCGGCCGTGGCCAGGGCGCTCGAGCCGTCGGCACCGGCATCGAAGAACGCCGGGCCCGTCGTCGGTGCCCGGATCGCGAGCCTCGACGGCAGGGCCAGGATCGAGGGCAGCGAGCGCTTCGGCGCCGACGGCGTGCCGGCGGACGCCTGGCGGCTGCGCGTGGTCCGCTCGCCGCATGCCCGCGCCCGGTTCAGGCTGGGCGACCTCGCCGCCATCGAGCGGCGTCACGGCGTGCATGCGCTGACCGCGGCCGACGTGCCGGGCACGAACGGCTTCGCCATCTTTCCCGACAAGGACCAGCCGGTCTTCGCCGTCGACCATGTGCGGTTTCGGGGCGAGGCGGTGCTCGCCCTGGTCGGTCCCGCGGCGGCGCTGGCAGCGATCAGGGACGTCGAGCTGCCGATTACCTGGGAGCCGCTCGAGCCCGTAAGCTTCGCCGCCGCGCGGACGGGCGAGGCGCCGGATCTGCACGAGGACCGGCCGAGGAACGTGCTGACCGAGGGCCGGCTCGAGGCCGGCGACGTCGAAGCGGCGCTGGCCGAGGCCGCGGTCACCGCCGAGATCACCCTCGAGACGAGCTTCGTCGAGCACGCCTATATCGAGCCCGAGGCCGGCTGGGCCGTCCGCCGGGGCGACCGCCTCGAGCTCACCGTCTCGACCCAGAGCCCCTACATGGACCGGGCCGAGGTGGCGAACGTCCTGGGCATCGCACCGGAGCAGGTCAGGATCCGGCCCTCGGCCTGCGGTGGCGGCTTCGGCGGCAAGCTGGACGTGGCGGTGCAGCCGCTCCTGGCGGTCGCCGCCTGGCGGCTCGGCCGGCCGGTGGCCTGTACCTACAGCCGCATCGAGAGCATGGCCTCCACCACCAAGCGGCATCCGGCCGCGATCACGGCACGCGTCGGCGCCGATGCCTCGGGGCGGATCACCGCACTCGACTTCGCGGGCGATTTCGACACCGGCGCCTATGCCTCCTGGGGGCCGACCGTGGCCGGCCGGGTGCCGATCCACAGCCCCGGGCCCTATCGCGTCGCCAATCTCCGGGCCCTATCGCGGGCGATCCTGACGAACGCGCCGCCGAGCGGGGCGTTTCGCGGCTTCGGCGTGCCGCAGACGCTGCTCGCGGTCGAGCAGGCCTATGACGAGCTGGCGCTGAAGCTGCAGCTCGACCCGCTCGAGTTCCGCCTTGTGAACGCGCTTCGGCCGGGCGACGCCACGGCCACCGGCCAAATGCTGGAGAGTGTGGGCATGGTCGAATGCCTCGAGGCCCTGCGGCCGCGCTGGCGGGAGCTGCGGGCGGCGCCACGCGGCGACGGTCCCGTGCGGCGCGGGGTCGGCATCGCCGGCGTCTGGTACGGCTGCGGCAATACCGGGATGAGCAACCCCTCGAGCCAGCGCGTGAGCCTCCTGCGCGACGGCCGGATCATGCTCTGGAACGGGGTCCAGGACATCGGCCAGGGTTCGACCACGATCATGACCCAGATCCTGGCGGATTCGCTGGGTGTGCCGCTGGACGCCATCGACTGCTCCACCGCCGACACCGACCTCACGCTCGATTGCGGCAAGACGTCGGCCTCGCGCCAGACCTTCGTCTCGGGCCGGGCGACCCAGCTCGCCGGCGAGGCCTTGCGTGCCCAACTGCTCAGGCTCGCCAACGCCGGCGGCGACGCGCGGATCGAGCCGGGCGCCGGGACGGTGCGGGTGGTGGAGGGCGGCCACGAGCGGCATATCGATCTCGCCCTTCTGCCGCCGGTCGAGGGCTGCGACAGCGACGTGGCGCTCGACGCGCGGGCGACCTTCGATCCACCCGCGACACCGGTCGAGAACAACCTCGGCGCACCCTACGCCTCCTATGGCTTCGGTGCCCAGATCGCGGCGGTCGTGGTCGATCTGGAGCTCGGCACGGTCGCGGTCGAGCGGATCATCGCCGCCTACGATGTCGGCCGCGCCATCAACCCCGAGCTGGTCGAGGGGCAGATCATCGGCGGCGTGGCGCAGGGCTTGGGCCTGGCGCTGATGGAGGAGTTCGTTCCGGGGCGCACCGAGAACCTGCACGACTACCTGATCGCCACGGTCGGCGATGTGCCCGAGGTGGAGGTGCATCTGGTGGAGAAGGCGGAGCCGCTCGGGCCATTCGGTGCGAAGGGTGTCGGCGAGCACGCGCTGATTCCGACCGCACCGGCGATCATGAACGCCATCCATCACGCCACGGGCGTGCGGATCGCCAAGATTCCGGCCCTTCCGCATCGCGTGCATGCGGCGCTGGCGGCGGCGGGGGTGAGCCCGTGACCGACATGACCGAGCGGTTCGGCGCGCGCGAGGCCGATGGCATCGTGCGGTGCGACGCCTGCCCGGTGCTCTGCCGCATCAGGTCCGGCCGATCGGGCGCCTGCGGCCGCTATGCCAACGAGAACGGCTCGCTCGTCCGCACCGATCCCGTTCTCTTCGCCGAGCGCGTGGTCGACGAGGGTGGTGCCCTGGTGCCGTTCGCCGAGGGCGAGTGGGACGGCACGACCGGTCCGCGTGTCGAGACCTTCGTCACCGGCATCGGCGCCGGCACGACCTATCCCGACTACAAGCCGGCACCTTTCATCGTCAGCACGACCTATCAGGGCGTCGACACGGTGACCGTGGTCTCCGAGGGGATCTTCTCCTATTGCGGCTGCAAGGTGAAGATCGACACCGACCGGCATCTCGGGCCGGAGCGGAGCCCGATCACCGCCAGGGGCGAGCCGGTCGGCCATGTGACGACCGTCGAGTATGGCTCGCAGATGCTCTCGATTGGCGGGGTGCATCACCTGACCGGCACGACCAAGAAAGCCGGCAACGTGACCTGCGACACGCTGCTTCGGCTCTGCGGCGGCGAGCCGGTCGAGCTTTCGATCGAGGCCGGCAGCAGCGTCGTCGTCCAGGCGGGTGCGGCACCGATCGTCAACGGCAAGGCGGAGGAGCGGATGCGGGTCGGCTGCGGCTCCGCCACCGTCGGCATCTTCGCCCGGCAGTGGCATGGCGAGGTCGACGAGGTCATCGTCCTCGACGACCACATCACCGGCGTGCTCACCGAGCATCAGGCCGGCCGCTGCCTCGACATGCCGCCTTCCGGCATCAGGATCGAGGGCCGCAAATCGACGCCGGGACGCTACTTCCAGGTGGCCAATCCGGGCTTGGGCTGGGGCGGCACGGATATCACCGACCCGTTCAGCGTCATCCGCGACATCGACCGCAAGCTCGCCTGGCCGGGCATGCGCCTGCTGATCACCTCGACCACGGGCGAGGACGCGGTCTGGTGCGTGCTGGGCGAGGATTTCCGCCTGCGCGAGGCCGAGATGCCGGCGGCGGTGCGGCGGACGGTCGAGCGGATCGGCGAGAACTGCGAGCCTTCCCTCTGCTCGATCCTGTTCATGGCCGGCGCCGGCGGCTCGCTGCGCGCCGGTGTCACGGAAAACCCGGTCCTGATCACCCGCTCGGTCAAGGCCGGCGAGACGCGGGTGACGATGGGCGGGGCCCCCGTCTATGTCTGGCCGGGCGGCGGCATCACCGTCATGGTCGATGTCGAGCGGCTGCCGAAGCGCGCCTTCGGCTACGTGCCGACCCCGGCCCTGGTCGCGCCCATCGAGTTCACCTTGCCGCTCGAGCTCTACACGGCCCTCGGCGGCCATGCCGACCATGTGCAGGCGCTCGACGAGGTGCTGCGGCTGCATGGCGAGGCGGCGCGGCGCGAGGCCTGGCCCGTCGGCAACCCCTGGCCGCTCGGCAGGGCCACGCCATGACGGCCCGAGCGGCGGCCCGGGCCACGGCCCAGGAGGCCACGGCCCAGGAGGCCACGACATCGAGCGGTCCCGTCGCGGCCCGGCTCGCCGGCAACCGCCTGCATCTGGCGCACGGGCCCATTGATCTGATCATCCGGGCCGACGGCCCGCCGTCCTCGGTCGAGCGCGCCTATCGGATGGCCGCCGAAGCGTTCGACGGGCTGCTCGAAAGCCTGGTCGCCGTGCTGGCCCGGCTCCGCGCACCGGTCGGCGCGGCGGATGGTCTGCCGCCCACAGCACGGCTGATGCAGGCGGCGACGGCACCGCTCGCGGTCGACCGCTTCGTCACGCCAATGGCGGCGGTGGCGGGTGCCGTGGCGGACACCGTCATGGCGGCGATCCGGGGGGTGCCCGGGATCGAGCGCGCCTATGTCAACAACCGGGGCGACATCGCCATCCATCTGACGCCGGGCACGTCCCTCGAGATCGGGGTGGTGCCGGAGCTGCGGCGGCCGCTCATGGCGGCGAGCCTCCGCCTGCGTCACATGGACGGGATCGGCGGCGTCGCGACCAGCGGCTGGGACGGCCGAAGCTTCTCGCTCGGCATCGCCGATGCGGTGACCATCCTGGCGACGAGCGCCGCCGAGGCGGATGCGGCGGCGACGCTGGTCGCCAACGCGGTCGATGTCGAGGATCCGGCGATCTGCCGCGCGCCCGCCACCGACCTCGATCCGGACAGCGATCTGGGGCGGCACCTCGTGACGACGGCTGTCGGGTCGCTGGGCGAAGTCGCGATTGCCACGGCCCTCGACAACGGGGCAGGCTACGCGCAAACGCTGGTCGAGCGCCGGCTCATCAGGGCGGCCATGCTGGTGCTGAAGGGGCAGGCCCGTATAGTCGGCGGCCTCGGGGAGGGGATCGGATGTTCGAGCTGAGGAAGACGCAGGTCACGGTCGAGGAGATCCACTCGGACGGCGGGCCGCGTCTCGACCGGCCTTTGCTGCGCGGTGCCGTGGCGGCGGTGTTCAGGAACCCGTTCGCCGGCCGCTTCGCCAGTGCCGGTGAGCTCGCCGAGGCGATGGACGTCTTGAAGCCGCTCGGGCTCGAGATGTCGAAAAAGTTGATCCAGGCGCTGGGCGGCGATCCGAGGCGAATCGAAAGCTATGGCAAGGGCTCGATCGTCGGCGCCGACGGCGAGCTCGAGCAGGGTGCGCTCTGGCATGTGCCGGGCGGCTACGCGATGCGCGAGCTGCTCGGCGATGCCAGGGCGATCGTGCCCTCGACCAAGAAGCTGGGCGGCATCGGCGCTGCCCTGGACGTGCCGCTGCACCACATCAACGCCGCCTATGTCAGGAGCCACTTCAGCGCCATCGAGGTCCGCGTGCCGGATGCGCCGAGACGGGGCGAGATCGTCTTCTGCCTGGCGATGACCACGGGCGGCCGGCCGCATGCCCGGATGGGCGGCCTCGAGGCCGGCGACATCAAGGGGCAGGACGGGCTGCGCTGAGCGGCCGGGCGGATGATCGAGGCTGCACGGTCGGTCATGATGGCCGTATGAAGAGCGACACGACAAGAGAGGGAGAGAACGGCTCATGACGACCAGACGACAGGTGAATGCCGGCGTGCCCAGGCTGGCGGCGATTGCCGCCTTGCTGTTCACCACCGGCAGCCTCGCGGCCGAGCCGATCAGGATCGGCGACATCAACTCCTATACCCGGATGGCGCAGCACGCCGAGCACGCCAAGCGCGGGATGCAGCTCGCGATCGACGAGATCAACGCGGCGGGCGGCATCAACGGACGGGTGCTCGAGCTGATCAGCCGTGACGATGCCGGCGAGCCGGGCGAGGCGGTCCGCGTCGCCGAGGAGCTGGTGAGCCGCGAGGGCGTGGACATCCTCACCGGCACGACGCTGAGCAATATCGGCCTCGCCGTCTCGTCCTTCGCCGCGCAGAACAAGGTGCTCTATCTCGCCGCCGAGCCGCTTGCCGACGCGCTGACGCTGCAGAGCGGCAACCGCTACACCTTCCGCCTGCGGCCCTCGACCTACATGCAGGCGGCGATGCTGGCCGAGATCGCGGCCGAGAACCCGGCCAGGCGCTGGGCGACGATCGCTCCCAACTATTCCTATGGCCAGGAGGCGGTCGCCGCCTTCAAGGAGATCATGAGCAGGAAGCGGCCCGACATCGAATGGGTCGGCGAGCAGTGGCCAGCACTCTTCGCGATCGATGCGGGGGCCGAGGTGCTGGCCCTCTCGGCGGCCGAGCCGGACGCGATCTTCAATGTCACCTTCGCGGCCGACCTCGCCAAATTCGTCCGCGAGGGCACCGATCGTGGCCTGTTCGATGACCGGTTCGTGGTGAGCGTGCTCACCGGCGAGCCCGAATATATCGACCCGCTCGGCGACGAGGCGCCGGAGGGCTGGCTGGTGACCGGCTATCCCTGGGACAAGATCCAGGAACCTGCCTATGTCGACTGGCTGAAACGCTATCAGGAAGCCTATGACGACTATCCGAGGATCGGCTCGGTCGTCGGCTACGACTCGATCCTGGCGCTCGGTGCCGCGCTCGAGAAGAGCGGCGGCGACACCGATCCGGAAAAGCTGGTCGAGGCGATGCGCGGGCTCGAGTTCGAGACGCCGGAGGGGCTGTTGACCTTCCGGCCTTCGGACCATCAGGCCTCGCTCGGCGCCTGGGTCGGCTACACCACGGTAGAGGACGGCCGCGGCACCATGCGCGACTGGTACTACGCACCCGGCGAGGCGTACCTGCCGCCCGAGGAGATGGTGGCGAAGCTGCGGCCGGTCGCGAACTGAGCCAATAATCCGTGCGGACGGGCGAGATCCCCGCCCGTCCGCGTCGCTGACGTGGCCACGCCGGGAGCTGCCGACTTGGGCTTCATTCTCGTGCAGATCCTGACCGGCCTGTCGAGCGCCGCCAGCCTGTTCCTGGTCGCGGCGGGCCTGTCCCTGATCTTCGGGGTGACCCGGGTCGTCAATTTCGCGCACGGCTCGTTCTACATGCTGGGCGCCTATATCGGCCTGACGCTGGTGGCGCTGCTCGGCGACCTTCTCGGCCGTGGCCATCTGGCTTTCTGGACAGCACTGCTCTGCGCCGCCCTCGTGGTCGGCGCCATCGGTGCCCTGGTCGAGGTCGTCATCCTGCGGCGCATCTACCGCTCGCCCGAGCTCTTCCAGCTCGTCGCCACCTTCGGCGTCATCCTGGTGGTCCAGGACCTGACGCTCTGGGGTTGGGGTCCGCAGGACCTGCTCGGGCCCCGCGCACCGGACCTGCGGGGTGCGATCATGATCCTGGGCGAGCCTTTGCCGCGCTACGATCTGGTGCTGATCGCGGCAGGCCCCCTCGTGCTGCTGCTCTTCTGGCTGCTGCTCAACAAGACGCGCTTCGGCATCCTGGTCCGGGCCGCCACCGCCGACCGCGAGATGGTGGGGGCACTCGGCGTCAACCAGGCCTGGCTCTTCACCGGCGTCTTCTTCCTCGGCTCGTTCCTGGCCGGCCTCGGTGGTGCTTTGCAGTTGCCGAAGGGCGGCGCCAACCTGCTGATGGACTTCAACGTGCTGGCCGCCGCCTTCGTCGTGGTGGTGGTGGGCGGCATGGGCAGCATCGCCGGCGCCTTCCTCGCGGCCGTGCTGATCGGCCAGCTCCAGGCCTTCGGCGTCCTCCTCATCCCGCAATCGACGCTGGTCATGATGTTCCTGGTCATGGCCGTGGTGCTGGTGGTCCGGCCCTTCGGCCTGCTCGGCCGGCCGGAGCTGGCGGGCCAGGGTCGGCAGATGCTCGACGATCCGCTCCGGCCGACGAGCTGGCGCTTCAAGGCCCTGGCATCCTTGCTCATCGCCCTCCTGGTCGCCGCGCCGCTCTGGCTCGGCGATTACGGGCTCGTGCTCCTGATCGACATCCTGATCCTCGCCCTCTTCGCCGCCTCCCTGCACGCGATCATCGGCCCTGGCGGCCTCGTCAGCTTCGGCCATGCCGCCTATTTCGGCGGTGGCGCCTATGCGGCGGCCCTGCTCGTCCAGCATGCCGGTACACCCATGGCGCTCAATCTCGCCTTGGCCCCGCCGGCCGCGGCCCTTCTGGCGCTGGTCATCGGCTGGTTCTGCGTGCGGCTGTCGGGCGTCTACTTCGCCATGCTGACCCTCGCCTTCGCCCAGATCGTCTGGTCCGTGGTCTTCCAGTGGGGTGCCGTGACCGGCGGCGACGATGGCCTGCTCGGCATCTGGCGCTCGCCCTGGGCGAGCGACCGCGTGGCCTATTACTGGCTGGTCCTCGCCTGCTGCGCGGCCGGCATCCTGGCGCTTCGGCACGGCCTGCGCAGCCCCTTCGGCTACGCGCTCAGGGCCGGACGGGACAGCCCGCTTCGGGCCGAGGCCATCGGCATCGACGTCCGCCGCCAGCAATGGGTCGCCTTCACGCTCGCCGGCGCCTTCGCCGGCCTCGCCGGCGGGCTCTATGCCTACGCCAAGGGCAGCGTGTTTCCGAACGAGATGGCGATCTTCCGCTCCTTCGACGGCATCATCATGGTGTTCTTCGGCGGCGTGCAGCAGCTCTCGGGGCCACTGGTCGGGGCGGCGGCGCTCACCTGGCTCAAGGACCTCCTCTTCCGGCTCGAGATGTGGCGGCTTCTTCTGGGCCTCGCCGTGATCGCCGTCGTCCTGCTCTTCCCGCAAGGCCTCGCCGGCTTCATCAAGGCCCGCTTCGGCCGCCTCGTCGGCATCCGGCCGGAGCTCTCCTCATGAGCGGGGCGGTGCTCGAGGCCGACGGCCTCGCCAAACGCTTCGGCGGGGTGCAGGCGGTGAGCGGCATGAGCTTCACCGTCGCACCCGGCGAGATCGTGGCCCTGATCGGCCCGAACGGCGCCGGCAAGAGCACCTGCTTCAACATGCTGATGGGTCAGCTTCGGGCCGACGCCGGCCGGGTGCGGGTGCTGGGCCAGGACGTCACCGGGTGGCCGCCCAGGCGGATCTGGCGAATGGGGGTCGGGCGCACCTTCCAGATCACCCAGATCCTACCCTCCTTCACGGTGCGCGAGAACGTGCAGATGGCGCTGCTCTCGTCCCATCGCCGGCTGTTCGATCTCCTCGGCCGGGCCAGGCTCGCCCATGCGGAAGCGGCGCAGGCTCTGCTCCTGCGGGTCGGCATCGCCGGGCTCGCCGAGCGCGCCTGCGGGCTCCTGGCCTACGGCGACCTCAAGCGGGTCGAGCTGGCGGTCGCCCTCGCCAACCGGCCGAGGCTGCTCCTGATGGACGAGCCCACGGCCGGCATGGCGCCCGCCGAGCGGCTGGCGCTGATGGAGCTGACCTCGACCATCGCCCGGGCCGACGGTGTCGGCGTGCTCTTCACCGAGCACGACATGGACGTGGTCTTCGGCCATGCCGACCGGATCATGGTCATGCACCGGGGTGAGCTGATCGCCGCCGGCCCGCCCGGGGAGGTGCGCGACGACCCCGAGGTCCGCGCCGTCTATCTCGGCAGCTCGCTCGACAGGGAGGCCGGGTGAAAGCGCTGCTCGAGCTCGCCCGCGTCTCGGCCGCCTATCTCAAGGCGCGCATCCTCTTCGATATCGACCTCGTCGTCGGCGAGAACGAGGTGGTGGCCCTGGTCGGCCGCAACGGGGCCGGCAAGTCGACGACCATCAAGGCGGTGATGGGCATCCAGGTCAGCCGAACGGGTGCCGTGCGCTTCGCCGGGCGGGACGTCTCAGGGTTGCCGGCCTACGCCATCGCCCGGCTCGGCATCGGCTACGTGCCGGAGGAGCGCCGCGTCTTTTCCGACCTCACCATCCTCGAGAACCTCGAGGTCGGCCGCCAGCGGGCACGGCCGGAAGCGCCCGCGTGGACGCCCGAGCTCCTGTTCGAGATCTTCCCCAACCTCGCCGAGCTGCGCCATCGCCCGGCTGGCCAGACCAGCGGCGGCGAGCAGCAGATGCTGGCGATCGCCCGGACCCTCATGGGCAACCCGCGGCTGGTCCTGCTCGACGAGCCGTCGGAAGGCTTGGCACCGGTGATCGTCGAGCAAATGGCGACCGCGGTCGGCAAGCTGAAGCGGGAAGGGCTCTCGGTCCTGCTCTCGGAGCAGAACCTGCGCTTCGCCGGGGCGGTCGCCGACCGCGCCTATGTCATCGAATCCGGGCATATCCGCTTCGAGGGACCGATGCGCCGGCTGCTCGACGACGCGGCCCTGCGCCGTGCCCATCTGAGCGTGTGAGGGAGGGGAAGGGCGGATGATCCGGATCGGCGTCGATGTCGGCGGCACCTTCACCGACCTCATGGCGGTGGACGACCGGGGGGCGATCGGCGTCGTCAAGACGCCGACCACAGCACCCAACCAGGCCGACGGGGTCCTGGCCGCGATCGCCGCCTCAGGCCATGACCTGGCCCGCGTGGCGACGCTGGTGCACGGCACCACGACCACCACCAACGCCTTCCTCGAGCGCAAGATCGCCAAGGTCGGGCTGATCACGACCAGGGGCTTTCGGGACGTGCTCGAGCTCGGCCGGCGCACGCGGCCCAACCCCTACGGCATGACCGGCACGTTCGAGCCCCTGATCGAGCGGCCCCACAGGCTCGAGGTGGCCGAGCGGACGAGTGCCGAGGGCGAGGTGCTGGTGCCGCTCGATCCGGCCGAGGTGACGATGCGGGCACGAGCGCTCCTGGCCGCCGGCTGCGAGGCGGTCGTCATCCATTTCCTTCATTCCTATGCCAACCCGGCGCACGAGCTGGCCGCCGAGGCGGCCGTCCGCGCCATCTGGCCCAATCGCTACGTCACGGTCGGCCACAAGATCCTCTCGGAGTACCGGGAATACGAGCGCGGCTGCACGGCCTCGGTCAACGCCGCGGTGCAGCCGGTGCTGGATCGCTATGTCGAGCGGCTGGCCCGGCGGCTCCAGGCCGGCGGCTACGCCCACGAGCTCTTGATCGTCCAGGGCAATGGCGGGACCTTGCCGGCCGGCATGGTGGTCGAGGATGCCGTGAAGACGGTCATGTCCGGCCCGGCCGCCGGGGTCATCGCCGCCGCCTGGACCGCGCGCCACGCGGGCTTCGCCGACGTCATCACCTACGACATGGGCGGCACCAGCTCGGATGTGGCGCTGATCCTGGGCGGCGTGCCGAGCGTCAGCGCCGAGCTCGAGCTCGACTACGCCATGCCGGTCCACGTGCCGATGGTCGACGTCAACTCGCTGGGCGCCGGTGGCGGGTCGATCGCCCGGCTCGACGAGGCGGGCCTGCTCCGGGTCGGCCCGGAGAGTGCCGGCGCCGATCCGGGGCCGATCTGCTACGGCCGGGGTGGCGCCGAGCCCACCATCACCGACGCCAATCTCCTGCTCGGCCGGCTGCCGGCGGACCGGCTGCTTTCGGTCGACCACCCGGTCTCCATGGCGGATATCGAGCGGGCCATGCTGTCGCGGATCGGCGAGCCGCTCGGCCTCTCCGCCGTCGACGCGGCCGCCGCCATCCTCAGGATCGCCAACGACCGGATGGCCGGGGCGATCCGCATGGCCTCGGTGGCGCGCGGCCACGATCCGCGCGACTTCGCGCTTCTGGCCTTCGGCGGGGCCGGGCCGCTGCATGCGACAGCGCTGGCGCGCGAGCTCGGCATTCCGCGCGTGCTGGTGCCGCCCCGGCCGGGGGTGACCAATGCCCTGGGGTGCCTCGTCGCCGATGCCCGGCACGATTTCGTCCGCACGCTCAACCGCCCCCTGGCCGGGCTCGACATGGCGGAGCTGCGCGAGGTGGCGCTCGAGCAGCGGGCGGAGGGCCGGGCGGCGCTGGCGCGCGAGACGACACCGATCGAGGGCGAGACGCTGCTGGTTGCCGCCGACATGCAGTTTAGGGGCCAGACGCATCTGATCCGGGTGGCGCTGCCGGAAGGCGAGCTCCTGGACGGCTCCCTGCCCCTCGAAGCGCTGCAGGAGCGCTTCGCCGAGGCCTATTTCCAGCGCTTCGCCGTCCGCCTGCCGGAGATCGGGGCGATGCTGGTCAACCTCGTGACCACGCTGATCGGCCATCGCCCGGACCTCGCCCCCGAGGCGCTGGTCGCGGGCGACAAGCGCGCCTCTGACCTCGCCGGTGCCCGCCTCGCCGAGCGGCCGGTCTGGTTCGCCGATGCCTGGCATGCCACGCCGGTCTACGACCGCCAGAAGCTGCCGCTCTCGACCACGTTCCAGAGCCCGGCGATCGTCCAGCAGCTCGATGCGACCACGGTGATCGAGCCGGGCGACAGGGTGGAGGTCGACCGGCTCGGCAATCTGCTGATCACGGTCGGGGCGTAGCGTCGTGATCGGGATACCAGCCTTCGTCGAGCACCTGGGCCAGCCTAAAGGGGCAGGCGTCGGGCAGCTCGGCCGGCTCGCCATGGTCCTCGAGCCTGAGCCGGGTGAGGCTGCGCGCCTGCGTGTAGAGCTTCGGCAATTCGCGCTGCAGGCCACGATGCAGCGTGGCCGTCAGGCGATCGGCTCCATCGGCGCGGGCCACCGCCACCTCGGCCTGCCAACCGCGGCGCGGCTCGCTCGCGGGCGAGAATCGCAGCAGCAGCAGATGGACGAGGATGTGCCGCACCAGGCTCCGCAAGGCGTTCCGCTGCTCCTTGCCCAAGTCACGGATCTCCAGGGCGAGGTGCGGCAGATCGAGCGGCAGGTTGGGGCGCGTGTCGGCGAAGCGGCGCAGCTCACGGGCCTGCGCCTGCGTCCAGGCGTAGAAGTCCTCGTCGTAGAGCCGCTGCATGTCCGTCGCCATGCCCCGACTATAGCTTTGCCGAATCGGAAAGGCACGCCATGAGCCTCGATCCCGTCACCCTCGCCGTCATCCAGTCGGGCTTGGTCCAGGTCTGCAACGAGATGGACATCGCCTTCAGCCGGGCCGCCTTCTCGCCGGTGATCGCCGAGGCCAACGACCGCTCGGACGGGCTCTATGGCTGGGTGGATGGCGCCCTGATCGCCCAGGGCGAGCTGGGCCTGCCGGTCTTCGTCGGCACCATGCAGGACAGTGCGAAGGCGGTGATCGGCAAGATCGAGGCGGGCGAGACGGCGCCGCCCGAGCCCGAGGACGTCTATATCGTCAACGATCCCTATCTCGGCGGCACGCATCTCATGGACGTGCGCTTCGTCAAGCCCTTCTTCTTCGAAGGCGAGCCCTTCTGCTGGCTGGCCAACACCGGCCACTGGCCGGATATCGGCGGTGCCGTGCCGGGCGGCTTCTCGGCGAGTGCGACCGAGATCGAGCAGGAGGGGCTGCGCCTGCCCCCGGTCAAGCTCTTCAAGCGGGGCCGGATGGACCCCGAGATCTACGCCATCATCATATCGAACATCCGGGTCGCCGACCAGCGGATCGGCGATATCCGGGCCCAGGCGGCGGCGCTCGAGGTGGGGGCGAGGCGGCTCACCGCCCTGCTCGATCGCTATGGCCGGGGCGTGGTGGAGGCGGCGATCGTCCTTTTGCGCGAGGCGGCCTCGCGACAGATGCGGGCGAAGATCGCGGCCTTGCCGGAGGGTAGCTGGCGGAGCACGGCCTGGGTGGATTCCGACGGGGTGGTCGACGAGCCGCTCGCCATCCAGCTCGCCGTCACCAAGGCCGGGGATACGCTAACCTTCGATTTCGCCGGCAGCTCGCCGCCCTGCCAGGGGCCGATGAACTCGGTGATCGCGACGACCCGAAGCTCGGTCTATCTCGCGGTCAAGCACATCTGGCCCGAGGTGCCGATCAATGCCGGCCTGTTCGAGCCGCTCCTGATCGAGGACCCGCGCGGCACCTTCCTCCATGCCGAGTACCCGCGGCCGGTCTCCGGCTGCGCCGCCGAGGTGTCGCAGCGCATTGCGGAAGCGGTCTTCGCCGCACTGGTCCAGGCGGTGCCCGATCGGGTGACGGCGGCCCCGGCGGGCACGTCGGGCAATTTCGCGCTCGGCGGCTTCGATCCGCTGCGCCAGCGAAGCTACGTCATGTACCACATCACCGGCGGCGGCTATGGCGGCAATGCCCGGACCGACGGGCTGGCCTATGGCTGCTCGACCATCGGCATCTCCAAATCGGCGCCGCTCGAGGTGATGGAGCAGCAATACCCCATCCTCTTCGAGGAGTACGCGCTGCGCGAGGGCTCGGGCGGGGCCGGCAGGCACCGGGGCGGGATGGGGCTCCGCTACGCCGTCACGCTGCGCCGCGGCACCGCCAATGCCAGCTTCGTCATGGATCACGGCCGCTTCGGCCCGCAGGGTGTGCTGGGCGGCGAGGACGGGGCACCCAACCGCATCGAGATCGCCTACGCCGACGGCCGCCGCGAGACCCCGAGACACCTCTCCAAGGCGCAGAACATCCGCATCGGGGCGGGCGACACCATCCGCATCGAGACGCCGGGCGGCGGCGGCTACGGCGACCCGGAAAAGCGCGATCCGAAGCTGATCGAGCGTGACCGAAGGCGCGGCTATCTCACCGAATGAAGGCCCCGTCCGCCCGTCAGCCGCCGCCTTCCGCAAGAAGCGATTCGAGCGCCACGAGCCTGTCGGCCTCGGCCGGCCGCTTGTCCCACCTGAGCCGCGAGATGCGCGGAAAGCGCATCGCTATGCCGGATTTGTGCCGCCTGGACCGGTTCAGCCCCTCGAACGCGACCTCCAGCACCAGACCATGCTCCGGCTCCGCCCTGACCGCCCGCACCGGCCCGAACCTGCCTGTCGTGTTGTCACGCACATAGCGATCGATGCGGAGCAATTCCTCGTCCGTGAAGCCGAAATAGGCCTTGCCGACAGGCGTCAAGGTTCCTTCTTCCGTCCAGACGCCGAACGTGTAGTCCGAATAGAAGCTCGACCGCCTGCCATGCCCGCGCTGCGCGTACATGAGAACCGCGTCGATGACGGAGGGATCGCGCTTCCATTTGAACCACGGGCCCTTCGGCCGTCCGGCGACATAGGCGCTGTCCCACCGCTTCAGCATGACCCCCTCGATCACCGGGTCGGGCGGCGCGTCGCGCAGCGCGGCGAGCTCGTCCCACGCCTCGAAATGGAGAAGGGGCGAGAGATCGAGCCGGTCCGAGCGCTCCGCCGCGGCAAGGGCCTCCAGCCGCGCGCGGCGGTCCCGAAAGGGCCTGTGGCGCAGATCGTCGCCCGCGTCGATCAGCAGGTCGTAGGCGCGCACGAAGGCGGGGTAGTCCGCCAGCATCGCCTTGCCGACCGCCTTGCGGTTGAGGCGCTGCTGCAGTGCCGCGAACGGCGCGATCCCGCCCTTCTTCCGCACCAGAAGCTCCCCGTCGAGCGTGCCTTCGAAGGCGAGCGTCTCCAGCGCATCGGGAAACGCGGCGGAGATGTCGTCGCCGCTGCGGGAATACAGCCGCCGCACGCCCCGGTCGCAGACCACCTGCACCCGGATGCCGTCCCATTTCCACTCGGCGGCGAAGGCCGAAGGATCGAGCGCTGCCATCTCGCCCACGCTCACCGGCGTCGCCAGCATCACCGGGCGAAACGGTCCGCGCGCCAGGTTCACAGGTCTGGGCGCCCGCCCGTCCAGCCAGGCGAAAAGCTCGCCGTAGGGGGCGGCCAGCCCGTGCCAGAGCTCCTCGATCTCGGCCACGTCCACGCCGCCGTGCTCCGCCAGCGCCACCTTGGCCAGACGCGCGGAGAATCCGGTCCGGAGATTGCCCGTCACGAGCTTCAAGAGCGCGTAGCGCGACGACGCGTCGAGCCGGTCGAGGAGCTCGCCCACGGTCGCGGCCGCGGCACCCCGGCGGGTCGAGGTCAGCCGCTCCACGACCTTCGACAAGGGCAGGTCCTCGCCTTCGCCCTTCCCCTCCCAGATCAGCGCCATGGTCTCCGC
This sequence comes from uncultured Geminicoccaceae bacterium, assembly GCA_964393275.1. Lineage (GTDB taxonomy): Bacteria > Pseudomonadota > Alphaproteobacteria > Geminicoccales > Geminicoccaceae > SLRI01. The sequence goes on along the minus strand of CAYMTA010000007.1, from coordinate 16,469 downwards.
AAGGTCACCGACATAGTCGTAGGAGAGCCGGAACAGCACCTCGTCCACCCGCTCCGCCGCCAGTGCCCGCAGAAGGGCCGGCTTGACCGCCGGGATCTCCAGGTCATCGGTCAGCGCCGCCAGCGCGTAGCCCCGGTCCGGGTCCGGCGTTGCGCCGAGATAGCGGCGGACGAGCGCGATCTTCTCGTTGCGCGAGGGCGTGAGGACCAACTGGTCCAGAAGCCCGGCAAAGGCCTTCATTCCGGCTCGTCCTCGTAGCCGACCAGGTGCAGCGGTCTCGCCCTGATGCCGTGCAGCTCGCACCACCGCACCAGGGCCTCTTCCTGGCCATGGGTCACCCAGATCTCTCCGGCACCGACATCCTCGATCGTCCGGGTGAGCTCCGGCCAGTCGGAATGGTCGGATATGACGAGGGGCAGCTCCACGCCGCGTTGCCGGATGCGCTGGCGAACCCCCATCCAGCCGGAGGCGAAGCCGATCAGGGGATCGGCGAAGCGTCTGGCCCAGGACGTTCCGAAGCTGGATGGCGGACCGATCACCACCTGACCCGCAAAGGCGTCCCGCCGCGCATCGACGGTGGCGGGAAGCAGCGTTCCAAGATCCACGCCCCGCGATCGATAGTAGTCGCAGAGGTGCAGGAGCGCGCCATGCAGGAAGATCGGCGCGTCGTAGCCGGCGTCACGCAGAAGCCGGATGACACGCTGCGCCTTGCCGAGCGCGTAGGCGCCGATCAGATGGGTGCGGTCGGCATTCGCGCCGATCGAGGCGATGAGCTTGCCGATCTCCTCGCGGGCCGGCGGGTGGCGGAAGACGGGCAGGCCGAACGTCGCCTCGCTGATGAAGATGTCGCACGGGACGAGCTCGAACGCCGCACAGGTCGGATCGGGGCCCCGCTTGTAGTCCCCGCCCGCGACGACGCGCAGGCCGCCCACCTCCACCACGATCTGCGCCGAGCCGAGGATATGGCCCGCCGGCACGAAGCGCACGCGGCACCTGCCGAGCGAGAGCCATTCGCCGTCCGCGGCCTGCGTCTCCCTTGCAAAGTCGGGCCCATGGCGGATCGCCATGATGTCGAGCGTCTCGGCCGTGGCAAGCACGGCTCGGTGACCGGCCCGCGCATGATCGGCGTGACCGTGCGTGATCAGCGCGCGGTCGACCGGCCGAACCGGGTCGATGAAGAAATCGCCTTCCGGGCAATACAGCCCTTCGGCCATCGGCAGGAGGAACGGTGACGCCATGGAGAAGACATGGGCCAGGACGATCGAGGGACCAAGGGGCCGGCCTCCCCGGATCCTCCATCACAACCGCCCCGTGATCGCCAGGACCGGCAAGGGGCACAAGGCGCCCCTTGCCTTGTCCGCCGGACCGCTGGGGCTACTTCTGCAGCTCGGTCCAGATCGCCGTGTAGAGCTTCTGCGCTTCCGGCGGGCAGGTCGGCAGGAAGACGCCGGCGTCGGCGAGCTCGGCGGGCACCACGATCTCCGGTGCGGTCTGCATGTCCTCGGGCATGAAGGGCTCCGAGCCGTCGATGCCGTTGGCGTAGCGGGCGAAGGCCGAGATCATGGCGGCGTTCTCGGGCTCCATGATGAAGTTCAAGAAGAGCTTCGCGTTCTCGACGTTCCTCGCGTCGGCGAGGATGGCGGCCGAATCCATCCAGACGACATAGCCCTCCTGCGGGTAGCCGTAGACGATGTCCGGGTTGTTGAGGCGGGCCCTGAAGGTCGAGCCGTTCCAGTTGACCGAGGCCATGACGTCGTTGTTCGAGAGCTTCTCGGTCATGCCGTAGTCCATCGACATCCATTTGGGTTTGGCGGCGACCAGCGTGTCCCGGACCTTGCGCAGCACCTCGAGGTCCTGCGTGCAGGGCTCGCCGCCGACATAGAGGATCGAAAGCCCCATCACGTCGGCCATCTCCGGCACGACATTGACCTTGCCGATCAGCTCCTCGGGCGGATCGAGGAAGATGGCCGAGGTGTTCGGATCGCCGGCATAGGCGCTTCTGTTGACCGCGACGCCGGTGGTGCCCCACTGCCAGGGCACCGTGTAGTGGCGGCCGGGATCCCAGGGGACGTCGCGCCACCGCTCGCCGACGTTCTTGAAGTTCTCCATCTGGTCGGGGCGGCTCTCCAGGAGCAGGCCCTTCTCGATGAAGATCGGCACGGAGTTGGAGGACGGCACGACGATGTCGAAGCCGTGGCCGCCGGCCTCGATCTTGGTCAGCGCCGTCGTGTTGCTGTCGTAGTCGGTGATCGTCACCTTGACGTCGTACTGGTCCTCGAACTTCTTGATCAGCTCGGGGCTCGTGTAGTTGCCCCAGTTGAAGATGTTGAGCTCGCCCTCGGCCCGGGCGGTCCCGGCACCCAGAATCAGGGCGGTCGCGAGCAGTCCGGTCAGCCTCCGCATCGGTCTCTCCTTTTTTGAGCTGGCGGGTCAGCCCCGCTTTCGGGTCAAGAGGAAGAAGAAGGTCAGCAGCAGGACGGTGAGCGCCAGGAGCGCCGTCGAGATCGCGTTGACCTCCGGTGTCACCGCGCGGCGAAGCTGGCCGAGCAGGTAGGTGGGCAGCGTATCCTGTCCGGCCGATTTGACAAACTCGGTGATCACCACGTCGTCGAGCGAGATGATGAAGGCGAGCATGGTGCCGGCGACGATCCCGGGCGCCATCAGGGGCAGGGTCACATGGCGAAAGGTCTGGAAGCGGTCGGCGTAGAGGTCGGCTGCCGCCGTCTCCAGCGACAGGTCCATGCCTTCGAGCCGGGCGCGGATCGGCAGGTAGGCGAAGGGCACGCAGAACGCCGAATGGGCCAGGATCAGGTAGCCCAGGCCGGCATAGCCCGTGGCGATCTTGATGCCGGAGAAGAAGATGAGCAGCGCCACCGCGGTGACGATCTCCGGCACCATCAGCGGCTGGTTCACCATGGCGTAGATCAGCGTCTGGCCCCTGAAGCGGTCGGTGCGGGTGGTGCCGAGAGCCGCCAGCGTGGCGACGGTGCCGGCGATGGTCGAGGCGAAGGCGGCGATGACCAGCGAGCGGACCGTGGCCTCCTGCACGGCGGTGTTCTGCCAGGCGATGCCATACCAGCGCCAGGAGAAGCCGCCCCAGAGAGCTATCGATTCCGAGCCGTTGAAGGAATAGGCGACGAGGGTGACGATCGGCGCGTAGAGCAGCACGAAGGTGAGCAGGGCGATGGCGGTGAAGCCGGGCAGCCGGGTGACGGAGAAGGCACGGCGCTCAGTCATGCCGCCGCTCGGCGCTCGAGACGCGCACGTAGAGCAGGAGGGCCGCCATGACGATCAGCAGGAGCAGCATGGAGAGGGCGGCACCCAGCGGCCAGTTCCGGCCCTGGCCGAACTGCAGCTCGATGAAGTTGCCGATCATCATGTTCTTGCCGCCGCCGAGCACGCGGGGCGTGACGTAGGCGCCGAGCGACGGCACGAAGACGAGGATCGAGCCCGCGATCAGGCCAGGGCGGATGAGCGGCAGGATCACCCGGCGCAGCACCTGCAGCCGCGAGGCGTAGAGGTCGTAGCCGGCCTCGGCGAGGCGGAAGTCGAAGCGGTCGATGGCGGCATAGAGCGGCAGCACCATGAGCGGCAGATAGACATAGGCCATGCCGATCAGGACGGCGGTGTCGGTGTAGAGGATCTGGATCGGCTCGGCGATCAGCCCCGCCTTGAGCAAGGTTGTGTTCAGCACCCCCTGGTTCCTGATCACCTCCATGATGGCGAAGGTGCGAATCAGGAGGTTGGTCCAGAAGGGGATGGTGATGAGGAAGAGCCAGAGGGTCCGCTGGCTTCTCGGCCGGGTGGCGATGAACCAGGCGGTCGGGAAGCCCAGGAGGACGGTGATGATCGTGGTCAGGAGCGAGAGGCGCACCGAGCGCCAGAAGATGGTGAGATGCGCGTCGGCGACGCCGAGGGTGCCGTCGAAGATGTCGCGCTTGAGGAAGATCTCGAACCAGGCGAGCGGCGAGAACCTCCAGATGACGCCGGAATAGTCGCCGGGCTCGAGGAAGGAATAGACCAGGACGATCAGGAGCGGCCCGGAGGCGCCGATCAGCAGCAGGAGGAGCGCCGGTGCCGAGAGCAGCCAGTTGCGGCGGACCCGCTGGCGCTCCGCACCTCTCTCGGTGGCGGGGGCGCTCGAGGACATCAGTCGCGCAGCACCTGGACGGCGCCCGGGGCGAAGGACACGCGGACCGGGGTGCCTTCGCCGAGCGGCGTCGCGTCGCTGGCGGCGCTCTGCAGGCGGGCGACGATTTCGGCACCGCCCTCGAGCTTCAGGTGGCAATGCGTGTCGGTGCCGAAATAGACATTGCCCGTCACCACCGCGGAGAGCCCTTCCGCATGGTCGACGCGGACCTGCTCGGGGCGGATCGCCAGCGTGACCTTCTGGCCCGCATCGAGCCCGGCCGCGGGGACGGCAACGGCGCCGGAGGCGAGGGCGATCGTCGCGACGTCGCCCGTGATCGCCACGACCTCGCCATCGAGGAAATTGGTCTCGCCGATGAAGTTCGCGACGAAGCGGCTGGCCGGCTGGTTGTAGATCTCGCGCGGGGCCCCGATCTGGAGGATCCTGCCGCCGCTCATCACCCCGATCCGGTCGGACATGGTCAGCGCCTCCTCCTGGTCGTGGGTGACGAAGACGAAGGTGATGCCGGTTTCGGTCTGGAGCCGCTTGAGCTCGCGCTGCATCTCCTTGCGCAGCTTGAGGTCGAGGGCGGAGAGCGGCTCGTCGAGCAGCAGGACCTCGGGGGCCGGGGCCAGCGCGCGCGCCAGCGCCACGCGCTGCTGCTGGCCGCCGGAAAGCTGGGCCGTCCGGCGGGCCCCGAAATCCTCGAGCCGCACCAGCGCCAGCATCTCGGCGGCACGGGCCTGGGCCAGGGCCCGCTTGCGGCCGAGCATGTCGAGGCCGAAGCGGATGTTCTCGAGCACGGTCAAATGCGGAAAGAGCGCGTAGCTCTGAAAGACGGTGTTGACCGGGCGCCTGTTCGGCGGATCGGCGGTGATGTCCCGGCCGTTCAGCAGGATGGCCCCCCTGGTCGGCGTGTCGAAGCCGGCGATCAGGCGGAGCAGCGTGGTCTTGCCGCAGCCGGAGGGGCCGAGCAGGGTGAAGAACTCGCCCTTGCGAATGGCGAGCGAGACGTCGTCGAGCGCCTTCAGAGCACCTTCGCCCTGGCCGAACACCTTGCTGGCGTTCCTGGCCTCGACGGCGATGTGCCGTGCCTCTTCCTCGCCTCGCATGGCTGCCCGGGTCACCCGGGGCCGGCGGCCGGCGGCCGCTCGGGCTGCAGCCGGGCCGCACGGTCCGCCGCCTCGGCGGCGCCGGCGAGGTCGCCCCGGCTCTCGCGGACGACGGCCAAGTTCTGCCAGCCGGCGGGCTGGTTCGGAAAGAGCCGGGTCGCCGCGTCGAAGGCGGCCTCCGACCGGGCGAGATCGCCCATCGCGTAGGCCGTGTTGCCGAGGCCGATCCAGCCCGGCAGGCTCTCGGGCCAGCGATCGAGCGCCGCCCGATAGGCCTCGTACGCGGCCGCCGGCTGCCCGGCCCGCTCGAGGGCGACCGCCGCCTCGAGCACCGCCCGCTCGTCGGCGCTGGCCGGCAGCCGGTCGGGCGGCAGCACCACCAGCCCCCAATTGTCGGCCCGCGCCCAGGTCCGCTCGAAAAGGGCCCGGTCGAGGGCGAGGTCGGCGGTGGTTCCCGAATGCAGGATCAGCCGGTCGTCGAAGAGGTCGTAACCGGTCACCACGGCGAAATGCCAGACCGGCCACCAGCCGAGCCCCAGGTTCTGGAAGACGATGACGGGATGGCCGGCGGCGACCTCGGCCAGCAACGCCTCGAGCGTGGTGACGGGCACGGCGAGCCGGCCCATGCGCCGCGCGCCGGTGACGAGATCGCTCGCCAGCGTGCCGCTTCGCCCGGGCGTGTAGACGAGCGGCGCCACCTCGTCCTGGGTCACGTCGAGGCCCGTCCAGGCGACCGCCATGGCGAGAGCCGCCGGCCCGCAATAGAGATCCTCCTGGGCGAAGAACGGCACGTCCGGGACGGCGGCCGCAGCGGGCAGCGCCGCCACGGCCGGGTCGACTCCCGGATCGGGGCCGGAGAAGGAGGCGCAGCCGGCGAGCAGCACCGCCAGGAGGCAGAGTGCGGAAGCCCGCCGCAGGCCGCACCTCATCTCATGACCTTGCGTCAGCGCCTCATTTGACGAACGTGAAGACGTTCGTGATGCCGGCGATGTCGGTGATGACGAAGATGATGAAGATGATGCCGGCGATGAGGGCGAAGGTCACGAGGAAGCCCTGGCCCGCGGGCAGCGTGTCGATCTTGCCGGCGATGGCGTCGACCTCCGCCTGGCTCAGCGCCGCGACCCTGGCCCGGGCCTCGGCCGGATCGACGCCGAGTGCCGTGAGCTGGGCCTGCACGTCCTCGCGGCCGAGGAACGTCTCGACCCGTGCTCTGGTGTCCGCGTCGCCGTAGGTCTCGGCGAGCACGCGGTCGGTCGGCACGAGGCCGGCCATGGCCTGGCGCACCGGCAGCGTCGCGGCCAGGACCAGGACGATGGCGAAGCCGGCGAGCACCCGGCGCCAGCGATTGGTGGTCGTCATCGGACATCTCCTCTGTGGGGTTGGGGTCTTCTCTTGGGTGAGTGGGCCGGGATCATCCTCCGCATTCGGCGATCCAGAGCTTGACGCGACCGAGGGCGGCGGGCGCCACCGAGAGCCGATCGATGCCGGCCTCGAGCAGCGCCTCGAGCCCGGCCCGCTCGCTGGCCATGTCGCCGCAGAGCGAGAGCGGCAGCTGGCGGGCCCGGGCAGCCTCCACGACCAGGCGGATGAGGCGGAGCACCGCCGGATCGAGCGGGTCGTTGAGCTCGGCGACGCGCCCGCCGCCGTCGCGCGAGGCGGCCATCACGTACTGGGTGAGGTCGTTCGAGCCGATCGAGGCGAAATCGATGGGCATGGTGTCGAGGGCGAGGGCCGCGGCCGGCGTCTCGACCATGATGCCGACGGGCGGGATGCCGAGGCCGAGGGCCCGGGCCTCCGCCTCGATGATCGAGCGCGCCTCGCCGACCTCGGCGGCACGGCTGACCATGGGCAGCATGATCGAAAGCGGGCCCGTTGCCGCCGCGCGCAGGGCGGCCCGGATCTGGGGCCGGAAGAAGTCCGGCTGGTCGAGGCTGAGCCGGAGCCCGCGCAGGCCGAGAAAGGGATTGGTCTCGGGCGGCAGGACGAGGCCCGAAAGCGGCTTGTCGCCGCCGATGTCGAGCGTGCGCAGGATCAGCGGCCGGCCGCCCAGGCGTTGCAGCAGGCGGGCATAGATGCGGTGCTGCGTCGCCTCGTCGGGCCGGGTCGACCTGCCGATGAACAGGAACTCGGTCCGCAGGAGGCCGACGCCGTCGCTGGCGCGAAGCAGGTCGTCCGGCACCGCGTCGGGGTCGTCGACATTGACCATGACGGTGATCGGCCGGCCGGTGGCGGTGCGCGCCGGGCTCGCCACGATCCGGGCCGCGGCCTGCATCTCCTCGCGGTCGACCCTGATCCGGTCCCGGTAGCGGCGCTCGGTCGACGGCTCCGGCGCGACGACGAGAATGCCATCCCTGGCATCGAGCACGGCCATGGCCGGGACGGCCTCGACGGGGCCGAGGCCGGTCAGGAGCGGGATGCCCCGGGCACGGGCGAGCATGGCGACGTGGCTCGCGGCACTGCCGGCGCCGAGCGCCGCACCGCCGAGGGCGGCCCAGTCGAATCCCAGAAAGCGGGAAGGTGTCAGATCGGCGGCGACGACGATCGCCCCCGAGGGCGGCGTTGCGGCCGGTCCGTCGCCGCCAGCCAGCGCCGCCAGCACCCGATCGCGCAGATCCTCGAGATCAGCGGCGCGGGCGCGGAAATAGGGATCCTCGTCGCTGACGAAGTGGTCGACCTGCGGGGCCAGGCCCAGCCGCCACGCCTCCGCTGCCGGCCCCCCCTCGGCAATCAGCGCCGAGGCGGCCTCGACGAGCGCCGGGTCGTCGAGCATCTCCAGCTGGAAGCCCAGGATCTCCGCCGCCATCTCCTCGCCTTCCGCGAGCAGCAGCGAAAGCTGCTCCCTGGCCCTGGCGATGGCCCGGGTCAGCCGCGCCAGCTCCTCCTCGGGCCTGCCCGCCGGCCGGCCGGGCGCCGTCTTCGGATCGGGCAGATGACAGAGGGGCCCGAACGCCAGGCCCGGCGCCGCGATGCGGCCCTTGTAGAGCCTCTCAGCCATGCTCGTCGAAATTGCGCTCGACCAGGGCGGTCAGGCCCTCGAGGGCCGCGCCGGCGTCGGCGCCCTCGGCCTCGAGCTCGATCTCCGTGCCGGTCTTGAGCTTGAGCGCCATGACCTTGACGATGCTCTTCGCATCGATCCAGGCGCCGTCAGGAAGGTCGCGCAGGCGAATCGCGGCATCGAAGCCCTTGGCGAGCCGGGTGAGCTTGACGGCGGGGCGGGCGTGCAGGCCGGTCGGGTGGGTCACCGTGACACGCGCCCGCTCGGCTGCCATCAGCGCCATTCCTCGGCAGCGGCGATGACCTCGTCGAGCGTGCTGCCGAAGGACGCCTCGGTCGCGGCGATCACCGCCCCCTCGACCAAGGGTGCCGCCGCGATGCGCACCCGGCCCCGGCGCTCCTCGTCGAGCATCCCTATCGCCATCTCGCTGTTCATCTCGGCACCGCCGAGATCGACCAGGATCGCGACCCCGGCCTTCGACCAGATGGCCTCGATGCCGGCCCGGATCCTTTCCACGTCGGTGCCGAGCCCGCCCTCCGGATCGCCGCCGACGCCCATGCAGGCGACCTCCGGCCCGACCATCTGGCGCACCATGTCGACGGCCCCCTCCGCGATCTTGGGCGAGTGCGACACGACGAGGATGCCGACCCTGTCGGTCACGCGGCGAAGCCGATCTTCTTGAAGGCGGCAACCTGGGCGGTGAGCGCCGTCTCGGTCGGCAGCCGCTCCATCGACGAGGCGCCGTAGAAGCCGTGGCAATGCTCGGTCCGGGCCAGGACGTAGGCCGCGTCCTCGGGTGTGGCGATCGGGCCGCCGTGGCAGAGCACGATGATGTCGGAGCGGACCCGGCGCGCGGCTTCCGCCCATGCGTCGATGATGGCCGGGCAGTCCTCCAGCTTCACGGCCGTCTCGGCGCCGATCGAGCCGCCGGTCGTGAGCCCCATGTGCGGGACGATGAGATCGGCCCCGGCCTCGGTCATGGCGACCGCCTCGTCGGCCGAGAAGACGTAGGGTGTCGTCAGCATGTCCAGCCCGTGCGCCGCCCGCACGAGGTCCACCTCGAGCCCGTAGCCCATGCCCGTCTCCTCGAGATTGGTGCGCATGACGCCGTCGAAGAGCCCGACCGTCGGGAAGTTCTGGATGCCAGCGAAGCCCATGTCTCTGAGGTCCCGCAGGAGCTTGTCCCTGAGCATGAAGGGATCGGTGCCGTTGACGCCCGCCAGCACCGGCGTCCTCTTCACGACGGGCAGCACCTCGTGGGCCATCTCGACGACGATGTCATTGGCGTTGCCATAGGCCATGAGCCCGGCGAGTGAGCCCCTGCCGGCCATGCGGTAGCGGCCGGAATTGTAGATGACGATGAGGTCGATGCCGCCCGCCTCCTCGCACTTGGCGCTGAGCCCCGTGCCGGCGCCGCCACCGATGATCGGCACGCGCCGGCGCACCATGTCCTGGAATTTCTCGACCAGCGCCTGGCGTTCGAAGCGGGGCATTCAGCTTGTCCTCGTGATCTCGCGGAAGGCGGCGACGCAGGCTTCGGCGAAGGCGGGGTGGTTGATGTTGTGTGGCACGCGGACGAGGCGCCGGTTGGGCGCCGGCCGGAAATCGGCCTCGAGCGATGCGAAGAGGGCGGCATCGGCGTCCGGATCGAAGAAGGGCTGGCCGGGCGCGTCGATCGCCGAGACCCCGCCTTCGGGGACGAGGAAGCGGACCGGGCCTTCCATGCGGTTGAGCCGGGCCGCGAGCCAGGCGCCGAAGCGGGCATTCTCCTCGACCGTCGTGCGCATCAGCGTGACTTGCGGGTTGTGCACGTAGAGGAGGCGGTCCCGAAACCGCTCCGGCACCGTGGCCTTGGCACCGAAATTCACCATGTCGAGGGCACCGAGCGAGCCCACATAGGGGATCCGCGTCTCGATCACCGCCTCGAGGCGATCCTCGGCCGCCGGCAGCACGCCGCCCACCAGAAGGTCGGCGATCTCGGTCGTGGTGAGGTCGAGCATGCCGCCGACGAGGCCGCTCGCCACCAGCTTCTCGAGCGCCTGCCCGCCCGTGCCCGTGGCGTGGAAGACGAGGCAGTCGTAGTCGGCTTCGAGCGCCTTCGTCACCTGCTGCACGCAGGTCGTGGTGACGCCGAACATGGTGAGCCCGATGGCGGGCCTGGTGGCGGTCGCCGGCTCCGGGACCCGGTGCAGCATCATGCCGGCCAGGGCATGGGCGGCGTTGGCGAGCACGCGGCGGGTGATGGCGTTCAGGCCCTGGACGTCGGCCACGGCATGGAGCATCAGGATGTCGGCGGGGCCGACATAGGGCGCCACATTGCCCGAGGCCACGGTCGAGACCATGACCTTGGGCAGGCCCACCGGCAGGGCGCGCATGGCGGGCGTGACGAGCGCCGTGTTGCCGGAGCCGCCGGCGCCGATCATGCCGCCGATGTCGTCCCAGGTCAGGACGAAACGGGCGAAGGCCTCGGCCATGGCGGCGACCGCACCACCCCGGTCGCCGGTGAAGACGGCGGCCTCGCCATCCGGGTGGTGCGCCGCGACCTCGCGGGCGGAAACGTCCGCCGGAGCCGCCTCGCCCCTGGTGCCGAGGTCGACGAGGCAGGTCCGGGCGCCCGCGGCCTCGAGGCAGTCGCGGATGAAGCCGAGCTCGGTCGCCTTGCTGTCCAGCGTGCCGCAAACATAGGCCCTGGCCACCCGTTCTCCTCCCGCAATGTCATCGCAGCAACATGACCGCGAAAGGCCGGGCTTAGCAAGACCCGAGCAGCCTCTCCACCTCCTCCATCGGCTGCCAGCCGAAGCGCGGGCGGCGGCCTTTGGCTTCGACTGCGAAGACACTGCCGGCCCGGGGCTGGTCGTGCCGGCGGTCGATCGGCAGGCCGGCGAGCCGACAGTAGAGCAGGGTGCCGACCCCGCCATGGCCGACGAGCAGGAGCGGCACCGCCGGATCGTGGTCCCGAAGCACCGCCTCGAGCTCGGCCACGACCCGCGCCTGGGCGTCGATCGCCCGCTCCCAGCCGCGCACCGATACCTCCGGGCGGGCGAAGAACTCATCGGCGATGCGCTCGAACTCGGCGGGAACGAGGAAGCCCGTGGCGCTCCGGTCGTTCTCGTGCATGAGGGGGCGCACCTCGACCGCCGCTTTCGACGCCTCGGCCACAAGCTCGGCCGTCTCGATGGCCTTGCGCTCGGCGCTGGTGACGATGCGGCGACAGGCACGCAGCCACGGGGCGTCGCGGACCGCCAGCAGCCTCGCCCGGCCCACCGCCGCAAGGCCCCAGTCCGGCACCGAAATCGCCGGATCGATGGTCACCTCGGGATGGGACAGGTAGTAGATGGTCGTCATGCGGGCACCCGGGGCAAGGCCGGGCGCGCCGGCCGGTGGATGGTTGGGTCATGGTCTATCTGCAGCTCGTCGTCGCGATCGCCTGCGAGGTCGCGGGCACCACGGCCTTGCAGGCGTCGCGGCAGTTCACGCGCTTCTGGCCGTCGCTCGCGGTCGTGGTGTGCTACGGCCTCGCCTTCTTCTTCCTGGCCCTGGTGCTCAGGACCATCCCGGTCGGCATCGCCTACGCGATCTGGTCCGGCCTCGGCATCGTCCTGATCTCGCTCATCGGCCTTTTCGTCTTCGGTCAGCGGCTCGATTTCTGGGCCGTTCTCGGCCTCGGCCTGATCATCGCCGGCGTGCTCGTGGTCAACCTGCTCTCGACCTCGGCCAGCCATTGAGCCCGCGCGCCGGCCGCGCTACTCGGCGGGGCGCGGCCGCCCGGCGAGCTCGGCCTCGAGCTTCTGGCCGACCTCGCTCGCCGGCCGGCTGAAGCGGGCCAGGAGGTCGTAGAGCACCGGGGTCAAGAAGAGCGTCAGGATCGAGGCGATGCTCAGCCCGCCGATGATCACCGTGCCGATGGCGATCCGGCTCTCCGCCCCGGCACCGGTGGCGATGACCAGCGGCACGGCGCCCAGGACCGTCGAGACCACCGTCATGACGATCGGCCGGAGCCGCAGCACGGCGGCCTCGACCACCGCGTCGCGCACGCTGTTGCCCTCGTCGCGGAGCTGGTTGGCGAACTCGACGATCAGGATGCCGTTCTTCGCCATCAGGCCGATCAGGAGCACGATGCCGATCTGGCTGTAGACGTTGAGCGAGAGGCCGGTGAGGTAGAGGGCGAGCAGCGCTCCGGCCACGGCGAGCGGCACCGTGAGCATGATGATGAGCGGGTCGATCCAGCTCTCGAACTGGGCGGCGAGCACGAGGAAGACGATGAGCAGCGCCATCGCGAAGGTGAAGAGGATGCCGCCTTTGGCCTCGAGGAACTCGCGGCTCTGGCCGGCATAGCCCAGATGAGCCTCCTCGGGCAGCGTCGCCCGCGCGATCTCGTCGATATAGGCGATGGCGGCGCCGAGGTCGTAGCTGTCGGCCAGGGACGCCGTGATGGTGACGGCCGGCAGGCGATCGTAGCGGCGCAGCGCCGGGGCGGTTGCCCCCTCCTCGGCGGTGAGCAGCGCCGTCAGCGGCACGAGGTCGCCGCTCTTGCTGCTGCGCACGAAGATGTTGTCGAGGTCGGTCGGGCTGCGGCGGTCCTCCAGCCGAGCCTGCAGGATCACCGGGTACTCGCGGCCGCGGTCGATGAACTCGGTGACCTCGCGCGAGGCGAGCAGGGTCTGCAGGGTCTGGGCGATGGCCTCGAGCGGGACGTCCAGGTCGTCGGCCCGGCTGCGGTCGATGCGCAGCGTCAGTTGCGGCTGGTTCTCCTCGAAATCGACGTCCAGGTTGAGGAGCTTCGGGTTCTCCTCGGCGCGCTCGACGACGGCGTCGGCCCACTCCTTGGCACTCTGGAAGTCGGGGCCGCTGATGACGACACGCAGGGGCGAGCTCGAGCCCCCGAGGCCGAGCCCGGCCGGGCTCACCGGGAAGGCACGGGCGCCGGTGATGGCCGAGATTCCGGGGGCGAGCTCATTGATGATCGCCTGCTGGGACCGGTCGCGCTCGCTCCAGTCGGCGAGCTGGCCGACGACGAAGCCGCGATTGTTGGAATTGAACGAGCCGGAGATGGCGAACAGGCGCTCGACCTCGCCATCCTCGCGGAGCGGCTGGATCACGTTCTCGACCAGCTGCACCTGCTCGTCGGTGTAGGTGACGGTGCTGCCCTGCGGCGCGATCACCGGCACGAAGAAGACGCCACGATCCTCGAGCGGCGTCAGCTCCTGCGGCAGCGACACGTAGAGGCCGTAGCTGGTGGCGGCGAGCACGAGGCCGAGGACCACGACTGGCAGTGGTGCCCCGAGCGCCCGCAGCAGGAGCTTGCGATAGACATTGCCGACGGCCCGGGACGCCCGGCCCCCTCCGGTCGGGCCACCGGCGCCGCCGATCCGCCCCTTCAGCACCCGCGAGCAGAGGGCGGGGCACAGGGTCAGCGCCACGAAGGTCGAGATCAGGACGGCAGCGGCCAGCACGAGGCCGAACTCGATGAAGAGCCGGCCCACCTGGCCCTGCAGGAAGGAGAGCGGCACGAAGACGGCAACCAGGGTGAGCGAGGTCGCGATGATCGCGAATGTGACCTGGCGCGCCCCCAGGACCGAGGCCACGATCGGCGATTCGCCCCCCTCGATCCGCCGCTGGATGTTCTCGAGCATGACGATGGCGTCGTCGACCACGAGGCCGATGGCGAGGATCAGGGCCAGCAGGGTCAGCACGTTGATCGAGAATCCCAGCGCCTGGATCAGGATGAAGCTGCCGATGATGGCGACCGGGATGGTGACGGCTGGGACCAGCGTCGCGCGCAGGGAAAGGAGGAAGACGAAGATGACGAGCACGACGAGAATGATGGAGATGCCGAGCGCCGTCAGCACCTCCTGGATCGACGCGGCGATGAAGATGGCGTCGTCGGAGCCGATGATGATGTCCATGCCCGCCGGCAGGATCGGGCGGAGCCGCTCGATCTCGGCATGCACCGCCTTGGAGATGGCGATCGTGTTGGCCTGCGACTGGCGCAGCACGTTGATGCCGACCGCCGGGCGGCCATCCGAGCGGACGAAGGTCGAATCGTCCTCGGCGCCGAGCTCCACGCGGGCGACGTCGGCGAGACGGATCGGATAGCCTTCCGCCGTCGCCACCACCAGCCGGCGGAAGCTGTCGACATCGCGCAGCCGGCTGTCGAGGCGGACGGTCAGCTCGCGCGAGGTCGATTCGACCTCGCCCGCCGGCAGCTCGAGATTGTTGCGCCGGATCGCCGCCTCGATGTCCGCCGTCGTCAGGTTGCGGGCGGCGAGGGCGCGCCGGTCCAGCCAGATGCGGATGGCGAAGCGCCGCTGGCCGTTGATCTCGACATTGGCGACCCCGTCGAGCGTGGCCAGCCGGTCGACCAGGAACCGCTCGACATAGTCGGTGATCTCCGCCGGGTTCATCCGGTCGGAGACGATGCCGAGGCGCATCACCGGGTCGGCGTCGCTGTCGCTCTTGACGATCTGCGGCTCGTCCGCATCGTCGGGCAGGCGGGCGCGCACCCGGGCAACGGCGTCGCGCACGTCGTTCGCCGCCTGATCGATCTGGCGATCGCTGTCGAAGGTGATCGTCGTGCGGCCGCGGCCGCGGCGGCTCTCCGAGGTGATCTCGCGCACCCCGGAGACACCCGCCACCGCCCCCTCGATGACCTCGGTGATGTCGGTGTCGACGATCTCTGGCGCCGCACCGGTGTAGGTCGTCGTGATGCTCACCACCGCCCGGTCGACATCCGGCAGCTCGCGCACCGGCAGCCGGCTGAGCGACGCGATGCCGAAGACGACGATCAGCAGGCTGACGACGGTGGCGAGAACCGGACGGCGGATGCTGAGCTCGGAGAGCGTCACCCGATGCTTCCCGAGGGCTGGGCGATCCGCTCGGGCCGGTCGCTCTTCGGCGCGTCGTAGTGGATGGCCATGCCGTCGCGCAGGCGCTGCAGCCCGCGCGTGACGACCAGCTCGCCGGCCTCGAGGCCATCCCTGATCTCGACCACGCCGAGGCTGCGCGTCCCGAGCTCGACGGGCCGCCGCTCCGCCCGTTCGGCGCTCGCCACATAGACGAAGCTGCGATCGGCCTCGCTGACGACGGCTTCCTCGGGAACGATGATCGCCTCGCGCTCGCCCAGGGTCACATCGACCAGGACGAAGAGGCCCGCCGGCAGCAGAAGATCGGGATTGGGCAGCGAGGCGCGCACGCGAAAGGCTCGGCTGGCGACGTCGACGCGCGTGTCGATGCTGGTGAGCGTGCCGGCGAAGCTGCGATCGGGAAAGCTGGTGCTGCTGGCCCGAACCTCCAGCCCCGGCTGGACCCGCCCGTAGAAGATCTCGGGCAGCATGAACTCGACGATCATCCGGCTTCGATCGTCGAGCGTGGTGATCACCGTGTCGTTGTCGACCCTGGCCCCGAGATCGACCCGGCGGATGCCGACGACCCCGTCGAAGGGGGCGCGGATCAGCCGGTCCTCGAGATGCTGCGCCGCCCGATCGACCCGAGCCTGGGACGCATCGGCGGTGGCCTGGAGCTGGACCACCGTCGCCTCGGCGATGTTATTGGTGGCCCGCAGGCGGCGGGCCCGATCCAGGGCCGATTGCGCCTCCCGCGACATGGCCCGCGCCTCGGCGAGATCCGCCTCCTGGATGCCATTGTCGAGGCGGGCCAGGACGGCACCGGCCTCGACCGCCTGACCGGGCTCGAACAGGAGCTCCTCGATCCGTCCCGAGGCCAGCGGCACCACCTCGATCGCCTGGTTGGCCAGCGTCGTGCCGACGGCCTCGGCCTGATCGCGCACCAACTCGCGCACCGCTTGCGCCACCTCGACCCCGACCGCGCGGCGCTCCGGGGCACCTTTCCCCGCGTCCACGCTCGGCGCCGTCAGATGATCGTAGAGGAAATACCCGCCAACCGCCCCACCCAGGAGCAACAGAGACAGAAGGATTTGACGAATGGGCGACAAAGCTCCGTCTCCGACACAGGCCCGGGTCGATGCGCTAGAGTTAGCGGCGGATCACTGGCGGGCAAGCCTTTACCTGTCGCGCCTTTGTAACGGAGCTTCGCTGGAACGTATCGGGCCGAGCCGGCGGTCTCAGAGCCTGTCCGAGAAGTTTATGGGGCATTTCATTGGCTTACGATCGACCGTCGGCGCGAAGCCGAGCGCCGCCCGATGCAGCGCATCGGGCAAGCTCGGCGACAAAGCCGGCGCCGATCGTAAGCCAACCGGAGGTGAGCTTGGCAGCGG
>CAYMTA010000006.1:5955-120031 GCA_964393275.1 uncultured Geminicoccaceae bacterium | reverse complement strand
GAACTTCAAGGCTGGCACGCTCGCCCGCTACGGACTCGATCACGCCTCCCTGAAAGGTGCGTTTCCCGGCTTGATCTACTGCTCGATCAGCGGTTTCGGACAGACGGGTCCCTATGCCGACCGGGCCGGCTACGACTACCTGGCACAAGGCTATGGCGGCATCATGAGCCTCACCGGAGCACCCGACGGCGAGCCGATGAAGGTCGGCGTCGGCATCGCCGACATTATGTGCGGCATGTACGCTTCGAGCGCCATTCTGGCGGCCCTGCACCACAAGGGGCGAAGCGGGGAGGGCCAGCACATCGACTTGGCCCTGCTCGACACCCAGGTCGCCTGGCTCGCCAACGAGGGGGTCAACTACCTGCTCTCCGGCAAGGTGCCACAGCGGCTCGGCAACGAGCACCCCAACATCGTCCCCTACAAGCGCTTCGACACCGCCGACGGCGAGGTCGTCCTGGCCGCCGGCAACGACGCCCAGTTCCGCCGCTTCTGCCGCTTCGCCGAGGCCGAGGATCTCTCGGCCGACCCGCGCTTCCTCGGCAATCCCGATCGCGTGCGCAATCGCGTGGCTCTATATGCGCTGCTCGTGCCGATCTTCCGGCGGAAGAGCTCGGCCGAATGGGTCGACGGACTCACCGCGCTGGGCGTGCCCTGCGGTCCCGTCAACGATCTCGCTCAAGTCTTCGAGGACAAGCAGGTGCAGCACCGCGGGATGCGCATCGACATGCCCCATCCGCGGGCCGCTTCGGGCACCGTGCCGCTGCTCGGCAACCCCATAAAGATGTCGGCGACACCACCAGCCTACGCCAAGCCGCCGCCCTACCTCGGCCAGCATACCGACGAGGTGCTGCGCGAGCTTCTGGCCCTCGACGACGCCGAGCTCGGGCGACTGAGGCTGGAGGGCGTCATCGGCTAGCACGCCTCTTTGGCTGGTCCTTGGGGTCCGGTCCCGGCGACCCTCTTTCGTTGATGACCGACCACCCGTAAACTGCGCCCACCAGCTACCTGCGGTAGTTAGGAGAGCGTCATGGGCTGCCGACCCTTGTTGCTGGCGCTGGCCACGGCGGGCATCGCTTTCGGGGCCCGTGGCGCCGATCTGCACATCGCCGCGGTCGATATGCCGGAAAGCCGCGCCCTTCAGGCCCTGTCCGGTGAGTGGGAGGCAGCGAGTGGGCATCGGCTGATCTGGACGTTCCTCGACCTCCGGGCGATCGGCGACCGGGTGCGGCTCGAAGCGTTGGCGCCCGCGAGTGCAGACGCGCCCGCCGGCAGGCTCGATGTTGCCACGCTCGGGTCGCTGCAGCTCGGCATCTGGGGAAGTCAGGGCAGGCTCGTGCCATTGCCGGAAGACGGCACCGATCGAGCTTATGGCGAGCCGTTTGTCACCGAAACCGCCCTCACCTACTACCGCGCCGATCTCTTCGCGGCTCGAGGGCTCGTCATGCCCGAGGAGCCGGACCTCGCCGATCTGGCGGCGTTCGCCGCAGCACTCGATGCGCCAGAGGCGGGCCGGGCCGGAATCTGCCTCGCCGGGCAACCGGGCTTGGCGGAGAACCTCGCCGTCATCGACCTCTTCGCCCATGCGCTCGGCAGTGACCCATTCTCGCCCGAGGCCATGGACGATCGGCATGGCAGCTGGCGTGCGGCGGTGGCTCGTTATGTCGAACTGCTCACGGATTTCGGCCCACCGGATGCAGGAGATCTCGGCACTGCCGACCTCGCCCGCCGCTTCGTCGCCGGCGACTGTGCCCTCTGGATCGGCTCGAGCGGCGCCCTGGGCGAGCTGACCAAGGCGCTCGGACCCGACCCGACCACCTGGCTCGGCGTCGCCCTGGCACCCGGCGCCCAGCGAGACGACAGCGTCGGCTGGCTGCGCTCGATCGCTCTTGCCGTGCCGACGCACGCGCCACATCCAAAGGCGGCGCTCGACTTCGTCGAATGGGCAGCCTCCGCCGCGGTGCTCGCGCGCGCGGCGTCCGCCTCTGCGTCCGCCCCTTTCACCGCCACGCTCGAGACGGCGCTGCACCGAGCCGTGCCTGCCGGCTTCGAGACCTTGAAGGGCGAGGTCGTCCAGGATCCGCTGTCGGTGGCCGAGGAGATTGGCCAGGTGTTCCGAGCCACGCTGACGGGTGAGCTCGCTACCGACGAGGCCATGACGGTGGCAGCCGCTCTGCTCGATCGGCTCGGGCCCGAGCCGGCCATGGCCAATGGCGCCGAGAGCGCCAACGGCGGGCGGCCACGCGAGGTGCCTTCCCTGGTCCGCGCATCCCGGCTCTTTGCGGGTCCGAGCCAGTTCCCACCGGAGGCGTTCGCGGCCTATGGCATCCTGGCCTTTCCCGCCCGTGCCTCGAGCGCCGATCGCGAGCGCCAGGAGATGTTGTGCGAAGCCTATGTCGCGGCCTTGCCGCGAAGCGACGAGCTCGGCCTGCCGCTCGGCCAGCAGATGGTCACGGTCTGGCCAGTGACCGAGGACTTGATCGCCGACGAGCTCAATGGCACCCAAGCCGATGCGCCTTGCGAGGCGGCCGTCCGCAATTATGGCCTGCCGACGGCCCTTCGGGCGCTGCGCGACGCAGGACTGGGTAGGCGGGGACCGGTCGGGCGCGGCCCGTACCTTCTCGCGTGGTCGCCCGCCACGAGCAAAGGCGATCCCGACGCGGTCGTTTTGACAGCCGATCTTTCGGACGTCACCACGGCCGAGCAGGCAGCAACGATTCTCGCCCTGTGGCGCCGGAACATAGAGGCCAATCCCCAGCTCTGGGAACATGGCTGGAACCTGGAGGCGCTGCGTACCGGCATCCGCCTCTGGGTCGACCGTGTCGGCACGCAGATATTTGCTGTCTTGGGTGCTTGAGCCATGGGCAGGTGGATCGCCTTCGTCATTCAGCTCGGCCCCGCGGGCATCGTCGCCATGCTGTTGGCTCTCGCTGCCGTTTGGTGGGTGGCGCCGACCACAGGCGGCGGCACGCTTCTTCTCCTGCTGATCGTCTTCGCCGTCGCCATCGTGCTGCTCGAGGCTCTACGCAAGCTGAGCCGCCGCCGACGTGGGCGGCGCGCAGGGCCCCCACCGCTTCGAGATCCGAGCGACCACAGCAAGAAGACGGCCCGGCGGACCCGCCACCGCTCGCCTGAACGGCCTGACGCCGGCACTCAGCGACGCTCCTGAAAGAAGCCCTTGAGCAGCGCGGCGGCCGCTGTTTCGGCGATCCCGCCATAGACTTCTGGCCGATGATGGCAGGACGAGCTCTGGAAAATGCGGGGCCCGTGCTCGACGCCACCGCCCTTGGGGTCGAAGGCGCCAAAATAAAGGCGACGAAGCCGGGCGAAGGCAATGGCCTGTGCACACATGGGACAGGGCTCGAGCGTGACGTAGAGGTCGCAGTCGACGAGGCGTGGGCTGCGAAGTGTGCGTGCCGCGGCGCGGATTGCCAGGATCTCGGCATGGGCGGTCGGATCGCAGTGGCATTCGACCAGGTTGTGGGCGGTCGCCAGCACGCGGCCTGCCGCATCCACCAGCACAGCGCCGACCGGCACCTCGCCGAGATCTCTGGCCCGCCCGGCAGCCTCGAGCGCCAACTCCATCGGTCGACCGACAGCCGGGCCAGCAGCCGTCATTTTCCGGGCACGGCGAAGGTGACGCTGAAATTGCTCGCCGCCAGTGGGGGATCGTCGAGCAGGAGCTCGAAGCGGGTCGACGCACCTTCCGGCAGCACTTTCTGCGGCACCTCGACCAGATGAACGGCAACTTCCGCTCGCGCGGCGTCGAGGAGGGCGATACGGACTGGCGGGACGGTGCGCTCGGAGCCGGAGACATTGACCACATCGCCGGTGATCCTGAGCCTGTCTCCCGCCATCACCTCACTCGATTCCGCCTTCCCCGCCATCTCCTTGGCGAGCCGCTCGGAAACGACGCCGCGCAGCTCGAGCCCGATCTCCCGGGTGACGGGCAGGCCCATTCGCTGGTAGATGGGGCCGGCCTCAGGCACGAGTGCCACCACCTCGTTGCGGCCGAGGACGAGACCGGTGAGAATCAAGAGAACCAAGAGCACGCCGAGCCAACCGACCGTTGCTCCGGTCGAGCTTTTGGCCTTCGGCCGAGAGCTCGCCACTGCCGATGTCAGGTCTGGCGCCGCGTCGAGCGGCGGTGACGGCAGCTCCGGCTCGGCTGGAGCCGGCGGCTCGTGGCCGACGAACCAGCGGTGCCCGCAGGCCGTGCAACGAACCATGCGGCCGTCGGCACCGAGGCTTTCGGGCGGGATCGTGTAGCGCGTGGCGCAGGAAGGGCAGGTAATGATCATCGCTGAGTGCTTGGCAGCCCGGGATGTCCCTCATATAACGCATGAGTTGAGGTCGATGTGAAGCGATTAAACGAATCGTCGTTGGTCGCCACCTCTGGGACCTGGCTCGCGGAGTTGATTTGACCGGCGCTGCCGCCATCATCCTGCAACTCGACGGCGTCGGCCTCTGCTATGGCGATTCGCCTCCCGTCCTGCATGGCCTCGACCTCACCCTGCATGCCGGCAGCTTCCATTTCCTCAGCGGGCCGAGCGGTGCCGGCAAGACCTCGCTGCTGCGCCTGATCAGCCTGTCGCACCCGCCGTCCACGGGCACGATCCGACTTTTCGGCCGGGAGATCGAGAAGATCAACCATGAGGAGCACGCCGCCCTGCGCCAACGCATCGGGGTGGTTTTCCAGGACTTTCGCCTGCTCGATCATCTTTCGGCCTTCGACAACGTCGCGCTGCCGCTGCGAATCGGCGGCGCCGACGAGGGCCAGACGGCACGCTTTGTCGCCGACATGCTCGGCTGGCTCGGCCTGGGCGACCGGCTGGAGGCGAGGCCGGCCGAGCTTTCCATGGGCCAGCGCCAGCTCGTGTGCATCGCCCGCGCCGTCGTCGCCAGGCCTCGCCTCCTGCTCGCCGACGAGCCGACCAGCAATATCGACGCGAGGAACGCCGAGCGGCTCATGAACCTCTTCATCCAGCTCCACCGGCTCGGCACCGCGATCGTCATCGCCACGCACAGCGCCGAGCTCCTGCGGCGCTATCCCTATGCCGTGCTGAACATTGCCCAGGGGCGGCTCGTCCTACCCCGGCCGGCGGCCGACGTCGACCCGCATCAGGCACCATCGAAGAGCGCGGACTGAGCGATGCGTACTGCCGACCTCGACCTGCCCATCGAGGCGACTGCCCTCGGCCGCTTCCTGCTCTGGCTGACGGCTGGGCTGGTCTTTTTCGCCGTCCTGGCCTTCGCCGTCGCCGCGCTTGCCGACGCCCAGCTCACGGCCTTTCTGCGCGAGCCGCGCATCGTCACCGTGGCGCTGCCCCCCAACCCGGAGCCCACGGCCGCGCGTCGGGAGGTGAGCGACGTGCTGGCCCATCTGCGGGTCCTGCCGGGCGTCGCCCATGCCAGCCTGATCGACGAGGCGGAATTCGGCGAGCTGGTCGACGACCTGCTCGTGGGCGATGCGGGGGAAGATGCGGCGAACGACGGGTCGGGCGGGCTCTTCGGCTCGCGCATGCCCTTGCCGCGGCTCATCGATATCGCCTGGAACCCCGGTGCCGCGATCGATCTCAAGGCGCTCGACCGCGACATCTCCGCGCTCGTGCCCGGTGCCACGCTCGGCGATTCCGGCCAGATCGAGCATCACCGGGAACGGCTCGCCACCTTGTTCCGCGGCCTGGCAGCGTCGCTTGGCCTGCTGCTGCTCGCCCTCACGGTCATTGCCGTCGTCTGGCTCACCCGGATCAGCCTCGAGGTGCTGCGGCAGACGATCGATCTCCTGCGGCAGATGGGAGCGGGCGACCGCTACATTGCCCGCCAGCTCGAGCAGCACGCCTTGGCGCGCGGCCTTCGGGGCGCCCTTCTCGGCTTCGTTCTCGCCATCACGCTGGTGATCGCCCTGATCCATGGGCCCACCCTGGCCGGTGGCGCGCCGCTGGTCGCCCACGACCTGGCGCCGGTGCATTGGGTGCTGCTCGCCATAGTGCCGCTGGTCGCCGCCCTGCTGGCGACGCTCGCCGCCCGTCTCACCGCCCATCACGGGCTGGCGCGGCTCCGCTGACCACGCAATTCGGGCTGGCGCCCGGACGCGGATCGCGCGATCAGGGACGGGTGTCCCACGGCTTCGCTGGAGCCAGCCCCTCTTGCCCGTTCTTCGCTCGCTGCTCTTCAATTTCTGGTTTTGGACCTGGACGACCCTCCTGGCCCTGGCGATGCTGCCCTTCGCCGCCTTCGTCTCGGCCGGGCAGATGCGGCGCTACGCAGCCTTCTGGATGAAGGGCGTGCATCTGGGCATGCGCCTGCTGGTCGGTCTGAGCCACCGCGTCCAGGGCCTCGAGCATCTGCCGCTCGGCCCCTGCATCATCGCCAGCAAGCACCAGTCGGCCTTCGAGACGCTGGCTTATCACCCCATCCGCCCGGACCTGGTGATCGGCCTCAAGGAGGAGCTGACCCACATCCCGGTCTTCGGCTGGTATCTGAAGATCGCCCGCAACATCTCGATCGACCGTGGCGGTGCGGCCAAGGCCATGCGCTCGCTGGTGCGCGGGGCCGAGGCCGCCGTCGCCGACGGCGTGTCGATCCTGCTCTTTCCCGAAGGCCACCGCCAGCCGCCGGGGGCGCCACCCGACTACAAGCCGGGGGTGGCCGCCGTCTACAGGGCGGCGAACGTGCCGGTGGTGCCGGTGGCCCTCGATTCGGGCCGGTTCTGGCCGAGGCGCAGCTTCGTCAAGCGGCCCGGCGTGATCACCCTTCGCTTCCTCGAGCCGATCCCGCCGGGTCTCGACCGGCAGACCTTCATGCGAACGCTCGAGGAGCGCATCGAGACGGCCTGCAACGAACTCCTGGCGCAGCCTCTTCAGGCCTGAGCGGCCGTTTCCGCAGCGAGCGCCTCGGCCACCGCTTCCAGACCCGGCTCGAGGACGGCCATCTCGCGCAGATGGGCCACGGTGGCGAGCACGTAGTCGGGATTCGCTCCGCCTCTGCCCCTGCCCTGGCGGACGAAGCGCAGGATCTCGTCGAGGGGCAGGTCGCCGGCGAACTGCACGTGGTCCGGCCGCGCCAGATAGCACCAGGCCTGAACCGTCCGCCCGTCGCCGAGCACGAGATCCAGCCGCCGCCGCTCGTAGACATCGGTGACCAGCTCGCGTCCATCGAGATAGGCCAGCGTCTCGGCTTCCCGGGCCACCTCGACCGCGAACGCCCGGCCGAGGCAGGCATACCCGGGGGCGAGGCCGAGGACGAGGCCCGGCCGCTCGGGCGTGCCACGCCAGACCCAGGAATAGACACAGAGGCTGCGATGGTAGCCGCGCAGCAGCGCCGGGGCGGAGGCGACAGGCTCGAAGCCCGGATTCCACATCAAGGAGCCATAGGCGAAGAACCAGACGCGCGCCGGCCGGGGAGCGGTCGTCACGGCCTGGTCGCGAGCGGGTCCTCGGGCTGGCGGATATAGGCCTGGCCCGCCTCGATCACGCCCCGGCGGATCACCCGTGTGCGGCTGAAGAGATCGAACAGGGCTTCGCCCTCATCCCAGCGGATCGCCCGCTGCAGCGCCACGAGGTCCTCGGTGAACCGGCCGAGCATCTCGAGCACCGCGTCCTTGTTGTTGAGGAACACGTCGCGCCACATGGTCGGATCGGAGCCGGCGATGCGGGTGAAATCCGTGAAGCCGCCGGCGGCATACTTGAAGACCTCGGTGCGCGCCTGCTCCTCGAGGTCGGCGACCGTGCCGACGATGGTGAACGCGATCAGGTGCGGCAGATGCGACGTGATGGCGAGCACCTTGTCGTGGTGCGCGGGCGTCATCAGATCGACCAGCGAGCCGGCCCTTT
This sequence comes from uncultured Geminicoccaceae bacterium, assembly GCA_964393275.1. Lineage (GTDB taxonomy): Bacteria > Pseudomonadota > Alphaproteobacteria > Geminicoccales > Geminicoccaceae > SLRI01. Next base: position 112,199 of record CAYMTA010000006.1, on the reverse strand, counting down.
CCCAGAGCGCCTTGACCCGCGCCACCGACGCCGGATCGGCATCCTCGAGTGGCGTCAGGATGCAGCGGCGCTGCTGGAAGAGGGTGGCAAAGGCGGCATCCGGACCCGAATGCTCGGTGCCGGCCACCGGATGACCAGGGACGAAGTGCTGTGGTGCCGGCAGATGCGGGCGGACGTCCTGGACGATCCGCGCCTTGACCGAGCCCACATCCGTGACGATGGCATCGGCTTCGAGGCTGCCGCCGATGGCGGCAGCGACCGGGCCCATGGCACCCGGTGGCGTGCCCAGCACGACGAGGTCGGCACCGCGCACCGCCGCCGCCGGATCGGTGGTGGCGCTGTTGCAAAGCCCGAGCTCGAGGGCGCGGTCCAGCGTCTCCTGGCGCCGGGCCGAGGCCACGATCTCGCCGGCCAGGCCCTCCTTTTGCAGCACCCGGGCGAGCGAGCCGTTGATCAGCCCGATGCCAAGCAACGCCACCTTCGAGAAGGGCTTCATGGCGCGGTCCGGCCGGTGAACCGCCCGAGCGAGGCGACCAGCGCCCTGTTCTCGGCCTCGAGCCCGACCGTGATGCGCAGGCAATTCGGCAGGCCGTAGGCCGCCATCTGGCGCGGAATCAGCCCATCGGCCTCGAGATGCGTGTTGGCGGCCCGGGCGTCCTGGCCCGGCTCCGCGCCGAACTCGACGAGCACGAAATTGCCGACGCTAGGGTGGACGGTGAGGCCGAGCCGCTCCAGCTCCGCTGCGAGCCAGGGCAGCCATTTGGCGTTGTGGGCGCGGGCCCGCTGCTCGTGCGCGACATCCTCGAGGGCGGCGATCCCGGCCTCCTGCGCCGGCAGCGCCACGTTGAAGGGGCCGCGCAGCCGGTTGATCACGTCGACCACATGCGGCGAGCCGTAGAGCCAGCCGAGGCGGAGCGCCGCGAGGCCGTGGAGCTTGGAGAAGGTCCGGGTCATGACGACATTGGGCTCGCTCATGGCGAGCTCCTGGCCGCTGTCGTAATCCGCCGCCTCGACAAACTCGGCATAGGCCGCGTCTATGACGAGGAGCACGTCGGACGGCAGGCCCGCATGGAGACGCCTGAGCTCCTCGCCGCTCAAATAGCTGCCGGTCGGGTTGTTGGGGTTGGCGATGAAGACGAGGCGGGTGCGGCTGGTCACGCGGGCGAGCAGGGCATCGACATCGGCCCTGAGCCCCTGCTCGGGAGCCGCCACCGGCGTGGCTCCGACGCCGAGGGCCGAGAGCCGGTACATGAGAAAGCCGTGCTCGGTGAACAGCACCTCCTCGCCCGGCCCGGCATAGGCGCGACTGAGGAGGGCGATCAGCTCGTCGGAGCCGGCGCCGCACACCAGCCGCGCCGGATCGAGGTTGTGGCGCCGGGCCAAGGCAGCGCGCAGGGCCTCCGAGCCGCCTTCCGGATAGCGGTGCAGCCGCTCGCCGGCCCGGCGAAACGCCTCGACGGCCAGGGGGCTCGGGCCGATGGCGCTCTCATTGGCGGAAAGCTTGATCGCCGGCCGGCCGCCGCCGGTCTCGGCCCTGCCGCCCTTGTAGGCCTGGATCTCGAGAATGCCGGGCCGCGGCCGCGGCGCTGAGCTTGCCATGACGGAAAAACCCGCGATTGGAGAAGGATGACCTCGGGCCGCGCTTTCAGGCGGCGCTGTCGGGCGGTGCCGCGGCGAGGCCGAGGGGGCGTGGATAGCTGCCGAGCACGTCGAGGCGCAAGAGCCTGTCGCGCAACGGCGCGAAAGCCTGGCCGAAGCCCGCCAGCACCGCATCGCCCATGCCCGTCACCTCGACGAGGAAGAAAGCGCTCTCCGGCTGCAGGTCGCGCAGGCACACGAGCGAAACGAGATCCACGCCGCCCGCCGCGATCAGGTCCCGCAGTCGCGCCTGGGAAACGCCGAGGTCTGTCTCGATCGCAAGCAACGTGAGGTCGGCGCTCGACGGCTCGGCCAAAAGCCCCCCGAGCACGAGCGCACCCGGCACGATACCGGTGGAGTCCGGGTCCACGGGGCAAAATGGCAGCCGGCTGACCACGCGCAAGGGGCTGTCGATCAGGGTCGCGGTGACCCTGCGCCACCAGTAGCTGTCCTCGGTCGGTGCCGGGACGACCAGGAGCTCGACCTCGCTGGTGGCAATCAGCCGAAAGCCCTGATGCGCCGTCTCGACCATGACCAGCGGCGTCATGATGCCGAACTGGTCGCGTGCGAGGCCGACCACATGCGGCTGCGCCGGGTCGTCCAGCACAGCCACCTTGAACGGGGTCTGCAGTCGGGTGGTGGTTGCCAGGAGCTCTCGCCACATCCGCGTGAGCGCCGCAGGCGGCAAGGCGGAGGCGGCCCGCACGGTCAGCCGCCTGATGATGTCGGCCTCGCGCGCGGGTCGCAGCGCCAGACCCGTGGCATTGGTCTTGACCTGCGCAATGCGACGCACGACTGCGATGCGCGCCAAAAGGAGATCGACGACGGCATCGTCGAGACGGTCGATCTCGGCCCGTAGCCGGCTGAGATCGTCTGGAGCGGATTCGGCCAAGGGGGTCGCTTCTCTCAGGCTCAGGCTGGGTTTCCCCGGCTCACTTACGCCGCGCCGAGTAGCGCGTAAAGGCACGCCGATGCCGGCCCCCTTGACAGCCGGGGCTCGCCCGCCAAGATGGCGCTCGTGGTGATTTGAGCTGACCGGCTTGCGGCCACGTTAAACAAGCAGCTAAAAGGTCGTGCTTGGCAAATCTCCTGGCCGCGCGGTCTTTCCAGCCGCCGATGACGTGGGCGTTCCGGTGGTTTTCGGGAGACGCTTCGTGCCGATCAAAATTCCCAACGACCTGCCCGCCGCGGCGATGCTGGCGACCGAGGGGGTGCGCCTGATCGGCGAGAACGAGGCGCTCCGCCAGGACGTGCGGCCCCTGCAGATCGCCCTCCTCAACCTGATGCCGGAGAAGCCCAAGACCGAGACGCAGCTCGCCCGGCTGCTCGGCGCCACCGCCCTGCAGGTCGAGCTGACCCTGCTCACCACCTCGACCTACCGACCTCAGAACGTGCCGCTCTCGCACCTGCAGAGCTTCTATCGCCAGTGGGAAGAGGTCCGAGAACAGAAGTTCGACGGGCTGATCGTCACCGGCGCGCCGGTGGAGCTGCTGCCGTTCGAGGAGGTCAAGTACTGGCCCGAGCTCGCGGCCATCTTCGACTGGTCGAGAACCAATGTGCATTCGTGCTTCCACATATGCTGGGGAGCGCAGGCAGCACTTCACCATTTCCACGGGGTGCCGAAATACACGCTGCCGGTGAAGCGCTTCGGCATCTACACGCACTACGTCATCGAGCGCCGCGACGCGGCCCGGCCCGGTCTCCTGCGCGGCTTCGACGACTATTTCCTGGTGCCGGTCTCGCGCCATACCGAGGTGCGCCGCGCCGACATCGAGGCGGTGCCCGGCCTCGAGGTCCTGGCGGTCTCCAACGCGGCCGGCGTCTGCCTCGTCCACGATCCGGCGAAGCGCGAGGTGTTCATGTTCAACCATCTGGAATACGACACGTTCACCCTCGCCGACGAGTACCGGCGCGACTGCGCCAGCCGCGGCGACGTCTCCCTGCCGCTCAACTATTACCCGGACGACGACCCGACCAAGGCACCTCGCAATTGCTGGCGGGCCTATGCCCATCTCCTGTTCGGCAACTGGATCAACGAGATCTACCAGACCACGCCCTTCGATCTCTCGCTGATCGGCGTCAGCGCAGCGGCCGAAGAGGCGGCGTGAGTCCGGGCCCGGCCGCTTGCGCCGGCGGCCGCGCGCGCGGGTCCACCTGCTGGCGGGCGGTCACCGTTTCCGGCACCGGCACATAGCGCCGGCTGCTCGGCCGAACGACGGCAAGGCCGGGCGTCGGCGCGTAGACGTCCTTGACCGCCTCGCCGATCAGAACACCGGCAAAATGCGGCAGGAGCCTGAGGCCGAGCCGCTCGACCGACACGCCGAGGCGGCGGACGAGGCGGCGGCCCTTGGGCAGGACGCGTGCCAAAGGCGGCATGAAGAGGGCGCCCCTGAGCTCGCCCGCGGCGAAGAGGTGGTTCCTGAGGCTGCGCTCGAGCTGGCCCCTGGTGAACGGCTGGCCAAAGCCGAACGGCGTCTTCTCGCTCCAGCACCAGAGGCCGCGCCGGTTCGGCACGATCAGCACCATCCGGCCGCCATCCCGCAGCACCCGCCAGGCCTCGCGCATCAGCCGGTTGCCGTGCGGGCTGCATTCGAGCGCATGTGCCAGGATCACGCGGTCGAAGGTGCGGTCGTCGAACGGCAGCTCGTCCTCGCGGCCGAGCACGGCGAGGTTGCGCGCCCCGGGCGGCCAGGGTGCGGCCCCCTGGGTGGCCGGCATCAGCGCCGCGCGCCGTCCGGTCTCCCCGAAGGTGGTGAGAAAGGGCGTGGCGAAGCCGATGCCGAGGAGGTCCATGCCGCCAAGGTCCGGCCACATCTGGCGCAACTGAAGATTGATGAGCCGGCGCGCCTGCTCACCGTCACGGCTCGCGTAGAACTCCGTCAGCTCGACAATATCGGGCCGCATCGGCTCGCCAACTCCCCTGCCATGACTTGCACTATAGCCCATCCGGCCCGTATTTGAAGGGCAACGCAAGGAAATCGGAGGAACCCGCCATGCCCCTCGAGATCGAGCTCCTGCCGATTCTCAACGACAACTACTGCTACCTGCTGCACGAGCCGGCGAGCGGCACCTCGGGCGTGGTGGACCCGGCGGCCGAGGGGCCGGTGGCGGCGCGTCTCGAGGAGCTGGGTCGCGGGCTCGACTGGATTCTCACCACCCACCACCATGCCGACCATACCGGCGGCAACCTGGCGCTCAAGGAGCGCTACGGCTCTCGCGTCGCCGGGCCGGCCGCCGAGGCGGCCAAGGTGCCGGGCATCGATCTCGAGCTCGCCCACGGCGACCGCTTCGTCTTCGGCGAGGAGACCGCCACGATCATCGCCACCCCGGGGCATACCGCCGGCCATATCAGCTTCCATTTTCCGGCGAGCGAGGCCCTCTTCTGCGGCGACACGCTCTTCGCCCTCGGCTGCGGCCGGTTGTTCGAGGGCTCGCCCGAGACGATGTGGGAATCGCTCGGCCGGCTGATGGCGCTGCCCGACGCGACCCGGGTTTACTGCGGCCACGAATACACCCAAAGCAATGCCCGCTTCGCCCTCCACGTCGATCACGAGAACCCGGCGCTCGTCGCCAGGGCGGCTGAGATCGATGAGCTGCGCCAGGCGGGCGAGCCGACGATCCCGAGCACGATCGGGCTCGAGCGTGCCACCAACCCGTTCGTGCGGGCCGGCAATGCCGCCGAGTTCGGCCGGCTCCGGGCCCTCAAGGATCGGGCGTAGGGGGTCCCAGACGGTTGCGCACCGCCGTGCACAGGTGGGCGAGCCGCGGGTCGTGAATGGAAAGCTCCGCCAGATGCCGATGCGTGTTGAAGAGATAGTCGGCGCAGGGGCCGAGCGGACCCGCGGCGGTTGCCAGCGCCTCGACCACACGCTCGTCGTCGAGCTTGCCGGCATAGCGGGGGTGGGCGCGGTTGATGGCGAAGGTGAGCGCCTCGATCGGCCCTGCGTCGCTCCGGCCCTGCACCCAGACCGGCCGGTAGGCGGCGGTGATCATCTCGCGCCGCCAGACGAGGGTCAGCTCCTCGTCGACCAGCCCCGCCTCGATCCGGTAGAGGACGCCCCGGCAACTGCCGCCCCGATCGAGGCCGAGCATCAGGCCCGGCCGCTCGACCGTGCCGCGCCCGAGATTCGTCCAGAGGCAGAACCGCCGGTGAAAGCCCCAGATGGCGCCTTGCCGCCGCTCGGCGAAGTGGAAGGCTGGATTCCAGATCAGCGAGCCATAGGCGAAGAGCCAGACATCCCGCCCCGCCGAATGGCCGGCAAGGGTTCGCGCCCGGCAGGCTTCGAGCTCGGCTTCGGTGCGAATATGTGTAGCGTCGCCGGCTGCCTCGGCATTCTGGGCCATACGGGCAAGCCAGCCGTTCTGCAGGTTTTCTCGGGTCAGCATCGGCCAGACGGTTTCCCACGCACGCTCGATGAAGATAAGCTTCCAACCCACGGGCGCAAGCGCCCGATCCTGGGGGCATGATGATCGATCCGCTCGGCGGCCCCGTCTATTGGCTGCCTTTCCTCATCGCACTCGTCCTTGGCTATCTCGTGGGCTCCATCCCGTTCGGCCTGCTTATCGCCAGGGCCAGCGGCGCCGGCGATATCCGCAAGATCGGCTCCGGCAACATCGGCGCGACGAACGTCCTGCGAACCGGCCGCAAGGGTCTGGCGCTGGCCACGCTCACAGCCGATATCGCCAAGGGATGGCTGCCGACCTTCGCCGCCTGGCACTGGCTCGGCCCCGACATTGCGGTCGTGACCGGCCTCGGCACCGTCCTCGGCCACTGCTTTCCGATCTGGCTTCGCTTTCGCGGCGGCAAGGGGGTCGCGACCGCGACGGGCGTCATCCTCGCGCTGACGCCCCTGGTCCTGCCGATCGCCCTCGTCCTTTTCGTCCTCATCGTCTGGGCCACCCGCTACGTCTCGCTCGGCTCCTGCGTCGCCGCGATCTCGGCGCCGATTGCAGCCTGGCTTCTGGGCCATGTCCAGGCGGCCGAGCTCTATGTGCTGCTGGCGCTCCTCATCGTCGTCCTGCACCGCGCCAACATCGCCCGCCTGCTCAAGGGCGAGGAGAGCAAGCTCACCTTCGCTTCGAAAAATCCCTGAGAGCCGCCTTGCGAGCGTTGATGTGCCAGATATGCCAGTGCTTGGCCTCGCCCATCGGCGTCACCGAATCGTCCTCCTCCTCGAGCAGGCTCGCGAGCTCGAAGCCGGCGAGCCAGTGACGGAGCAGCCTCCGGTCGCAGCCGATCGCCCGGCCCGACCCGACCCAACTGTCGCGCGGTCCGAGAAGGTGACCGGCGAATTGCCCGCCCGGCACCAGCGCCGCATGGATTCGGTGCAGGAGATCGGCGAGGACCCCCGGGCTATCGGTGAAGAACAGGCTGAAGCTCGCATTGACCAGCTCGGCCGCCGGCAGGCTCGTGGCCTCGAGCCGTGCCGCCCGGACCGTCAGCCGCGGCCGCCAGGCCCGTGGCACACGCTCCGCCAGCCGGTCGAGCGCCTCGGCCTCCGAATCGATGGCGAGGACATGCCAGCCGGCGGCGAGCAGCGGCAGCGTGTCCCGGCCGGTGCCACAGCCGAGATCGAGCGCCCGGCGGCCGGGTGGCCCGCGACGCGCCGCGGCCAGCGCCCGCAGCAAGGTCGGCCGTGGCGGCCGGCCGGCGGTCGCCTGGTAGAATTGCGCCCAATTTCTATCTTTGGTTCTATCTGTAGTTGATTTTTCCATCATGTCCTGCCTCAATCCGCGATGATCGCAAAGCGGGAGCCCATGATCGCCGACCCCATGATCGCCGACCCCACGATCGCCGACAGGGCCGAGCGCCCGGCCACGGGCACGACCGAATGGAACGCCGAGCGCCGGGCCTGGTTCAGGCTGGGCCGCTCGCGCGGGGTCGGCGCCATCCTCTTCTGCCGGCTGATCGAGCGGTTCGGCAAGGCCGAAGCGGTGGTGGCGGCCCTGCCCCGGCTCAAGTCCAAGGGGGACCTCGCCGGCGTCGACCTTTTGGCCGAGGCGGCGGCCATGGCCGAGATCGAGGCAACGGAGCGGCTCGGCGTCAGCCTGCTCTTGAGCTGCGATGGCGCCTATCCGGAGGCGCTTCGAGCCATCGCCGACCCGCCGCCGGTGCTGGCGCTGCAGGGCCGGGCGGAGCTTTTGGCGCGGCGTCCGCTCGCCATCGTCGGCGCCCGCAATGCCAGCGGCAACGGGCGCTTCCTCGCACGACATTTGGCCCGCGAGGCCAGCCAGCGCGAGCTGGTGATCATCTCGGGCCTCGCGCGCGGCATCGACACCGCGGCGCACGAGGGTGGGCTCGAGGGACCGGGCTCGACCATCGCGGTGCTCGGCAGCGGCATCGACGTCGCCTACCCGCCGGAAAACGCCCTGCTGCTCCAGCGGATCGCCGAGGCTGGCCTCGTCCTCAGCGAGCGGGCAATCGGCACCCCGCCCTTGGCCCGACATTTTCCGAGCCGCAACCGGATCATCGCCGGCCTCGCCTCCGCCGTCCTCGTGGTGGAGGCGGCCGCCCGCTCCGGCTCGCTGATGACCGCCCGCCTGGCGGCAGCCGAAGGCCGGGAAGTGATGGCGGTGCCGGGCTCGCCGCTCGATCCGCGCCATGCCGGCACCAACCGGCTCCTGCGCGACGGTGCCGCACTCGTCACCTCGATCGACGACGTGCTGGAGGCACTGCCGGCCTGGAGCCCGACACCGCCCGCCCAGCCCCCACCCGTCAAGCCCGCGCTGGCAACCGTGCCATCGAGGGCGGCGTCCGAGAGGAACGAGCGCGCCGCCCCGCCGCCGGCGCGACCGGCCCCGCCGGCGAAACCACTCCTCGACCAGATCGCCCAGCTCATCGGCGTCGAGCCGATGCCGGTTGACGAAGTGATACGCCAATGCCATGCAAAGCCGGCAGAGGTGCAGCAGGCGCTGCTCGACCTGGAGCTCGACGGCCGCGTGCGGCGCCATCCCGGCAACCGGATTTCCAGGGCACTCGCCTGACCTTAGCGGACAGGAGAGCTGCCGGCCGGGCTTGAAGGTCAGGAATATCGACCGACCTCTGGCCTCGACCGCCGCCGCGGTCCACGGACGAACCAGGCCCCGATTGCGTGGCCGAGGATGGATTGAACCCGCGCATGGACGTCGTCGTCGTCGAATCACCGACCAAGGCCAAGACCATCCGCAAGTACCTGGCGGATGCGCCCGACGTCGAGGCCAGCTACGGCCATGTCCGCGACCTGTTGGACAAGGACGGCGGGGTTCTCCCGGACGACGACTTCCGCATGGTCTGGGAGGTGCTGCCCGGCAAGAAGAAGAACGTCGACGAGATCGTCCGGGCGGTGAAGAAGGCGCGCCGGCTGTTTCTCGCGACCGATCCCGACCGCGAGGGCGAGGCGATCTCCTGGCATCTGCTCGAGGTGCTGAAGGAGCGAGGCGCGCTCAAGGACATCGAGGTCAAGCGCGTCGTCTTCCACGAGATCACCAAGCGCGCCGTGACCGAGGCCATGGCCCATCCGCGCGATCTCGACCAAAGTCTGATCGACGCCTATCTGGCGCGCCGCGCCCTCGACTATCTCGTCGGCTTCACCCTCTCGCCGGTGCTCTGGCGCAAGCTCCGCGGCTCGAAATCCGCCGGCCGCGTGCAGTCGGTGGCGCTCCGCCTGATCTGCGAGCGCGAGGCCGAGATCGAGGCCTTCGTCGCCCGCGAGTTCTGGACGATCGAGGCTTTGCTCGAGACCCCGGACCAGGCCCGCTTCAAGGCCCGGCTGACCCACCTGGCCGGCAAGAAGCTCGACAAGTTCGCCCTGCCGGACGCTGCTGCCGCCGAGGCCGCCCTGGCCCAGGTGAAGGCCGCCGCGCTCGCCATCGGGCCGGTCGAGAAGAAGCAGGTCAGCCGCAACCCGGCACCGCCCTTCTCCACCTCGACCCTGCAGCAGGAAGCGGCAAGGAAGCTCGGCTTCTCCGCCGACCGGACGATGAAGACCGCCCAGCGCCTGTTCGAGGGCACCGAGATCGGCGGCGAGACGGTCGGCCTCATCACCTACATGCGCACCGATTCGGTGCAGATCTCGCGGGACGCCATCAGCGCCGCCCGAAAGCGCATCGCCCATTCCTTCGGTGACGCCTATCTCCCCGAGCAGCCGCGCATCTTCAAGACCAAGACGAAGAACGCCCAGGAGGCGCACGAGGCGATCCGTCCGACCGACGTCGGCCGCGAGCCGAAGATGGTGGCATCCTATCTCGACAACGACCAGCACCGGCTCTACGAGCTGATCTGGAAGCGGACCATGGCGAGCCAGATGGCGGCGGCCCGGCTCGACCGGGTGACCGTCGACGTGGTCGACGACAAGGGTGCCGTGCAGCTCCGCGCCACCGGCCAGACGATCGCCTTCGACGGCTTTTTGAAGCTCTACCAGGAAGGTCGGGACGACCCGGCCAAGGACGACGAGGACGGCGAGGGCGTGCTCCTGCCGGCCCTGGTCACCGGCACGAAGGTCGAGGAGCGGGGCGTCACCTCCGAGCAGCACTTCACCGAGCCGCCGCCGCGCTTCAGCGAGGCGAGCCTGGTCAAGCGGCTCGAGGAGCTCGGCGTCGGCCGGCCCTCGACCTATGCCAGCATCATCTCGGTGCTGCAGGACAGGGATTACGTCCGGCTCGAGCAGAAGCGCTTCGTGCCCGAGCATCGCGGCCGGCTGGTCACCGCCTTCCTCACCAGCTTCTTCGATCGCTACGTGCAGCCGACCTTCACCGCCTCGCTCGAGGACCAGCTCGACCGCGTCGCCGCCGGCGAGCTCGGCTGGAAGGAGGTCCTGCGCGATTTCTGGGAGCCCTTCGTCAGCAGCGTCGGCGAGGTCAGCGAGCTGCGCGTGGCCCAGGTCATCGACGCGCTCAACGACGCCCTCGCCGCCAAGCTCTTCCCGCCCCGCGCCGATGGCGGCGAGCCGCGCACGTGCCCGCTTTGCGGCAATGGCCAGCTCAGCCTGAAGCTCGGCAAGTACGGCGCCTTCATCGGCTGCTCCAACCATCCCGAATGCCGCTACACGCGCAAGCTCGACGACGACCCCAATGGCGACCCGGCGGCGCGCAACGATGAGAAGATGCTCGGCGTCGATCCCGAGACCGCAGAGGAAGTCTGGCTGAAGAACGGCCGCTACGGCTTCTATCTCCAGTCCGGCAGCGGCGACGCGCTCCACCGCAGCTCGCTGCCGCCCAACCTGGCGCCCACCGAGATCGACCTTCAGACCGCCCTCGCCCTTCTTGCGCTGCCCCGCGTGATCGGCGCCCATCCCGAGACCGGCGGCGAGATCACCACCGGGATCAACCGCTACGGCCCCTTCGTCCAGCACCAAGGCAAGTTCGTCCGGCTCGAGCCCGATGACGACGTGCTCAGCCTGGGCATGAACCGGGCCCTGACGCTGATCGCCGAGGGCAATTCGCGTGGCCGGCCCCGGCCCGCCGCCACGGCCCTTCGCGAGCTGGGGCCCCACCCCGAGACCGGCGAGAAAGTGGTGATCCTGGACGGTCGCTTCGGCCCCTATGTGAAGCACGCCAAGATCAATGCGAGCCTGCCCAAGGGCCGGCCGGTGGAAGAGCTCACCATGGACGAGGCGGTGGCCCTCCTCGCCGCCCGCGAGGCCAAGGGCGGCGGCAAGAGCAAGCCGCGCACGGTTAAGGCCAAGGCCGGCACGGCCAAGGCCAAGCCGGCCGCCGCCAGGAAGAAGTCGCCTGCCAAGGCGACCGGCGCCAGGAGGCCCGCCGCCAGCAAGAAGACCGCCGCCGGCGGCGGTTCCTGAGCCATGCGCCGGGGCCGCGGCGACCGGGGGCCGCGTGATCGCAGCACCGGCCGCCGCAACCGCTTCGAGCGCACCGGCACGCCTCCGGGGATGGCCGCCGTCGAGGTGACCGCCATCGACGACGCGGGCGAGCTCCTCGGCGAGAGCCCGGCCGTGCCGGGTGCCGCCATCCGGGTACTCGACGCGGACGGCGGCGCGGCACCGCTCGAGGTCGGCGACCGGGCGCTGATGCGCCTTTCGACCGACGTCGAGGGGGCCATCGAGGGCCGCCTCTTTCGCCGCCTGGCACCGGTCGCCCGCGATATCGTGGGCGTGGTCGAGGCGACTGGCGAATCGCTCCATCTGCGCCCGAGCCGCCGCTCAGCCGATCGCGACCAGCCCACCCGGCTGAGGCTGGAGCCGGGCGATCTCGACCTCGCGCCGGGCGATCTGGTGCGCGCCGAGCTCGACCGCGGCCGACCCCTCGCCGCCCCGCGCGCCCGCGCCGTCGAGCGGCTCGGCAGCAGCACCGACCCGGCCGCCATCGCCCTCTCGATCGCCGCCGACCTCGAGCTGCCGACGGCCTTCAGCCCCGAGGCCCTGGCCATCGCCGCGCGCGCCACCCAGCCCGACCTCGGCCAGCGCACCGATCTTCGCGATCTGGCGCTGGTCACCATCGACGGCGCCGATGCGCGCGACTTCGACGACGCGGTCTGGGCCGACCCCGAGCCCCTCGCTGGTGAAGGCGGGGGCGATGGCGGGTTTCGCGCCGTGGTCGCCATCGCCGACGTCGCCCATTACGTCCAGCCGGGCGACCCGCTCGACCGCGAGGCCCTGGAGCGCGGCAACTCGGTCTACTTCCCCGACCGCGTGATCCCGATGCTGCCGGAAGCTCTCTCCAACGGCCTCTGCTCGCTCAAGCCCGACGAGGATCGGGCCAGCATCGCCGTCGAGCTGGTCTTCGACGCGGGCGGCACGCTGAAACGCTGGCGCTTCATGCGCGCCCTGATCAGGAGCCGGGCCCGGCTCACCTACACCCAGGTCCAGGACGCGGCCGAGGGCCGCCTCGACGCCGCCACGGCACCGCTCCTCGATTCCGTCATCCGCCCGCTCTACGAGGTCTACGAGAAGCTCGCCGCCGCCCGGCGCAAGCGCGGCACCATCGAGCTCGAGCTGCCCGAGCGGCAGGTCCTCTTCGATGCCGAAGGCAAGGTCGTCGACATCGTCCAGCGCCAGCGCCTCGCCAGCCACATGCTGGTCGAGGAGCTGATGATCGCGGCCAATGTGGCGGCCGCCCGCGCCCTCGCCGAGAAGAAGCTGCCCTGCCTCTTTCGCGTCCACGATAAGCCCGATCCGATCCGCCTCGAGGCCCTGGCGCAGTATCTCGAGCGCCTCTCGATCGGCTGGAGCCGGACCGCCAGGAAGCCCGGCGACTTCACCCGCATGCTCGAGCGGATCACCGATCCCTCCCTGCGCGAGCAGGTCTCGGGCTTCGTCCTTCGCTCCCAGGCCCAGGCCCTCTACCAGCCGGACAATCTCGGCCATTTCGGCCTCAATCTGCGCCACTACGCGCATTTCACCTCGCCGATCCGCCGCTACAGCGACCTCGTCGTGCACCGCCTGCTGATCCACCACGAGAAGCTTGCCGGGATCGAGGACGGCCGTGCTTATGGCCTCGAAGAGCTAGAACGCTTCGGTGGGCTGGTCTCGGCCACCGAGCGCAAGGCCGTCCAGGCCGAGCGCCAGGCGCTGGCGCGCTACACCGCCCTCTTCATGGCCGACAAGGTGGGCGCCCAGTTCACCGGCCGGGTGATCGGCGTGCAGCGCTTCGGCCTCTTCGTCGTGCTCGACGGCACCGGTGCCGAGGGTCTCGTCCCGGTCAGCACGCTCGGCGACGACGCCTTCCATTTCGACGAGCAGCATCAGGCCCTTGTCGGCGTCCGCTACGGCGAGACCTTCGGCCTCGGCGATGCCGTCACGGTGACGCTCGCCGACGTCGACCCGGTCATGGGTCAGCTCGCCTTCCGCATCGAGAGCCACGAGCGCGCCCACGCCACCGAGCTCGCCCGCGCCGCCTGGGCCAAGGCCGGCCCGATGCGCCGCGGACGGGGCGCGGCACCGCACCGCAAGGGCGGCCGCCGGCGGTAGGCAAACGCGGGAGGGGCGTTCGCGCAGATTTTTTTGGGCGCGGTTGCACTTTACGACGCGCTTCCGCTTCATACTTCAGTTCTACGGCCAACCGATGACATTGCGCGTTGCAACGGCATGTTTCCGTAAGCGTGGCTCGGCATCGACCTCCACCCGTCACGCGGATGAGGAGAGACCATGATGACCAGAGTCTTTCAGACTCGGCGCAACCTGCTTATGGCAGGAGCCGCCACCGCCGGGGCCGCCTTTCTCGCCTGTCCGGCCAGCCTCGTTGCGCCGGCACGGGCCGAGGGCCTGGCGCCCACGCCGACGATGCGGGGCGGCGCCAACAACTATCTGCCGGGAGCACCCATCGTGGAGCGCATCGGCGGGGGTGGCTTCTGGATGACGGGCACGGTGCGGCGGGCGGGCGACGGTGCGCCGCTGCCGGGTATGCGCATCCAGATCTGGGCGCACACGACGGAAGGTCACGAGCGCGACCCGCACAGTCACGGCGCCACGCTGACCGACGCGGACGGCATGTTCCGGATGGACATGCCGCAGATTGTGCCGGCCTTCGGCCAGCCGCACGGGCACCTCGCCTATGATGCCGAGCATGACGGCAACGGCTTCGAGACCGTGTTCCTCCGCCCCGTGATGGCGAGCGCCAGCGAGACGAGCCTGAGCGCGGATTTCGTGCTGCAGCCTGCCTGACCGGGTTGGCCCCGACTCGCGCGGTCCTGATCTGGACGGCACTCGCCGCCGCCCTCGTCGTGCCGGTCGCCGTCGCGGCGACGAGCCCGCTCCTCGCCTGGCGCCAGCCGGTCTACATCGCCGCCGGCTTCGCCGGCATCGTCGCCATGGCGCTTCTCCTCCTCCAGCCTCTGCTGGCGGGGGGATACCTGCCGGGTCTGCCGGCGCGACGTGGACGACGGCTGCACGCCTGGGTCGGGGCCGGGCTGGTCGCTGCGGTAATCGTCCATGTCGCGGGCCTCTGGCTGACCAACCCGCCGGACGTGGTCGACGCGCTCCTCTTCCGCTCGCCCACCGCCTTCTCCGCCTGGGGCGTGATCGCCATGTGGGCCGTCTTCGCCAACGCCCTCCTCACCGCATCCCGCCGTCGGCTGCGCCTGAGGTCGACTGTCTGGCGCTTCTGGCACACCGCGCTCGCAGCCGTCATCGTCCCGACCAGCGTGGTCCATGCGCTGCTGATCGAGGGCACTATGGGCACGCTGTCGAAGGCGGCGATCTGCGCGCTGGTCCTGGCGGCAGCGGTGAAGGTCATCGTCGATCGGCGGTCGTGGACCCTTCTGTCGCGGCAGAAGGTCTAGGCCGGAGCCCATTGGCGTCATGCTGGCTCGCGGCCCGACAATCATCGGGATGCCTGCTGCAGCGCCCAGCGTGCGACACAGCGAACTCCCCTATCGAAAGGAAGTGGCATGGCCCGGCTCGTCTTCGGCATGAACCTGTCCCTGGACGGCTATGTCGACCATATGGCGTTTGCGCCAGGCCCGGCGCTCTTCCGCCACTTCATCGAGGAGGCAGAGGGGCAGGCGGGCAGTGTCTACGGTCGCCAGATGTACGAGGTCATGCGCTACTGGGACGATGATCATCCTGAATGGGATACGGAGCAGCAGGCTTTCGCGGCGGCGTGGCGGAAGCAGCCGAAATGGGTCGTCTCGCGCTCATTGAAGGCGGTCGGCCCCAACGCCACGCTTGTCGGGGATGATCTCGAGGGCGCCATCCGCAGGCTGAAGGTCGAGCGTGACGGCGAGATCGAAGTCGCCGGCCCGGAGTTGGCGCAAAGCCTCACCGATCTCGGCCTGATCGACGAATATCGGATCTACCTGCACCCCGTCGTGCTCGGTCATGGCAAACCCTATTTCGCCGGCCCCCGGCCGCCGCTCCGCCTCATGACCCATGACCGGATCGACAAGGACGTGGTCAGGTTGAGCTACGTGCCTGCCTGATCGGGCGACTGGCCTTGGTCACACTTCCAGCTCCACCGTCACCGGCACATGGTCGCTCGGCGCCTCCCAGCCGCGCGCCTCGCGCCGGACGTGGGCGGTCCGCAGCGTCGGCGCCAAAGCCGGGGTGAGCCAGATGTGGTCGAGGCGGCGGCCGCGGTTGGAGGCGCTCCAGTCGCGATTGCGATAGCTCCACCAGGAGAAGAGCTTCTCCTCGGGCGGGATGATCGTTCGGACGGCGTCGACCCAGCCGGCGCTCGCCTGCAGCCGGGCGAGCTTCTCGATCTCGATCGGGGTGTGGCTGACCACAGAGAGGAGCTGCTTGTGGCTCCAGACATCGGTCTCGAGCGGGGCGATGTTGAGATCGCCCAGGAGGATCGCGCGGCGGGCATCGTCGCGATGCCCCTCGAACCAGGCGCTCAGCTCTTCCAGCATGGCGAGCTTGTGGCGGAACTTCGGATTCTGCTCTGGATCGGGGATGTCGCCGCCGGCCGGGATGTAGAGGTTGTGCAGCTCGATGCCGCCCTCAAGCGTGCAGACGGCATGGCGGGAATCATCGATGCCGCACCACTTGTGCGTGCCGCAGCCATCGAGCGGCAGCTTCGAGAGCACGGCCACGCCGTGATAGCCCTTCTGGCCGTGGATGTGGACGTGCGGGAAGCCCAACTCGCGCACCAGATCGAGCGGGAACTTGCCGTCCTCGACCTTGGTCTCCTGCAGGCAGAGCACGTCGGGGTCGATCTCGGCCACGATCCGCCGAAGCGCGCTCTCGCGCAGCCGCACGGAGTTGGCGTTCCAGGTGGTGATGCGCATGGTTCTCCGATTGGTCAGTCGCCGACGAGGAGCAGGTCCTCGGGATGGATGCCGATGGTGCAGGGCGTCCCGGGCGGCGGGTCGCCCTTGTCGATGCGGTTGACGTTGTAGCGGCTGCATTGCAGGCGCCTGCCATCCGCCGCGGTCAGGTAGACGACCGAGAGGTCGCCGAAATACGCGATCTGGTCAATCGTCGCCCGGACCAGCACCTCGCCCGGATCGGCCTCGGGCGAGGAGAAATCCATGCGCATCTTCTCGGGCCGGACGATGAGCGTGCCGGCCAGGACGTCGGGTGCCGCACGCTCGACCGAAAGCTCGCCGAGCAGCGGGCTCCTGACCCGCGCCATGCCGCCCTCGATGGCCAGGACCTCGCACTCGAAGCTGTTCGACGCACCGATGAACTCGGCGACGAATCGGCGCGTGGGATGCTCGTAGAGCTGTCGTGGCGGGGCGACCTGCAGGATCCGCCCCTCCTTCATCACCGCGATGTCGGATGCCATGCCGAGCGCCTCCTCCTGGTCGTGGGTGACGATGACGAAGGTGATGCCGACCTCGGTCTGCAGCCGCACCAGCTCGAGCTGCATCTCGCCACGCAGCTTCTTGTCGAGCGCCGAGAGCGGCTCGTCGAGCAGGAGCAGCTTCGGCCGCTTGACCAGGGCCCGGGCGAGCGCCACGCGCTGCCGCTGGCCGCCCGAGAGCTGGTCCGGCATGCGCGCCGCCATGCCGTCGAGGCGGACCATGGCGATCGCCTCCTCGACCCGCGAGCCGATCTCGACCCGCTTCACGCCCGTCACCTTTAGCCCATAGGCGATATTCTCGGCCACGGTCATGTGCGGGAAGACGGCATAGGACTGGAAGACCATGTTGACGGCGCGGCGGTTGGGCGGGACGGCCGCCATGTCCTCGCCGTCGATCAGCACCCGTCCCGAGGTCGGGTGGGCGAAGCCGCCGAGCATGCGCAGCAGCGTGGTCTTGCCGCAACCCGAGGGGCCGAGCAGCGCGAAGAAGGCGTTCCTGGGGATGGCGAGGCTGACCCCGTCCACGGCCCTGGTCGGGCCGAACGACTTGGTGACGTTCTCGAAGGTGACGATTGGCGTATCGGTCATGCGAGCTTCGCCGCCTCCTTATCCGGCCGCAGCAGGCGAAGGGCGATGACGGTGAGGACCACCGTGACCGCGATCAGCACGGTCGAGGCGGCGTTGACCTCGGGCGTCGCCCCGAAGCGGACCATGGAATAGACCTGCACCGGGAAGGTCAGCGTGTCCGGCCCGCTGGTGAAGAAGGTGATGACGAAGTCGTCGAGCGAAAGCGTCATCGCCAGCAGCGCCCCGGCGACGAGGCCGGGCTTCATGAACGGCACGGTGACGTGCCAGAAGGTCTGCCATTCAGAGGCGCCCAGGTCCTTCGACGCCTCCTCGAGCGAGCGGTCGAAGCCGGCCATGCGCGCGCGCACCACCACCGAGACGAAGGGAAAGCTGAACGCGACATGGCCGATGATGATCGGCAGCAGGCTGAAGGGCCAGTTCACGGCGGCCGAGAGGCCGACGCGGTTGAAGAAGACCAGGAGAGCGACCCCCATGCAGATTTCGGGAATGACGATGGGCAGGGCCACGGCCCCGTCGAGCGCCGGCTTGCCAGGAAAGCGAAAACGCCAGAGGGCGAGCGCCATCAGGGCGCCCACGATCGTGCTGATGAGCGTGGAGACGAAGGCGATGATCAGGCTGTTGCTGAACGCCTCGATCAGCGAGGCGTTGGCGGCCGCCTTGGCATAGTAGTCGGTGGTGAAGCCCTGCCAGACGATGTTGCGCTTGCTGTTGTTGAAGCTGAAGGCGACGAGGATGACGATGGGCGCATAGAGGAAGACGAAGACGGCAAGGAGCCAGAGCCGGAGCCAGAGCCGGCGCGTGTAGTCCAGAGGGCCGATCGGCTCACGCTGGCCCATGGGCATCCCCCCGGCCGGCGAGCCAGGCACGAAGGGCCAGGACCGCGAAGGTGACGTAGAGCAGAACGAAGCTCATGGCGGCCCCGAGAGGCCAGTTGTTCGCCGCCTTGAACTGCCGCTCGATGACATTGCCGATCAAGAGGCTGTCGGTGCCGCCCAGGAGATCGGAGATCAAAAAGGTGCCCAAGGCCGGAATGAAGACCAGGATGATGCCCGAGACGATGCCGGGCTTGGCCAAGGGCACGATGATCGAGAAGAACGTGCGGATCTGCCCCGCACCCAGATCGAGGCTGGCCTCCAGCAGCGAGCGGTCGAGCCGGTCGAGCGTGGCGTAGAGCGGCAGCACCATGAACGGCAGGTAGACGTAGACGATGCCGAAGATGACGGCGGTGTTATTGTAGAGCAGCTCGAGCGGCACGAAACGCTCGCCCATCACCGCGTGATCGAGCCCGAACGGCGCCAGCACGGCCACGCCGAGCTGCCAGAGATACTCCAGCCCGAAATTGACGAAGCCCCTGGTCCGCAGCACCGCGATCATCGCGTAGGTGCGGATCAGGATATTGGTCCAGAACGGCAGGATGATCAGCAGCAGGATCAAGGGCTTGAGACGCGCCGGCGCGAAGCTGATGGCGAGCGCCACCGGCAGGCCGATGACGAGCACCAAAGCCGTCGCCACGGTGGCGACCCAGAGCGAGCGCCAGAAAAGGCCGACATAGACCGGATCGAAGACGTCTCGGTAATTGGCCAGGGTCCAGGTGACCTGGATCTCGACCGGACCCATGCGCTCGCCGAAGGCGAGCAGCCAGATGAGCGCCAAGGGGGCGATGAAGAAGAGCAGCAGCCAGAGGGCGCCCGGCAGGACGAAGGCCCAGAACACGGCAGGCTGCGCGCGCCAGCTCTCCAAATGCCTTCCTCGAAACCGCCCGGACCCGCCGCTAGTTGCGGCACCGCCCGCTTGCTTGTCAACGCCGCTTGCTCTCTGATCCGCGAGCGCCGGGCGGCCGGCGGGGAGTGAGATGGATGAAGGTGGCGGCAGAGGTCGAGATCGCCGTCGTGGGCGCCGGGATCACCGGCCTCGCCATGGCGCTGGCGCTGGCGAGAGGCGGCGTGGAGGTGGCGCTCCTTGCCGCCGGGCCGCTGCCTTCGGGCCAAGGGCAGGCGGCCGATGGCCGGACCGCGACGCTGCTCCTGCCGGCAATCGATCTTCTGACCCGCCTCGGCGTCTTCGACCCCGTCGGCCTCGGCGCCGAGCCCCTCTACCGCCTGCGCATCGTCGGCGGCGGCAGGCCCGGTGCCGCCGAAGGCACCGCCCTCACCTTCGACGCGGCCGAGCTCGGCCATGACGCCTTCGGCTGGAACGTCCCCAATGCCACGCTGACAACCCGGCTCGCCCGCGCGGTGGCGCGCACGGCCAACATCACCGTGCATGCCGGCGCTGTCCTCGAGGGCGTCACCGAGGATGAGGGCCGGCTGCTGCTGGACGCCCGAGAAAAGAGGCTCGCCGCGCGGCTGGTCATCGGCGCCGATGGTCGCAATTCCGTGGTGCGCGAGACGGCCGGGATCGCCACCACCGAGCGCGACCACGGCCAGACCGCCATCGTCTGCCGCTTCGCCCACACCCGGCAACACCGCAACATTTCGACCGAGCTGCATCGCAAGGGCGGCCCCTTCACCATGGTCCCGCTGCCCGGCCGCAACTCCAGCCTCGTCTGGGTCGATCGCACCGACCGGAGCGAGACGAGGCTCCACCTCGACGACGAAGCCTTCAAGGCCGCCATGGCACCCCTGGCCGAACCCTGGCTCGGCGCCATCGGCGAGGTTTCGGCCCGCCACGCCTTCCCCATCCGCGCCCGGCTGGCCAGGGAGCTGACCGCATCGCGCCGCGCCCTGGTCGGCGAGGCGGCGCATGTCATGAGCCCTTTGGGCGCCCAGGGCCTCAACCTCTCGCTGCGCGACGTCGCGACCCTCGCCGGTCTCCTCGCCAGCCACTCGCGCGACCCGGGCGACCCCGCCCTGCTCCGCGCCTATGCCGAGGCCCGTGCCACCGACATCAAGACCCGTTTTTGGGGCATCGACACCCTCAACCACCTGGTGATGCGCAGCCTCCCGCCCTTTCGCCTCGCCAGCTCCCTCGCCCTGGGCCTCCTCGATCGCCTGCCGCCCGCCCGCCGCGCCCTGATGCAGGCCCTGATGGAAGGCGTGTCGGGCGGTCCCTGAGCACGAGAGGAAAAAGGCGGGAAGGCACGGCCTCCCCGCCGGCCCCTCCTTTTTTTGCCGCTGGCCGCATCGGATGGCCATTCAGGCATCCTGCGGGCGAGGAGATTCTGCGGTTTCGCGCTATTCTCTTGATTCATGCATGGACGCAGCGCATGTAGAGGATCAGGAGGAGATCATCATGGCACTCGCCCATGCAGCGGCACCGGCCAGGCTCGACGACTTGCGCCACGATCCGAAGGTGCATGCCGACCTGATGCGCGGCTTCTTCGGCATCATGCGGCTCTGGCGCGTCGAGAACGCCGACGCTAGGCGCATCCTCGGCGAGCCGGCCGAGCGCACCTTCTATGGCTGGAAGGGCGGCAAGGTGGGGAAGCTCCCGGCCGACACCGTCCGCCGCATCGGCTATGTCGCCGGCATCTTCAAGGCGCTGCAGATTCTCTACCCGGACAGCCGGCAGGCCGACGAATGGATCAGGCAGTCGAACCGGCATTTCGGCGGACAGACACCGCTCGCGCGCATGGCCGCCGGCGACGTCACCGACCTCGCCGCCGTTCGCGCCTATCTCGATGCCGCCCGCGCCCCCTGGTCCTGAGCTCACACTCGTCCGCGTCCGCTGGGAGCGGGCGACCCGCATCATCGCGTCCCGCTATCCGCCGATCGACCTGTTCGAGCGGGTCGACCTGGACCCTTCTGTCTGGGAAGCGCTGATCGCCGCCGAGATGCTGACCAACCCGCGGCTGCGGGACGAATTGGGCGAGATCGCGCTCGTGGCGCCCGAGGAGCGTGTCAGCGGCCCGGGTGCGAGCTATGTCATGGCTTCGTTCACGCACAGGAACCCCAAGGGCTCGCGCTTCAGCGACGGCAGCTACGGCGTCTACTACGCGGCCATCGATTTTCCCACGGCGCGCGCCGAGACGATCCACCATTTCGAGCGCTTCGCCAGGGACAGCGGCGACGATATCCGCAACATCGACATGCGCGTGGTGGTCGGCAAGGTCGACGAGCGCTTTCACGACATCGCCGGCCTCGCCGAGCCCCTGCGGGCCGCCGTCCTGGCGCCGGACGACTACGCCGCGGGCCGGGCCCTCGGCCGGCGTCTGCGCGACGCCGGCAGCAACGGCGTCGTCTATCCGAGCGTGCGCCACGCCGGCGGCATTTGCCTCGGCGCGTTCCGTCCCAGGGCCGTCCAGCCGCCCGCCCAGGAGCGCCACATCCGCTACCACTATGACGGCAGGCGGGTCAGCGCCTGGTTCGACTATGCGACGAGTGTCTGGGAAACCCTTTGAGCTAGGGGACCGCCGTCAGCGCCCCCTTGCCTTCGAACCAGCTCACGAGGTTGGCGAGCACCGTCTCGCCCATCGCCGCCATGGTCTCCTCGGTGGCGCTGGCGATGTGCGGGGTGAGGACGACGTTGTCGAGGCCGAGCAGCGCCGCCGGCACCCGGGGCTCGTCGTCGAAGACGTCGAGCCCGGCAGCACCCAGCCCGCCCGAGGCCAGAAGCTCGACCATGGCCGGCTCGTCGACCAGCCAGCCGCGCGCGATGTTGACGAAGATGCCGCGCGGGCCGAGCGCTTCCAGGATCTCGCGGCTGACGATCGGCGCCGCCGTGCCCTTGGCGGCCCCGGCGGCGCACAGGAAGAGGATGTCGCTCTCGCGCGCCAGCGTGACCGCCTCGACGGCGCGCCGATAGGGCACGTCGCGTGGCATCGGATCGACATAGGCAACGTCGCATTTGAAGCCCTGGAGGCGGGCGGCCACCTCGCTGCCGATGCGGCCGAGGCCGATCAGCCCGGCTCTCATGCCGGTGAGCTTGCGCCCCAGCACGAGGCGGCCCTTCAGCCAGTCGCCCCGTCGCACGAACCGGTCGCCATGGGCGATGCGCCGGCAGGCGGCGAGCGCCAGCGCCAGGGCGAGATCGGCCACGTCGTCATAGAGGACGGGTGTTATGGTGATGGCGATGCCCCGCGCCCGAGCCCCCTCGAGATCGCTCGTCTCGAGCCCGACGCCGTTGAGGGCGCAGATCTCGAGCTTGGGCATGAGCTCCATGTGCGCCCGCCCGAGGCCAGCCATGCCGCTGCCCACCGCACCTCGAATGCCGCCCCCGTGCCGGGCGAGATAGGCCAGCGGGTCCGCCTCGGCATGGACGTGATGGCAGATGAAGCGCTCCTCGAGCGCCTCCAGCAGCTTCGGTCGCTGCGGGCCGATGATGGCGATCTCGATGTCGGCGCGGGCGGCGCCGCTGGCTGACGTCATGAATTGGTCCTCGTGCTCATGGCGCGCGCCCCGGCAACGCCTCCCGCACGAGGTATGCCGGCGGCGGCGCCATCACGGAAGCGAAAAGGCTCGGGCTGGGCGAGCCGAGAACCGGGCTCAGGCAGCGAGCACCCGGGTCAGCGCGTTCTCGTAGAGGCTCTCCACCGCCTCGCCCTTGTAGATCGAGGTCTCGCATTTATCGATCACCTCGTCGCGCGGATAGATGGCCGGATTCTCCAGATCTTCCTTCGGGATGAAGGCCTTGGCCGCCTCGTTCGGGCTCGGAAAGCGGACGAAGCTGGCGATGGCGCCAAAGACCTCGGCGTCGAGGTTGAAATTGATCCACTCCATCGCCGCATCGGGGTTGGGGCCGCCCCGGGGGATCGCCATGTCGTCCTCCCAGAGCAGGCCGCCCTCCTTGGGCACGACATAGGCGAGGTCGTCGTCCTCCTCCATCACCTGGAGGATGTCGCCGTTCCATTCCATGCAGAGATCGACCTCGCCGGCGATCAGCAGGTCCTGCCCTGTATCGGGGGTGAAGGCCTTGATGTTGGGCTTGGCGCGGATCAGGAGGTCGACGGCCGCGTCGAGCTCCGCCGGGTCGGTGGTGTTGAGCGAGTAGCCCAGATAGAGCAGCGCCATCTGGATCAGGTTCTTGTCGTTGAGCACCGACATGCGGCCGGCGAACTCGTCGGACTCGAAGAGGACGGCCCAACTGTCGGGCGAGGCCACGCTCTGCCGGTAGCCGATGCCCATGGTGCCCCAGAAATAGGGAACGCTGAACCGGCGGCCCGGATCGAAGGCCGGGTCCTGGAAGCGCGGGGCCAGATTGCCGAAATTCGTGAGCTTCTGGTGATCGAGCGGCAGCAGCATGTCGGCCACGATCATCCGCTCGACGAAATCGTTCGAGGGATAGACGATATCGTAGCCCGGATTGCCGTCGCGCAGCTTGCCGAACATCTCGTCGCTGCTGCCGTAGAGGTCGTAGCGCACGCGGATGCCGGTGGCGTCGGTGAAGTCGGCGATCGTCTCGGGACCGATATAGGTATCCCAGTTGTAGACGTTGAGCTCGCCACCCTGGGCCCGCGGCCGGCGCGGCAGGGCGCCGGCCACGGCGGCCACGGCGAGCCCGGCCTGCAGGGCGCGGCGACGGTTGAGCATGGGGGCGGGGAAGGGTGAGAGCCGGCGCTGCATCGTTCGTCTCCTGCGTCAACCGGAGGGCTGTTCGGCAGACCTCCTTCCGCTCGCCTCGCCGATTGTCAACGGCTACCATCACGGCATGGCGATGGTTTCATGACCGATCCAGAATTCTGGCCCTGGCTGCTCGCGGCTTTCCTCCTGGGCCTCGTCCTCGGCATCGCCACGGCCGCCCTCCTCGGGCGCGGCCAGGCGCGGCGGCTGATGAACGTGATGGGCGAGGCGCAGCGCCGCCATGAGGCCGAGACCGATGCCCTGCTCGACGGGGTCAAGCTCGCCTTCCACGACATCGGCCGCGAGCTGGCGGGCGGCACCCGCGACGATATGCTGCGCCTTGCCCAGACCCAGCTCGCCGGCGAGCGCCGCGCCCTGGGCCAGACGCTGGAGGCGGAGCGGAGCGAGCTGGCGGCCCGGCTCGCCACCATGCTGGCCCAGCTCGAGCGCACCCAGGGCCTGATCCGCGAGCTCGAGCGCGACCGCACCGGCAAGTTCCAGGCGCTCGCCACGCAGCTGCGGATCGCCGGCGAGAGCGCCGTCGAGCTCGGCCGGACCACGAAGCACCTCGCCCGCAGCCTGAGCGGCGCCCGGCTGCGCGGCCAGCTCGGCGAGCGCCTGGCCGAGGACGTGATGAAGGCGATGGGCCTCGTGCCCGGCATCCACTACCTGCGCCAGGCCGCCCTCGACGCCGAGCGCCGGCCCGACTTCCTGCTCACCCTCGGCGACGGCCGCCGCCTCGCCATGGACGTCAAGTTCCCGCTCGACAACTGGCGCCGCGCCATCGAGGCCACGGACGAGGAGACGCAGGCGCGGCTCGAGGCGCAGTTCACGAAGGACGTCCGCCAGCATGTGGCAGCCGTGGCGTCACGCGGCTATGCGGCGCCCGAGCTCGGCACGCATGATTTCTCGCTGCTCTTCGTGCCGTCCGACACCCTGCTCACCGCGATCCTCGACCTCGCCCCGGACGCCATCGAGAGCGCCGCGCGGCAGCGCGTGGCGCTGGTCGGCCCGAGCACGCTCCATGCCCTGCTCGCCGCGCTGCGCCTCCAGGGCGGCGAAGCGGTGCTGGCCCGGGCCGGCCAGGAGCTGGCCCGGGCGATCACCGGCTTTCGCCTCGCCTGGACCCGCTACGCCGAGCGCGCCCAGCGCGTCGAGCGGCGGCTCGAGGACACGCTCGACGAGCTGCGCAAGCTCTACGGCCTGCGCCGGGCGACGGTCGACCGGGCCATGGCGACCGTGGAGGCGGTGCTCGACGGCGGCCCGGCCGAGGCGGACGCGGAGCCGCTGCCCGGCGCTCAGGGTGCCGCGAGAAGCGCCAGCTTCTCGGGCGGCAAGGCGCTGACCAGCGAGTAGGCGAGCTCGCCCTCGTGCCAGTCGAGCAGGGTCAGCCCGTCCTCGACCGCGACCGCCGGCTGGGCGGCGGTGTCGGCCGGCCCGGCGCCGCCCGGCTCGATGACCAGGAGCACGGGCACGCCTCCGGCGGCGTAGACAACGGCGGCACCCTCGGCCCCGCCCGGCAGCCCGGCGCTGCCGCCGATGAGCTCGAAGGTGCCCTCGAGCCCGGGCAGGTCGACCGGCCCGCCGAGCTCGTGGTCCAGCCAGGAGGCCAGCTCCTCGGACACGCCGGTGCGCAGATCGAGGGCGAGCTCGCCCGCCACATAGGACCGATAGAGCGCGACGTTGCGGCTGCCACCGAGCCAGCCGGTCGCCAGATCGACAAGGGCACCGATGGCGGCGGCGATCATGGCGGCACCGGCGAGGCGCTGCACAAGCCGCCACGCCGGACGCCGGGCCGGATGGCCGGCGGCCACCGGCCGCTGCCGCGCCAGCCGCAGCCCCATCCGCAGCCGATGCTGCCCGGCGCGGGCCGGCCGAGGCGCCACCCCACGGCCCTCGACCGATACCGGTCGAAACAGGATCGGCGCCGAGCTGGGCAGCGGCTCGGTCGTCATCTCGAGCCCGAGCGGCGCCCAGAGCGAGACCTCGTGCTGCATGGCGCGCAGGCGGCGCTGCAGATCGGCCTCGAACAGGCGCAGGCCCTCCACCCGCTCGCAGCATGGCCGGCACAGCGCCAGATGCCGACGGAGCGCGTCGCGCCGCGCCTCGCCGAGCTGCCCGTCGAGGCAGGCCTCGAGATAGCCCTCCAGGTCAGAGCAGTGCATGTTCCGCTCCCCACCGGCCGATTCCGTGTCCCGCGCCTCTGGGCCCGACCCTGCCCGGCGGAACATCACGGCCTTTCGAGCCAGTCTCCCCGAAACCGGGTGCGGACGCAATCCTCGAGGACGCCCCGGCAGTCCCGACAGCGGCACTATCGGACGGCCCGGGGCGGCCGCGCGGCCGGCCCGCTTTTTCGGTTGCCTTCAACCGCCACACCGCCACACTGCTCGGCCAAGGGAGGGCCCGGCCAAGGGAAGGCCCGGCCCGGCAGGGCCGCTCCGGAGCGGGGTGATGCAGAGGGAGGCAGGAATGGGAGCCGAACCAAGGATCAGGAACGTCGCTTTGGTCGGGCCGGCCGGGTCCGGCAAGACGACGCTGCTCGAGAGCCTGCTCTTCGTCAGCGGCGCCGTGCCGCGCAAGGGCCGGGTGGCCGACGGCAGCACGGTCGGCGATCCGAGCCCCGAGGCCCGCGCCCGGCAGATGAGCACCGAGATCACCGCCGCCGCCTTCGTCCATGCCGGGCACCGCTTCACCATCCTCGACTGCCCGGGCTCGGTCGAGTTCGCGGCCGAGGCCCGGGCCGCCCTCCTCGGCATCGATCTCGCCGTCGTCGTGGTCGAGCCCGTGGCCGAGCGCATGAGCGCCATTGCCCCGCTCCTCCAGCATCTGGACGCGGCCGGGCTGCCGCACGTCGTCTTCATCAACAAGATGGACCGCTCGGAGGTCCGCTACCGCGACCTGCTCGACGCCCTTCGCCAGGTCAGCACGCGGCCCGTGGTGCCGCACCAGTACGCCATCGGCCGGGGCGAGGAGCTCGTCGGCTACATCGATCTCGTGACCGAGCAGGCCTATGCCTACCAGGACGGCGCCCCTTCCGACCGCATCGAGCTGCCCCCGGACTACCTCGAGCGCGAGCAGGCGGCCCGAGCCGAGATGCTCGAGACCCTGGCCGACTTCGACGACGACCTCATGGAGAAGCTGCTCGAGGACCAGGAGCCCTCGACCGAGGAGATCCTCAAGGAGCTGCAGAAGACGCTCAAGGCCGACCAGGTGGTGCCGGTCTTCATGGGCGTCGCCGAGAAGGACATGGGGGTCCGCCGCTTCCTCGAGGCGCTCGTGGCCGAGGCCCCGGAGCCGGCCGAGCGGGCAGCGGCGCTCGGCCTCGATCCGGCCGGGCCCGCGACCGTCCAGATCCTCAAGAACTACCACCAGCCGCATGCCGGCAAGCTATCGCTCGCCCGGGTCTGGAGCGGGTCGGTCAAGGACGGCATGCAGCTCGGCGGCATGCGCGTCGGCGGCGTCTATCGCCTCTTCGGCGCCCAGCAGGAGGCCGTGGGCGAGGCCGGCGCCGGCGAGATCGTGGCGCTCGCCCGCATGGACGAGGCCAGGCCCGGCAGCGTTCTCACCAATGCCGGGGCCGGGGGAGACGGCGGCGGCGAGGTGGCGGCGACCCTGCCGGCGCTCGAGACCAGCCAGCCGATGTTCGCCTTCGCCGTCCGCGCCGCCAACCGCAACGACGAGGTCAAGCTGTCCGCCGCCTTCCAGAAGCTCTGCGACGAGGACCCGTCCCTCGCCCTCGAGCACGACGCCGAGAACCGCCAGACCCTGCTCTGGGGCCAGGGCGAGATCCACCTCAAGGTCGCCCTCGACCGGCTCAAGGGCAAGTACAACGTCGAGGTCGAGCCCCACACGCCCCGGACCGGCTACAAGGAAACCATCAAGAAGGGCACCTCGTCCCACGGCCGCCACAAGAAGCAGTCCGGCGGCCACGGCCAGTTCGGCGACGTCAAGATCGACATCCGCCCGCTCGCGCGCGGCGAGGGCTTCGCCTTCACCAACAAGGTCGTCGGCGGCTCGGTGCCCAAGCAGTACATCCCGGCCGTCGAGGCCGGGGCCCGGGAGTTCATGGCCAAGGGACCCCTGGGATTCCCCGTGGTCGACGTCGGCGTCACCCTCAATGACGGCCAGTTCCACACCGTCGACAGCAACGAGCTCAGCTTCAAGATGGCCGTGGCCATCGCGCTCAAGGAAGGCCTGCCCGCCTGCAACCCGGTCCTCCTCGAGCCCATCCTCACCGTCACCGTCTCCGTCCCCTCCGACGCCACCGCCAAGGCGCTGCAGCTCGTCAGCCAGAAACGCGGCCAGATCCTCGGCTACGAGGCCAAGATCGGCTGGCCCGGCTGGGACGAGATCAAGGTCCACCTGCCCCAGAACGAAACCCACGACCTCATCGTCACGCTGCGCTCCCTCAGCCAGGGCACCGGCTTCTTCACCTGGAGCTACGACCACCTCCAGGAGGTGCCGCCCAAGCTCGCCGAAAGCATCGCCGCCCAGGCCAAAGAGGACGCGGCGGCCTGAGCGGGCAAGAGAAGAAGCGCAGGGAGGATGATCCTCCCTGCACCCACCGGTTGTCTTAAAGGCGTAGTGGGCCATTGCTTCGAGTCTGATCTTGCCCAAACTGGCTGATCGGTGGCAGATTGCCCCTGATGGGGGTGGGCGACCCCAATGCCTGAAAGGCGCTGCATCCGGCTAATACCTTCGGCAGCCACATGTCGGGGAAATTATCGTGTCGTGACTGCCGGCCCGTCGCTCGGTAGCGCGGAAGGCTTCAGATGACCAAAAAACGACACGATGCCGGCATCGTTGGGGTGCCGGTGGAAGGGTTGCCTGATCCGCTCAGGGCCGAACGGGCGCCGGCGGATTTTATCCTCGACCCGCGGACAACCCTGTTGTTCCTGCTTGGCGTCATTGCGTTCCTCTTGCTGGCGGACGCCGTCATCGGCGTTGTCCCCTACTTCCTCGGTCACCCGAGCTACACGGTCGGACAGCTCTACCTCCGCGTCGACCTCGACGGCGAGGGCAACCTGCCGTCCTATTTCTCGGCGCTGGTCCTCCTCGCGTGCGCCGGCTTGTCGGCCTGGATCGCGCGCGAGGAGACCCTGTCGAGAGGACGATGGACGTGGCATTGGCGGCTCGTCGCGGCCGGGTTCGCCTACCTGTCGATCGACGAGGCCGCGCAACTGCACGAGCTGCTCAACATGCCCGTGCGTTACGTCCTGGAGGACTGGAAAACCCACGCGGCTTGGACTCTTGTAGCACTCATCGTGCTGGGCATTGCGCTCCTGTTCCTGGCGTCCTTTCTGCGGGCGATGCCGGCACGTCTGCGGCGCATGCTTCTCATCGCCGGCGCCGTCTATGTTTGCGGAGCCGTCGGGGTCGAGATCATTGGCGGGGCAGTCGGGCTCGTGCTCACTGGCAGGGCAGCCGGGGTTGAGATCATTGGCGGCAATCTGCACATCGCAACGGTGATCTACGAGATCTCCGTCACGATCGAGGAGGGTCTGGAAATGACAGGGGCGGCGCTCTTCGTCTTCGCGCTCCTGACCCGATTGGCGGACATGAAAAGCACCGTCATCGTTCGCGCCGAACACGCACGAGGGCGTTGAAAAGGCTGGTGGCCCTCATACTCCATGCGGCGAGGGTGATCCTCCCCGCACCCACTGGTTGTTGGCGCGAACCGGCCTGACCGGGGCGGCCCACAGTCCAACGACATAGGATATATAGCCTATATCGGCCTGGAACGCAAGCGCGGGTCGGGGTCGTTCGGCAATCCGGGTCGTGCCGGGGTCGCGGATCGCGACAGAATGGCGGGAAGGGCCGAAAAGCCCGTTATTGTAGGCACTTAAGGGGCATTGGGTTCGTTCGTCACGGCTTGGGTTCGTTCGTCGATTCCCCGGGTTCGACCGCCCCTGCGGCGGGTTCGTTCGTCATTTCCCGGGTTCGTTCGTCTTCAGATGTTGCGGGAGATGCAACCGCTTCGGGCAAATGTTGCATCGGATGCAACATCACGATTGCTTATGATGCATCCGATGCAACAACCCGGGCGACGATGTTGCATCCGACGCACCAACCCGAGCGGAAATGTTGCGCCAGATGCAACAACCCGAGCGTCGAGGCCGAAAGGGGCGCCGACCCGGGGACTTTGCGGCGGGCGCAGCGTGGCTGTCATAAGCGCTCGTGATGCCGGCAAGCCGAGCCTCGATGAGCATCACTTTCTTGGCGGACAAGGGACGTCCGTCATGCCCTGCATCGCGCGAGGACTGAAGCCCGAGGCCCCATGAAGAACCCGCCACAGCCCGGCCGCATCGCCCGCCAGAGCTGCATCGAGGCCCGGGGCCTGACCATCGGCGAAGCCGCCGAAGCCCTCGGCCGTCACCCCTCAGACCGTCGACCACCTCGTCAACGAGCGCGGCGGCATCTCACCCGAAATGCCCCTGTGTCTGGCCAAGACCTTCGGCAGCATGGCAGAGATGTGGCTGCGGCTGCAGGCGGCGTTCGACTTGGCGGAGGTCCGAAAAAGGAAGGCCGATCAGATTGACGCAGTTCGCGGTCTCGGTATGATCAACGAGTCCACAACAACAGTAGAAGAGGACGTTGGAATGGACCGGGGACACTCCCTTTTTATCCATGCGCGCCGGCGAGGGTGGCCTTCCATCAGAGGTGGGAATGGTTAAAAAGGGAGGTGTCCCCGAGAGTCCAAAAGGGAGGTGTCCCCGAGAGTCCCAAATAGGCAAACTTGCTGATTTCGGAGTACAATTAAAGGGAGGTGTCCCCGAGAGTCGTCGAATGGTTAAAAAGGGAGGTGTCCCCGAGAGTCAAGGGGGGAATGGTTAAAAAGGGAGGTGTCCCCGAGAGTCCCAAATAGGCAAACTTGCTGATTTCGGAGTACAATTATGATTGCACATATTTTTATAGTTTTATTTTTTATTTTGTGTTTCTGGCCATCGGATCTCTTGTTCGCGCAGGAGATGCGATGCGAACTGTACACAATTTCTGAACATAATCTTAAGCAGGAACGCTCAGTTTGCGATCTTCTTCAGATCCACTCAGGGAAATTTCTTTTGATCGAGCCCGTTGACATGAATAAATACCATCCACCGCTTGGACAATGGACGATTGTTTGGCGTTCGGCCGATGGTTTAAGGATTGTTGCTATGATTGTCGTAGATTTTGATCAGAGCAGCTTTGAATCACCGGTCCACGTGATTGATATAGATTATTCTAGATCTCGCTTTAGGTGGAACTCTATGGGTGGCTATATTGATCTTTACGAAATGATCCTCAGCCCTTGGGAGCAGGAATGTCATCGATTAGACTGATCGCACATTAGAGCTAGGTGGACACCTACCTTTTTGACGATTGCCTCGCGCTTATGAGACGCATTCCTTCTTAACACGCGACAGAAGATATTAGCCTTAAGGAATAGCGGCTTAGCGCAACGCAGACTCATAGTCTTCAACTTCATCAGCAATTTTTCTCAAATCGAATTTTCGATGCAACTCTCTGATCTTTTTATTACATGCCAAATCTGTTAAATTACCATAAATCATCTTCGAAAAAATAAGGTCCTCAATTTTTTTGTACTTATCAAAGCCGGCCATTGATAACTCGCACTCGTCATTTGCAGCTTCTATGCAACGTAAGAAATAGACTCTATCATCCCTATTGCCCAACGAAAATATCCAAAAAGGCATGCAACAAATAAGTATGCCTCCTATTGACCACAACAACCGCCCCCACCAGACTCCACCTAGTAAATCATCTCTGCTAACGAGAATGCCTACAACGAATATGACAACAGATGCAGAATATACGCATAATAAAATAAGAAATTTTGGTCTGTAGATTCTCCAATGTTTGATCCTAATATCATCAATTTTGTCTGAAAATGACTTTTTGGTACCCAGCAACGGCATCTTCGTTCTCCGCTTTAGCGGGAGCAATGTGGCAGGGATCTTTCAGTCCGCAGTGTCCCCTGAAAAGAGGAACGCGACACCGACCCAAGGCCCGTCCGTGTCCCCACCATCAAAGCTTGCCCTCGGCCAGTGCCTTGCGCAGCAGCTTCTCGACGCGGGCGTTGTAGCCCTTGCCGGTGGCGCGGACGCCTTCGACGACATCGGCTGCGAGGCGAAAGCCGATATGCACCTTGGGGCTTTGGCTTTTGGGCCGGCCGAGCTTCTTCCATGCCTTGTGGGCCTCGGGAAAGACTTCCTTGAACGGCTTCGCCCGGGCGAAATCCGCCTTGGTCAGCTCGGGATTGTCCACGTCGTCGACGCGCTCGGGATCATTGTCCGCCATGGCGCTTCACCTCTCTCGAATTGGCCTTGCGCAGCGAGATCGCCCGCAGTGTTTCACCACGCATCGTAAACGCCAGCACGTGCAACCGCCCATCGATCGGACCGAAGGCCTGGAACCGCGCCTCGCCGTAGGCCCGGCGTTCGTCGGGAACGACGAACGCTGTGTCGAAGTCCATGAACGCGGCATCGGCGAGAGACAGGCCATGCTTGCGCCTGTTGATCGCATCCTTGTCGTCATCGAATTCGATTCTCACGCTTTTATGTTACCACAAAAAAATAGGCGACCCCAACCTTCTTTCAAGAATTCGTTCAGCCGCCGCGCCATGCCCCTCCCCCCCAAAAACCGGAGGGGCCGACGGGGAGGCTGTGCCTTCCCGTCCCTTTCCTTCCCCGCTGGGCGGGCGGGGGAGCTTCCCTTCTGACCATGCGCGCCGACGTGCGTGGCATTCCATCAGGGGTGGAAGTGGTTGAAAAGGGAGGCGTCCCCGTCGATCTGGCGGCTTTTTGGCCGGCGGTCAGCCGCCGACCATGAGGCGCACGATTTCGTTGTGGTCGGTTTCGGCCGGGCGGCGCTCGCCGGCCTTGATGCCGCGGCGCAGCACGAGGATGCGGTCGGCGACGTCGAAGATGTCGACGAGGTTGTGGCTGATGAAGAGGATCGCCACGCCCTGCTCCTTCAGGCGAAGGATCAGCTCCTTGACCTTGCGCTGCTCGGGCACGCCCAGGGCCGCGGTCGGCTCGTCCATGATCAAGAGCTCGGTCTTCCAGTAGATCGCGCGGCCGATGGCGACGGCCTGGCGCTGGCCGCCCGAGAGGTTGCGGACCGGCTCGCGCAGCTTGCGCCTGGGAATGTCGATATCGAGCGTCTCGAGCACCTCGTGCGCCGCGTCGCGCATCTTCGCACGGTCGAGACGCTGCAGGCCGAGGAACGAGATCAGGGGCTCGCGACCGAGAAAGACATTGGCGCCGATGTCGAGATTGTCGGCGAGCGCCAGGTCCTGGTAGATCGTCTCGATGCCCGTCTCGCGCGCCTGTCGCGGGTTCTCGAAGCGGACCAGGGCGCCCTTGAACCAGATCTCGCCCTCGTCCGGGTGATGGACGCCCGAGATCGCCTTGATCAGGGTCGACTTGCCGGCACCGTTGTCGCCGGCGAGCGCCAGAACCTCGCCCCGGGCGAGATCGAAGCTCACCTTCTCGAGCGCGTGGACGCCGCCGAAGCGCTTGGAGACCTCTGCGCAACGGAGGAGCGGCTCAAACAGGCTCTCACTCGGCATCGCGCCGCTCCCCGGTCAGCCGGTCGCGCGACTGGTCGATCAGCACCGAGACGATGATGACGATGCCGACGGCGACGAACTGCCAGAACGGCTCGACGTCGATGAAGACGAGCCCGTACTGGATGACGGCGATGATCAGGGCACCGATCACCGTGCCGATGATGGTGCCCGAGCCGCCGAAGAGCGAGGCGCCGCCGATGACGACGGCGGCGATGGAGTCGAGCAGGATCGGCTCGCCGGCCTGGGCGGCGCCGGCCGAGAAGCGCGAGGTGTAGATCATGCCGGCGATGCCGGCCGTGGTCGCCGAGATCATGTAGAGCACCATGGTGTGTCGGCGCACGTTGATGCCGGAGCGCACCGCGGCCACCCGGTTGCCGCCAATGGCATAGGTGTACTGGCCGAAGCGCGACTGGCTGAGCGCCCAGTGCATGACGAGAACCACGACGAGCGCGATGACGACCGGGATGGGCACGCCCAGCAGCTTGCCGTTGCCCATGGCGAAGAGCCAGGGATTGTTGACCGGCACCGTGGTGCCGCCGGCGATCAGGAAGCCGGCGCCGCGGGCGACGCCGAACATGCCGAGCGTGCCGATGAAGGGCGGCACCCGCAGCCTCGAGATCAACGTGCCGTTGATCAGGCCCGGCACCAGCGCCACCAGGAAGGCGGCGAGGATGCCGAGCAGGAGGGCCAGCGCCGGGTCGATCGGCGTTATCACCTGCATGACCCGGGCCATGACCACGGCGGCGAGGCCCATGACGAAGCCGACCGAGAGATCGATGCCGCCGGCGATGATGACGAAGGTCTGGCCGAGCCCGAGCAGGAGCGGGAAGGCGGCGAAGAGCGCTATGCTCTGCACGTTG
Source organism: uncultured Geminicoccaceae bacterium (assembly GCA_964393275.1). Lineage (GTDB taxonomy): Bacteria > Pseudomonadota > Alphaproteobacteria > Geminicoccales > Geminicoccaceae > SLRI01. The sequence goes on along the minus strand of CAYMTA010000006.1, from coordinate 77,865 downwards.
TAGGGGTTGATCAGGAACGAGATGCCGTAGCTCGCCCGGGCCCAGGTCTCGAAGAAGACGAAGAGGCCGGCGAGGAACAGCCAGGGCCAGGCGCGCAGGAGGAAGCCGAGGGCGGGATGGCGCCCGCCCTCGTCCTTGCCCTCGGCCTTCACCGCGAAGCTCGCCCGAGAGGCCCGGGGGCCGGGCTCATTCCGAGTAGATTCGCGCCCGCACGTCGGGATCGTCGATGTTCTCGGCGTTCATGACGGTGAAGCCGGTGCCGATCGAGGTCGGCACCTGCTCGCCGTTGATCGCCGCCACTGCCGCCTTCACCCCCTCGTAGCCGATGTCGTAGGGGTGCTGGGCGATCGCCATGTCGATCAGGCCGCTCTTGATGTCGTCGACGATGCGCATCGGCGTGTCGAAGGCGACGACCTTGATCTCGCCTGACTTGCCGAGCGCCTTGACGCCGTCGGCGGCGCCGATGGCCGAGAAGAGATTGGCGCCGAACACGCCGTGCAGATCGGGATTGCGGGCGTAGACCGCCTGCAGCTGGGCCGCCGCCTTGTTGGCGTCGTCGTCGTTGAACTGCGTTTCCAGGACCTTGATGTCGGGGAATTCCTGCATCGCCAGCTTGAAGCCTTCCTCGCGCTGGTCGGTGGTCGAGATGCCGGGCTTGACGTTGGAGACGTAGACCGTGCCGGCACCGCCGATCGCCTTGCCCAGCGCCTCGCCGGCCATCTTGCCGCCGAGCACGTTGTCGGAGGCGACATAGCTCAAGGGGAAGTCGCCCTCGCCCTGGCCGTCCTGGTACTTGCCGTCGTCGATGAAGGTGTCGACCGTGATCACCTTGATCCCGGCGTCCACCGCCTGGCGCAAGGGGGCGATGAGCTGCTGCTTGTCGGTGGGTGCTATCAGGATCACGTCCGGCTGGCGGGCGATCACCGCCTGCAGGACGGGCACCTGGACGGTCGGGTTGAACTCCGGCCCGCCCTGGAAGATGAGATCGACGCCGAATTCGTCGGCGGCCGCCTGGGCACCCTTCTCCATGGTGATGTAGAAGGCGTCCGTGGTCAGCCCCGGGATGAGCGCCACGGTCGGCTTGTCCTGGGCGAGCGCCCCGGCCGCCGAGCCGAAGGCGGCGGCGCCGATGGCGAGCGCCACGAATGCTCCGAGTGTCCTGCGCGTTTCCATGATTCCTCCCTCATGCCGCCCGTCGACCGCATGCGCGGGCGCGATGGCGATGGCTTATCAATGGCGGGGCGGGAGGGCAAGGAGGACGGGGTCTGTCGCAGGGGCTGCCTCAGGTTCCACTTGTCCATTGGTTCCAGCATCCCCGCTATGGGCTGAATTTGCCGCTACGGTTTCGCTCGTCCGAGAAGTTTGAGGCCGTCGAGCCTAGGACCACATCAATCTGACCGGCGACTATCGATGGAGCGCCAATGACCCACACTCCCTCGAAAATCTCCGCGCGCTCCGACGCTTCTTAAGCGTCTCGAACACAAGCGCCTGACCGTCGAGGTCAACGCGCCTCACGGTGAGCGCGAGCGCCTCGGAAATCCGGCATCGTGTGAAGTGTACACCTCGCAGAAGGATCGCACCTCGCGCCGCGCTTCGGCAGCGGCGGCAAGGAAGGCCGAACGCTCGGCGACGGTCAAAAAAAATGATAATGTGAAAAATTTCACTTGAAATTTTCACATTATCTCAATATGAGATTCAGGCGACCAACAAGGAATCAATGGAGGACACCTCATGACATCGAATCTCCCTTCATTCGCTAACCGCCTGCGAGTGCTTCGTGAAAATCGGAGGCTGTCTAAAACCGCGCTAGCAAAAAAGGTTGGCGTCAGCACGACATGCGTATGGAACTGGGAAGAAGGCAATACTGAGCCGCGCCCAGAAAATTTGGCGGCGTTGAGCAAGGCTCTGAACGCCCCAGTCACCTACCTTCAGAATGGAAGTGAATGGGACGAAGCACCCTCGGCCATTCTGGGCACTGCACCGACACCTTACGGTGGTGGCGTCACGCTCGCTGAAGTCATTGCTGACGCGAAAAATCGCATTGCTCAGCTCGCGGGGATTTCGTCGGAAAAAGTGAATATTTCACTTGAATACTGACATTCTGGCGTCTTCGACGGACTCCCCTTACGTTGAAACAGAATTACGAATTCTGTGTCATGTGGCTGCCTAAAAGAGGAAGCTGTCCCTTTGAGTCAAGATTTCCGATCCCGGATTTTGACCATTACTACACTACATTTCCGTATATTATCTCGAATCCAGACGGAGAACTCTCGATGAGTTGGGACTCATTAAATCACGAACAACTGGCGGCAGAATCGGAGTATGTTGAGCTCCGAAGAAAGATCGTAGTTCATGGCCAAAATCCTGAGACAGTCGCAAATGAATACGAAGGGCTTCTACGGTCAAAAAACATTGAACGGCAGGCGCATTGGGAAGCACTTCGTCGCCTGCGCGACGAGATGATTAAAGACCGACAAAATGCAGAATTGATAAAACTCTCAAGAGACAACTATTACACCCTGAAACATGCTACTAGAGTCGCTTTGATAAGTGCTATAGCTGCAATTGTTGCTGCAGTATCTTCTTTTATTAGTTTATTTTATTAATTCGATTGCAGGTTTATACCAAGAGATCGACTCAAAATACTATGGATTGATTACATCTTCAACTCAGAGGGACGCGGTCGTATCAGATAGTCTTCCCGTGGAGAACCGGGACACCTACCCCCTTTTTACCAAACTACAGCTGGCTGAAACTGCATGCTGGACTGTCGGGTCGCAAAATTCCGGAGGGGTCCAGGGGATGATCATCATCCCCTGGCTTCTTCCCATTTTCCCCCTGCGCGATCTCTTCGTCTTTGGGTTTCTCTCAGAGAAAGCTCCGTCAGCGCCGCACCGCTTCACACGCTGGGACTGAACAGCTGGCCGACCGGTCCTCACCCCCCGTATTCGAGAATAAAAAGCCCGCCATTGTAGTCGTTGCTGTAGACGAGGCCGTTCTTGTCGACGAAGACGTCGCAGGACTGGATCACTTTGCGGCGGTTCGGGCGGTGGTCCATGAGCTCTTTGGGCTCGGGCGGGACCCAGACGCCGGTCTCTTCCGGGCGCAGCTCGTTGGTGATGTCGAAGACCCGGATGCCGGCGTTCTGGTATGTTGTGAAGATCAGCTCGGAGCTGACGAGGCCTTCGGGGCGGTTCTCGTAGAGGTTGTGGGGGCCGAAATGGCCGCCCTTGGCGACGTAGTCGGCCTCGGTCGGCTGCGGGAAGGTGGAGAGGCTGATCGGGTTGGCGGGGACGCGGATGTCCATCATCCAGATGTGCTTGACCCCGTCCTCCTGGTGGTCGAGCACCGCCTCGTCGAGCACGACCAAAAGCTCGCGGTCGGGCAGCGGCAGACAGTTGTGGGTGCCGCCGCCGAAGGGTGGCGACCAGTTCCTGTGCACGATGAGCTCGGGGTTCGCGCGGTCCGTCACGTCGATCATGACCAGCCCGGCGTCGCGCCAGGCGGCGTAGGCGGTGTCGCCGGCGATAATGGCGTGGTGCAGGCCGAAGCGGCGGGTGGGCTCCCATGACGGGGTCTCGTCGCCGGCCGTGTGCATGCCCGGCAGCCAATAGCGGCCGGCCTCCTTCGGCTTCGTCGGATCGGCCATGTCGACCGTCATGAAGATGTAGTCGGTGTAGCCGTCGAGCAGGGCCGAGACGTAGGCCCAGCGGCCGCCAGTGTACCAGATGCGGTGCACGCCGCCGCCCTCGACCGGCATGAAGCCGATCTGGCGCGGCTCACCTGCCTTGGAGATGTCGTAGACCGCCATGCCGGCGGTCCAGTCGCGGCCGGCGCTGGGCTTGGCGCCAGTGCCGGGCTTCGCCGAGGTGCCGACCTTGTCGCCGAGCGAGCCCTTGTAATAGGCGTGCTCGTCGGCGAACTCGGCGGCGGCGAACATGTCCTTGGCGTTGATCACCAGCAGCAGGTCGTCGGCCGTCTGCAGGTGGATGTTCCAGGTGTTGGCCGGGGCCGGATGGTAGCTCACGGGCTTCGGGTTCCTCGGGTCGCGCACGTCGATGACGCTGAAGCCCCTGGAGAACATGTGGCCGATATAGGCGAAGCCCTTCCAGACCATGAGCTGCACGCCGTCGGACCGGCCGCCCTGGTCGCTGTGGCCGATCAGGCGCATGTTGCGGGCAAAGTCGGGTTTCGGCAGGTCGTGGTCGGCCATGTCTCTCATCCCTCGAGCACGGACGGGCGCCCCCCTTCCTCGCTGTGGGGCGGGGCCGTGGGGCGGGCGCCCGTCGCTTCAGTCGCTGATCAGTCGACGCCCCAGATCTTCCTGTAGGCGTCGGTGTAGCCGTTGTCCGGGTCGTAGGTGTTGTCCGGCCCGCCGTCGAAGGCGATGTTGTCGGCCGTGAACAGGTGCGGCGGCGCCACGTAGCCGCTGTCCTTGTCGCCGGCCAGGGCCCGGTTGGCCTCGTCCACCACCTGCCAGCCCTGCAGCCTGAGCGGCTCGGCCACCGTGGCGACCTGATACTGCACGTCGCGGATCCGCTGGAACGCGGCCTCGCTGCCGTCGCCGGCCGAGATGTTGCGCGGGTTGCCGTCGCCCGCGATGCCGGCCGCCGCCAGGGCCGGCGCCATGAAGTCGAAGGTCAGGTCGTTGATGCTGAGCGAGTGGGTCCACTTGTCGCCGTAGCGCTGCAGGAGGGCCGTCGTCAGCGGCGGCATCCGGGTCGCGGTGTCGCTCAAGGGCGTGTCGACATACTCGAGCAGCGTGCAGGTCTCGCACGCCTTGATGATCTCGGCCATGGCGTCGGCCTTGGCGACAGCGATCTCGTAGACGCTGTCGGTGAAGACGACCGCACCGGTCTGGCCATCGCTCTCGGCCACGGCGAGCGAGGCCGCGGCCCGCGCCACATCGAGCGGATCGGTCGTGATGTTGGTGAAGATCGGCAGGGTGTCGTGCGGCCCGGCCTTGGCATAGGAGTGCCAGCCGACCAGCACGATGCCCTGCCGCGCCGCCTCCTCGATCGCCGCCACCTGCTCGTTGGCGTCGATGCCGCCGAGGACGATGACGTCGGGCTGCAGCGCCATCGCCTGCCCGAGGGCGCTCGAGCGGCCCGAGACCGTGCCCTGGCCGTCGAGCTCGCGGTAGGTCCAGCCGATGATGCCGGAGGCCTCCTCGATCGCGACGCCGACACCGCGGGCCCCGCCGTTGCGCTGGTCGGTCGAGACGAAGACGACGCTCTTGCCGGGCACCGCCGCCGGCCCTTCGGTCGGCCCGTCCCAGGGCGGGTTGGGCTTGCTCGCCGCCTCGACGAAGGCCTTGGCGTCGGCGACCGCGTCGGCCGCGGCCGGCGCTGTCCATGCGGCCTGCCCGAGCAGGGCTGCCGCCAAGGCCAAAATCAGGGGTTTATGCATCGTTCTTGCCTCCCTTGGGTGGACTGGTGGTGGTGCGCGCGAGGGAACGGACCGTCGCCCGCTTGCGCTGGGCGTAGCCGGCGATGCCGATCGCCAGCACCAGGGTGACGCCGTTGAAGAGCGGCTCGACCCAGAACTCGCCGCCCAATTGCTGGATGCCGGAGATGCCGACCGCCAGCACCGCGACGCCGACGATCGTCCCCCAGACATTGACCCGGCCGGGCTTGATGGTGGTCGAGCCGAGGAACGCCCCGACCAATGCCGGCAGCAAATATTCGAGCCCGACGCTGGCCTGGCCGATGCGCAGCCGGGCCGCCAGCACGACGCCGGCGATGGCGCAGAGAAAGCCCGAGGCGACGAAGGCGCCGACGACGTAGCGCCGGGTCGGGATGCCGTTGAGCGCCGCGGCGCGCGGGTTGGCGCCGATGGCGTAGAGGTAGCGGCCGATCGGCAGGTGCTCGGCGATCACCCAGAGCACCAGGGCGACGATCAGCACGTAGTAGGCGGCGATCGGAATGGCGAGGATCTGGGTGGTGTAGAGGCCGGTGAAGCCGGGCGGCAGCGAGCCGATGATCTGCCGGCCCTCGGTGTACCAGAAGGCCACGGCATAGAGCACGGTGCCGGTGCCGAGCGTGGCGATGAAGCTGTCGATCTGCGCCATCTCCACCAGGAGCCCGTTGAGCAGCCCGAGAAAGCAGCCGAGGAGCAGCACGACGAGCACGGCCAAGGGCCAGCTCAGGCCGAGCTGGGTCTGCAGGCTGATGGCGAGCACGTGCCAGAGCACGATGCCGTAGCCGACCGTGAGGTCGATGCGCCCGGTCATCATCGGGATCATCGCGGCGAGCGACAGAAGGGCGATGATCGCCTTGTCGCCCAGGATCGAGCGCAGGTTCAAGAGGGTCGGGAAGGTCTCCGGCAGGGCCAGCGAGAAGACGATGATCAGGACGACGGTCAGGATCGGCAGGCCGTAGACCGGCAGGAGCCGGGCGAGGCGCCGCAGCGAGCCGAGCCCGGCGAGGTCGGCCCTGGTCGGCTCGAGCGCGTTGGAACGGAGCGACTGCATCTAGGCCGTCCCTCCTCGCGCCGTGAGCGACGGGACACCGGCCTCCGTGGAAGCCGATGCGGCGTGCAGCACGCTCTCCTGGCTCAGGCCGTCGCCGGCGAGCTCGGCCACGATCCGCCCGCGGCCGAAGACCAGGGCGCGGTCGGCGATGCGCTCGACCTCCTCGAAATCGGTCGAGACGACGAGGACGGCGGTGCCGGCGCCGCGCGCGGCCGCCAGAAGCTCGTAGATCTCGGCCTTCGCGCCCACATCGACGCCCGCCGTCGGCTCCTCGAGGATCAGCACCGGCGCCTCGATCGCCAGCCAGCGGGCCATCACGATCTTCTGCTGGTTGCCGCCCGAGAAGGTCTCGATCGGCCGCTCGGGCTCGTTCGGGCGGACGTCGAAGCGCCGGCCCAGGGCGGCGGCCTCGGCCTCCTCGGTCGCCCGCCGCCGCAGCGCGAAGAGGCCGCGCCCGCGAGCGCCCGGATTGGCGAACAGGTTCTCGCGCATCACCAGACCGGCGAGCAGGCTCTCGTCGACCCGCTCGCCCGAGACGAAGGAGACGCCGCTCGCCATGGCCCCGCGCGGCGTCTTGAGATCCGGCTCCCGCCCGTCGAGCCGGACCCGGCCGGCGAGCCGTTCTTCGGCGCCGAAGAGCGCCCGGCCGATCGCCACCTGGCCGGCGCCGCGCAGGCCGACCAGGGCCACGCACTCGCCGGCCGCCACGCTGAAATCCACCGGTCCCGCCTGCTCGGTGGCGAGCCCCTCGACGACGAGGCGCGCGACCCCTGGGGCCACGGCGCCCCGCCAGTGCCGGGCGGCGGCGCGGCGGCCGATGATCAGCTCGATCAGCTCGTCGGCGGTGGTCGCCTCGACCGCGCGGATGCCGACCAGCCGGCCGTCGCGCAGAACCGCCACCCGGTCGGCGATGGCGAAGACCTCGTCCAGCCGATGCGAGACGTAGATCATGGCCACACCCCGTGACCGAAGATCGCGCAGGACCGCGAACAGCCGCTCCACCTCGTCGGCCGGCAGCGATGCCGTGGGCTCGTCGAGCACCAGGACCTCGGCCTCGACCGCCAGCGCCCGGCCGATGGCGAGCAGCGACTTCTCGGTTCGCGACAGGCTCTGCACGCGCAGGCTCGGCTCGAGATCGCCGAGCCCGACCCGGGCCAGCGCGGTGGCCGCCCGGCGCTCGGCGGCGGCCCAGTCGATCAGGCCGAAGCGCCGCTCGTAGCCCCGGCCGAGCGCCATGTTCTCGGCCACCGTCATCCATTCGATCAGGCCCAGGTCCTGGTGGATGAAGGCCACGCGCTGCGGCTCGCCGGCGACCGGCGGCCGGTGCGTGTAGGGCGCGCCGTCGAACAGGATGGCGCCGCCATCGGGGCTGTGGATGCCAGCCAGCATCTTGATCATGGTGGACTTGCCGGCGCCGTTCTCGCCGAGCAGGGCCAGGATCTCGCCCCGCTCGAGGTCGAGCGTCACGTCGTCGACCGCGACCGTCCCGCCGAACACCTTGCGCACGGCAGCGAAGGCCAGCACCGGCGGCGCCTTGAGGGCGTCCGCTTTCATCCTATCTTGCCTGCAGCCCGTGTGGCATGGCGGCCTCCCGTTTCCATCGGTGATAGGCGCCGCCGCCATCCATGGCAATGACATGCCCGGACCGGGCGGCCGACGCCCGAAGGCGCTCTTGATCGAGATCAGGACCGGCGGTGGCGCGGGGTGCTAGGCAGGGCGTGCGTGGCGAGCCTCGGCACGCTCGAAGCGGAGGTAGCATGCAGGATGAGATCGCCGGGACGCGGGAAGGCCGGCCAGCGGAAGGCCGGATCGTGGCGATCCAGGGCACGGTGGTCGACGTGCGGTTCGAGCACGAGCTGCCGATGCAGGATCACATGCTGCGCGCCGGAGCCGACCAGGGGGTGATCATCGAGGTCGCGGCGCTGCTCGACCCCTGGACGGTGAGAGGCCTCGCCCTTAATGCCCGGCATGGGCTGGCGCTCGGCATGCGCGTCACCAGCACCGGCCAGCCGATCCAGATCCCCGTCGGCAAGGCCGTGCTCGGCCGGATGCTCAACATGTTCGGCGAGGCGATCGACGACAAGCCGCCGCTCGCGGACGTCGAGCTGCGCTCGATCCATGCCCGGCCGGTGCCGCTCAGGAACCGCGTGGTCAGCTCCGAGGTCTTCGAGACGGGCATCAAGGCGATCGACCTGCTCTGCCCGCTCGAGCGCGGCGGCAAGTCGGGCCTCTTCGGCGGCGCCGGCGTCGGCAAGACCGTCCTGATCACCGAGATGATCCACAACATGGTCGGCAAGTACGAGGGGGTCAGCCTGTTCTGCGGCATCGGCGAGCGCTGCCGCGAGGCCGAGGATCTCTACCGCGAGATGCAGACGGCCGGCGTGCTCGACAAGACGGTGATGATCTTCGGCCAGATGGACGAATCGCCGGGCGTGCGCTTTCGCGTCGGCCACAGTGCGATGACCCTCGCCGAGTATTTCCGCGACGACGCGCACCAGGACGTGCTGGTGCTGATCGACAACATCTTCCGCTTCGTCCAGGCCGGATCGGAGGTCTCGGGCCTGCTCGGGCGGATGCCGTCCAGGGTCGGCTACCAGCCGACTCTCGGCACCGAGCTCGCCGAGCTCCAGGAGCGCATCTCGAGCACCGCCTCGGGGGCGATCACCTCGATCCAGGCGGTCTACGTGCCGGCCGACGACTTCACCGACCCCGCCGCGACGCACACCTTCGCCCATCTCTCGGCGACGATCGCGCTGTCGCGCAAGCGCGCCAGCCAGGGCCTCTACCCGGCCATCGACCCGCTGGAGTCCAACGCGAAGATGCTGACCCCCGGCATCGTCGGCCGCCGCCACTACCGGATCGCCGGCGATGTCCGCCAGACCCTCGCCGAGTACGAGGAGCTCAAGGACATCATCGCCATGCTCGGCCTCGAGGAGCTGGCCGAGGCGGACCGCAAGACCGTCGGCCGCGCCCGCCGGCTCGAGCGCTTCCTGACCCAGCCCTTCTTCTCGACCGAGGTCTTCACCGGCATTCCCGGCAAGCTGGTGTCGCTCGAGGAAAGCCTCGACGGCTGCGAGCGCATTTTGAACGATGCCTTCGCCGACCAGCCGGAGAGCGCCTTCTACATGATCGGCCCGCTCGCCGACCTCGAGCGGAAGGTGCGGCGGAGCGAGCCCGATGCCGCCTGAGCCCGACCATCACGCCACGTCCGAATCCGGCGGCGCCGGATACATGCGCCTCGAGGTGCTGCTGCCGACCGAGGTGCTGGTCGACCGGCCGGTCACCCGGGTGGTCGCCGAGGCCGAGAACGGCTCGTTCGGCCTCCTGCCCCGCCACGTCGACTTCGCCACGGCGCTGCGCCCGGGCATCCTGATCTACACCGACACCGAAGGCCGCGAGCGCTATCTCGGCATCGACGAGGGCATCCTCGTCAAATGCGCCGGCGAGGTCCTCGTCTCGACCCAGAATGCGGTCGTGGGCGACGACCTCCAAGGCCTCAGGGCGACCGTCCAGCGGCGCTATGTCGAGCTGGACGAGGGCCAGAAGCTGGCGCGCGGCACGCTCGCCCGGCTCGAGCTCGGGGTGGTGCGGCGCTTTCTCGAATTGCAGGAGATCGGCTGATGCCCGACCCTGCGGCCAGGCCGCCCGGCCCCGACCCCGCGGCGAAGCCGCCTGGCAAGGACACGCCCCGAAACGACAGGCGGGGGCGCGACAAGGAGGTCGGCGAGACGATCGGCCGCAAGGCCGAGCGCAAGCTCGAGGCCCAGGGTGCGCGGCATCGCGGGGTCTGGTTCGGGCTCGGCATGTTCGGGCTGGTCGGCTGGTCGGTCGCCGTGCCGACGCTGCTCGGCATAGCGCTCGGCGTCTGGCTGGATGGTGCCGTGCCGAGCCGCTTCTCCTGGACCCTCTCGCTGCTCTTCATCGGCGCCGTCCTCGGCTCCATCAATGCCTGGTACTGGGTCGAACGGGAGAACCGACGTGACTGAGCCTAGTTTGGCGATGGCCTGGGACCCGGCCGCCCTGGCCCTGGCCTTCGGCTTCGGCCTCTTGGCTGGCGCTGCCTATCTCGCCTCGCTCTGGGTCTCGGTCCGGCGGATCGGCACGTCGGCGGCCCCCCTGCCCCGGCTCCTGATCGGTGCCGCGCTCCGCATCGCCCTGCTGGTCGGCGCCATCTTCGTCGTCATGGATGGCGAGTGGCAGCTCATGCTCGCCGCCCTCGCCGGCTTCATCGTCATGCGCATCGCCGTCACGACATGGGCGCGCACGACCCTCTCCCCCTCCGGCGGCGCCTAGGCGCGGGCCAGAGACATGGAGATCTCACCCGACCAGATCGTCTATTTCCGCCTCGGGCCGGTCGCCATCAACGCGACCATCCTCTTCACCTGGCTGGTCATGCTGCTGCTGACCCTCGGCAGCTGGCTCGCCACCCGCCACCTGCGGGACACCGAGACGATGTCGCGCTGGCAGAACCTGCTCGAGGTCCTCGTCGAGGGCATGGGCGACCAGATCCGCGAGGTGAGCCAGACCGAGCCCGGGCGCTACCTGCCCTTCGTCGGCACGCTCTTCGTCTTCATCGCGAGCTCGAACATCCTCGGCATCGTCCCGGGCTTCCGGCCGCCGACCGGCTCGCTCTCGACCACCACGGCGCTCGCCATCTGCGTGCTCGTCGCGGTGCCGCTCTACGCCATCGTCCAGAACGGTCTTCGGGCCTACCTGCGCCAGTACCTGCAGCCGACCTTCTTCATGCTGCCGTTCAACGTCATCGGCGAGCTGTCGCGGACGCTGGCGCTGGCGGTCCGCCTCTATGGCAACGTCATGAGCGGCACCATCATCATCGCCATCCTGATCGGCGTGGCGCCCTTCTTCTTCCCGATCGTGATGGAGCTGCTCGGCCTGCTGACCGGCATCATCCAGGCCTACATCTTCGCCATCCTGGCGATGGTCTACATCGCCTCGGCGGCCCAGGTCGAGGCCGCCGAACGGGCGGCCGGCAACCGGCAGGCGCCGGACCAACAGAGCTGAACGGAGCCTATCCATGGACAGCATCGCGCTCATCGCCGCGGTCTCGATCTTCACCGCCGGCATCACCATCGCCATCGGCTCCATCGGCCCGGCCCTCGGCGAGGGCCGCGCCGCCGCCCAGGCGCTCAGCGCCATCGCCCAGCAGCCGGACGAGGCGAACCGGATCACGCGGACACTGTTCGTCAGCCTCGCGATGATCGAATCGACCGCGATCTACTGCTTCGTCGTGGCCATGATCCTGATCTTCGCCAACCCGTTCTGGAACTACATGATCAGCCAGGGCGCCGGGTGAGCCATGCAGATCGACTGGCTCACGGTAGCGGCGCAGATCGTCAACTTCCTCGTTCTGGTCTGGCTGCTCAAGCGCTTCCTCTATGGCCCGATCACCGCTGCCATGGCCCGCCGCGAGGCGCGCATCGCCGAGCGGCTGAGCGACGCGGCGGCGAAGCAGGCAAGGGCGGAGGCGGAGGCCGAGCGCTATCGCCAGATGCAGGCCGAGCTCGAGGCGACGCGCGAGCACCTGCTCGGCGAGGCCCGGGACGCGGCCGAGCAGGAGCGCAAGGCGCTCGGGCAGGAGGCCCGGGAGACGATCCAGGCGCGCAAGCAGGAATGGCTGCGGCAGCTCGCCAGCGAGCGCGCCACCGTCCTGCGCGATCTGCGCCACCGCTCGACCGAAGCCTTCTACACCCTGGCGCGGCGCACCCTCGACGATCTGGCCGGCGCCGAGCTCGAGGACCAGATCGCCCGGGGCTTTGCCCGGCAGCTCGCCGGGCTCGACGACGAGGCGGCGGCCGAGATCGCCGAGGCCGCGCGGCGAGCCGATGGCCGCATTCGCATCCACAGCCGCTTCGGGCTCGGCCCGGACGCCCGGCAAGGGATCGCCCGAGCACTCGACGGCCGGCTCGCCGCCGCGAGCGAGATCGACTACGCCCATGATCCCGGCCTCGCCTGCGGCATCATGCTGGAGGCCGGCAGCCGGCGGCTGAGCTGGAGCTTTGCCAGCTACCTCGACGGCTTCGAGGCCGCGGTCGAGAAGGAGCTCGCCGGCGCCGGAGCCGCCGGGGAAGGCGGCGCCGCATGACCGACCGCTCCGACAGGAACGACGTGGCAGCGCTCGGCGACGTGCCGAACGTGGCCTTCGACGTGCTCGACCGGGCCATCTCGGGCTATCGCCCCAAGCCGCTTCTGCTCGAGGTCGGCTCGGTCGTCCAGATCGCGAGCGGCATCGCCCGGGTCACCGGGCTCAGCGACGTCCAGGACAGCGAGCTGATCGCCTTCCCGAACCAGCTCCTCGGGATCGCCGCCAATCTCAGCCTGGACGGCATCGACATCATCCTGCTCGGCCAGGGCGAAACGCTGCGGACCGGCGATCCCGCCACCCGCACGCGCCGGGTCGTCGACATCCCCGTGGTCACGGGCCTGCTCGGCCGCGTCATCGATGCCACCGGCCGGCCCCTGGATCGCGACGAGCCGATCCCGGCCGAGGCGCGCTGGCCGATCGAGCGGCCGGCCCCGCCGATCATGGCCCGCGCCCCCGTGGCCGAGCCGCTGCAGACCGGCATCAAGGCCATCGATGCCGCCATCCCGATCGGCCGCGGCCAGCGCGAGCTCATCCTCGGCGATCGGCAGACCGGCAAGACTACCATCGCCCTCGATGCCATCATCAACCAGCGCCACACCGACATGGTCGCCGTCTATTGCGCGATCGGCCAGCGTGGCGCCGCCGTGGCGCGGGCCGTCGCCACCTTGCGCGAGCACGACGCGCTCGAGCGCTGCGTCGTCGTCGTCGCCGCCGGCGAGGATCCTGCGGGGCTGCAATACGTCGCCCCCTACGCTGCGACGACCATCGCCGAGTTCTTCATGGAGCAGGGCCGGGACGTGCTCATCGTCTATGACGACCTGACGCGGCATGCCCGGGCCTATCGCGAGCTTTCGCTGCTGCTGCGCCGGCCGCCCGGCCGCGAGGCCTATCCGGGCGACATCTTCTATATCCATTCGCGGCTCCTGGAGCGCTCGACCCATCTGCGCGACGAGCATGGCGGCGGCTCGCTCACAGCATTGCCGATCATCGAGACCCAGGCGCAGAACCTCTCCGCCTACATCCCGACCAACCTCATCTCGATCACCGACGGCCAGATCTATCTCTCGCCCGAGCTTTTCCGCAAAGGCCAGCTCCCGGCGGTCGACATCGGCAAGTCGGTCTCGCGCGTCGGCGGCAAGGCGCAGCTGCCGGCGCTGCGCGCCGTCGCCGGCGATCTGCGCCTCGGCTACGCGCAGTTCGAGGAGCTCGAGACCTTCGCCCGCTTCGGCACGCGGCTCGACGAGGCCACCCGCCAGAGCCTCGAGCGCGGCCGCCGCGTGCGCGAGATCCTCAAGCAGGCGGAGCACGATCTGCTCACCGTTCCGGAGCAGCTCCTCGTGGTCCTGGCCGCGACGCAAGGGCTCTTCGACGCCGTGCCGCCCGAGCGGGTCGCCGAGGCCGAGGCGGCCTTGCGCGAGGTCGTCCGGACCGACATGCCGGAGCTCGGCCCAAGGCTGGCTTCCGGCGAGAAGCTCGGCGAGGAGGACAGGGAAGCGCTGCTCGAGCGGGCCAGGAGCGCCCTCGCCCCGTTTCACGGCTGATCGGCCGGACGCGCGCCATGGACACCCTCGAGACCCTCGGCAAGCGGATCGCCACGACCGAGGACCTGCAATCCATCGTCAGCACGATGAAGTCGCTCGCCGCCGTCAGCATCCGCCAGTACGAGCAGGCCGTGGCGGCCTTGCGCGACTACGCCCGGACCATCGAGCTCGGCCTCGAGGTGGTGCTCGGCCACGAGCGCCCGGCCATGGCCAGGGCGGAGGCCGCGGCTGCCCCGACGCTCGCCATCGTCTTCGGCTCCGATCACGGGCTCTGCGGCCGCTTCAACCACGAGATCGTCCGCTTCACCCAGGCGGAGCTGGAAGCCGCGCCCGGAGGCAGGCGCTACCTCGTCGCCGGCGCCCGGCCGGCGGCGATCCTCGAGGCCTCGGGCGAGACGGTCGAGGAGACCTGGCTCCTGCCGGGTGCCGTCGGCGGGCTGCGCCAGACGGCGCATCGCATCCTGGGTGCCATCGACGCGCATCGGGCGAGGGAGAGCGGGGTCCGGGTCCGGCTCTTCTACAACCGGCGGAGGTCGGGCAGCACCGCCACGCCCGCCAGCCTGCAGCTCCTGCCGCTCGACCAGGCTTGGCTCGCCGGCCTCGCCGACCGGCGCTGGCAGGGGCCGAGCCTGCCCACCTTCACGATGCCGGCCCAGGACCTGCTGGCGGCCCTGGTGCGCCAGCATCTCTTCATCGGCCTCTTTCGGGCCGGGGCGGAATCGGCGGCGAGCGAGCACGCGACCCGCCTCGCCGCCATGCAGGCGGCCGAGCGCAATATCGAGGAGCGCCTCGAGGAGATGAATGCCGACTACCGCCGCAAGCGCCAGGACTCGATCACCGAGGAGCTGCTCGACCTGGTCGCCGGGTTCGAGGCGCTCAACCCTGCGCGGCGGCGCGGGCGGGATTGACAGGCGTCGGCGCAGCGCCTATTTCGCCATCTCTCGGGTGAGGCGCCGCGGGAACGCTTTGTCGCGGCTCGGCGCCCACTTCCAGTCCGGATCGGTTCAAGTCGATGTACGCAGTGATCAAGACCGGCGGCAAGCAGTATCGCGTCGCCAAGGATGACTATCTTCGGATCGAGAAGCTCGAGGCCGAGGTCGGCAGCACGATCGAGTTCGACCAGGTGCTGCTCGTCTGCGGCGACGGCGCCGAGCCGAAGGTGGGCGCCCCCCTCCTCGATGGCGCCAAGGTGACCGCCGAGGTGGTCGAGCAGACCAGGGGCCCGAAGATCGTCATCTTCAAGAAGCGGCGGCGCAAGAACTACCGCCGCCGGACCGGCCACCGGCAGTATCTGACCGTGGTCAAGATCGGCGACATCGCCGCCTGACCGGGCGGGCGCAAGCTTAGGAGCATCCCATGGCACACAAGAAAGCGGGTGGCAGCTCGAGAAACGGTCGCGACACGGCCGGCAAGCGGCTGGGCGTGAAGAAGTTCGGCGGCGAGCACGTCATCCCGGGCAACATCATCATCCGCCAGCGCGGCACGAAGTTCCATCCCGGCAAGGGTGTGGGCATGGGCCGCGATCACACGCTCTTCGCCCTGGTCGAGGGCCACGTGACCTTCAGGCTGAGCGGCGACCGCCAGTCCGTGCACATCACGCCGCCGGCGGCCCAGGCCGCCGAGTAGGCTTCCGCCCAAGGGCCGGCGATCCAGGGAAAGGCTCGGGCCTTTCCCTTTTTCGTTTTTGGCCCTTTTTCGTTTCGGCCCCCCAGCTCCCACTGGCCAATCCGCATGCGCTTCCTCGATTCCGCCAAGATCTTCGTCAAGTCGGGCGATGGCGGCAACGGCTCGGCCGCGTTCCGGCGCGAGAAGTTCATCGAGTTCGGCGGTCCCAATGGCGGCGATGGCGGCCGCGGCGGCGACGTGGTGGCGGTGGCCGACCCGGCCCTCAACACGCTGATCGACTACCGCTACCGGCAGCACTTCAAGGCCGAGCGCGGCCAGGGCGGCGCCGGCCAGGAACGCACCGGGGCGAGCGGCAAGGATGTCGAGCTCCGGCTGCCGGTCGGCACGCAGATCCTCGCCGATGACGAGGAGACGCTGATCGCCGACCTGAAGGAGCCGGGCGAGCGTGTCGTCCTGGCCAAGGGCGGCGATGGCGGCTTCGGCAATGTCCGCTTCAAGACCTCGACCAACCGGGCGCCGCGCCGCGCCGATCCGGGCTGGCCGGGCGAGGAGCGCTGGCTCTGGCTGAAGCTGAAGCTGCTCGCCGATGCCGGCCTCGTCGGCATGCCCAATGCCGGCAAGTCCACCTTCCTCGCCGCGGTGAGCCGCGCCCGCCCGAAGATCGCCGACTACCCCTTCACCACGCTCGAGCCCAAGCTCGGCACCATCGTCCTCGACGACCAGAGCTTCGTCATCGCCGACATCCCGGGCCTGATCGAGGGCGCCTCGGAGGGTATCGGGCTCGGCGACCGCTTCCTCGGCCACATCGAGCGCTGCGCCACGCTGGTCCACCTCGTCGACGGCACCGCCGAGGACCCGGACGAGGCCTGGCGGACGGTCCGGGCCGAGCTCGAGGCCTATGACCATGGCCTCGCCCAAAAGCCCGAGATCCTCTGCCTCAACAAGATCGACGCCCTGACACCCGACGTGATCGAGGCCCGCCGGGGCCTGCTCGAGGCGGCTTCCGGCCAGGAGGTGCGCTGCATCTCGGGCGTGGCGAAGCAGGGCCTCGAGCCGGTGCTGCGCGAGATCCTGGCGCATGTGCGCTCCCGGCGCCGGGCCGAGCTCGAGCTGGCCGAGGTCGAGACAGGCCTCTAGCGCCGATGCAGCCCGCCGCCCTCCTCGCCCGGCGACGGGTCACGCTCAAGATCGGCTCGGCCCTCCTGGTCGACGGGAACGGGCAGATCCGCCGTGCCTGGCTCGACGGCCTCGCCGCCGATATCGCTGGGCTGATCCGGGAGGGCAGCCGGGTCATCGTCGTCACCTCGGGCGCCATCGCCCTGGGCCGGCGGGCGCTCGGCCTGCCCAAGCGGGCACTGCGCCTCGAGGAGAAGCAGGCCGCCGCCGCCACCGGCCAGATCCTGCTGGCCGGCGCCTGGGCAGAAAGCCTCGCCGGCCAGGGCCTGACCGCGGCCCAGCTCCTCGTCACGCTCGGCGACACCGAGAGCCGGCGCCGCTACCTCAATGCCCGGGCGACCATCGACACCCTGCTCCGCCTGGGTGCCGTGCCCGTGGTCAACGAGAACGACACGGTGGCCACGGCCGAGATCCGCTACGGCGACAACGACCGGCTCTCGGCCCGGGTCGCCGTCATGGCCGGCGCCGAGACGCTGGTCCTCCTCTCGGACGTCGACGGACTCTACACGGCCGACCCGGGCCGCGACCCGGATGCCCGCCATATCCCCGAGGTCGGCGCGATCACCGCCGAGATCGAGGCCATGGCCACGGGGTCCAACAGCGCCGTCGGCACCGGCGGCATGGCGAGCAAGCTGGTCGCCGCCACCATCGCGACGCAGAGCGGCTGCGCCGTGCTGCTCACCAGCGGCAAGCCCGACCGGCCGCTCGAGGCCCTGCGCAGCGGTGGCCGCTCCACGGTCTTCCTCGCCCCCTCCAACCCGCGCCGCGCCAGAAAGGACTGGCTCGCGGCGACGCTCAAGCCGTCGGGCAGGCTCACCGTCGACGACGGCGCCCTGCGTGCGCTCGAGCGCGGCTCGAGCCTCCTGCCGGCCGGCGTCGCCGCCGTCGACGGCCGCTTCGAGCGCGGCGACGCGGTGCTCGTCCTGAGCCTCGCCGGGACCATCGTCGCCAAGGGCCTCGTCGCCTACGACGCCGCCGACGCGCAACGGATCAAGGGCCGCCGGACCGACGACATCGAGGCGCTGCTCGGCTATCGCGGCCGGGACGAGATGATCCACCGCGACGATCTGGTGCTGGTCCAGCCCAAGGGCGACGCGGCGGGCGAGGCCGAATCCGGCGAGTGACGCCCTTCGCTCGCGACCGGAAGCTGGCCGGGTCCACCCTTTTGCTGCTATGCAACGCTCGAAACGGACTCCAGCCGGAACATGGCGATGGCAACCGCACTCCAGGATACGCTCGCCCGCGACATCGAGACGATGGGCCAAAAGGCCCGCGCCGCCGCCACGGTGCTCGCCTCGGCGCCGCGCGTCCTGAAGGACGAGGCGCTGCGCGCGGCGGCAGCGGAGCTCAGGATGCAGGCAGGGGCCATCCTCGCCGCCAACGAGCAGGACCTCGCCGCTGCCCGCGCCCGGCACCTGACCCCGGCCCTGCTCGACCGCCTGGCGCTCGACGGCAGGCGGATCGAGGGCATCGCCCGGAGCCTCGAGGCGATCGCCGAGCTCGGCGACCCGGTGGGCCAGGAGATCGCCCGCTGGCAGCGACCCAATTGCCTCGACATCGCCCGCGTGCGCACGCCGCTCGGCGTCATCGGCGTGATCTACGAGAGCCGGCCGAACGTCACGGCCGACGCCGGCGGCCTCTGCCTCAAGGCCGGCAATGCCGTGATCCTGCGTGGCGGCTCGGAGAGCAGCCACTCGTCGGCCGCCATCCACGCCTGCCTGGTCCAGGGGCTGGCGACGGCCGGGCTGCCGATCGACGCGATCCAGCTCGTCGGCACCACCGACCGGCGCGCCGTGGGCCATCTGCTGGCGCTCAGCCGTCATGTCGACGTCATCGTGCCGCGCGGCGGGCGCTCGCTGATCGAGCGGGTGCAGGCCGAGGCCCGGATGCCGGTCTTCGCCCATCTCGACGGCATCTGCCACGTCTACCTGCACGAGGCCGCCGACCCGGACATGGCGCGGGCCATCGCCTTCAACGCCAAGATGCGGCGAACCGGCATCTGCGGGGCCATGGAGACGCTGCTCTGCGACAGGAGCGCCGCCCCCGCCCTGCTGCCGCCGATCCTCGACGACCTGGCGCGCGCCGGCTGCGAGCTGCGCGGCGATCCGGACGTCATGGCGCTCGATCCGCGCGTGATCGCGGCCACCGCCGAGGACTGGCGGACCGAGTATCTCGACGCCATCCTGGCGGTGAAGCTGGTGGGCGGGCTCGACGACGCGATCGACCACATCGAGGCCTATGGCTCGCACCACACCGACAGCATCGTCACCGCCGATGCGGCGGCGGCGGCCGCCTTCCTCGGTCGGGTCGACAGCGCCATCGTCATGCACAATGTGTCCACCCAGTTCGCCGATGGCGGCGAGTTCGGCATGGGGGCCGAGATCGGCATCTCGACCGGCCGCATGCATGCGCGGGGCCCGGTCGGCGTCGAGCAGCTCACCAGCTTCAAGTACCAGGTGCGCGGCAATGGCCAGACCCGTCCGGGCTGACAGCGCCAAGCCCCGCGCGTGACCTCACGGATACCCGCCATCGACGCGGCCCCGCCCTTGCCGCGCCGGCGCGGCCCGCGCCTCTTCCGTCGGAGCCCGGAGGCGCCGCCCCCGCCCCGCAGGCCGGCCCGCGCGATCGGCCTGCTCGGCGGCTCGTTCAACCCGGCGCACGAAGGCCACCTCTATGTCAGCCGCGAGGCGCTGAAGCGGCTCGGGCTGGACCAGGTCTGGTGGCTGGTCTCGCCGCAGAACCCGCTCAAGCCCCGGGCCGGCATGGCGCCCTTCGAGGAACGCCTGGCCCATGCCCGGACCCTGGCCGATGACCCGCGCATTCGCGTCAGCGACCTCGAGGCGCGGCTCGAGACCATCTACACCGTCGACACGCTCGCCCGGCTGGCGCAACGACCAGGCCAGCGCTTCATCTGGCTGATCGGCGCCGACAACCTCGCCCAGCTACCGCTCTGGCGCCATTGGCGGCGCATCTTCGCGCTGGCGCCGATTGCGGTCTTCGATCGGACACCCCATTCTAGTAGTGCCGCTTTCGGCCATGCCGCCTCGGTCTTCGGCCATGCCCGGCTGCCCGAGCGGGAGGCGCGGCACCTGAAGGACCGGCCGACGCCGGCTTGGGTCTTTCTGCATCTGCCGCCCCACCCGGCTTCCAGCACGGCGATCCGCGCCGGCCGCCGGAACGCCACCAACCAGGAGACAGCGCCCTGACCGCAATCCCCGAGCCCGCAACCGCCGATTCCATCCTGCCCCTGGTCATGAGCTCGCTCGATGACGACAAGGCGCTCGAGCCCGTCGTCATCGACCTCGCCGGCAAGACCACGCTGGCCGACCACATGGTCGTGGCGACCGGCACCTCGCAGCGCCATCTGGCGGCGATGGCCGAGAAGCTCATCCAGCGCCTCAAGGAGGCCGGGCTGGAGGGCATCCAGGCCGAGGGGCTCGGCGACAGCTCCTGGGTGCTGATCGACGCGGGCGACGTGATCGTCCACCTGTTCCGCGCCGAGACGCGCTCCTTCTACGACATCGAGCGCCTCTGGCAGGTCGTGCCGCGCGAGCGGCTGAAGGCAGCGGTCGCCGCGGTCGAGTCCACCTGAAGATCACGGTCCTCGCCCTCGGCCGCAATCGCGACGCCGATCTCGACCGCCTGATCCAGGGCTATATCGACCGCTGCCCCTGGCCCGTTCAGCTCACCGAGCTGGTGCCCCGCAAGGGCGAGAGCGAGACGGCCCGCCTCGCCCGGGCCCTGCCGAACGATGCCGTGATCATCGCCCTCGACGAGCTGGGCGAGCCCGCGACAAGCGAGGAGCTCGCCCGCCGTCTCGGCACGTGGCGCGACGGCGGCCGTAACCTCGCCTTCCTGATCGGCGGCGCCGATGGCCTCGATGCCACGATCACGGCCCGCGCCGATTGGCGGCTCGCCTTGGGGCGGCTCACCTGGCCGCATCTCCTCGTGCGCCTGCTCCTGGTCGAGCAGCTCTACCGGGCGAGCACCATCCTCGCCGGCCACCCCTATCATCGAAGCTGAAGCCAGCCAGCCTGGAATGAGGGTGGCGGAGGCCGCTTCGTCCCACCGGCCCCGCCGATCCCCGGGCGGCTCGGGCGAAAGGCTCGAGGCCGGCAGGTGCCCGCTCGAGGCATGGCTGCCTTTCGCAAATTTCATGGAACGCCGCCAAGCCGGCTCCGTTTCGTTCGCATCGACCATTTTTCATACGTGTAGGGGTGCAATCGTCATGGTTCAGATGTCCGAGCTCGCCAGCGCCGCGGCTTCCGGCGAGCGGGTGCTCGCCTTGCGGTTCGATGAGGGTGAGGAGATCGTGGACACGCTTCTCGGGGTGGCCGCGCGCGAGGGCATCACCGCGGCGGGCATCACCGGCATCGGCGCGCTGTCGGACGTCACCCTCGGCTACTTCGATCTCGACCGGCGCGACTATCTCGAGAACGAGGTCGGCGATCAGGTCGAGGTTCTGTGCCTGGTCGGCAACCTCGCGGAGTTCGAGGGCAAGCCGAAGCTGCACGCCCACATCGTCGTCGGCAAGCGCGACGGCACCACGATGGGCGGGCATCTCATGCAGGGCCATGTGCGGCCCACGCTGGAGCTGATCGTCAGCGAGGCGCCGGCGCATCTGAAGCGCCGGACCGACCCCAAGACGGGGCTGGCGCTGCTCGACCTCGAGAAGAGCGGGTGACGGTGGCTGCCGGAGGACAATGGCACCGGGGGCATTGGGGGCACCGGGGGCACCGGGGGCACCGGGCCTCCGCCCACGGCACCATCCCTGCCCCGGGC
The DNA here is from genome assembly GCA_964393275.1 of uncultured Geminicoccaceae bacterium. GTDB lineage: Bacteria > Pseudomonadota > Alphaproteobacteria > Geminicoccales > Geminicoccaceae > SLRI01. The sequence continues at coordinate 56,165 of CAYMTA010000006.1, read as the reverse complement.
GCTCGGCCCCTGCCGCAAAGGACCCGATGACGACGCGGGCGGGCGCCCGCGCTTGAAGGAAAGGATATCGCCGTGTCGGAAACGGTCGCCGCATTCATCCTGTCACGCCTCAAGGAATGGCACGTCCGCCGCATCTACGGCTTTCCCGGCGACGGGATCAGCGGCCTCGTGGCGGCGCTCGGGCGCGACGAGGACGATCCGATCGAGTTCGTCCAGACCCGCCACGAGGAGGAGGCGGCCTTCATGGCTTGCGCCCACGCCAAGTGGACCGGTGAGGTCGGCGTCTGCATGGCGACCTCCGGGCCGGGCGCCATCCACCTCCTGAACGGCCTCTACGACGCCAGGCTCGACCATCAGCCGGTCTTCGCCATCGTCGGCCAGCAGGCGCGCGCCGCCCTCGGCGGCAGCTACCAGCAGGAGGTCGATCTGCAGAACCTCTTCAAGGACGTGGCCTCCAGCTACGTGCAGACCTGCATGGTGCCCGAGCAGGCGCGCCATCTGGTCGACCGCGCCATGCGGATCGCCGCCGCCGAGCGCACGGTGACCTGCATGATCGTGCCGAACGATGTGCAGGAGCTGAAGGCGGTCAAGGCGCCGCCGCTCGAGCATGGCACCATTCATTCGGGCATCGGCTACGCGCCGCCGCACATGGTTCCCGAGCAGAAGGATCTCCAGGCGGCCGCCGGGATCCTCAATGCCGCGAAGAAGGTCGGCATGGTCGTCGGCGCCGGCGCGCTCGGCGCCGCCGACGAGGTGATGGAGGTGGCCGATGTCCTGGGCGCCGGCGTCGCCAAGGCGCTGCTCGGCAAGGCGGCCCTGCCCGACGACCTGCCCTATGTGACCGGGCAGATGGGGCTCCTGGGGACCGAGCCTTCCTGGGATTTGATGAAAGAGTGCGACGCGCTTTTGATGGTCGGCTCGAGCTTTCCCTATTCCGAGTTCCTGCCGAAGGAAGGCCAGGCAAAGGGGGTCCAGATCGACATCTCGCCCCGGATGCTCTCGATCCGCTTTCCGATGGACGTCAATCTCGTCGGCGACTCCGCCCTGACGCTGCGGGCGCTGCTGCCACTGCTCCAGCGCAAGTCGGACCGCTCGTGGCGCGAGCGGATCGAGAAGAAGGTGGCGTCCTGGTGGGAGGACGTCGACAGCCGCTCGGAGATCGGGGCCGACCCGGTCAACCCGGAGCTGCTCTTTCGCGAGCTGTCTCCGCGGCTCCCCGACAACTGCATCATCAGCGCCGATTCCGGCACCTCGGCCAACTGGTTCGCGCGGGCCTTGAAGATCCGGCGCGGCATGAAGGCGTCGCTGTCGGGCAATCTCGCGACCATGTGCCCGGGCGTGCCCTACACGGCGGCGGCCAAGTTCTGCTACCCGGACCGGGTGGCGATCGGCTTCGTCGGCGACGGCGCCATGCAGATGCTCGGCCTCAACGCCCTGATCACCATCGCCAAGTACTGGCGCCAATGGTCCGATCCGCGCTGCGTCATCGCCGTGCTCAACAATGGTGATTTGAACCAGGTGACCTGGGAGTTGCGCGCCATGGCGGGCTCGCCCAAGGTCGAGGAGACGCAGAACGTCCCCTCCTTCCTCTACGCCGACTACGCGGAGAACCTCGGCCTGGGTGCTGCGCGGGTCGACACGCCCGAGGCGGTCGGGCCGGCCTGGGAGCAGGCGCTGTCGGCCAATCGGCCGTTCCTGATCGACGCCCGCGTCGATCCGACCATGTCGACCCTGCCGCCGCACATCACGGTCAAGCAGGCCCGCAGCTACGCGAAGGCGCTGCTGCAGGGCGATCCCGAGGCCGCCGCCATCACCTGGCACACGGCCGAGCGGCTGTTCGCCTGAGCCGGGACCGGGGCTCCGCGAGCCCCCGAGCGGAAGGAGGTATCGATCATGCTTGGCGGGGACGCGGGCATTCGCGAGGTTCGCGCGAGCGCCTATCGCATCCCGACCGACGCGCCGGAATCCGACGGAACGCTGGCCTGGGATTCGACGACCATGGTGGTGGTCGAGATCGAGGCCGGCGGCCGGACCGGCATGGGCTACAGCTATGCCGACAAGACGGCGGCGGTCCTGGTCGCCGACAAGCTCGGCGGGGTCCTGGTCGGCCGCGACGCGTTCGCGATCCGCGACTGCTGGCACGCCATGCTGCATGCCTGCCGCAATCTCGGCCGACCGGGCATCGTCGCTTGCGCGATCTCGGCCTGCGACGTGGCGCTCTTCGATCTGGTCGGCAAGCTGCTCGACGAGCCGACCGCCCGCCTGCTCGGCGCCCGGCGCAAGACCGTGCCGGTCTATGGCTCGGGCGGCTTCACCGCCTATGACGACGGGCAGCTCGAGGAGCAGCTCGGCGGCTGGGCCAAAGCCGGGCTGAAGGCGGTCAAGATGAAGGTCGGGCGCGAGCCGGACCGGGACCCGCATCGCGTGCGGGTCGCCCGATCGGCCATCGGCGCGGATGTCGATCTCATGGTCGATGCCAATGGCGGCTATGCGCGCAAGCAGGCGCTGGCGCTCGCCCAGGACTTCGCCACCCTGGGCGTGAGCTGGTTCGAGGAGCCGGTCTCGTCCGACGACCTGGACGGGCTGCGGCTGTTGCGTGACCAGGCACCGGCGGGCATGGAGATCACGGCCGGCGAATACGGCTACGACGACTTCTACTTTCGCCGGATGATCGAGGCCGGTGCCGTCGACGTCCTGCAGGCGGATGCGACGCGCTGCCTCGGCTACACCGGCTATCTCCTGGCCGACGCGCTGGCGCACGCGGCCAACCTGCCGCTCTCCAGCCATTGCGGGCCGGCGCTGCACGTGCCCTGCGCGGTGGCGGCCCTGAGCCAGCGGCACATGGAATGGTTTCACGACCACGTGCGCATCGAGCGGCTGCTGCTCGACGGGGCGCCCGTGCCCGAGGACGGGTGCGTCGCGCCCGACTGGACCCGGCCCGGCATCGGCCTCGCCTTCAAGGCCGCCGATGCCGCGCGCTATCGCCTGTGATGCCGCCCCGCGCCCTTCCCTGAGGATGGTGACGTGCTTCAGAAACGACTTCCCGAGGATCGCCCGACGCGCCGCGCCAGACCGCTGACGCACGAGGCGCGGCCGGCGCCGCGGCGCAAGCAGCCGAAGATGGCGCCGGACCGGCTGCTCCTGCTGGCCGGCGCCGGCCTGCTCCTCGCCGGGGCCGTGGGTGCTGTCGCCGGCGGCTCGGGGCGGGGGCGCCCGTCATCGGCGGCGCGGCTCGCGGCGTCGGGGGCGGGCCTGCTGGCGGCGAGCGTGCTGGCCGACAGCATGATGGAGCATCACCGCGGCAATTTCAGCAACCGGGCGATGTACGTGGCCCCGGTCGCCTCGGGGCTGACGCTGGCCGCCGCGCTCGCCACCGCCCTGTCGCGTGGCGGGGCGGGGCTGCGCGGGGCCATCTTCGCCGGCGCCCTGCTCACCGGGCTCGTCGGCACCGGGTTTCATTTCAAGAACATCCTGGAGCGGCCGGGCGGCCTCTCCTTCAACAACCTCTTCTACCGTGCCCCCTTCGGCGCCCCGGGAGCCCTGTCGCTCGCCGGTGCCATGGGCCTCGGTGCCCTGGCGGCCGAGCGGGGCGGCGGCTTCCGGGGCGGCGACGAGCGGGCCGGCCGCGGGCTCGCGGCGATCACCGCCGGCGGCCTCGCCGGCCTCACCGCCGAGGTCGGGCTCCTGCATTTTCGGGGCGCCTTCCACAACCCGCTCATGTACGCGCCGGTGCTGGGCGTGCCGGTGACGGCGCTGTCGCTCGGCGTCGTGGCCGGCGGCTCCGGTCCCGCCAGCCGGGCTTTCGCGAGGTTCATGCTCGGCCTGACGACGGTGCTCGGGCTGGTCGGCACGGGCCTGCATGCCTATGGCGTCAGCCGCAACATGGGCGGCTTCAGGAACTGGACGCAGAACCTCTTCCAGGGGCCGCCGATCGCCGCCCCGCCGAGCCTCGCGGGCCTGGCGCTCAGTGGCTTCGCGGCGCTCAGGCTGCTCGATGGACGCGGGAGAAGACGATGAGCGAGGAGCCGTTTCTCACCCCCTACCCCGGCTACGATGTCCTGAAGAAATGGGATACGCCGTCCTGGAACGAGGCGACCCGGCGGGTCGTCGCCGACCGGCTGGACAACGTGCCGCCCAGGCGGTTCCTCGGCGAGGCGGAGCACCAGCTCCTGCGCGAGGTCGTCGACACGATCCTGCCGCAGCCCGAGCGCGCCGGGAAGGACCGCATTCCCGTCGAGGCGTTCATCGACGAGATGCTGCACGCGAACCGGCCCAGCGGCACGCGCTACGCGGACGCGCCGCCGATGCGCGAGGCATGGCGGCGGGGGCTCGCCGCCATCGACCGCGAGGCCACGCTCCGGCACGGGCGTCCCTTCGGGGCGCTGGCCAGGGAGCAGCGCCACGACGTTCTGGATCGGATCGATAAGGGCGAGGTGGACGAGGCGGCCTGGAAGGGGCTGCATCCGAGACGCTTCTTTCGCCATGTGCTCTTGAAGGAGGCGGTCAAGATCTACTACGCCCATCCGCTCGCCTGGAACGAGATCGGCTTCGGCGGGCCGGCGGCACCACGCGGCTATGTCCGCCTCGGGCCCGACGAGCGCGATCCCTGGGAAGCCGAGGAGCGCCGGGCGCCGCAGAAGATCGACGACCTGCCATGAGCGGGATCGTCTCGGACGCCGAAACACGGCTTCGGGCCAAGGACGGCCGGGCCCCCGATGTCTTTCGCGTCGGCGGGTGGGTGCCGATGCGCGAATATGCCGAGAGCGAGGCGGTCGACTTCGCCATCGTCGGCACGGGCTGCGGCGGCGCCGTGCTGGCGGCCCGGCTGGCCGAGGCCGGGCATTCGGTCGTCGCCTTCGACGCCGGCGCCTTCTATCGGCCGCTCGAGGACTTCGCCTCCGACGAGCGCGAGCAGGAGAAGCTCTACTGGCTGGACGAGCGGATCTCGGGCGGCAACGACCCGATCGAGCTCGGCTCCAACAACTCCGGCCGGGCGGTGGGCGGCACCACGGTGCATTTCCAGATGGTGGCGCTGCGCTTTCGCCCCGAATGGTTCAAATCCCGGACACTTCTGGGCTACGGCCACGACTGGCCGGTCGACTGGCGGGAGATGTGGCGCTACTACGCGCTGGCCGAGGATGCGATGAAGATCGCCGGCCCGGTGACCTATCCCTGGGGGCCGAAGCGCGGCCGCTATCCCTATCGCGAGCACGAGCTCTCGGCCTCGGCGCTGGTGCTGGCCAGGGGTGCCGAGGCCATGGGGGTGAAGTGGGCGCCGACCCCGACCGCGACGCTCTCGGCACCGCGCGGCGCGGCGCCCCCCTGCGTCTATCGGGGCTTCTGCAAGGTCGGCTGCGCCACCAACGCCAAGCAGTCGATGCTGGTGACCTTCATTCCGCGGGCGCTTTCGGCAGGGGCCGAGATCCGCGACCTCGCCATGGTCGGGCGGGTCGAGACGGGCCGGGACGGCCGGGTCAGCGGGGTGCACTACCACCGAGCCGGCGCCTGGCGCTTCCAGAAGGCCCGGAACGTCGTCGTCGCCGGCTACTCGATCGAGACTCCGCGCCTGCTCCTGCACTCCGCCTGCCCCGCCCATCCCGACGGGCTCGCCAATTCCTCGGGGCTGGTCGGCAAGAGCCTGATGGTGCATTCCAACCACGCGACCTGGGGGGTCATGGAGGAGGAGATCCGCTGGTACAAGGGGCCGCCGTCGCTGGCGGTCTGCGAGCACTGGAACTACCAGGACGAGGGCAAGGACTTCCTGGGCGGCTACTCGTTCATGAGCCAGGGGCCGCTGCCGACCGACTTCGCCACGGCGCTGGTCACCAACGAGGGCGTCTACGGCACGCCCCTGCGCAAGTGGATGGCGCACTACAACCACATGGCCGGCCTCAAGATCGTCGGCGAGACCCTGCCGCAGGAGGAGAACCGGGTGGAGCTCGCCGACGAGCCGGACGCGCTCGGCCTGCCCTTGCCGAAGGTGACGTTCTCCTATTGCGACAACGACAGGCGGCTGTTCCGGCACGCGCAGGCCTTCATGGGGCGGATGCTCGAGGCGGCGGGGGCGCGGAATCTCTACGAGACCGAGAGCACGGCGCACCTGATGGGCGGCTGCCGGATGGGCGACGACCCGAGGACGAGCGTGGTCGGCGCCGACGGCAGGTCATGGGACATCGACAACCTCTTCGTCTGCGACGGCTCGCTCTTCCCGACCGCCGGCGGCGTCAACCCGTCGATGACCATCGTCGCCAACTCGCTGCGCATCGCCGACCGCATCATCGAGCTCGGCCGGCGGGGCGAGCTGCGTTGAGGGGGCTTCGGCGGCAGGGTCATGGCAATCCGGGCATCAACGCCGCGCGAAGACCGGCGGGGCAGGCGGGCCGGCTCATCTAGGACTTATAGCCTAACGCGGGTCGTCTGTCCAGAGCCCGCGCGGGTTCGATCGGCAATCCGGGCTTTGCTTGGCGAGAGAACCCGGGAAGGCGGCGAAAACCCGCGCCGCCGCTCGCCGGGCGGGCCTTGGGTTCGTTCGTGAATCGTCGGGTTCGATCGTGAATCCGTGGGTTCGATCGTCGGAATCCCGGGTTCGTTCGTCGATTTCGCGGGTTCGTTCGCTGCCTTGGCGGGTTCGTTCGCCTGAAATTGTTGCGCCCGATGCAACATTTGTCATAATAATGATGCACCAGATGCAACAACCCGAGCCGCCTGTTGCGCCGGATGCATCAATTGTCATAATATCGTTGCATCCCGTGCAACATTCCCGGGTTCGGCACCGGCGATTGTTGCATCGGGTGCAACATCCCGAGGGCCGGTGGACGGGTTGGCGGCGGGGTTCGGTGGCCCTGTTCGGGAAATGGCCGTCCTTTTGGATGAAATTCGCGTGCCCGCTTCCGGCGTTCGCGTCGCTTTATGGCCGGGAACTCGCCTTTTCGGTTCGTTGCCGGGAAATTTCCCTGGCAAGCCCGGCCGGACCGTGGCTGGCACGATCCGCATGCGTGTGACGGACGGCGGCTCGACGGTGATCGGCAGGGCGTACAGCCGCGCCTGCTCGGCGGCGCCGGAAAATCATCTCGATTGTCGGGACATCGGCTGGTTAATGGGTTCAATTCCTGCAGCCGCTCGATTGGTCGGGCATTACCGGAGACGATCGATGGTATTTACGCCGGGCAGATTGACAAGCGCGTTCGATGCGGCCGGCGAGGAGCGGCTGACAGGCCAAAGGGGTGTGCAGACCCGCACCTTTGACACGATGCTCGATCAGCGCCTCGCGAAATCAGGCGCCAACGTGAATATGGGACCGGATCGACTCCCAATGCCGCCGGCCGCGGACAGGCCGGTGCTTGGAGCTGGGTAGGAGCCGTCAGTCATCGGCGGGCGGGAATGACGAGACCCGGTCCGATGGCCGAGGAAGATCAGACCGCGACGCACAGCGACAGGTTGGCAAGCCGATTGAATCGTACGGCAAAAGCTTGCCGCCCGTCTTCAGGGTATTCCGAGCATCGCCCCAAAGATACCTCCAGGCCGAGGTTGGCGCCGGATTGTCGATCGCTCGGTTCCTCCCCGAGAGTCGGACTCCCCGACGTTGCGACAAGCGCATATCCTACCACCAGCGATGCTTTGCATTGCTTTCGTGGCGCGTGGTCCGACAGATTTGGTTGTTGGAGCACTGCGCCGTGAACTGGCGACAACGGAAGGCGTGAATGAAGCTGGACGAGATCAAACCGGGTGCACGCCTCAAAGGTGTCGAGGGCTCTGGTATCGCCGAGGTGGTTTCGGTCTCGCACTTTGGCCCCGACGCCCTCAATATCGTCTTTCGTGTCGACGGGCGTGTGGGCGAGCGGCTCGTGTATCGCGGCGAGGAAACCGCCTTCGAGCTCGTTCGAACCGGCCGCGCCTATGCATTCGACGCGGATGGCGGGCTGCTTCGCCTTGCTTCCGAGGCCTACCGTATCCGCCTCGCGCACCTCTTTGACCCCTATCTGGCGGTGACCGCATCGCAGATCGAGGCGCTGCCGCACCAGATCACGGCGGTTTATGGCGAGATGCTGCCCCGGCAGCCGCTGCGCTTCCTGCTGGCCGACGATCCGGGCGCCGGCAAGACGATCATGGCAGGCCTGCTCATCAAGGAGCTGCTGATCCGTGGTGACCTGGAACGCTGCCTCATCGTCGCGCCGGGCGGCCTGGTCGAGCAGTGGCAGGAGGAGATGGCCGAGAAGTTCGGGCTTGGCTTCGACATCCTGACCCGCGACCAGATTCAGGCATCCATTACCGGCAACCCGTTCGTCGAGAAGCATCGGTTGATCCTGCGCCTCGACATGGCGGCGCGCTCCGACGAATTGAAGGCCAAGCTGGAAACTGCGCCGGACTGGGATCTCGTCATCTGCGACGAGGCGCACCGCATGTCGGCTTCGTATTTCGGCGGCGAGGTCAAGGAGACGCAGCGGCACAAGCTCGGCAGGCTGCTCGGCACACGCACCCGAAATTTCCTCCTGATGTCGGCGACACCGCACAACGGCAAGGAAGCGGATTTCCAGCTCTTCATGGGGCTGCTCGACGCCGATCGATTCGAGGGGCGCTTTCGCGAGGGCATCCACAAGGCTGACGTGTCGGACATGATGCGCCGCCTGACCAAGGAGGAGCTCTATCGTTTCGACGGCACGCCGTTGTTCCCGGAACGCCGCGCCTACACCGCGAGCTACGATCTGTCGCCACCCGAAGCCGACCTCTATCAGGCCGTCACCAGCTACGTGCGCGAAGAGATGAATCGCGCCGATCGAGTTGGCGACGACAAGCGTCGGGTGAATGTCGGCTTTGCGCTGCAGATCCTCCAGCGTCGCCTGGCCTCATCCCCTGCCGCGATCCACAGGTCACTGGAGCGGCGTCGCAAGCGACTCGAGGAACGGCTGCGCGAAGCAAAGCTGACGCGAGACGGCGCGGGCGCAGCGCCTTGGAGCCCGCCCCCCCTGCCGAGCTACGATCCCGACGACCTCGACGAAGCGCCGGGCGACGAAGCCGAAGCCGCGGAGGAAGCAATCGCCGACCAGGCGACCGCGGCGCAAACGCTGCGCGAGCTCGAGATCGAGATCGCCATCCTGACGGACCTCGAGGCCCGCGCGCTGGCGCTCAAGCTCTCTGGCCAGGACACCAAATGGCGCCAGCTCGAATCCATCCTGGACGAGCCGATGATGCTGGACCCGGCGACGGGGCTGCGGCGGAAAATTCTGATCTTCACCGAGCCCAAGGACACGCTGGAATATCTCCAGCAGAAGATCGTGGGGCGAGTCGGCGATCCCGCGGCCGTGGTGGTCATCCATGGAGGCATCGCGCGCGAGGCGCGGCGTGCCGCCATCGCGGCCTTCAATTCCGACCCTGTCGTGCGGGTCATGATCGCCAATGATGCTGCTGGTGAAGGCGTCAACCTGCAGCGCGGCGCCCATCTGATGGTCAATTACGACCTGCCATGGAACCCGAACCGGCTGGAGCAGCGCTTCGGCCGCATCCACCGGATCGGCCAGACGGAGGTCTGCCATCTCTGGAACCTCTGCGCCGCCAACACGCGCGAGGGCGAGGTCTATCGCCGGCTCCTGGAGAAGCTCGAGGAAGCCCGCGCGGCACTCGGCGGCAAGGTCTATGACGTGCTGGGCGAGCTGTTCGAGGGCCACGCCCTGCGCGACCTGCTGGTGGACGCCATCCGCTATGGCGATCGGCCGGAGACGAAGGCGGAGCTGCTTCGCAAGGTCGACGGCGCCGTCGACGTGGCGGCGATCGAGAGGCTGGTGGCCGAGCGCAAGCTGACCTCCGAGGGCATGGACCCGCATGCGGTCTCGGCGATCCGCGAGCAGATGGAGCGGGCACAGGCTCGGCGACTCCAGCCACACTTCATCGGCGCCTTCTTCCGCGAAGCATTCACGCTCCTGGGTGGTCGCGTCGCGGCGCGTGAGAAGGGCCGCTTCGAGATCACGCGGGTGCCCTCGATCCTCAAGGAACGTGACCGCCTGATCGGCCGGAGCGACCCGGTGCTCGATCGCTATGCGCGGATCACCTTCGAGAAGCAGCTCGTCGCCGGGCAGCCGCAGGCGGAGCTGCTGGCGCCCGGTCATCCGCTCCTGGAGGCGATGGTCGACGTGGTGCTGGAGCGCTTCCAGCCACTCCTGAGCCAGGGCGCCGTGCTGGTCGACGAGGCAGACGACACGACCGAGCCACGGCTGCTCGTCTATCTGGAGCACGCGATCCGCGACGGCCGCAGCGTGAAATCCGGAGAGCCGCGCGTCGTGTCGCAGCGCCTCCAGTTCATCCATCTGAAGGAGGACGGCACGGCGGTCGACGGCGGCCCGGCACCCTATCTCGACTGCCGGCCGGCGACGGCGGAGGAGAATGCGCTTCTGACCGAGGTCATGGCGGCGCCATGGCTCGCCCTTGGCGTCGAAGCGAAAGCGCTCGGCCACGCGATCGCGCATCTGGTGCCGCAGCACCTGGCGGAGGTGAAGAGCCGGCGGCTCGTGGAAATCGACAAGGTCGAGCGTGAGGTCCGCGCCCGGCTGAACCGCGAAATCAACTACTGGGACGGTCGCGCCGCCCGGTTGCGGGAGGAGGAGCGCGCCGGCAAGGAGCAGCGGATCAACGCCCAAAACGCCGAGGCGACGGCGGCACGGCTCGTCGAGCGGCTGCACCGGCGGCAGACCGAGCTGGACCGCGAGCGCCAGATCGGCGCCCTGCCGCCGGTCCTGAAGGGCGTCGCCCTGATCGTGCCCAAAGGCCTGCTCGACGCGCGTCAAAAGCCGGCGGAGGCGCCGGCGCCCGAGTTGTCCGAGGACGCCACGGCCCGCGCCCTGGTCGAGCGGCTGGCGATGGACGCCGTCATGGCAGCCGAGCGGCGGCTGGGCCACGCACCGCGCGATGTCTCGGCCGAGAAATGCGGCTACGATATCGAGAGCCGGGACGGGACCACCGGCCGGCTCCGGCTGATCGAGGTCAAGGGCCGCCATGCCGAGGCTCGCGTGGTGATCCTGACCAAGAACGAGATCCTGGCCTCGCTCAACGCGCCGGACGCCTTCGCCCTGGCCCTGGTCCGTGTAGAGGCCGGGTTCGCGCACGAGCCGATCTATGTGCGGCGGTTCTTCGAGCGCGAGATGGGCTTCGCCGAGACGGCGGTGGTGCTCGACATCGAGGATCTGCTATCGTTGGGCTCTACCCCGGATTGAGGCGGCCCTCGGGGCTCGCCGGGAGCTGGCCAGGATGGACACGGAAGAACCCAGGATCACCCTCGATCCCGAGGTGCTGGTCGGCAAGCCGGTGATTCGCGGGACCCGGATCCCGGTCGAGCTCGTGCTCGGGCTGCTGGCCGATGGCTGGGCCGAAGCCGGGATCCTCGACAGCTACCCGCATCTCGGCCGGGCCGACATCCAGGCCTGCCTCGCCTACGCGCCCGACCTGCTGCAGAGCGAGCGCGTTTTTCCCACGGCAGCCTGAGACCACAGCACATCTGATCAGCCATGCGCTTCCTGGCGGATGAGAACCTGCCCGGCCGCGTGCGCCCGCGGCCACTGCGAAAGAACCCATGACCACCATCCGCAAGAAGCTCATCGAGGTCTCGATCCCGCTGGAGGCGATCAACAAGGCGTCGGCGCGCGAGAAGTCGATCCGGCACGGGCATCCCTCGACGCTGCATCTCTGGTGGGCGCGGCGGCCGCTGGCGGCGTGCCGGGCGGTGCTGTTCGCCCAGCTCGTCGACGATCCCTCGGCCTGGCCGGAGCGCTTCCCGACGTTGGAGGCGCAGGATGTCGAGCGGCGGCGGCTGCACAAGATCATCGAGGACATGGTGCCGTGGGAAGCGTCGAATGACGAGCGCATCCTCAATGACGCCAGATGGGAGATCGCCCGCTCGGTGGCCTGGGGGCTGGACGAGGAGCCGCCGTCGAAGGGCGAGCCGAAGGCCATCCTCGACTATCTCCAGACCAAGGCGCCGCCGGTCTACGACCCGTTCTCGGGCGGCGGCTCGATCCCGCTCGAGGCGCAGCGGCTGGGCTTGCGCGCCCATGGCTCCGACCTCAATCCCGTGGCCGTGCTGATCGGCAAGGCGCTGGTCGAGATCCCGCCCAAGTTCGCCGGACGGCCACCGGTCAACCCAAAAGCGCAGGCGGAGCTGAAGCGCGGCGGCAAATGGAACGGCAAAGGGGCGCAAGGGCTGGCCGAGGACGTACGCCATTACGGCAAGTGGATGCGTGATGAAGCCGAGAAGCGCATCGGCCATCTCTATCCGGAGGCCGAACTGGCCGACGGGTCAAAGGCGACCGTCATCGCCTGGCTCTGGGCCAGGACCGTGCGCTCACCCGATCCGGCGGCCAAGGGTGCGATGGTGCCGCTCGTCTCGTCCTTCATGCTCTCGACCAAGGAAGGCAAGAAGACATGGGTCGAGCCGGTGATCGATGCCAGCGCGCCGGATGGCTGGCGGTTCGAGGTCAAGACGGGTGCGCTCAGCAAGGCCGATGAGGAGCGGCTGAAGCTCGGGACCAAGGGTGACGGCCGCGGGTCGAATTTCAGTTGTACGTTGAGTGGTGCTGCCATTCGCGGAGACTACATCAAATCTGAAGGCATGGCTGGAAAGCTTAGTGTTCGGCTGATGGCCATCGTTGCTGAAGGCAATCGCTCACGTACTTATTTGCCTGCCTCCTCAGAGCACGAGCAGATCGCTGCGTCTGTCGACACAGATGAACTTGTCGTCGAGGCTCGTGAGGGGCCGCTGAACCAACCTGTTCCGGCAAAGCTCACTGGTGGCACGTGCTATGGCTACGGCTTGACCACCTTTGGCAAACTTTTCACCGCGCGCCAGCTCGTGGCGCTGACGACCTTTTCCGATCTCGTGGCCGAAGCGCGCGAGAAGGCTCTTGCCGACGCCAGGGCGGCAGGCCGGCCCGACGACGGCAAGCCGCTCCGCGACGGCGGTCCCGGCGCGGCAGCGTATGCCGACGCTGTTGCGACATATTTGGCGATGGCTGTAAGCAAACTTTCAGATGCCCAAAGCAGCCTTGCTCGGTGGAAGCCGAGTATGGACCAAACCATAGCGACATTTGGCAGACAGGCACTTCCAATGGTCTGGGACTATGCCGAATCCAATGCCTTTTCAGGCAAGGCGGGTGACTTCAGTGTCTCTTTGCACAATATGATGCGCGTCCTAGAGGGTGTATTTACATCTTCTCCGGGAGGAATTGTAAATATTGACGCGGCGAAGAACTCATTTCCAGTCCACCCGATCGTCATTTCGACAGATCCACCCTACTACGACAATATCGGCTACGCCGATCTATCAGATTTCTTCTACGTCTGGCTGAAGCGCTCGCTCTCCAGTGTATGGCCCGACCTGTTCCGTCGGCTGACCACGCCAAAGGCCGAGGAGCTGGTCGCAACGCTCTATCGTCACGGCGGCAGGGACGAGGCGGAAGCCTTCTTCATGCAGGGGATGAGTGATGCCTTGACCGCCATGCGCGAGTCGGTGACGGACAGCGAGCCGCTGACGATCTACTATGCCTTCAAGCAATCGGAGCTCGCCGAGGAGGGTATCACCTCGGCCGGCTGGGCCGCTTTTCTCCAATCTGTCGTCAATGCTGGACTGCTGATCGACGGGACTTGGCCAATTCGCACCGAACTCTCAAATCGCATGATCGCGAGAGACTCTAACGCTCTTGCGTCGTCGATCGTCCTCGTCTGCCGCAAGCGCGCGGTGGATGCCGGCGTCATCACCCGCACCGACTTCATCCGCGCCCTCAAGCGCGAGCTGCCCGACGCGATCGACGCCATCCGCAAGGCGGGTGTCGGGCCGGTCGACATGCAGCAATCGGTGATCGGCCCTGGCATGGGCGTCTTCTCGCGCCACGCCAAGGTGCTGGAAGACGACGACAGCGCCATGAGCGTCAGGACAGCTCTCGCGCTGATCAATCGGGTGTGGGGCGAGATCGAGAACGAGCTGGATGCGGTGTTCGACGCACCGACGCAGGTGGCGCTGGCGTGGTTCGCCACCTACGGCTTCGACGCCAAGCCGTCCGGCGAGCTGATCGGCCTCGCCAACGCCAAGAACGTGCCGATGGGCGAGCTGTTCAGGGCCGGGGTGTTCCAGGACCTGCGCGGCCGTGCCGCCCTGATGCCACGAGGCGAGCTGCCGGGCGACTGGAGCCCGGCGGGGGACAGCACGCTCACGGTATGGGAATGCGTGCAGCATGTGGCGCGGGTGCTGAACGCCGAGGCTGGCGGCCGCGAGGCGGCGGCGCAGCTCGTGGCGCGAATGGGGGCGAAAGCGGCGGACGCGCGGGCGCTGGCCTATCGCCTGTTCGAGATCGCGACGCAGAAGGGGTGGGCGGCCGAGGCGCTGGTGTACAACGAGCTGGCGCAGGAATGGCCGAAGCTGGAGGACATGGCGCTGACGCAGGAGGCGCTGCGCGAGACCGTGACGGCGACGCAGGGGCGGCTGCTGTGAGCTTGATGAGGATGCGACCAATTCGTATATTGTGAAGGACACGAATAAACGGGAGCGACCGATGCGCGTCAGCACGGCGGAGTTCATCAAGGGCTACGGCAGCCTCGCGGACCGGGCGCTGATCGAGCCCGTGACCATCACCAAGAACGGGCGCGACCGGCTGGTGCTGCTCTCGGCGGAGGAGTATGCGCGGCTGGCGCGGCGTGACCGGCAGGTGCTGCGGGTGGAGGAGCTGAGCGACGCGGAGGTCGAGCTGATCGCCAAGGCGGAGGTGCCGGCGGCGCACGCCCATCTCGATGCCCTGCTCGAGGATGACCAGCTCAAGTGAGCTGGCCCGAGCCCCGGCCCGGCCTCGTGATCCGCTACGCCTATCTATGGCACCGGGAAGCGAGGGCTGGCCGGGAGGAGGGCGTGAAGGATCGGCCGTGCGCGGTGGTGCTGGCCCATGCCGACGAGGACGGCCGGACGCGGGTCTACGTGCTGCCGATCACCCATACCCCGCCGGCCGATGAAGCCGTCGAGATTCCGGCCGCCGTGAAGGCGCATCTCGGCCTCGACGCCGACCGGTCCTGGATCGTCGTCACCGAGGCAAACCGGTTCTATTGGCCAGGACCCGACCTGCGCTTTCTGCCGGGCATGGGTGCCGAGAGCGTTGCCTACGGCTATTTGCCGCCGGGGCTGTTGCGGCGCGTGCGCGACCGGTTCGTGGCCCTGGCGCGCGAGCGCCGGGCCGGGCTGGTCGGCCGGGCCGATTGATCGATCAGGAGGTCGCCGATGAGCGAGGAGAAGGCCACGCTGCACCGGGTCCAAGAGGGCCTGTTCCACCTGACCCGTGGCCTGACGCCGTTCGTCGAGGCGCGGATGAAGCGCGTCCATGGCGAGCGCTGGCATCAGTATGCGAGCCGCGCCCAGGGCTCCTCGGCCTCTGGTGCGCTCGACGCCTATGCGCTGCTCAAGACCATGATCGACAGTTGGCGTGAGGTCTTCGACGAGGCCTTCGGCCGCAACGAGAAGCACAAGGTCCGCAACTTCACGTCGATGGCGCTGGAGGCCCGCAACGCAACGTCGCACCTGACCCTGCCGCTGCAGGACGAGGAAGCGCTGCGCTTCCTCGACGCCATGCACCAGCTCCTGCGCCAGGTGAAGGCGCCGCAAATCGAGGTCACCGAGCTCAAGCGCCTCTACGACGAGCAGCGGCGATCCGGCCTGGGCCCGGCGGCGCCGCCGGCGGCACCCGTCGCGACACCGCCACCGGCGCAGCCGAAGCTCGCGCTCGACCCGGAGCGGCGCCCGGGCAAGGCGCTGCGGCCCTGGATCGAGGTGGCGCTGCCGCATCCCGACGTGCTGGCCAACCGGTTCAAGGAAGCCGAGTTCGCGGCCGACCTGTTCGCGGTCGACAGCGGCCATGCGACCGAGGACTATGCCACGCCGGAGAGCTTCTTTCGCATCACCTACCTGACCGAGGGCCTGAAGCGCGTCCTGACCTCGGCGCTGCAGCGGCTGGCCGGCGCCGGGGGCGATCCGGTGATCGGCCTGCAGACCGCCTTCGGCGGCGGCAAGACCCACACCCTGCTCGCGATCTACCACCTCGCCAGGGCGGCCGACCTGGCGCTCCTCGAAGGTGTGAAGCCGTTGGCCGACACGGCCGGGGTCACGGCCTGGAAGCGCCCAAAGTTGGCCGTGTTCGTCGGCACGGCCAAGGGCACCGACGTCTCGCTGGTGGCCAAGGACGGCCCCAGGCTGCACACGCTCTGGGGCTACATCGCCTGGCGGCTGGCCGGCGAGGCCGGGCTGAAGCTGGTCGCGGAGGCCGAGGCCGCGCGGACGAATCCGGGCTCGGAGCTGATGGTCGAGGTGTTCAAGCTGGCCGGCCCCAGCCTGATCCTGCTCGACGAGCTGGTGGCCTATGCGCGCCAGCTTCCTGACGACCGGTTCGAGGCGCTCCTGTCCTTCGTCCAGTCGCTGACCGAGGCGGCGAAGATGGTGCCCGGCGTGCTGGTGCTCGGTGCCTTGCCCGAGAGTGCCGCCGAGGCCGGCGGCCCGAAGGGGCAGGCCGCCCTTTTGCGCTTGGAGAAGGTCTTCGGCCGCGTGCAGTCGGCCTGGCTGCCGGCGTCGGGCGACGAGACCTACGAGATCATCCGCCGCCGCCTGTTCCAGACCCTGGACGGCGACGGCGAGAAGGCGCGCGAGGAGACGGTCAAGGCTTTCCACGAGCTCTACCGCAAGAACGCGGCCGAGTTCCCGCCGGAGGCCAGGGAGGGACGCTATCTCGAGCTGCTGCGGATTTCCTACCCGATCCATCCCGAGCTGTTCGACCGGCTGGCCAAGGACTGGTCGAGCCTCGCCAACTTCCAGCGCACCCGCGGCGTGCTGCGCTTCATGGCGAACGTGGTGGGCGTCCTCTGGCAGGCCCGTGCCGACGACCCGCTGATCACCCCGGCCAGGGTGCCGGTGGCGCACGACCGGGTGCGGGCGAGCGTGCTCTACCCGCTCGATGCGGGCTTCGGCGCCGTGATCGACAAGGAGGTGGATGGCGACACATCGCTGCCGGCGCGGATGGAGGCCAACCCGTCACGCCGGATCTCGCAGGCACGGGCGGCGACCCGGGCCGCCCGTTCCGTGTTCATGTGCACGGCACCTCTGGTCGGCCAGCCCAACTGTGGCCTGACGGGCCAAGGGCTGCGCCTGGCCTGCGCCGAGCCCGGCGATCAGCTCGCCATCTTCGGCGAGGCGCTGCGCGAGCTGACCGAGCGTGCCACCTACCTCTACGAGGAGGCCGGACGCTACTGGTTCTCGACCCAGCCGACGCTCAACCGCCTCGCCGACGACCGCGCCAAGGCCTTGCCCGACCATGAGGTCGACGCCGCCATCGTGGCCGTGCTGCGCGACGACGCCGCCACCAAGGACCGCTTCCACCGCGTGTTCGCGGTGCCCGACGACCCGGTCGCGATCGACGAGACGCAAGCGCTCTCGCTGGTGATCCTGGGTCCGAGCTCGCCCCATGGCGGCAGGGGTGTCGCCCAGTCGGCGGCAACCGATGCCGTGACCGAGACCCTGCTCCGCTGTCGAACCTCGCAGCGGCGCTTTCGCAACACGCTGCTTTTCGTGGCGGCGGACGAGACGCAGCTCGCCGGGGTCAGGGAGGCGATGCGTCGCGCATTGGCGTGGGAATCGATCGACAGGGACGAGCGCCTGCAGCAGCAACTGACCAAAGCCCAGGCGACGGACGCGAAGGACAAGGCCAAGACCGGCCGCGACGGGGCGGTGAAGGCGGCAAGGCTGGCCTGGAGCCATATCCTGGCCCCGATCAAGACCGAGGCCACCGCCGCCGGCACGCCCTTCGACCTGGAGCATATCGGCATCTCGTCGCGCGACCGCGCCGCGGTGCCGGCCGCCGTCTACGACAAGGTCAAGGCCGACGGCATGGCGGTCGAGACGCTGCGCAGCGAATCGTTCCGCAAGCACATCGAGCCGCTCTGGCCCGAGGGCAAGCCGCATCTCGCGGTGTCGGAGCTGGCCGAGTGGTTCGCGTCCTACGTCTACCTGCCCAAGCTGCGGGACCGGATGGTGCTCGAGGGTGGGGTCCGCGACGCGGTCGGCAAGCTCGACGCCGCCTTCGCCTACGCGGATTCGTTCGACCCGGGCCTGAATCGGTACCAGGGCCTGATGTGGCAGCAGAACCCGCCCGAGATCATGCCGACGACCGCGCTGCTGGTTCGCGCCGACATCGCCAGGAAGCTGCTGCGACCGCCCGAGAGCGTGCGAGGCGATGACGACCTCCCCGACACTGGCGGCGACGCCCCGAAGCCAGGCAGCTCGGGCGAAGGTCCGGCACCGAGCGAACCGCAAGCTCACCAGCCGACCCGCTTCTACGGCGCCGTCGACATCGACATGGTCCGGCCGGTCAAGTCCTTCGAAGCGATTCTGAACGCCGTGATCATGGAGCTGCAGCGCACCCAGGGCGCCAAGGTGAAATTGACGCTGGAGATCGAAGCGGAAGCCGCAGGCGGCTTCACGCACGCCGACGTGGGTGTCGTGCGGGACAACGCGCATCAGCTAAAGTTCAAGGCCGAGTCGACTGGCTTCGAGTAGGCGTTGCCGCTGCCCTCACGATGTACCCGCTCGCGGGCGGCCGCTGTCTCTTCTTGGCGAAGCCCGCCTTACTTGGCGCGGCCGATGCGGGAGCGTCGGCTTGAAATGCGGCCAGGGGGCTGGTGCGGGGGGAGTGTGAGCGTTGCTCTCACCGGAATCAACATGCTCTGATCTAGATCGCGTCCAGACCCCAGAACAGCAAGACCAAAAAATCCGTGGGGTGCGGGGAGATCATCTTCCCGCGGCTTCTTCCTTCCCTTCGACCCCGCCGGATGCAGCTTCTTGATCCAGATCATGGCCGGGGGCTGGTGCGTCTGGGAGGTAGGGCGATCTCGGGTCTCCTGGATGATCGCATGCGCCGGCTCTGTCTTTTGCTCCTCGTCCTTTTCGCGCTCGTGGCGTCCGGTTCCTCGTCGGCCGGGGCGGCGAGCGATCTTTCGCGGTTCTTGAAGGATGTGACGCCGGGCGAGCTGGTGCCGGGGGCGGATGCGTTCGGGCCGGTGCGCCGGGATGTGCCGGTGGTGCCGGTGCTGAAGGGCGGGGAGACGGTGGCGCAGGCCTTCGTCAACACGGATTTCGTGGGAGCGGTGGGCTATTCGGGCAAGCCCATCCATCTGGTGATAGCGCTCGACGACGCGGCCAGGATCACCGGGCTGAAGCTGGTCAAGCACTACGAGCCGATCGTGCTGATCGGCATTCCCGAGGCCAAGATCCAGGCGGTGATCGACGGCTATGTCGGGCTCGACATGGCGCACGAGGTGGCGGAGGCGGGGGAGGGGCACGATCTCGACATCGTCTCGGGTGCGACGGTGACGATCATGGTGATCGACGACAGCATCGTGCGCAGCTCGATCAAGGTGGCGCGGCTTCTGGGCCTCGGCGGGCTCGCTTCCGAGGCGCCGGTGGCGACGGTGTCGCGGACGCTGGAGACGGGTGGCGAAGCCAAGGTCGAGGACTGGCTGACGCTGGTCGGCGACGGGTCGATCCGCCGCCTGACGCTCGATGTCGGCATGGTGAACGAGGCCTTCAAGGACAGCGGCAACGCCGAGGCGGCGACCCGGCCGGAGCAGGGGCCGCCCGACGCCACCTTCATCGACCTCTACACCGGCCTGCTGACGGTGCCGACCATCGGCCGCTCGGTCTTGGGTGCGAACGAGTGGCGCAATCTCGAGCAGCGGCTGAAGGAGGGCGACCAGGCGATCTTCGTCGGCGGCCGCGGCAGCTACTCGTGGAAGGGCTCGGGCTACGTGCGGGGCGGCATCTTCGATCGCATCCAGCTCATCCAGGGCGACATCGCCATCCGCTTTCGCGACCGCCAGCACAAGCGGCTGGCGCAGTCGGCGGCGCCGGGATCGCCGCGGCTGGACGAGATCGGCGTCTTCACCATCCCGGCCGACAGCGGCTTCGATCCGACCCGGCCCTGGCATCTGCAGCTGCTGGTGCAGCGGGCGACCGGCGCCACCTCCAAGGCCTTCCTGACCTACGACCTGGGCTACCAGGTGCCCGAGCGCTACCTCGTGCCGGTCGAGCCGACGCCGCCAGCGGTGACGGTGCAAGGGCCGGAGGCGTCGGCGGTCGGCGAGGCGGACTTCGCCGCCGGGGCGCGAACGGCGCTCTGGCAGAAGATCTGGGGGGCGCGCACGCTCGACATCGCCATCGTCGGGGCGGCGCTGACCCTCCTGACGGCGCTCTTCTTCTTCCAGATGCAGGCCATCCGCTACCCGCGCTTCATCTTCTGGGGCCGCATCGTCTTCCTCACCTTCACGCTCGTCTGGCTCGGCTGGTACGCCAAGGCGCAGTTGTCGGTGGTCAACATCATGACCTTCACCAACTCGCTGCTCTCGGACTTCAGCTGGGACTATTTCCTGATGGACCCTTTGGTCTTCATGCTGTGGTTCTCGGTCGCCGCCGCGATCCTCTTTTGGGGGCGCGGCGCCTATTGCGGATGGCTCTGCCCGTTCGGCGCCTTGCAGGAGCTGACCAATCGCCTCGCCAAGCTCCTGCGCATCCCGCAATGGCAGGTGCCCTGGGGGCTGCACGAGCGCCTGTGGCCGGTCAAGTACATGCTTTTCCTCGTGCTGTTCGGGGTCTCGCTCTATTCGCTCGACACGGCCGAGCATCTGGCCGAGGTCGAGCCGTTCAAGACGGCGATCATCCTGCATTTCGCGCGGGAGTGGTGGTTCGTCCTGTTCGCCGGGGCGCTGCTGCTCGCCGGGCTGTTCGTCGAGCGGTTCTATTGCCGCTATCTCTGCGCGCTCGGCGCGGGGCTTGCAATTCCCGGCCGCATCCGCATGTTCGACTGGCTCAAGCGCTATCGCGAGTGCGGCAATCCCTGCCAGATCTGTGCCAACGAGTGCCCGGTCCAGTCGATCCATCCGGAAGGCAACATCAACCCGAACGAGTGCATCCAGTGCCTGCACTGCCAGGTGCTGTACAAGGACGAGTACAAGTGCCCGGTCTGCGTGAAGCAGCGGCTCAGGCGCGAGCGGCGGGTCGAGCGCAGCGGCGACAGCCCGAAGCCGGTGCTGCCGCCGCGGCCGGTCGCCGCGAGCTGATCGAACGACCAGCGACATGAATCAACAGAGAGAGGAGCTCGAGGCATGACCGAGCACGACAGGAAGATGGCCGTATCGCGCCGCGGCCTGATGAGCAGCACCGCCAAGGCGGCGGCTTTGGCGGGGGCCGGCGGGCTCGGCGGGGCGGCCGGTGTCGCGGCTTTCGCCGGTGGCGCCGGGCTGGCGCCGACCGCGGCCCGGGCGGCCGAGGCCGGCAGCGTGGCCCCGGGCGAGCTCGACACGTATTACGGCTTCTGGTCGTCCGGCCAGAGCGGCGAGGTCCGCGTCCTCGGCATGCCGTCGATGCGCGAGCTGGTGCGGATTCCGGTCTTCAACCGCTGCAGCGCCACCGGCTGGGGCCAGACCAACGAGAGCCGGCGGATCTTGACCGAGGGCCTGACGCCGCAGACGAAGGAGTTCCTCGCCACCCGCGGCGGCAGCTACCAGAACGGCGACGCGCACCATCCGCACATGTCGTTCACCGACGGCACCTATGACGGGCGCTATCTCTACATCAACGACAAGGCCAACACCCGCCTCGCGCGCATCCGCATGGATGTGATGAAGACCGACAAGATCCTCGAGATCCCCAACGCCAACGCCATCCACGGCATGCGGCCGCAGAAGTTCCCCAAGACGGGCTATCTCTTCTGCAACGGCGAGCACGAGGCGCCTCTGGTCAACGACGGCAGCATCCTCGACGAGCCGGAGAAGTATGTCGCCATCTTCAGCGCCGTCGACGGCGAGGCGATGACGGTCGCCTGGCAGGTGATCGTCTCCGGCAATCTCGACAATGTCGACGCCGACTACCAGGGCAAGTACGCCTTCTCGACCTGCTACAATTCCGAGATGGGCATGAACACGGCCGAGATGACCGCGGCCGAGCAGGACCATGTCGTCATCTTCAACATCGCGCGCATCGAGGAGGCGGTGAAGAACGGCGACTACCAGGAGCTGAACGGTGTCGCGGTGGTCGACGGCCGCAAGGGCTCGCCGCTCACCCGCTACGTGCCGATCTCGAGCAGCCCGCACGGCATCAACACGGCCCCGGACGGCAACTATGTCGTGATCAACGGCAAGCTCTCGCCGACCTGCTCGCTCATGGACGTCCGCCTGATCGACGCCCTCTTCGAGGAGGACGCCGACCCGCGCTCGTGCATCGTGGCCGAGCCGGAGCTGGGCCTCGGCCCCCTGCATACCGCCTTCGACGGCCGCGGCAACGCCTACACCACGCTCTTCATCGACAGCCAGGTCGCGAAGTGGAGCATGGAGAAGGCGATCCAGGCCTTCAACGGCGAGAAGGTCGATCCGATCATCCAGAAGATCGACGTCCACTACCAGCCCGGCCACAACCACACCTCGATGGGCGAGACCAAGGAGGCCGATGGCAAGTGGCTGGTGTCGCTCAACAAGTTCTCCAAGGACCGGTTCCTCAATGTCGGCCCGCTGAAGCCCGAGAACGAGCAATTGATCGACATCTCGGGCGACGAGATGAAGCTCGTGCACGACGGCCCGGCCTTCGCCGAGCCGCACGACATCGTCATCGTCCGCAGCGACATCGTGAACCCGGTCAATGTCTGGGACCGCAACGATCCGACCTGGGAGGAGGCGCGCAAGCAGGCCGAGGCCGATGGCGTCGATCTCGACTGGGGCGAGGACGTGATCCGCGACGGCGACAAGGTCAGGGTCTACATGCACTCGCTGGCCCCGGTCTTCTCGCTCGAGAAGTTCACGGTCAAGCAGGGTGACGAGGTGACCATCTATGTCACCAACATGGACGACATCGACGATCTGACCCACGGCTTCACCCTCTCCAACTACGGCATCGCCATGGAGCTGGCGCCGCAGGCCACGGCCTCGGTGACCTTCATCGCCGACCGGCCGGGGGTGCACTGGTTCTATTGCCAGTGGTTCTGCCATGCCCTGCACATGGAGATGCGCGGGCGCATGCTGGTCGAGCCGAGGAACGTCTGACCGTGAGGAGCCGCGGGCATCGGCCGCTGCTGACCGCCATGAGCGCCTTGGCCTGCGTGGCTGGGGCGTTCGTGGCGGCGGGCCCGGCCGTGTCCGCGGCGGTTATCGAGGTGGCGGCGGGGGACGGGCTCGCCGCCGCCATCGCCGCCGCCTCGCCGGGCGACCGGCTGGTGCTGGCGCCCGGCATCCATGCCGGGCGGGTCGTGGTCGACCGGCGGTTGACCATCGAGGGCGGGCCGGATGCCGTGATCCGTGGCGACGGCGAGGGCACGGTGATCGTCGTCGAGGCGCCGGACGCGGTTCTGCGGGGCATGACGGTGACGGGCTCGGGTCTTTCGCTCGCGACCATCGATTCCGGCATTCGCCTGACCGAGGCGGCCGTCGGGGCGGTGGTCGAGAACGTCCACCTGAAGGACAACCTGATCGGCGTGCATATCGAGGGGGCGCCGGATTCGGTGGTGCGCGGCAACCGCGTCGAGGGCCGGCGGGACCTGCGCCTGAACGAGCGCGGCAACGGCGTCTTCGTCTGGAACGCGCCGGGTGCGGTGGTCGAGGGCAACGACATCCGCTTCGGCCGCGACGGCATCCTCTCGACCTCCAGCAAGCGCAACACCTTCAAGGACAACAGCTTTCAGGACCTGCGCTTCGCCGTGCACTACATGTACACCAATGACAGCACGATCGAGGGCAATGTCTCGATCGGCAACCATCTGGGCTACGCGCTCATGTACTCGAGCCGGCTGCGTGTCCTGGACAACCTGTCGATGGGCGACCGCGAGCACGGCATCATGCTGAACTACGCCAATGCGTCGGTGATCCAGGGCAACGTGGTCGAGCCCGACGCCGACGGGGCGGCGCCGGAGAAATGCGTCTTCATCTACAATTCCAACAAGAACAGCTTCGCCGGCAACCGCTTCGAGGGCTGCGCCATCGGTGTCCACTTCACCGCCGGCTCCGAGCGCAACGTCATGACGGGGAACGCCTTCATCAACAACGAGACGCAGGTCAAATATGTCGGCACGCGCTGGCTCGACTGGTCGGCCGATGGTCGGGGCAACTACTGGTCCGACAACCCGGCCTTCGATCTCGACGGCGACGGCATCGCCGATGCGCCCTATAGGCCCAACGACATCATCGACCAGGTGCTCTGGCGCCAGCCTCTGGCCAAGCTGCTCCTGAACAGCCCGGCGCTGCAGGTGCTGCGCTGGACGCAGGGCCAGTTCCCGGCACTGACGCCGGGCGGCGTGGTCGACACGGCACCGTTGATGCAGCCGCCTTTGCTGAAGACGCCAGAGCAGGTGCCTTCATGAGCGACCGGCCCATCCGCCTGCATGAGGTCGGCAAAAGCTACGGCAAGGCCGTGGCGGTCGAGGCGGTGACGCTCGATCTTCGGGCCGGCGAGGTGATGGCGCTGCTCGGCCCGAACGGGGCCGGCAAGACGACGCTGATGAAGATGATCCTCGGCCTGACCCGGCCGAGCGTCGGGCGGATCGAGGTGCTGGGCGGGGCGCCGGGCGCCGCCGCGGCACGCCGGGCGACCGGCTATCTGCCGGAGAGCGTCGCCTTCAACCCGGCGCTGACCGGCCGCGAGACGCTGCGCTTCTTCGCCCGGCTGAAGCGCCGCGAGCGCGCCGAGGTGGAGGCCCTGCTCGGGCGGGTCGGCCTCGGCGATGCCGCCCATCGCCGGGTCGCCACCTATTCCAAGGGCATGCGCCAGCGCCTCGGCCTGGCCCAGGCGCTCCTGGGCGAGCCCAGGCTGCTGCTGCTCGACGAGCCGACCTCGGGGCTCGACCCGATCCTGCGCCGCTCGTTCTACGAGATCGTGACCGAGCTCAAGGCGGGCGGCACCAGCATCCTGCTCTCCAGCCATGTGCTGACGGAGCTCGAGGCGCGCACCGACCGGGCCGCCATCCTGCGCGACGGCCGGCTGGTGGCGCTCGACAGCCTGGCCGACCTCCGCCGGGCGGCGGGCCTGCCGGTGCGCATTCGCGTCAGGGGCCTCGCCCCGGCGCTCGAGACGATGACGCGCGACCTTGGTGCGCACCGCATCAACGGCCATGCGGTCGAGCTCCTCTGCCCGGCGGAACGCAAGATCGAGACGCTCCGGCGGATCACCGACCTCGCCATCGAGATCGACGACCTCGAGCTCGTGCCGCCGTCGCTCGACGAGGTCTACGCGCATTACGGCAGGGAGGTCGCCGAAGCATGAGGGGCATCGTCACGGTCGCCCTGAGCGAGCTGCGCATCGGCCTGCGCAATCGCTGGGTCCTGATGGCGACCCTGCTGCTGGCCGCCCTGTCGCTCGCTTTGGCCTTTCTGGGTGCGGCACCCGGCGGCACGATCGATGCCGGCCAGCTCACCGTCACCACGGTCGGGCTCGCCAGCCTCGCCACCTACCTGATCCCGCTGATCGCGCTGCTGCTCGCCTATGACGCCATCGTCGGCGAGCTCGACCGGGGCACGCTGCTCCTGCTCCTGAGCTACCCCTTGGCCCGCCACGAGATCGTGCTCGGCAAGTTCCTGGGCCAGGTGACGGTCGTCGCCATCGCCACGGTGCTGGGCTTCGGTGCGGCGGCGCTCGCCGTGGCGGCGACCGGCGAGATCCGGCCGGGGGAGCTCATGCTCTTCTGGCGCCTGGTCGGCTCCTCGGTGCTGCTGGGTGCCGCCTTCGTCGGGCTCGGCCATCTGGTGTCCTGCCTCGTGCGCGACCGCAACACCGCCGCCGGCCTCGCCATCGGCATCTGGCTCTTTCTCGTCCTGCTCTTCGACATGGGGCTCCTGGGGGCCCTCGTCGCCGACGATGGCGGGGTCTTCTCGAAGCGCGTCTTTCCCTGGCTCCTGATTGCCAACCCGGCCGACGCGTATCGCCTCTTCAACCTCTCGGGCCTGCCGTCGATCGAGCAGCTGAGCGGCATGGCCGGTCTCGCCAAGGCGGCGAAGCCGGCGCCCGCCCTGCTGCTCCTGAGCATCGCCGCCTGGATCCTCCTGCCGCTCGCTTTGACCGCCGCCCGCTTCCAGCGAAGGGAGCCCTGATGCGCCTTTGGCCCCTGCTCGCCCTGGTCATGCTGCTCGCCGCCTGCGACGAGCCCGAGGTCGCCGCCCGCCCGGCGCCGGCCGAGCTTTCCGCCGACGCCACCGGCTATTTCTGCATGATGGCGATCGACGAGCATCCCGGCCCCAAGGCGCAGGTCTTCGTCGAGGGCCGGGAGGCGCCGATCTGGTTCCCCTCGGTTCGCGACATGCTGACCTTCCGCCTGCTGCCGGGCGAGACCGCCGACGTGGTGGCGATCTATGTCAGCGACACGGGTGCGGGCGACGTCGACGCCCTGCCCGCCCCCGATGCCTGGGTCGAGGCCGAGGCCGCCTTCTACGTCATCGGCTCCAGTCGCGCGGGCGGCATGGGCGAGGCCGAGGCGGTGCCGTTCGCCGGGGAGGCCGATGCCCGCGCCTTCGCCGCCGCCCATGGCGGGGAGGTGCGCCGCATGGACGAGATCGATGCCGCCTGGGTGTTCGGCGAGGAAGCACCCGCCGCCGGAGGAGAGAGCTGATGCATCGCCGCCGCCTTCTTGCCATCGCCGGCGCCAGCTTGGCCCTGGCCGGCCTGCCGCTCGGCAGCCCCGAGGCCCGGGCACGGACCTGGCGCTGGCGCGGCATGGCGCTCGGTGCCCATGCCGAGCTGCGCCTCGTCCACGAGGACGAAGCGGCCGCGAAGCGCATCATCGACGATGCCGTAGCCGAGCTGCGCCGGCTCGAGGCGGTCTTCAGCCTCTACGATCGGGGCTCCGCCCTGTCGCGGCTGAACCGCGAGGGGCGGCTCGACGCACCGCCCTTCGAGCTTCTGGCCGTGCTGGCGGAGGCGCGGCAGGTCCACGACCTCACCGCCGGCGCCTTCGACGTCACCGTCCAGCCGCTCTGGCAGCTCTACCTTGCGCATTTCGCCGGTGGCGCCATGACACCCCCGCCTGAACAGGCGGTCGCGGCAGCGCTGGCCCGGACCGGCATGGACAGGATCGCGTTTGATTCGCGGCGCATCGTCCTGGGCGAGCCCGGCATGGCGCTCACCCTGAACGGCATCGCCCAGGGGGCCATCGCCGACCGCATCGCACAGCTCCTCGAGGCGGCTGGCATCGCCGACACGCTGGTCGATACGGGCGAGATCAGGGCGCTGGGCCGGCGGCCCGACGGCCGGCTTTGGCAGGTCGGGCTCGCCGATCCGGAGGGCGGCCCGCCGCTGGCCGTCGAGCTTTCGGGTGGCGCCATCGCCACATCGAGCCCGGCCGGGACGATCTTCGAGCCGACCGGGCGCTTCCACCACCTGATCGACCCGCGCACCGGCTACCCGGCGACGGGCGGGCCGGCCCAAGTCAGCGTCCAGGCGGCGAGCGCGATGCGCGCCGACGCGCTCTCGACGGCACTCTCGGTGCTGCCGGCGACCGAGGCACGGCGCCTCGTGGCAGCGGGTGGCCTCGGCAGCGAGCGGGTGTGGCTGCTGCCCCGGGCCTGAGAGGCTGTCAGCAAATTCCGGGGCCGCCGAGGGTCTGGCTGGGGGACCTGGATTCGAACCAGGACTGTTCGGTCCAGAGCCGAAAGTTCTACCGTTAAACTATCCCCCAAGGCGCGACCGGTTCCTAGTGTCCCGGGGCCTCGCCTGTCAAGCGCCCTGCCCGGCCGGTGCCGCGCGGGCGCCGCGCTTGACAGGCCCGCGGGCACTCTCTATCTCCCGCCATCTCGGACGGCACGGGGGTGTAGCTCAGTTGGTTAGAGCGCTGGCCTGTCACGCCAGAGGCCGCGGGTTCGAGTCCCGTCACTCCCGCCACTTCCCCCCTTCCCTGGCTCCGTTCCCCGGCCTCCTCCCCGCCCGGGCCGGCTTCCTTGCGCAGGCGCGGCCGGGCCCGGCCGCCGCGTGTGACACTTCGCGCGGCCGATCCTCAGGCCGATCGGGCCGGTCCGGTCCGGGCAAGCTTGGCAAGCGGGGCGCGGCAGCCTAGTTTGCAGCGCAACGAGAGCCGGCCGGCCCGAGCGCCGCCCGCCCGCCAACCTCGTTGCACGGGATGCCGATGGACGCCTATCTCCTCGAATACCTGCCGATCCTGATCTTCCTCGCGATCGCCATCGGCCTTGCCGCGGTGATGGTGCTGGCCTCCATGGTCGTGGCCCGCCAGAATCCGGACACCGAGAAGCTCAGCGCCTACGAGTGCGGCTTCGCCGCGTTCGAGGATTCGCGCGGCCGGTTCGAGGTGCGCTTCTATCTCGTCGCCATCCTCTTCATCATCTTCGACCTCGAGGTCGCCTTCCTCTTCCCCTGGGCCATCAGCCTCGGCCAGATCGGGATCTTCGGCTTCTGGTCGATGATGGTCTTCCTCGGCGTGCTCACCGTCGGGTTCATCTACGAATGGAAGAAGGGAGCCTTGGAATGGGAGTGAGCAGCCCGCTCGTCCGCCCCGCCGATGCGACCGCGGAGCCCGGCCCGATCAGCCTCTACGAGGACGTCAACACCAACCTGAAGGACCAGGGCTTCCTGGTCACCGGCTTCAACGACCTCGTCAACTGGGCGCGTTCCGGCAGCATCTGGCCCATGACCTTCGGCCTCGCCTGCTGCGCCGTCGAGATGATGCATGCCGCCGCCCCCCGCTACGATCTCGACCGCTTCGGCGTCGTCTTCCGGCCGAGCCCCCGGCAATCGGACGTGATGATCGTGGCCGGCACGCTGTGCAACAAGATGGCCCCGGCGCTCCGCAAGGTCTACGACCAGATGCCGGAGCCGCGCTACGTGATCTCGATGGGCAGCTGCGCCAATGGCGGCGGCTATTACCACTATTCCTACTCGGTGGTCCGCGGCTGCGACCGGATCGTGCCGGTCGACATCTACGTGCCGGGCTGCCCGCCGACGGCCGAGGCCCTGGTCTACGGCATTCTGCAGCTGCAGAAGAAGATCCGCCGAACCGGGACCATCGAGCGATGACGGCCGAATTGCAGGCCGAGCACCATGAGGCCATGCAGGATCTGAAGAAGCAGGTTGAGGACCATCTCGGCGACGACCTGGTCGCGGCCGGCCTCGCCTATGGCGAGCTCTCGATCACGGTCGCGACCACCGACCTGCCGCGCGTCCTGCTCTGGCTGCGCGACGACCCGAACATGCTCTTCAAGGAGCTGGTCGATTTGTGCGGCGTCGACTATCCCGAGCGGGAGCTGCGGTTCGACGTCGTCTACCATCTCCTGTCGCTGCATCACAATCACCGCATCCGGGTGCGGGTGATGACCGACGAGGCCACGCCGGTGCCGTCGGCAACGGGGCTGTTCCGCGCGGCCGGCTGGTTCGAGCGGGAGGCCTGGGACATGTACGGCATCCTCTTCTCCGACCATCCGGACCTGCGCCGGCTGCTGACCGACTACGGCTTCGAGGGGCATCCCCTGCGCAAGGACTTCCCGCTGACCGGCTATGTCGAGATGCGCTACGACGAGGAGCAGCAGCGGGTCGTCTACGAGCCGGTCAAGCTGCGCCAGGACTTCCGCAACTTCGACTTCCTGAGCCCCTGGGAAGGGTCTGGCGGGTTCTTGCCCGGCGACGAGAAGTCGGTGGATTCGGCCGCCTGAGCCGCGTCGGCCCCCGCAGAGGAACGTGACCGAGGAACCCATGGGCGAAGTCGATCTCCGCAGCTTCACCGTCAATTTCGGCCCCCAGCACCCGGCGGCGCACGGCGTGCTGCGGCTGGTGCTCGAGATGTCCGGCGAGGTCGTCGAGCGCGCCGACCCGCATATCGGCCTGCTGCATCGCGGCACCGAGAAGCTGATCGAGTACCGCCCCTATCTGCAGAACATTCCCTACTTCGACCGGCTCGACTACTGCTCGATGCTCTGCCAGGAGCACGCCTACGTGCTGGCGGTGGAGAAGATGCTCGGTGTCGACGTGCCGGAGCGGGCGCTCTACATCCGCACGCTCTTCGACGAGATCACGCGGATCCTCAACCACCTCCTCAACATCACGACGATGGCGCTCGACTGCGGCGCCATGACGCCGCTGCTCTGGATGTTCGAGGAGCGCGAGAAGCTGATGCATTTCTACGAGCGCATCAGCGGTGCCCGGATGCACGCCAACTACTACCGCTTCGGCGGGGTCAACCGCGACATGCCGGCCGGGCTGGCCGAGGACATCGCCAGGTGGTGCGACCAGTTCGAGCCCCTGTTCGATGACCTGGACGATCTCCTGTCGGAGAACCGGATCTTCAAGCAGCGCACCGTCGACATCGGCGTGGTCAATGCCGAGGATGCGCTCAACCTCGGCTTCGCCGGGCCGATGCTGCGCGCCTCCGGCGTGCCCTGGGACCTGCGCAAGGCCCAGCCCTATGCGATGTACGAGCGCATGGAGTTCGACATCCCGGTCGGCAGGAACGGCGACTGCTGGGACCGCTATCTGGTCCGCATGATGGAGGTGAAGGAGTCGTTGAAGATCGTCCGGCAGTGCCTGGACCAGATGCGGCCGGGCCCGGTGCGCACGGATGACAAGAAGGTCACGCCGCCGGCGCGCGCCAACATGAAGCGCTCGATGGAGGACCTCATCCATCACTTCAAGCTCTACACCGAGGGCGTCCACGTGCCGGAGGGCGAGGTCTACGCCGCGGTCGAGAGCGGCAAGGGCGAGTTCGGCGTCTATCTGGTCGCGGACGGCACCAATCGTCCCTATCGGTGCAAGATCCGCTCGCCCGGCTTCGTGCACCTTCAGGCGCTCGACGAGATGTCCAAGGGTCATCAGCTGGCCGATGTCGTCGCGATCATCGGCTCGATAGACATCGTCTTTGGAGAGGTCGACCGGTGAGCTTCGCGCCCGATATCGCAACCTTCAGCTTCGACCCGGAGCTCGGGCCCGAGATCGAGCGGATTCTCGCCCGCTATCCCGAGGCCAGGAAGCAGAGCGCCGTCATGCCGCTGCTCCACCTGGCGCAGAAGCAGCATGGCGGGTGGCTGCCGCGCGCCGCCCTCGATCATGTCGCCGACTTCCTCGAGATGCCGAGGATCAAGGTCTACGAGGTCGCGAGCTTCTACGACATGTACAACACCGAGCCGACCGGCCGGATCCAGGTGCGGGTCTGCACGAACACGCCCTGCTGGCTCTGCGGCTCGGACGAGGTGGTACGGGCCGCGCGCGAGGTGCTCGGCCTCGCCATGGGCGAAAGCTCCGAGGACGGCCAATTCTTCCTGCGCGAGTTCGAGTGCCTCGGCGCCTGCTGCAACGCACCGATGATGTGGATCGACGACGACTACTACGAGGATCTGACCTACGAGCGGGCCAGGGCCGTGCTCGAGGCGATCAAGGCCGGCGACCGACCGCAAGCAGGGCCGCAATCCGGTCGGAAGGGTTCCGAGCCGCTCGGCGAGCGTCACACCTTGCTCGCCAACCCTCGGCCGAGCTCTCGCCAGCCGTCGCGGAAACACGAGCCGGAGCGCATGGCGCGGCCGATCGACCACCGTCTCAATCCGGCATCTCCTCCCGTCAAGGCGGCGGAGAAGGCGGAGAGGAACGCATCCGACACGGACCCTGACGCGAAGGGCGAGAGCTGAGCCATGCTGAGCGACAAGGACCGGATCTTCACCGACCTCTATGGCGAGGATGGCGCCGACCTCGAGGCGGCGAAGCGGCGGGGCGACTGGGACGGCACCGCGGCCCTGATCCAGAAGGGGCGCGGCTGGCTGGTCGACCAGATGAAGGCATCGGGCCTGCGCGGGCGCGGCGGCGCCGGATTTCCGACCGGGCTCAAATGGTCGTTCATGCCCAAGCAGGCGGACGGGCCCGTCTATCTCGTGGTCAACGCCGACGAGAGCGAGCCCGGCACCTGCAAGGACCGCGAGATCATGCGGCACGAGCCGCAGAAGCTGGTCGAGGGATGCCTGCTTGCCGGCGCCGCGATGGGATGCTCGGCCGGCTACATCTATATTCGGGGCGAGTTCGGGCGCGAGGCGGAGGTCCTGCAGCGGGCGATCGACGAGGCCTACGCCGACGGCCTGCTCGGCACCAACGCGGCCGGCTCCGGCTTCGACTACGATCTCTACCTGCATCGTGGCGCCGGCGCCTATATCTGTGGCGAGGAGACCGGCCTGATCGAATCGCTCGAGGGCAAGAAGGGCCAGCCCCGCCTCAAGCCGCCTTTCCCGGCGATGGTCGGGCTCTACGGTCGACCGACCACGGTCAACAATGTCGAGACCATCGCCGTGGTGTCGACGATCCTGCGCCGCGGCGCGGAATGGTTTGCCGGCATCGGCCCCGACAAGAACAGCGGCACCAAGCTCTTCTGCGTCTCCGGCCACGTCAACCAGCCCTGCAATGTCGAGGAGGCGATGGGCATTCCTCTGCGGGAGCTCATCGACCGGCATTGCGGCGGCGTGCGCGGCGGCTGGGACAACCTGCTCGCCATTATCCCGGGCGGCTCGTCCGTGCCGCTCTTGCCGAAATCCGTCTGCGACGACATCAACATGGATTTCGACAGCCTGCGCGCGGTCGGCTCCGGCCTCGGCACCGCGGCGGTCATCGTCATGGACCGGAGCACGGATATCGTGAAGGCGATCGCCCGGCTCTCGAAGTTCTACATGCACGAGTCGTGCGGCCAGTGCACGCCCTGCCGCGAGGGCACGGGCTGGCTCTGGCGCATGATGATCCGGATGGCCGAGGGGCGGGCGCGGCTCGACGAGATCGACATGCTCTGGGACGTGACCAAGGAGATCGAGGGTCACACGATCTGCGCGCTCGGCGACGCCGCCGCCTGGCCGGTGCAGGGGCTGATCCGGCATTTTCGGCCCGAGATCGAGCGACGCATTAACGAGTACACCGCGGCCCGCCAGGTCGCGGCGGAATAGGTTGGAGCTGGCATGCCGAAGCTGACGATCGATGGCCAGGAAGTCGAGGTGCCAGCCGGCTCGACCGTGCTGCAGGCATGCGAGGCCGCGGGCCGCGAGATTCCCGTCTTCTGCTTCCACCCGCGGCTGAACATCGCCGGCAACTGCCGGATGTGCCTGGTCGAGATGGAGAAATCGCCGAAGCCGATCGCCTCCTGCGCGATGCCCGCGGGCGACGGCATGGTCATCAGGACCGACACCCCCATGGTCCACAAGGCCAGGAAGGGGGTGCTCGAGATGCTCCTGATCAACCACCCGCTGGACTGCCCGATCTGCGACGAGGGCGGCGAGTGCGAGCTGCAGGACCTGACGCTCTTCTATGGGCCCGACCGTTCGCGCTTCAAGGAGAACAAGCGCGCGGTCACGGACAAGTATCTCGGCCCCCTGATCTCGACCCACATGACGCGCTGCATCCACTGCACCCGCTGCATCCGCTTCATCGACGAGGTGGCCGGGGTCTCCGAGCTCGGCGCCTGCCACCGCGGCGAGCACATGGAGATCACGACCTGGATCGAGCGGGCGCTCACCTCCGAGCTCTCGGGCAACATCATCGACCTCTGCCCGGTCGGCGCCCTCAACTCCAAGCCCTACGAGTACCGGGCGCGGAGCTGGGAGCTGAGGAAGACCGAATCGATCGACGTGATGGACGCGGTGGGCTCGAACATCCGCGTCGATGCCCGTGGCAACGAGGTCATGCGGGTCATCCCGCGGCTGCACGAGGGCATCAACGAGGAATGGATCTCCGACAAGACCCGCTTCGCCTATGACGGCCTGAAGAAGCGGCGGCTCGACGTGCCGTTCGCCAAGCGCGACGGCCGCCTCGAGCAGGCCACCTGGCGGGATGCCTTCGCCCTGATCAAGGAGCGGCTCCAGGGGGTGAGCGGCGAGCGGATCGGGTTCGTGGTCGGCGACCTCGTCGATTGCGAGACCATGGTCCTGGTCAAGGAGCTGGCGGCTGCTCTCGGCTCACCGCATGTCGACTGCCGCCAGGATGGGGCGCTGCTCGGTGGCGGCGCCCGCGGCGAATACCTCTTCAACACGACGATCGCCGGCATCGAGGAGGCCGATGCCTGCCTGATCATCGGCAGCAACCCGCGGCACGAGGCGCCCCTGGTCAATGCCCGGCTGCGCAAGCGTCACCGGCAGGGCGGGTTCCGGGTCGGCCGGATCGGCGCCGCGTTCGATCTCACCTATCCGGTGACCGAGCTCGGCGCCGGGGCCCAGACCCTGGCCGAGCTGGCCCAGGGCCGGCACAGCTTCGCCGAGGTGCTCGAGCGCGCGGAGCGGCCGATGCTGATCCTCGGGCAGGGCCCCCTCGCCCGGCCGGACGGTGCAGCCGCCCTTGCCGTCGCCTCGAGCGTGGCGCAACGCTTCGGCATGATCGGCGACGGCTGGAACGGCTTCAATATCCTGCACACCGCGGCTGCCCGGGTCGGCGGCCTCGATCTCGGGCTGGTGCCGAAAGACGGCGGCAAGACGGCGGCCGAGATGGTGGCGCCCGGGGCGCTCGATCTCGTCTTCCTGATCGGCGCCGACGAGATCGACGTGTCCGGCCTGTCCGGGACCTTCACGGTCTATCTCGGGACGCACGGGGATCGGGGCGTGCATGCCGCCGACGTCATCCTGCCGGGCGCCGCCTACACCGAGAAGCACGGGACCTACGTGAACACCGAGGGCCGCCCGCAGCGCGCCAAGCTCGCGGTCTTCCCACCCGGCGAGGCCAAGGAGGACTGGCGGATCCTGCGTGCCCTGGCGGCGGCGCTGGACCTCGGGATCGATCTCGACACGCTCGCCCAGGTGCGGCGCCGCATGGTCGAGATCGCACCCCATCTCGCTCGGATCGACGAGATCGTCCCCGCCCCGTTCGAGCCCTTCGGCAGCGCCGGGGAGATGGCGGCCGAGCCGTTCGTCTCCTGCACCGCCGACTTCTACCTGACCAACCCGATCGCCCGGGCTTCCTCGGTGATGCGGGAGTGCAGCGAGCTCTTCGTCGCGAGCGCCAGCCGGGAGGCGACCGGAACCCATGGCTGACATCTGGAGCGGAACCGTCTGGCCGGTCATCGTGATCGCCTTCTATGTCCTCGTGGTCGCCGTGCCGCTGATGATCGCGATGGCCTACCTCACCTATGCCGAGCGCAAGATCATCGGCGCCATGCAGCTTCGCCAGGGGCCGATGACGGTCGGCCCCTACGGGCTCCTGCAGCCCTTCGCCGACGGGGCCAAGCTGTTCTTCAAGGAAACGGTCATCCCGACCGGCTCCAACAAGATCGTCTTTCTCCTGGCGCCGATGATCACCTTCATCCTGGCGCTCATCGGCTGGGCGGTGATCCCCTTCGGCGATGGCCTCGTGCTCGCCAACATCAATGTCGGCGTGCTCTACCTCCTGGCCATCAGCTCGCTCGGCGTCTACGGCATCATCATGGCCGGCTGGGCATCGAACTCGCGCTACGCGTTTCTCGGCGCCCTGCGGTCCTCCGCGCAGATGGTCTCGTACGAGATCTCCATCGGCCTGATCATCATCTCCGTGCTGATCACCGCCGGCTCCTTGAACCTGTCGGAGATCGTCCTGGCCCAGAGCGGGCTCTGGTACGTGATCCCGCATTTTCCGATGTTCATGATCTTCATCGTCTCGATCCTCGCCGAGACCAACCGCCTGCCGTTCGATCTCGCCGAGGACGAGGCGACCCTGGTCACCGGCTACAACGTGGAATACTCGTCGATGGCCTTCGCCCTGTTCTTCCTGGGCGAATACATGAACATGATCCTGATGAGCGGGACCGCCACCATCTTCTTCCTCGGCGGGTGGCTGGCGCCGTTCGGCATTTTCCCCTTCACCCTGATCCCCGGACCCATCTGGTTCATCCTGAAGATCTGCCTCGTCCTCTTCATCTTCATCTGGGCGCGAGCGACCCTGCCCCGCTACCGCTACGACCAGCTCATGCGACTGGGATGGAAGGTCTTCTTGCCGCTGTCGCTCGCCTGGGTCGTGCTGACCTCCGGCTTCCTCGTCTATTTCGACCTGTTGCCGCGCTGAGCTGCTGGAGTCCCCGATGATCTCTCTCGACCGTGCCGCCCGAAGCTTTCTCTGGCAGGAGCTGGTCATCGGCTTCTGGGTGACGCTGAAATACTTCTTCAAGCGCAAGGCGACCCTCAACTACCCCTACGAGAAGGGGCCGCTCAGCCCGCGCTTTCGCGGCGAGCATGCCTTGCGGCGCTATCCCAACGGCGAGGAGCGCTGCATCGCCTGCAAGCTGTGCGAGGCCGTCTGCCCGGCGCAGGCGATCACCATCGAGAGCGCGCCGCGCGAGGATGGCAGCCGGCGCACCACCCGCTACGATATCGACATGACCAAATGCATCTATTGCGGCTTCTGCGAGGAGGCCTGCCCGGTCGATGCGATCGTCGAGGGCCCGAACTTCGAATTTGCCGCGGAGACCCGCGCCGAGCTCTTCTATAACAAGGAGAAGCTGCTGGCGAACGGGGCCCGCTGGGAGAGCGAGATCGCTCAGAACCTTGCCGCCGATGCCCCCTACCGCTAAGCCCGTCCTGGATGCCTGGGCCGCCTCGTCGTCGGAACCGCTGAAGCCATGACCATAAGCCTCTTCGTCTTCTACGTCCTGGCCTTCGTGGCCACCGCCTCGGCGGTGATGGTCGTGGCGTCCCGCAACCCGGTCCATTCGGTGCTGTTCCTGATCCTGACCTTCTTCAACGCGGCCGGGCTCTTCGTGCTGATCGGCGCGGAGTTCCTGGCGATGGTCCTGGTGGTCGTCTATGTCGGCGCCGTCGCCGTGCTCTTCATGTTCGTGGTCATGATGCTCGACATCAGCACCGTGCGGGTGCGCGAGGGCGCGCTGCGGTTCCTGCCGGTCGGCCTGCTGGTCGGCGCCATCCTCCTGGTCGAGCTCGTCCTCGTGGGCGGCACCTGGACGCTGGCGTCGGGCGAGGCCGTGGGCCCGCCGCCCATGCTGCCCGGCAGCGTGACGAACACCGAGGCCCTCGGGCGGCTGCTCTACACGGAATACTTCTATGCCTTCCAGGCAGCCGGCGTGATCCTGCTGGTCGCCATCATCGGCGCCATCACCCTCACGCTGCGCGATCGGGGCACGATCCGCCGCCAGAGCATCTCGATGCAGGTCCATCGATCGCGCGCCGAGGCCGTCCAGCTGCGCAAGGTCAAGTCGAGAGCGGGCATCTGATGTCGATCCCCCTCACCCACTATCTCACGCTCGCCGCGATCATCTTCACGATCGGCGTCTTCGGCATCTTCCTCAACCGGAAGAACGTGATCGTCATGCTGATGTCGATCGAGCTGATCCTCCTCGCGGTCAACATCAATTTCGTGGCGTTCTCGGTCTCCCTCGGCGACCTGGCGGGC
Organism: uncultured Geminicoccaceae bacterium; assembly: GCA_964393275.1. GTDB lineage: Bacteria > Pseudomonadota > Alphaproteobacteria > Geminicoccales > Geminicoccaceae > SLRI01. The sequence continues at coordinate 18,817 of CAYMTA010000006.1, read as the reverse complement.
CAGGTCTTCGCCATGTTCATCCTGACCGTCGCCGCGGCGGAGGCGGCGATCGGCCTCGCCATCGTGGTCGTGTTCTTCCGCAACCGCGGCTCGATCGATGTCGAAGACATCAATCTGATGAAAGGCTGAGCTGAGCCGGCCATGCTCTATATCATTCTCGTCTTCGCCCCGCTGCTCGGCGCTCTCGTCGCCGGGCTCTTCGGGCGCATGATCGGCGACCGGGCCAGCCAGCTCGTCACCTGCGGCCTGATGGGCGTGTCGGCCCTCTGCTCGATCATCGCCATCTTCTCGACCGTCGGCGCCGAGCCGTTCAAGGTTCCGCTGTTCACCTGGGTCAACGTCGCCACCTTCGAGGCCGACTGGGCGCTTCGGATCGACGCGCTTTCCGGCGTGATGATGTTCGTCGTGAGCTTCATCAGCACCCTGATCCACATCTACTCGATCGGCTACATGAGCCACGACAAGAGCATCCCGCGGTTCATGAGCTATCTCTCGCTCTTCACCTTCGCGATGCTGATGCTGGTGACCTCCGACAACATCCTCCAGCTCTATTTCGGCTGGGAAGGCGTCGGCCTCGCCTCCTATCTCCTGATCGGGTTCTGGTACACGAGGCCCTCGGCCTGCGCCGCCGCGATCAAGGCTTTCATCGTCAACCGGGTCGGCGATGCGGCGCTCATGCTCGGCCTTGCGACCTGCTACCTGCTGTTCGATTCCGTCCAGTACGACGTGATCTTCGGCGCCGCGGCGGGCATGGCCGACACGTCGATCGTCGTCTTCGGCACCGAGTTCCACGCGCTGACCCTGACGGCCATCCTGCTGACGCTCGGTGCCATGGCCAAGTCGGCGCAGCTCGGCCTCCATACCTGGCTGCCGGATGCCATGGAGGGCCCCACGCCCGTCTCGGCGCTGATCCACGCCGCCACCATGGTCACCGCCGGCGTCTTCCTGATCGCCCGCTTCTCGCCGGTCTTCGAGCACGCGCCCGTGGCCCTGGCCTTCGTGACCTTCATCGGCGCCTCGACCGCGATCTTCGCCGCGACCATCGCGCTGACGCAGTTCGACATCAAGCGCGTGATCGCCTACTCGACCTGCTCGCAGCTCGGCTACATGTTCTTCGCCTGCGGCGTCGGCGCCTACTCGACCGGCATCTTCCACCTCTACACCCATGCCTTCTTCAAGGCCCTCCTGTTCCTCGGCGCCGGCTCGGTCATCCACGCCATGTCGGACGAGCAGGACATGCGCAAGATGGGCGGGCTCTGGCGCAAGATCCCCTTCACCTACGCGGTGATGTGGATCGGCTCGCTGGCCCTCGTCGGCTTCCCGCTGACGGCAGGATACTTCTCCAAGGACGCGATCCTCGAGGCGGCCTGGGCATCGCCCAACAGCTTCCACCTCTACGCCTTCTGGCTCGGGATCGCCGCCGCCGTGCTCACCGCCTTCTATTCCGGCCGGCTCATCTTCCTGACCTTCCATGGCGAGAGCCGCGCCTCCGCGCAGGTCCAGAGCCATGTGCACGAGAGCCCGCTGGTGATGACGGTGCCGCTCGGCGTCCTGGCGGCCGGCGCCCTCTTTGCCGGCATGGCGGGGGTCGGCATGGTCGCCGCCGGGGGCGAGTGGTGGGCCGGGGCGATCTTCACCGGCGCCGACAACCATGTGCTGCACGACATGCACGAGGTGCCGTTCCTCGTGAAGGCGGCACCCTCCATCGCCATGATCATCGGCCTCGGGCTCTCCTGGCTCTACTACTGCCGGATGACCGATCTGCCGGCGCGCACGGCCGCCATGTTCCGGCCGCTCTACCTCTTCTTCTACAACAAGTGGTACTTCGACGAGCTCTACGACTGGGTCTTCGTCCGCGGCGCGAAGGCGATCGGCTACGGCTTCTGGCGCGGCGGCGATGTCGGCATCATCGACCGGTTCGGCCCGGATGGGGTGGCGGCCAGCACCTGGGTGACTGCGAAGCGCGCGATTCGCCTGCAGACGGGCTACATGTACCACTACGCCTTCGCCATGCTGATCGGCGTGGCCCTGCTGGTCACCTGGTATCTTCTGGTCGGGCGGGGTTGAGCCGATGAGCGACTGGCCTCTCCTCTCCCTCGTCACCTTCCTGCCCCTGGTCGGTGCCGCCTTCATCCTCCTGATCCGCGGCGAGCCGGCGGTGGTGGCCCAGAACAGCCGCAGCGTGGCGCTCTGGACCGCCCTGGTGACGTTCCTTCTGTCGCTGCTCGTCCTCGGCAACTTCGATTCGAGCCAGGCCGGCTTCCAGCTGGTGGAGAAGCGGAGCTGGCTGCCCGGCTTCGGCATCGACTACCACATGGGCGTCGACGGCATCTCGCTCTGGTTCGTGCTGCTCTCCACCCTGCTCACGGTCATCTGCATCATCGGCTCGTGGCACTCCGTCCAGACGCGCGTCAAGGAGTACATGATCGTCTTTCTGGTCATGGACACGCTGATGGTCGGCGTCTTTTGCGCGCTCGACATGGTTCTTTTCTATATTTTCTTCGAGGGCATCCTGATACCGATGTACCTGATTATCGGCATCTGGGGCGGCCCGCGCCGGATTTACGCATCCTTCAAGTTCTTTCTCTACACGCTGCTCGGATCGGTGCTCTTCCTCATTGCCCTCCTGATCATGTATCTCCAGGCCGGCACGACGGACATGCCGACCATCATGGCGACCGAGTTCGATCCCGGCCTGCAGCGCTGGCTGTGGCTCGCTTTGTTCGCGTCGTTCGCCATCAAGGTGCCGATGTGGCCCTTCCACACCTGGCTGCCCGATGCCCATGTCGAGGCGCCGACCGCCGGGTCGGTGCTGCTCGCGGCCATCCTGCTGAAGCTCGGTGGCTACGGCTTCCTGCGCTTCTCCCTGCCGATGCTGCCCGACGCCTCGCTCTATTTCGCGCCCTTCGTCTACGCGCTCTCCATCGTCGCCATCATCTACACCTCGCTCGTCGCCCTGATGCAGACCGACATGAAGAAGCTGATCGCCTATTCGTCGGTGGCGCACATGGGCATCGTCACCATCGGCATCTTCACCCCGAACGCGCTCGGCATCCAGGGCTCGATCATCCAGATGCTCTCGCATGGTGTCGTCTCGGGCGCGCTCTTCATGGTCGTCGGCGTGGTCTACGATCGCATCCACAGCCGCGACATCGACCGTTACGGCGGGTTGGCGGAACGCATGCCGGCCTATGCCTTCGTCTTCATGGTCTTCATGTTCGCCGCCGTGGCGCTGCCCGGCACGTCCGGCTTCGTCGGCGAGATGCTGGTGATCGTCGGCATCTTCCAGACCAACTCCTGGGTTGCGCTGTTCGCGTCCTCGGGCATGGTGCTGAGCGCCGCCTACATGCTCTGGCTCTACCGGCGAACCATCTTCGGCGCCTTGACCAAGGACGACCTCAAGCTGATCAAGGACCTGCGCCCGAACGAGGTGATCGCCTTCGCGCCCCTGGTCATCCTGGTCTTCATCATGGGCATCTACCCCGCTCTCTTCCTCGACCCGATGGCGGCGTCGGTGGACAACCTGCTCGTCCAGATCGGGGCCGCTCAGCCGGCCGCCGATCTGGCATTGCGCTGAGGCCCGTCGATGGAAAGCCAGCCGACCTTCGATCTGATCCCGGCGCTGCCGGAGGTGCTGCTCTTCGTCTCGGGCCTCGCTTTGCTCGTCCTGGGCTCGCTGCGCGAGCGTCACGCCGCGGGGCTGGTGACGCCCCTGGCCGTGCTGGCGCTGATCGTCGCCGCCGTCCTGGTCATCGCCGCGGACAAGACGGCGGCACCGATCCTGGGCGACCAGTTCATCTTCGACCGCTTCGCCGCCTTCCTCAAGGTCGTGATCCTCGCCGTTTCCGCGGGCTGCATCCTCCTGTCGCGGGGCTTCCTGCAGGACCAGGAGATGGACCGGTTCGAGTTCCCGCTCCTGATCCTGTTCTCGAGCCTCGGCATGTGCATGATGGTCTCGGCCAACAGCCTGCTGGCGCTCTACGTGGCGCTGGAACTGCAGAGCCTGTCGCTCTACGTCATGGCCGCCTTCAACCGGGACCAGCTGCGCTCGACCGAGGCCGGCCTGAAGTACTTCGTGCTCGGCGCGCTCGCCTCCGGCATGCTCCTCTATGGCTGCTCGCTGATCTACGGGTTCACCGGCACGCTGTCGTTCACCGTGATCGCGGAGACGCTGGGCGCCATCGGCTCCCCGACCGCGTCCCTGAGCCTCGGCGCCCTGGTCGGGCTGGTCTTCGTCGCCGTCGGCCTCGCCTTCAAGCTGTCGGCCGTGCCCTTCCACATGTGGACGCCGGATGTCTACGAGGGGGCGCCGACGCCGGTGACGACGTTCTTCGCCGTGGCGCCCAAGATGGCGGCGATCGGCCTCCTGCTTCGCGTGCTGATGCAGCCTTTTGGCGCCGTCGCCGGCGAGTGGCAGCAGATCATCGTGTTCATTTCCGTGGCGTCGATGCTGCTCGGCGGGTTCGCCGGCATCGGCCAGACCAACATCAAGCGGCTGCTCGCCTATTCCGCCATCGGCCACATCGGCTATGCCATGGTCGGTCTCGCGGCCGGAACCGAGCGCGGCATCTATTCGGTTCTCATCTACATGACCATCTACCTCGTCATGACGCTGGGGATCTTCACCGGGGTCCTGATGATGCGCCGGCAGGGCCGCTACATCGAGAGCATCGACGAGCTCGCCGGCCTGTCGCAACGGCAGCCGATGCTGGCGCTCGGCTTCGCCATCTTCCTCTTCTCGCTCGCCGGCATCCCTCCCTTGGCCGGCTTCTTCGGCAAGCTCTACGTCTTCATGGCGGCGATCGATGCCGGCCTGACGCTGCTCGCGGTCATCGCGGTGCTGACCAGCGTGGTGGCCGCCTTCTACTACCTCCGCATCGTCAAGGTCATGTACTTCGACGCGCCGGCCGAGGCGTTCGACCGGCCTGCGCGCATGGAGCTGCAGGCGATCGTGACGGTCTGCGCCATTCTGGTGCTGGGCTTCATCCTCATCCCGGGCCCCCTGCTCGCCACGGCCCAGACCGCCGCGGCGGCGCTCATGCCATAGGGCAGCCGGCCGATTGAGCAATCCAGGCTTTTCGATCGAGCACTACCCGAGCCTCGCCAGCACGAACGATCTGGTCCGCGAGCGCGCGCTCCGGGGCGAGCCCGAGGGGCTCGTGGTCCGGGCCGCCATCCAGACGAAGGGGCGCGGCCGGCACGGCCGGACATGGGTCTCGCCCGCGGGCAATCTCCATGTCTCGATGCTGCTCAGGCCGCGGCGCCCCCTGGCCGAGGCGGCCACGCTCTCGCTGGTGGTCGGCCTCGGCCTCGTCGAGGCGCTCCAGGGAGAGGCGTTCGCGCCGGAGATGAAATGGCCCAATGACGTCATGGTCGGCGATGCCAAGCTCGCCGGCATCCTGCTCGAGAGCGTCGTCGTGGATGGCGGTGCTCCGGCCATCGTCGCCGGCATCGGCGTCAATGTCGCGACCTGCCCGAAGGACCTGCCCTATCCCGCGACCAGCCTCGCCGCGCTCGGTGTCGATGCGACCCCGGAAGACCTGCTCGATCGCTTCCTCGGCAGCTTCGCCGGGCACTACGGTCGCTGGCGGGCCGGCGGTTTCGCCGCCTTGCGGGAGCGCTGGCTCCTGCGCGCCCACGGCCGGGGCCGGGAGGCACGGGTGCGGGACGGCGCGAGGACGATCGGCGGGCGCTTCGTCGACGTCGACCCGCTGGGACGGCTGGTGCTCGACACCGCATCGGGGCGCCGCCTCGTCCATGCGGGCGAGCTCTTCTTCCCGCTTGGCGAGGCCGCGTCGTGAGGGGGCGGGCCCGCCCGTCCGGGGCGCGCGACGCCGCCTGGAGCCGCGCATGCTGCTGCTGATCGACGTCGGCAACACCAACACCAGCTTCGCCCTCTATCGGGAGCGCGAGGCCCTGGGGCACTGGCGGCTCTCGACCGCGCGCGAGCGCACGGCGGAGGAGTACGCCGCGCTCCTGCTGCAGCTCATGTCGATCGGCGGCTTCTCGCGCGAGAGCGTCGGTGCCGTCGTCGTCTCCTCGGTCGTGCCGCAGACCGTCTTCCCGCTCCGCCAGATGAGCGAGAGGTTCTTCGCCTGCCGGGCCTTCGTCGTCGGCGAGGATGTGCCCATCCCGATCGCGAACAAGCTGATCAACCCCCGCGAGGCCGGCGCCGACCGTCTGATCAACGCGCTCGCCGCGGTTCGCCGCTATCCCGCGCCCCTGATCATCGTCGACTTCGGCACGGCCACCACCTTCGATGTCATCGACGACGAGGGCGCCTTTCTCGGCGGCATCATCGCCCCCGGCGTCAATCTCTCGATCGAGGCCCTGCACCGGGCGGCGGCCAAGCTGCCGCATATCGCGGTCGAGCCGCCCCCCCAGGTGATCGGCCGCTCGACGGTGCAGGCCATGCAGTCGGGCGTGTTCTTTGGCTATGTCGGGCTGATCGAGGGGCTTGCCCACCGCGTGCAGGCCGAGTACGGCAAGACCATGACCATCATCGCCACGGGCGGCCTGGCGCCGCTCTTCGCGCGACATTGCAAGCTCGTGGAGCATGTCGACCCCGATCTGACCATGATCGGCCTGGTCGAGGTGTATCTCCTGAACCGCGAAATCATTCGCTCCGGAAAGAAGGCAACTCAGTGACCTCATCCTTGCGCTTCGTCGCCCTGGGCGGCATCGGCGAAATCGGCCTCAATCTGTATCTCTACGAGCTCGACGGCCGCTGGCTGATGGTCGATTGCGGCATCGCCTTCGCCGACGACCGGCATCCCGGCGCCGAGATCATCCTGCCGGACATCGCCTTCATCGAGGAGCGCAAGGAGCTGCTCGACGGCATCATCCTGACCCACGCGCACGAGGATCACCTGGGCGCCGTGCCCTATCTCTGGGAGCGGCTCGGCTGCCCCATCTATTGCACGGCGTTTCCGGCGGCCGTGCTCCGCCGCAAGCTCGCCGAGCATTACGTGAAGAATCCGGCGGCGCTTCGCCTGGTCAAGGATGGCGAGCGCTTCACCGTCGGCCCCTTCGGCTGCCGCCTGATCCACATGACCCATTCCATTCCGGAGGCCAGCGCGCTTGCCATCGAGAGCCCGCACGGCATCGTGCTCCATACCGGCGACTGGAAGCTCGATCCCGCGCCGATGCTGGGCGAGCCGAGCGACATCGCCCTCCTGGAGCAGATCGGTGCCGAGGGGGTCCTGGCCCTGGTCGCCGACAGCACCAACGTGCTGAGCCCCGGGACCTCCGGCTCCGAGGCCGAGGTCCGCGATTCCTTGCGCGATCTCATCGCGGCCCAACCCAACGCCGTGGCGCTGACCACCTTCGCCTCGAACGTGGCGCGGCTCGAGACCGCCATGCTGGCCGCGGCCGAGGCCGGCCGGGAGATCGTCGTGGTCGGGCGGTCGATGCACCGGATGATCGAGGCGGCGCAGGAATGCGGCTACCTCAAGGGCATTCCGCCCTTGCGCGACGAGCGCGAGGCGGCCGGCCTGCCGCGCCACCGCGCCTTCTACCTGGTCACCGGCAGCCAGGGCGAGCCGCGCGCGGCGATGCAGCGGATCGCCACGGGCAACCACCAGCGCATCCGCCTCGAGGCCGGCGACACGGCGATCTTCTCCTCCAAGATCATCCCCGGCAACGAGCGCACGCTCTACAGCCTGCACAACCACCTGGTCGAGCTCGGCGTCGAGGTGATCACCGAGGAGGACCATTTCGTCCATGTCTCGGGCCATCCCTGCCGCGACGAGATGGAGCAGATGTATCGCTGGATGAAGCCCAGGATCGCCATTCCGGTGCATGGCGAGGCGCGCCACCTCTATGCCCATGCGCGCTTCGCCAAGTCGCTCGGCGTCGAGCAGGCGCTGGTCGTGCGCAATGGCGACCTCGTCCGCCTCGGCCCGCCGCCGGCCAAGGTCGAGAGCGAGGTTCACACCGGCCGGCGGGTGCTGGAGACCGACGAGCTGCTCGATTCCGGCGACGAGCTCTACCGCTCGCGCCGCCGCCTCGCCAGCCACGGCACGGTGGTCGTCGGCCTGGTGCTCGATCCCTATGGCAGCGTCCTCGCCGCCCCGCAGCTCACCGCGATCGGCGCCATCGACCTCTCGAGCTTCGGCAATCTGGAGAAGGCGGCCGCCGATCTGGTCGCCGAGGCGGTCGAGGATCTGCAGGACCGGGACGTGCTCGACGACGAGCGGGTGGCCCAGGCGGTGCGCGGTGCCGTGCGCCAGGCGCTGAACCTGCCGCGCCACAAGCGGCCCATCGTCGAGGTCCAGGTCACCCGCCTGAGCGCCAAGTCGCTCGCCAGCCTCGAGGACGAGATGGGCGGGGCCCCGGCGGGCGCCGCCTGATGGCCGCGCCCTTCGAGCTCGGCCGGCTCAACCACGTCGCCATCGCGGTGCCGGACATCCGGGCCGCGCGGGAGACCCATGCGCGGCTCCTGGGCGCCACCGTCTCGGCCATCGTGGACCAGCCGGCGCACGGGGTGCAGACGGTCTTCATCGAGCTTGCGAACACCAAGATCGAGCTGCTCGGCGTGCTCGGCGAGGCCTCGCCCATCCTCTCCTTCCTCGAGCGGAACCCGGCCGGCGGCATCCACCACGTCTGCTACGAGGTGGCCGACATCCGGGCGGCGCGCGACCATCTGCTGGCCCAAGGGGCGCGCATCCTGGGCGACGGCGAGCCCCGGACCGGCGCCCACGGCAAGCCCGTGCTCTTCCTCCATCCCAAGGATTTCTGCGGCACGCTGGTCGAGCTGGAGCAGGCTTGAGGGATATTTCGTGAGCCTCGTCGGCGCCATCGTCACCTACTGCATGGCCTGGTGGCTGTTCTTCCTCATGGCCCTGCCCTTCGGCTCCATCCCGCCGGAGCACCCGGAGCCCGGCCATGCCACCAGTGCTCCGGCCAAGCCGCGCCTGCTGATCAAGGTCGCCGTCACCACGGTGCTCGCCGCCCTCGCCACCTATGGCGTCGCGCTGATCATCGAAAGCGGCCTGATCTCGCTCCGCCCCTGATCCTGCGCGCCCCTGATCCTGCTTTGGGATTTATAGCCTAAACGACGCGGCCTGTCCAGGCTGCGTTCCGGTTCGTTCGGCAATCCGGCCTTCGCCTGGCGAGCGAACCCGGGAAGGCGGCGAAAGCCGCGCCGCCCCTCGCCGGGCGGGCCTTGGGTTCGTTCGTGAATCGTCGGGTTCGATCGTGAATCCGTGGGTTCGATCGTCGGAATCCCGGGTTCGTTCGTCGATTTCGCGGGTTCGTTCGCTGCCTTGGCGGGTTCGTTCGCCTGAAATTGTTGCGCCCGATGCAACATTTGTCATAATAATGATGCACCAGATGCAACAACCCGAGCCGCCTGTTGCGCCGGATGCATCAATTGTCATAATATTGTTGCATCTGGTGCAACAACCCGGGCCCCGATGTTGCATCCGATGCAACATCCCGAGGGGCGGCAGACGGGTGGGTGGAGACCTTCGGCGGCATTGTTCGGGAAAAGGCGGTCCTTTTGGGGAAATACGCCCCTTCTCGAAGCGGAAATTCGTTGCCGTTCGCTGAAATGATCGCGCCATTTCGGTTGTCCGGCGGGGGATGCTCGGAAATGTTGCCGGGCAGAGCCAGCGACAGCCGTCTTGCGAACGTCGGTCGGCAGGCTGTGGGGTCCGAGGCGACCAACCGGACGAACATTCGGTCTCCGGCTCGACGGTGGGAAAGAAAATCATTCAGCTCGCCGCAAAATCGACCTGGAAAAGAAAAAATTCCTTAACCCGGTTGACCAAGCGTCCGATTTTTCGAGACGGTCGATGGAATTTTAGCCGAACGGATGGCCGGATGCCTTGGAAGGACGAAGCAAGGGGGCGATCTGGTCCGGGCCGAAGGCGCCAGCCCGATCGACCGAGCAAATTTCCGGTTGCTGGCAAGCGGGTTTTCAACCATAGCGATTATTGCCTTGGCCTGCGGCAAATGCGAGGGTGGCGAGCGCCGTCCCTTGAAGGCGCGATGCCGGCAAGCGGGTGGAGGATTGAATGGAGCATGGCCGTCGCGTTGTTGCCTACGTCGGCTGGCGGTCAACCACGAGAAGCTGCCGCTCGCGGCGCGAGAGGCGCTGAGCGTGGACGGTGCTCCCGGCCCCGGCGATCTCTGGGGAAAATTCCGCGACGCCGAGCGTGGCGGCCCCGCCTGGCATCCACTGGTCGATCATTGCATCGACGTAGCCGGCGTTCTGGAGGCGCTGCTTCGCCAACCGACCGTCAGGCGGCGGCTGGCACGCGCGGCGGGACTCGACGGTATCGACGATGGGCTGATCGCGCGCCTCGCCTTCCTCGCCTTCATCCACGATCTCGGCAAATGCGCCCCCGCTTTTCAGGCCAAGGCTTCGGTCGAACGTCGCGGCACGGTCGGGCATCTGTCAGCCCTCAAGCCATTGTGGTGCGAGGGCGACCTTTGGCTCGATTTCAGCCGCGCCTTGGCCGAGCTGGGATTGGGGCAATGGGGCGACGAGGTTCTCCAGGACTATCTGGAAGGCGTCTTCTCGCATCACGGTAGCAAGCCCGATCTCGGCTTCAGCCGCGGCTCGGACCGACACCTCGTCGAGACATGGCGGGCGAAGGAGGGTGAGCCCCTCCGGCGGCTGCAAGAGTTTTTGGCTGTTGGGCGCGCGCAGTTCCCGGACGGCTTCCGGGCTGCGGCGGGCGAACTTCCGGCAGCACCGTCGTTCCAGCACCTCTTCGCCGGCCTCCTGATGCTCGCGGACTGGATCGGCTCGAATGCCGATTGGTTTCGCTTCACGGAGCCTGCTGATCCGCCCCGACTCGCCTTTGTGCGCGAGCAGGCGGCGCAAATCATAAAGCGTATCGGTTTCGTGCCGCCGGAGCTGCCGCGACCCTTGCTCTCCTTCGCTCGGCAATTCGACGGCAATGCGCCACGGCCGGCGCAAACGGCGCTCGACGGGCTGCCGCTGCCGGACGAGTCGGGCTCCGTGGTGCTGCTGGAGAGCGAGACGGGCTCGGGCAAGACCGAGGCTGCCTTTCGCTGGGCGAGCCGGCTGATCGATGCCGGGCTCGTCGACGGCTGCTATTTCGCCGTGCCGCTGCGCTCGGCCGCCGTGCAGCTACACGGGCGGATGCGGCGATGGCTGCTGGCGACCTATGGTGACGCCGCGCCCGAGCCGCTCCTCGCGGTGCCGGGCTATTTCCGGATGGGGGATGCGGAAGGGACGCGCCTGCCCGATTTTCGGGTGCAGTGGAGCGACCTTGAGACCGAGGATCGGCGCACGGAGCGCTGGGCCGCGGAGCAACCGAAGCGCTACATGGCGACCGGCTTTGCCGTCGGCACGATCGATCAGGCGCTCCTGGGCGCGCTCGCGGTCAAGCACGCGCATTTGAGGGCTGCCTGCCTCGTCCGCCATCTCCTGGTGATCGACGAGGTCCATTCCAGCGACGCCTACATGACGACGCTGGCCGAGCGGCTCATGACGCTTTTCAGGGCGTCGGGCGGGCATGTGCTGTTGATGTCCGCAACCGTCGGGGCCGGGACCCGCGAGCGGTTGGTCCATGGTCAGAAGGCCGCTCCAGCGCTCGATGCGGCAATCGCCACGGCCTATCCGCGGATCACGCCGAGCCATGCGGACCCGGTGGATGTCGCCGCTGAAGGGCCCGGCAAGACCGTCGCGATCGAGCCAATGCCGCTCATCGATCGGCCGGAGGCGGTGGCTGCCCTAGCGGCCGAGGCGGTGGGAACCGGTGCGCGCGTCCTCGTCCTGCGCAACACCGTGACAGCGGCGATCGCGACGCAGGAAGCGCTGGAACTGCTCTTGCCGGCGGAGCACGCGGCCTTCTTCCGTGTCGGTGACGTCCGCACGCTGCATCATGGACGGTTCGCGGCGGAGGATCGCCGGTTGCTGGATGCGGCGGTGGAGGCCCGCTTCGGCAAAAGGGCCGGCAGCGGGCCGGCGCTGATCGTCGCGACCCAGACGCTGGAGCAATCGCTCGATGTGGACGCTGATCTGCTGATCACGGACCTCGCTCCCGTCGACGTGCTGCTGCAGCGAATCGGTCGCCTGCATCGACACGAGCGCAAGGACCGACCCAAGGGCTTCAGGGCAGCCCGATGCGTCGTGCTGCTGCCGGAGGCTGCCGATCTCACGAGCTTTCTCCACCGCGCCCGGCACGGCATCGGGCCGGAGCGGGCCTACGACAATGTGCTCTCCGTCGAGGCGACCCGCCAAATGGTGGCGACGGCGCCGAGTTGGACCATTCCGGCCGACAATCGCCGGCTGGTCGAGGAAGGGACGCACGAGGAGCGGCTGCGGGGTTTGGCGGATCAACTCGGCAGCGCTTGGGACGCGTACTGGAAGCGCTACCGGGGCCTTGCCATTGCCCTGCGCTCGCAGGGCAAGGATGCGAGCATCGACTATTCGAAGCGATTCTCGGAGACGGAATGGCCGCCTGCAGCCGAGAAGCTCGCCACCCGGCTCGGCGCGCAAGACCTGCTCCTGCCGCTGGAGCCGGCGCTCGACTCACCCTTCGGGCAGAAACTGGAGCGCCTGAGGCTGCCGCGGTGGATGGCGCCGAAGGAGCTGCCAGCAGAGATACCTTCGGCGATCGTATCGGGGGATTTCTTTCAGTTCGAAGGATCGGCCTACCGGTACGACCGCTTCGGGCTGCAACTGATAGAGAGACAATAGCCGTGAACCTCTTGGCTGATTCGATCTTGCCGTTTGTTGACACCAGAAACGTTGTCGGCCACGGCGATCTACCGGCGCTTCTTGCGACGTATTCGAGGGATGCAGTCCTCGATCTCCCCTTTCTCCGTCCGCATCAACACGCGCCGTGGCACAGCTTCATGGTCCAGCTTGCCGCGATCGCGC
>CAYMTA010000006.1:0-5855 GCA_964393275.1 uncultured Geminicoccaceae bacterium | reverse complement strand
CCGCATCAACACGCGCCGTGGCACAGCTTCATGGTCCAGCTTGCCGCGATCGCGCTGCAGCATGGCGGCTGCAGCGGCATTCCGGGCGAGGCTGAAGAGTGGCGCGACCTGCTTCGCGGGCTGACCCGCAAATGGTCCGACGATGAGCCTTGGCGTCTTGTCGTGTCGGATGTCACCAAGCCCGCTTTCATGCAGCCGCCGGTTCCCGGAGGCTCGGCCGATCCGCACAAGACAACGATCGACACCGCCGACGACCTCGATGTGCTGGTCACGGCGAAGAACCATGGGGTGAAGCAAGGGCTGGTCGCCGAGGCGACGCCAGCGGCCTGGGCTGCGGCCCTCGTCATGCTGCAGACAACAGGTGGCTTTCTGGGGGCCGGCAATTACGGCATCGCACGCATGAATGGCGGCTTTGCCACGCGGCCGTTCGTCGGTCTCGTGCCGGATGGCGGCATCGGCGCACATTGGCGGCGCGATGTCGAGGTGATGCTCGGGCATCGGTCCTGGTTCTTCGAGCGGATCGAGGAGTTCGCGGAAGAGGGAGGGGCAGCACTTTTATGGTGCCTGCCCTGGGACGGCGAGCGAAGCCTGGAGTTCCGCGAGCTCGATCCCTGGTTCATCGAGGTCTGTCGTCGGGTGCGGCTCTATGCGGACTGCCGGGGGCGGATCACGGCGAAGAGCGTCGGCTCCAAGGTCGCACGGGTTGCGGCCAAGGGCACGCTGGGCAATGTCGGCGATCCCTGGATTCCCATCAACCTCGAGAAGACGTCCGCGGCTTACAACTCGACGCCGACTTATCGTGTCATGAGCGACGTCCTGTTTGCTCGGGAAAAGTGGCTGAGGCCGCTGCTGCTCGAATGGCACGACGGGGTCGATCGCTTGCCCGCCTGGGCACGATTCGACGTGACCGTGCGCGGGCAGGGAACGACCGAGGGTCATCATTCTCGCGAAGTGGCGATCGATAGCCAAAGGCGGCGCGGGTTTCTGTTCGACGATCGCGAGCGTGACAAAGTCGCCAAGCTCGCCGCGCAGCTCGTGGCCGATGCGGGAACGCTGCAGAATCGGGTTCTCAAGGTCCCGCTCCTCACCTTGATCCAGGCGGGGGATGCCGAGGTCGATTTTGGTGACCGGACCGCGGGGCGGTGGGTGCAGCAGTGGCTGAAGATGGCCGACCAGCGGATCGACGAGGCGTTCTTCGATCAGCTTTTCCGGCTCGCCGAGACAGGCGACGAGACGGCCTGGGGCCGGTTCCTCCGCGCCACTGCTGATGCGGTTTTCGCCGCTGCGCTGCATTCCCTGCCGACCGCCGGGGTTCGGCGGCTGAAGGCGCAGGCCGTGGCCGAGGAGAGGCTCGAGGCGCTCTTCTGGAAGAGCTTCAACGGGTACATGCCGAAGCGGGTGAAGGAGGTCGCCGATGTCGACTGACGGGATCGATTGGCGCAAGGCCGTGGGCGACATCGCGTGGCATATGGAGCGCGAGGACTACCCGGCCGGTCAGCTCGCGAGCCTGCGCCGCTTGCAGCCGGCGCGGCCGGAGGGGGCGGCCTTCTGGCTGCTCGTGAACACGCACGCGCCTGTCGCTTTGGACAATGAGCGGGCCGAGCGGGCCGTGGCGATCACGATCAACGGCATGGCGATCGCCCATCCGTTCCACCGCTCGCCGGAGCGCCGCTCGCTCGGCTTCGCCATGGCCGAGGCAGAGATCAGCGAGGCCCGGCTGCTGCGGCTCCTGCGCACCGATGCCGAAGCCCTGCCCGGTGAGGTGCGCCGTTTGGCGCGGCTCATGGGCTCGAAGGGTGACGCCGGCCGGTTCGACTGGTTCGACGTGTTCGCCCTCGCCTACTGGCCGAACGACGCCATCCGCCGGCGCATCGCCAAGGACTATTACCGCCGGCAATACAATCTGCAGAATCCGAAAGGAGAGGCCGCATGACGACCCCCAAGTTCATTCAGATCCACACGCTGCATTCCTATCCGGGCACGCTGCTCAATCGTGATGATGCGGGGCTCGCCAAGCGGCTGCCGTTCGGCAGTGTCGAGCGGCTGCGGGTTTCGTCGCAGTGCCTGAAGCGGCATTGGGCACGTGCGGAATCTGATTACGCTTTGAAGAATGTCGGCGATTCGGGCCTCGCCATCAGAAGCCGTCTGTTGTGGCAAGAGAAGGTGGCGAAGGCTCTCTTCGAGGAAGGGTACCCGGAGGACGCCGTTATTGCGGCCATTAAGGAAATCCAGGCAAAGTTCTATGCGTCCGAGGAAGCCAAGAAAAAGCCGGCTGGCGACACGACGGGGCTTGGCCGTGCCGAGGTCATGGTGCTCGGCAGGCCGGAGGTCCGCTTCTTTCGCAAGCTGGTTCGTTCCATCGTCGAAGAAGCCGAGCGTGATCCGAAGAAGGCTAAGGAGATTGCAGGCGAGCGCCTCAAGAAGAGCAAGGAGGAGTTCAAGAATCTCCACGCGCTCAAGGCCGGTGCGGGAATCGATGCGGCGATGTTCGGGCGGTTCGTATCGGGCGACCGGGATGCCAGGGTCGATGCGGCGGTGCATGTGGCGCATGCGTTCACGGTGCACGAGCAGGCGTCCGAGCCCGACTATTTCACGGCGGTCGACGATCTCCAGGCCGAGGAGCAGGGCTCGGGTGCGGGGCATCTGAACACGGCCGATCTCACGTCGGGCGTCTATTACGGTTATGTCGTCGTGGACGTGCCGCTGCTCGTCTCGAACCTCGAAGGGGTGGAGCGGAAGAACTGGCTCGCCGCCGACCGGACGCTGGCGGCGAAGACGGTGGAATCGCTTCTGCACCTGATCGCCAAGGTGACGCCGGGCGCGAAGAAAGGCTCGACCGCACCTTACGACTGGGCGTCGCTGGTCATGGTCGAGGCCGGTGACGAGCAGCCGCGCACGCTCGCCAATGCCTTCATGAAGCCCATCGCAAAGGCCCCCCTCGACGCCGAGGCGGCGGCAGCCTTGGCCCGGCATGTGGCGGCAATCGACGGGATGTACGGCAGCGAGGCTACCAGGTGGCTGGCGACCCGACACGAGATCACCGTGGAAGGTGCCGAGACGACGTTATTTCCGGCGCTGACCAGGGCAGTGGCAGCGGCGATTTCGGGTGCGGCGTGATGCGCTGCCTGATCCTTCGGCTCGAAGGGCCACTGATGAGCTTCGGCGATACGGCGATCGACGAGATCAGGCCGACTCGCCCGTTGCCCGGGCGATCGCTGCTCACCGGACTGATCGCGAACGCGTTGGGCTTCGAGCATCGCGATGTCCACGCCTTGCAGCGATTGCAGGAGCGATTGCGCTTCGCGGCCCGGCTCGACCAGGCGGGCGACGCGCTGGTCGATTTCCAGACGGCGGAACTGTCGCAGAGCGATCCGATCTGGACGACGCGCGGCGTGCCGGCCGAGCGGGCCGGCGGCGCGAACTCCTATAGCGGGCCGGCGCTGCGCTACCGGCACTACCGGGCGAACAGCAAGGTCACCGTGGCAATGGCGCTCGATCTGCCCGACGAGGCCCCGAACCTGGAGGCGGTGCAGTTGGCGCTGGAACGGCCGGAGCGACCGCTCTTCATCGGCCGCAAAGGCTGCCCGCCGAGTCGGCCGATCTTCGATCGGGTGGTGGAGGCGGATTCGCTCGTGGCGGCACTCGACCAGCTTGGCGGGGAGGGAAGGATCGAGACCGAGGCGCTGGAGACCGAGCCCGCCGGCCGGCGCTTGCAAGTCGCCGATCGCCGCGACTGGCGCATGGGCTTTCATGCCGGCCTGAGCCAGCGCCGCGTGCTGCGGGAGGGGACGCCTTGAGCCTCCATCTGGTCCGGCTCTGGCCCCAGGCCCGGCGGCTCGCCAGCTTCGCGCATGCGGCAGGCTTGCGCGATGCGGAGCATGATCCGGGCTATCTCTGGCATCTGGCGCTGCGCCGGGCGTTCGGTGCCCTAGCCCCACAGCCGTTTCGCGTCTTCGAGCCCGATCCCGACAAGGGAAGGCCATTGGAGTTGCTGGGCTATGGGAACGTGGACGAGAAGGGCCTGCGCTCGGCCCTCGCATCGGCCCCTGGCGAAGCGGCCGCAGTCTTTCCAGAATCGGGCCTGGGCGCCAAGGCCCTGCCCGAAGCGTTCACGGCCGGGCGCACGCTGGCGTTTTCCACGCGCATCTGCCCCATCGTTCGGACGCTGCGCACCGATGGCGGCAAGAAGCGCGAGCTCGACGCCTACGTGCACGTGGCGTCGGCCGACCCCGGCGCCCCGAAGCCGGACCGTGCGGACGTGTACCGCGACTGGTTGCGGCGTCTGCTCCAGGAAGGCGGAGCGGAGCTGATCGACGCAAGGCTTTCGGGCTTTCGCCTGACGACCCTGGTGCGGCGCAGCCATGCCTCGCCCAACGGGCGCACCGGGACCGCCGAAGGGCCGCCGAAGCGGCTGCCGGCGCTGCGGGCGCGGACGGCGGCACGACGGCCGGATGCGACGCTCGAAGGCGTCCTGCAAGTGACCGACCCCGAACGCTTCCAGGGCCTTTTGGCGCGTGGGGTCGGGCGGCACCGGGCGTTCGGGTTCGGCATGCTGCTGCTGCGGCCGGCGGGCTAGGGCCATGGTGCTGCTCGGCCGCCTCGGGCTGGAGACGGCGCGCATCCCGCATGTCGACCGGCACGGGCTGGTCTGGCTGGAGCGCGGGCGGCTTTCGGTCGAGGACGGCACGCTGCGCTTCGCGGCGGCGGGCTCGCCCGCGCTCGAGGCCGGCGACTACGCCATTCCTTTCCAGACCGTCTCGGCGATCCTGATCGGGCCGGGCAGCAGCGTCACGCACGACGCGCTCCGGCTGCTGGCGCGGCACGGCACGGCCCTGGTCGCGATTGGCGCCGGCGGCACGCGGGTCTACACGGCGCAGCCCTTCGGCCCGGACGACAGCCGGCTGGCGCGGCGGCAGGCGCGGCTCTGGGCCGATCCCGACACACGGGTCGGCATCGCCCGGCGGATGTTCGCCTGGCGTTTCGACGAGGTGGTGCCGCACCAGGACCCGGCGGTGCTGCGCGGCATCGAAGGGGCGCGGATCAAGGAATCCTACAAGCTCCTCGCCGAGCGCCACCGCGTCCCCTGGAAGGGCCGCCGCTACGACCGCGCCGATCCGAACGCCGCCGACCTGCCCAACCAGGCGATCAACCACGCCGTCACCTGCGTCGAGGCGGCGGCGGCGATCGCGGTGGCGGCCACGGCGACCATCCCGCAGCTCGGCTTCGTCCACGAGGACAGCGCTCGCGCCTTCATCCTCGACATCACCGACCTCGCGCGGACCACGGTGACCGTGCCGGTCGCCTTCGCCACGGCGCGCGCCTGCCTCGACGATCCGAAGCTGGTTCTCGAGCGCGAGGTCCGGCGCCGGGCGAGCGAGGCCTTCCGCAAGGAGAAGCTGGTCGACACGCTGATCGAGCGGATCAAGACGCTGTTCG
Source organism: uncultured Geminicoccaceae bacterium (assembly GCA_964393275.1). Classification (GTDB taxonomy): domain Bacteria; phylum Pseudomonadota; class Alphaproteobacteria; order Geminicoccales; family Geminicoccaceae; genus SLRI01. The sequence goes on along the minus strand of CAYMTA010000006.1, from coordinate 419 downwards.
AAGCGGAGGATTGATGGGCGGGGCGGCAGGCTGATGGTGGTCGTCGTCACGACGAGCGTCGCCGAGCGGTTCCGTGGCTTCCTCGCCTCGGCGATGCTGGAGATCGCGCCGGGCGTCTACACGGCACCCCGGATGAGCAAGGGCGTCCGGCAGCGGGTCTGGGCGGTGCTCGCCGAGTGGCACGGCTCGCTCGGCGGCGGCTCGATCGTGATGACCTGGCGCGACCCGGCCGAGCCCTGCGGCCAGGGCATCCTCACCCTCGGCCTGCCGGCCCGAACATTCGTCGAACTGGATGGCGGCCTCGTCACAACCGTTGCGCGATAAAGTTGAAACGAATCCGCCTGCACGCTCTTTGACATTGTAGGATTTTTAGATAGTTGGGTGGCAGAGGCTCCCCCGCTCACGCGGGGATCGACCCC
>CAYMTA010000005.1:0-126968 GCA_964393275.1 uncultured Geminicoccaceae bacterium | reverse complement strand
AGGCCACCGGCCACTTCACCGAAATCGCCTTCTGCCCCGGCTACGCCCGCGGCCTGGCACTCTTCGGCCGCTTCGCCGTCATCGGCCTCTCCCGCCCCCGCGACAACCAGACCTTCCAGGGCCTCCCCCTCGACGCCGCCCTCGCCGCCAAGGGTGCCATCCCCCGCTGCGGCCTCCTCGTCGTCGACCTCCAAACCGGCGACTCCCCCCACTGGCTCCGCCTCGAAGGCATCGTCGAAGAGCTCTACGACACCGCCATCCTCCCCAGCACCCGCCGCCCCATGGCCCTCGGCCTCAAGACCGACGAGATCAGACGAACCATCAGCATCGGCGAGCCGGTGAGGCTATGAGGAAAGGGAAGAAAGAGGCGGGAAGGCTGGCCTTCCCGCGCCCATCCGGTTTTTTTTGGCGCGGAAGATGGCCACTTGGTCGTCTATGGTTGGCGAAGGAGCGAATGCGAGGTCTGACATGACGAACGATGTAGAAAAAGGCAGGGCAGGCCAGCTCTTCGACGACTTCCTGCGCGAGCAGGGAGCCTGGGAGGAGACCACCGAACGCGCCGTCAAGCGCGTCCTGGCCTTCCAGCTCGCCGCGGCAATGCAGGAGCAGAAGATCACCAAGGTCGAAATGGCCAAACGCCTCGCCACCAGCCGCTCCCAACTCGACCGCCTCCTCGACCCCACCAACGACAGCGTCAGCCTCGCCACCCTGGCCCGCGCAGCCAGGATCGTCGGCCGCACCTTGTCGGTCGAATTGCAGTAGCAGGACACGAAAGCGCGCTGGCTTTTCGGGAGCCCGAATGTCCGACTCCGCCACCCACACCGAAATCCGCCGCCCCATGGCCCTCGGCCTCGAGACCGACGAAATCAGACGAACCATCAGCATCGGCGAGGCGATGCGGCTCTGACGAAAGGGTAAGAGACGGGAAGGCCGGCCTTCCCGCGCCCATCCGCTCATCTAAATATTCTGCCCTGAGATAGTAATCACCCGACACCGAGGCCATTCCGGCCCATGCGCATGGCACGCAATCCAGCCCAGTCGGCCCAATGCTAGACTAGTGGCACACGAATCGGTCTTCATTCTAGTGGCCGTGATAATAGCTTATGAGTGGTGGGTGCTCAGGATTGTTTTTGGTCAGAAGACGCTCCAGATGATCCTCAAGCGTTGCCGGTGGCTCGAAGAGCGTCTGATCGATCATGATGCATTGCCAAAATTTGAGATCATCTTCCAATAGCCGGTAAAGCTCGGTGTAGAAATTTCTAAATATCTCCGGGTTGATATCCGGGGTGATGTTTTTCATCGGCGAATCGATAACAATAAGCCTTGGCAACGGCAGATGCCGCTGCGCGGCTGTCTGATGCAGCGCAAGCGCGAAGCATATTTTGTAGAGTACCATCTTCCCGCCAGAGCCGGCGTCGCTGAATGTCCACGAAAGGGACTCATTGCCCTTCGGATGCACGTAAGGTAACCAAGTGCGCCGGTTCAGAGAGACCTTGTCATCCGCTTTGATTTCGGGAAAGTGGATGGCACGAAGCAGCGTATGGAAATTTCTTTCCAGCGCGTCGACATTTTGCCCGCCGGCTTCGAAGCGACCCTGTTCGGTCTGGATTTCTCGCTCAAGCTCGCTGATTCTTGCCGACAGCTCATCGGCTTCCTTCAGCTTGGCCTCGACCTCGCCGGGCATGCCCATAATGCGCACCAGCAGGTGGCGCCGTTCCCTGATCGCGCCGCGGCGACTCTCAAGCCGCCGTGCGCGCTTCATGTATTCGGACTCGATCTGCCTACGGGCGAAATCCACACGCCGTTGCGCGTCGGCGCGCTTGTTCGTCAGCGTGCCCAACTCCTCGTGCTGCCGGTCGTGCGATCTCTTGAGGCGCTGCACGGACCGTTTCAGGTCGTCTATGCGGTCAGAGAGATCGCGCTCCATGACGGCACTGTCGCTTTCAAATCCGCCGGGCGCTTTAGCAAGGTCCGACTTACACAGTACGCAGTGTTCGCCGTCGCTCTTCTGGTTTACTCCGGTTCCGCAAGCCGGACAGGCGTGAAACGCCGCGCCTTTCAGCAGTTCGGATGCTGTCGATGATCGGACGAGTTTGAACTTCATTGCAATAAATTCAGCGATGAGCGACTCCTGCTCTTTCAGGCGCTGCTCGATATCCGCGATCGCTTCTTTCTTCGATGCGATCGCCTCCGAAAGCGCGCTGATCAGGGCCTGGTCTTCTTCGGCCACGGTCGTGGCGGGGAGAGCGTCGCTGCCCTGGTTTCCAATCTCCTCGTCGAGCTTTTCTTCCTCATCGTTGAGTTTGTCGATTTCGGACTCGATTGTCGCTTTTGAGGCAAAGCCGTACGGATGGAGAAACTCGCCGATCTGTTTGGCAGCCTCGCGCATCGTGCGCTGCTCCTGGCGGACTTCGGAGAGTTCCGCTTGCAACTCATTCAGCCTGTCGCTGTGAAAGCCCAAGACGTATCGCAGCACATCTTTGGACTTCTCCTGCCGGATGGGCTGGTCGAGCAAGAAAAAGCTGGAATCCAGATCTGGTTGATCAAGATAGCAGAATTTGTAGAAATCCCGGAAGCTCAGACGCTGGAGTGCCGATTCCGGATCGCCTTTGCGCTTGCGGACCTTCAGCACCGGCATGCCGAGGCTGCGCAGGAGAAAATCGCTGTAATTGTAGATCTCATCGCCGATGACCGGCACTTCGCCGGCCTTAAGGGGAAGGTTCTCGCGTCCAGCTTCGCCGTCACGTTCCCAACTCACTTCAACTGAGGTGGCGGTATTGGGATTGCGCTCGATCAGCAGGGCGGCGTCGCCAGCCAATACCTGGAGTTGAACCCCGACAAGTTCGCTCTGGATCGCGGGCGTCTTTTGCAGCGAGCCGCCAAGGCAATAGTCGATTAGCTCTGCGACCGTGGATTTGCCTGTCGACATCTCGCCATGGAAGAACGAAAGTCGGCGGCTGAAACGGACACGTTCCTCGCTCTGCTTGCATAGCAGGACAAGGGATTCGATCAGCAGCTTCATGGGGTCTCGCCCGTAAACGCAATCCCCTCGTTGAACTCCAACGAAGTCAATTCAGGGAATTGTTCGTAGATGAACTCCATTAATGCGCGCGCCTTCAAGTTAAGATGCTTGCTCAACAAGGCTGCCCGTTCGTACACTCGCGAGAATCCAGATGACTCGATTAGTTTCTCCGCGAGATCGCTCCCCGGCGGCGTAAGGTCGATCTGAATTGTACGCCCGTCGGTGCGAACTGTGGCAAGGCGGCGGGCCACCAGAATGTTGAGGAAACGGCGATACCTATGATCCCACGGGCCGTAGCGGTACCGTATCATCCGGGCTTCAATCGTCAGCCGCTCGAAGTCGTCCACTGGAATGTTCCTGGCCGATACTCCCCGCGCGATCAAAGCCTTCTCGAGGCATGAGGGATAGCGGAGCAGGAAATCGAGTTTTGCCAGCTTGGTAATGCCCTCAATCGCTGGCGCGTCGGATCGCGAGAAGGCTTTGAGCAGGACGATAATGCGGGCGAGATGCACGTCCTCATCTCGGTCCAGCGCCGTGACGATCTCGATGAGATCCAGGCTCATGACGCATCCTCGGCGACATTGAAATACGGCGACCACCAAGTCTTGCACTGTTGCGTGAGGACTCCCGCTGCGCCTATCAGGTGTTCGGGACGACATCCGTGGAGTTGCTCGCGATCGTCTCTGGCACGCGTCATCAGGCGTTCGGCAAGCGTGCCGTACATTGCGGAGCCGTAAGGCTCCGCGCCCTTTTCGGCGCTGGCATGCGCCTCGGCGGCTTCGAATTGCACGACTGCAAGCACATTGTTGTAACGCTTCGTAGCCTCGTCCGCTCCGTACTTCCGGCTCCATTCAATGAACAATGCCTCGAACGAGCGAACACGATCTTCAATATTTGTCACTCGTGCGGCCTCGACGCCGCCTTTTGCCAGTTTTCGAAATGCCACCACCAAGTCGGACGGCGCGTCCGCAGGCGTAACGAGCGTGGTGACATCGACATCATGATAGGGCTTGCTGCCGCCTTTGAACTGGTCGATCACCGCGAGAACATCGGCCTTGCGAATTCGCTTTCCGGCGAGGAGATGGTTATCGACCGCCCGCTTTAGGTTGGTCCCCGGGGCGAACAGTTCTGTAATTGGTCCCCGGAGCGTTTTGGCTGATGCATCCCGCGCGAGCTGGATGACCGCCTTCGCGATAGCGGCGACGGCTGTGTAGGGCAGATCCTTTACACCCGGACATTCGCAAAGCGCTTCTTGCACGTTGCTGCGAATATGGGTGATTTCCGATTCATGGCCCCGAACTGTTGTTCTGAGCAGGGTAGCGGCAACATCCGAGGGGGGGAGGCCGGAACTCGCAGCGATGCCCTCGACATACTGGCGCAGTGGGTTGGTCTCGCGGAGCCCCTTGACGCCGCCACGCTGCCGAAGCGTGCCCAAGAGCCAGGGAAGGTTGCTCAGCGACTGCTCATTCTCCCAGAACGCGTGGTTGGTGGTGAAGTCGAAGCATTCAAAGCAGCCTGGGAATCTTTGATCCAGTAGGCAGAATCTTTCCAGCGCCTTGGTGACCTGAGGCTCTGCTGCTTTGAACGGCTGGAGAGTAATCTTTCGAGTTTTGATCTGAGTGCCGATGAATTTTCCATCTCTGTTCTTCAGCAAATAATCTTCATGGTTTTCGCATATAACTTGGTCGATATTGCCTTCGTTGGTAATCAGCCGAATGGCGTTGATCGCTGCATATGAGTGCTGATAATTAAAGCGTGCGGCGACGTCATCGCCGGGGTCCGATTTGTCCAGAACAGCATCAGGAGATGTCATAGGTCCGCACGTAATTTAATTGTCGATCCGCGCTGTTACAGATGGAAATTCGGATCCACAAGACTCAGTTCACCTTCCGGGTCGCACGCTGTCCGGACAGCGCGTGTCGTGACGGCCGACCATCGGTGGCGTTGACCATAACTGCGCGGCCTCCGTCGCTCTTGGCTATGACTTGGTACGCTCGATGCCGATCAATATCACCACAAAATCCGTCGCGATTGAGCCGGCGAGCGTGGTATGGAGGGTGTATGAACCAGATGCTCAAGTCACTGGCTGATCGGCTCGAGGCTTTTCCCGAGGAGGAGCGGGAAGAGGCGCTCCGGGCGCTCGGGCAACGGCTTGGCGAGATCGAGGCGGCGAAGCTGGCGGCCCTGCGGTGCGATCTCGACGCGGGGATCGAGCAGGCTCGCGACGGCGAGACGGTCGACGGCGAGGACATGTTCGCGACGTTCAGGCAGAAATACGCCTCATAGGCCGTATGTATCGTTATCGCTTCACCAGGCTCGCGCAACGCGATCTCGACGACATCTTCGCTCACATCGCCGCTGACAATCCCCCCGCTGCCGGTCGAGTTGTCGACCAGTTCCTCGAACGGGCGCGCAGGGTGGCCGAGACACCCTTCATCGGTGCCAGCCGGCACGATCTTCGGCCAGATGTGCGCATGACCGTCGAGGGACGTTATCTGATGTTCTACATGATCGACGAGCCTGCCGGGGAGGTCGTCTTCATTCGCGTGCTGCATTCGGCTCGTGATCTCGGGCCATTGCTGCAGGGCGCACCACCCTCTTGAGAAGGCGTGGACGGGGGCCTTGGTCGAGCTCCGGCGGCTCGGCGACGGCGTGATCGATGCAGGGAACGCCAGAGTCCCTCGTGACGCTTGCGCCACAGCCGAGGTCCGGCCCCGGCGGCCTACCCCGGCTTCATCACCGGCCCTCGTCCTGTCCAGGGTCGAGCCCCTCCTCGCCACCACCGATCTCGCCGCCTGATACGGCCCGAGCCGAGCCGGCCCGACCGCGCCGATTTGATCGCCGTCGGCCCCATCCGGCCCGCCCGCTGTTGCACCCGATGCAACAGCCGGCCTCGGGTTGTTGCACCCGGTGCAACAGCCGGCCTCGGGTTGTTGCATCCGGTGCAACAGTCTCCTCGGGTTGGTGCGTCTGGCGCATCATTGTTATGACCAATGTTGCATCCGACGCAACAATCCGCCACGAGCGAACCCGCCAAGCCGACGAACGAACCCACGAAAGCGCGAGCAAACCCGCCGGATCGACGAACGAACCCAAGCCGCCGCGAACGAACCCAAGCGTGGCCAACCTGCCGTAACAAAAGACTTTTTCGCCATTCCGCCGCTCCGCTGGCAGGCGGCACCCCGAGCCCGTGCCGGATTGCCGAGCGAACCCGCGCCGGGCTTGCGTTCCGGACAGGGATAGGCTATAATTCCTGACATGAGGGGCCGGGTCCGATCCGCCGGCACCGCCCTCGGCCAGCTCGCCGGGATGGCCGCGGGCCGGCCGATGGCGGCGGCGGCGCCGCTCGTCCGCCAGGCCACCACCCGGCTCCGGCCGATCTCGGGCACCATCCGCCTGGCGCCGCTCGTCCGCCAGGCCACCCCCCGCCCGGCTCCGGCCGATCTCGGGCACCATCCGCCTGATCCAGGCGCTGGCCGGCGCCCCTGGCGAGGCTTGGCAGGAGCCGCTTGCGGCCGCCTGCCCGAGGCCCTACCTCTCGGCCATGCCAGAACCCGCCCCCGACCTCGCCCGCCCGCGCATCGGCATCACCCTGGACAGCGAGGAGCCCGGCGGCTACTCGAAGTTCCCCTGGTACGCCTTGCGCCAGAACTACGGCGACGCCGTGCTCGCCGCCGGCGGCCTGCCGTTCGGCCTGCCGCATGTGGCCCAAGCGCGGGTCGACGCCTATCTCGACCAGCTCGACGGCCTGATCGTCACCGGTGGCGCCTTCGACATCGATCCGGCCCTCTACGGTGCTGTCGAGCGGCACCCGACCGTCGATCTGAAGGCGGCGCGCACCGCCTTCGAATGGGCGATCACCGAGCGCGCCCTCGCCCGCGACCTGCCGGTGCTCGGCATCTGCGGCGGCCAGCAATTGCTCAATGTCGTGCTCGGCGGCACGCTGATCCAGCACATCCCGGACGTCGTCCCGGACGCCCTGGCGCACGAGCAGCCCAATCCGCGCAACGAGGCGAGCCACGTGGTCGACATCGTGCCGGGCTCGCTCCTGCACCGGATCTGCGGCCATGACGTCCTGGCCGTCAACAGCGCCCACCACCAGGCGGCCGACCGCACGGGCCCTGGCGTCCTGGTCTCGGCCACCGCCCCGGACGGCGTGGTCGAGGCGATCGAGCACCCGGGCTATCGCTTCTGCCTCGGCGTCCAGTGGCATCCCGAGTTCCTGATCAGCGAGGGCGATCTGCCCATCCTCCAGGCGCTCGTGCGGGCGGCCGGGCGATGAGCGGCATCGTGGACACGGATCGCCCGGCCGGCGAGCGCCTCGCCAAGCGGATCGCCCGGGCCGGCTACTGCTCGAGGCGCGACGCCGAGAAGCTGATCGCCGAGGGCCGGGTCGCGGTCGACGGGCGGACTGTCGAGAGTCCGGCGCTCAACGTGACCGAGGAGCAGGAGATCCGCATCGACGGCGAGCGGCTGAAGGCGGCGGAGCCGGCCAGGCTCTTTCGCTACCACAAGCCCGCGGGCGTGGTGACCACGGCGCGCGACCCGGAGGGCCGGCCGACGGTCGCCGACAAGCTGCGGACCCGCACGGCGGCCGGCGAGCTGCCCCGGCTGATGCCGGTCGGCCGGCTCGACTTCAGCTCCGAGGGGCTCCTGCTGCTGACCAACGATGGCGGGCTCAAGCGCCTGCTCGAGCTGCCGGCGACCGGCTGGCTGCGCCGCTATCGCGTCCGGGTCTACGGCACGGTCGATCGGAACGCGCTGGAATCGCTCGCCGCAGGCATCGAGATCGACGGCATCCGCTACGGGCCGATCAAGGCCCAGGAGGAGAGTCGCACCGGCGCCAATGCCTGGCTCAAGGTGGGCCTGCGCGAGGGCAAGAACCGCGAGGTGCGGCGCGTGCTCGGCCATCTCGGCCTCGAGGTCAGCCGCCTCATCCGCACCGCCTACGGCCCCTTCCAGCTCGGCCGGCTGGCGCGCGGCGACCTCGAGGAGGTGACGCCCAAGGTGCTCAAGGAGCAGCTCGGCGGCCTCGGCGCCGGCCTCGCCTTGCCGGAATCGAAGAGCCACAGCCACGAGCGCCGCCTCACGCGGCTGACCCTCGGCCCGGCTTGAGCCCGCCCCGGATCATCGCCGGCCGGCATCGCGGCCGCCGCCTCGAGGTGCCGCCGGGCGACGCCGTCCGGCCGAGCGCCGAGCGGCTGCGCGAGGCGGTCTTCAGCATGCTCGGGCATGGCGAGCCAAGGCTCCAGGATTGCCGATTCCTCGACCTCTTCGCCGGCTCGGGTGCGATCGGCCTCGAGGCCCTGTCGCGCGGCGCCGCCGCCCTTTGCCTGGTCGAATCCGACCGTCGGGCAGCGGCCACGGCCAGGCGCAACATCGAGAAGCTCGGCGAAGCCGACCGGACCCGGCTCCTCGTCGCCGACGCCACCCGGTTGCCGCGGACCAATGAGCCCTTCGCCATCGCCTATCTCGATCCGCCCTATGGCAGCGGCCTCGCCCCCGCCTGCCTCGCCGGCCTCGTGGCGCAAGGCTGGCTCGAGCCGGCGGCGCTGGTCGTGGTCGAGATCGCCGCCCGCGAGGCCTTCGCGCCGCCCGCCGGCTTCACGCCGATCGACGAGCGCCGCTACGGTGCCGGACGAATCGTCCGCCTGCGCCATACGCCCGAGATCTGAGCACCGGTTGCAAGCGTTTGTTAACGGGCACCCGTACAGTCGGGTGGGCCGGCGCGAGTGGCGATTGCCGGGGGCGGCTAACGAAACCTAAAGGAAAGCCTGTCATCCTCCGTTCAGCCCGCCTTTCGAACGGCCAGCCATGCGCGTCCTCACGCTTCTGCTCTTCATGCTCGCGATCTTCCTCATCAACGCGCATTTCATCCGCGTCGGCGAGGAGGAGAACCGCATCTGGCCGCCGCTGGTGCTCGCCCTCCTGAGCCTGATCCTGCTGCTGCGCACGCCCAATCTTCTGCGCGTCAACTGGAAGCTCCTGGTCAGCCCGGTCGTCCTGCTCATGGCGCTCAACCTCGTCTGGCTCGGCATCGTCCAGTTCTGGTCGGTGGCGCCGGCCGGCGGGCGCAGCCACATCATCCTGCTCTGGCTCGCCTTTGCCGCCGCCCTCGCCCTCTCCGAGGAGCGCCCCTACCGCACGGCGCTGGCCTTCGTCGGCTGCCTCTGCATCGTCTATGCCTGGAGCTGGGCCGGCGCGGCCGCCGGGCAGGACTGGGTGGTGCTCGACCGCTCGCAGTGGCGGCTCAAGGGGGTCATGGCGCACCCGCAGATGCTGGCCCTGGTCGTGATCGCCGGGGTGATCCTCGGGCTCGTCTGGCAGCTCAACCGGCAGACCGCCGGTGTGGCGCCGCATCGCGGCCGCATGACGGCCTTCATCCTGGCCTCGCTCGTCACGCTGCTGGCGACCCAGGGCCGCTCGCTCACCGCCTTCTTCGTGGTGACGGTCTTCGTCGTCTACTTCTTCCACATCAAGGGGCCGAAGCGGATCTGGGTGCTCCTCGCCGGGATCACCATCGGGGCCGCCCTTTATGTCGCCGTCGACGTCATCCTGCCGATGATCAGCCGCGGCCAGGAGGAGACCCTTTCCGGCCGCACCATCATCTGGGAGATGACGCTGCGCGAGATCGCCAAGGCGCCCTTTCTCGGCTTCGGCTTCGGCACCTACCAAGACTACTTCGCCAGCTTCTACAACAACTGGTCACCCGGCCACGCGCACAATCTCTGGCTGCAGGTGACCTTCGAATCCGGCCTGGTCGGGGCCGTGCTCTACACCTTCCTCCTCCTCGCCCTGATGCAGCGCGGCTTGCGCTTCCAACGCGATACCGGCCTCGTGTCCTACACGCTCTGCCTCACCATCTTCTGCCTCCTGGGCGGGGTGACCAGCGTCTTCCTCGGCGAGAAGCTGTCGACGCTCTACGGCCTCCTCCTGCTCCTGGCGGTGCAGGAGGAACGGTTGCGGCTGGAGGCGCTGGCGCATCAGCGGGCCGGGGATCTGGCATCCTGTCGGCCATCCACGGTGGCCCGCGACGGCATGACAGAGCCATCCGGAGCCGAGCCGCGTCCCGCCTGAGCCAGCCTCGGCGGAGCACGGGAGCGGATCCTTCGGATCAGCGCTTGCTCGACGTGCTGCGGTAGCATGATACGAGGTGCGGCAAGCTCGCCGAGCGCGAGCATTCCCGACGATCTATCAGCCCCTTGTTGCCGCCGCGGATTGAGCATGGTCGAGAACGAAACCCAAGGAAGCGTCGCCCCGGCCGCCCCGTTGGTCGGGGTCGGGTCGGCGACCGGTTCGGGCACGGCGTTCGGGCGGCCAGGGATCGCCCGGCGAGAGGCGGGAGCCCGCCACGGCGGAGGGTGTCCGTGACCGGTCTCGCCGGTCAGCTCGCCGGAGCGGCCGGGATGGTCGGCGGCTTCGGCTATCTCTGCCTCGCCCTTCTTCTCGGCCGTCGTCAGCCGACGACGGCGCCGGGGCCGAGCATTCCCTTGATCATCGCCGTCCTGGCCGGTGCCTTGGCCGGCTTCGCCACCGCCCTTCTCGGCTCGGTCGCGGCCCGGCCGGCGGGCCTCGTCGAAACCGCCAGCTGGGCCGCCTGCCTCGCCGTCCTCAGCCACGCCCTTGCCGATTCGGCCGGCCGCTGGCTTGCCGCCGCCGCCCTCGTGCTGGTTGGTGCCATGGCCCTGATGGCACCTGTCGATCCCTGGCTGATGGCCACCGCCGGTGCGGCCATGGTCGGTCTCTTCCTGGTGCTCACGCTGGGTTTCGCCGCGGTGCCGAGCGAGGCCGGCCGGCGGCTTCTGCTGCTCGGCCTCGGCCTGGGCTTCGCCTACGATCTCCTGATCGCTGTTCTCGCCTTGGCCGAGGCCCCCCTTCTTCCGGCGACCGAGGCGGCGCGGCCGATGCTGCGGGCCTGCCTCGTGCCGCTGATCCTGGTCGCCGGCAGCGCCGTGGCCGCGCGGCCGGGCCGCATCGTGCCTTCGGCCGAGGTCCGCCGGCTGGCTTGCTTGTCCCTGCTGACCATGGCCGGCCTGCTCGCGGTGGGTGCCGGTTCCGGGTGGCTCGGCCCCCGCCTCGGGGCCGCCACGGCGCTCGCCGCCGGTATGCCTGCCGCTGTTCTCGTGCTCGCCCTCGCCCTCGCACCCGGGGCGGGGGCGCGGCTCGATGCCTGGCTGCGCCGCCACTTGCCGGTGCATCGCCATGACTACCGGCGGGTCTGGCCGGACTTCGTCGACGTGCTCACCGGCGCCGATCCGCGGCCGAGCGACGATCTGCCGGAACGTGTCATCCGCGCCGTCGCCGGCACGATCGGGGCGCCCGGCGGCGGCATCTGGCTGGTCGAGCCCGACGCCCGCTTCCGTCGTCTCGCCAGCCTCGCCTTGCCGCCGCCGATCGCGACCGCCGGATGGGCGCCGGCTCTGGCGGCGGCGCTGCTCGCCGCCGAGGGACCCTTGCCGATGGCCGAGCCCTTGCCCGGCGGCGGCCACTGGCCGGCCTTCCTGCCCCGGCCCGCCGCTGCCTGGCTGGCCTTGCCGCTGATCCACAAGGAGGCGCTCTTCGGGCTTCTGGTGCTCGCCAGCCCGCCCGGCCAGCGCCATCTCGACGAAGAGGACCGCGAGCTGCTGCGGCTGGCGGCACGCCAGGCAGCCTCCTATCTGGCCGAGGACGAGACCGCCCGGCAGCTCGCCGAGGCGCGCCAGTTCGAGAATTTCACGCGCCGCTTCGCGTATATCATGCACGACCTGAAGAATGTTGCGAGCGGACTGGCGCTGACCCTTGCCAATGCCCGCCGGCATCGGAACAACCCGGCCTTCTACGATGACCTCCTGGAGACGCTCGAGGCCTCGGCCGACCGCCTGGGCCGGCTGATCGCCCAGCTCCGCAACGAGCGCCAGCCGCGGCTCGAGCAGGTGGCGCTGGCGCCGCTCCTGCGCGACCTCGCCCGGCGCCGCGCCGACCGGCGCCTCACCCTGGCCGAGCCCTTGCCGCCGCTCGCGGCCCGGGTCGAGGCGGAGGCGCTGGAGGCCGCCATCGACCATCTGATCGACAACGCGCTCGGCGCCATCGGTCCCGAGGGGCGCCTGACCCTCGGCCTCGAGCGGCGCGAGCGCATGGCGACCGTGCTCGTCCAGGATGACGGTCCGGGCCTGCCGCCCGGCCTCGTCGACGCCGCCGGCCGCGGCCGTCCCTTCTCGAGCAGCAAGCCCGATGGTCTCGGCCTCGGCCTCGATCAGGCCCGGCATACCGTCGAGCGCGTCGGCGGCCGATTCGAGCTGGTCAGCCGGCCGGGCCGCGGCACGGTCCTGGCCCTGCATTTGCCGTGCCTCGAGGAAGCCGCCGCATGACCAATCGGCGTCTGCTCGTGGTCGAGGACGATCAGGCGCTGCAGAAGCAGCTCCGCTGGGCGCTCGAAGCTTTCGAGGTGCTGCCGGCCACGAGCCGCGAGGAGGCGCTGGCCATATTGCGTGCCGAGGAGCCGAAGGTCGTGCTGCTCGATCTCGGTCTGCCCCCCGATCCGGCCGGCGTCAGCGAGGGATTCGCCACGCTGCGCCAGGTTCTCGATCTCGTGCCATCCACCAAGATCGTCGTGATGACCGGCCAGGAGGGGCGCCAGCACGCGCTCGACGCCATCGCTGCCGGCGCCCACGACTTCCATCAGAAGCCGGTGGACCCGGACCAGCTCGGCCTGCTGCTCGCCCGTGCCTTCTATGTCGGCGAGCTGGAGGCCGAGAACGAGCGCCTGCAGGCGCGCGCCTTGCCGAGCCGGATGCCGGGCATGATCGGCGACAGCCCGGTGATGCTGAAGCTCTACAAGGCGCTCGAGCGGGCGAGCCCGACCGATGTGAGCGTCGCCCTCCTCGGCGAGAGCGGCACCGGCAAGGAGCTCGTGGCGCACGCGCTGCACGCCCTCAGCCCGCGCCGCGACCGCCGCTTCGTTGCGATCAACTGCGCCGCCATTCCACCGACCCTGCTCGAGGCCGAGCTCTTCGGCTACGAGCGCGGCGCCTTCACCGGAGCCTTTCGCCAGACGCCGGGCAAGATCGAGCTGGCCGATCGCGGCACCCTCTTTCTCGACGAGATCGGCGATCTGTCGCTCGACCTCCAGGCCAAGCTCCTGCGCTTCCTCCAGGAGCGCGTCGTCGAGCGGCTCGGCGGCCGTCAGGAGATCGCCATCGACGTCCGCGTCGTCTCGGCCACCCATCGCCACCTCTCGGACCTCGTCGCCCAGGGCAGCTTTCGCGAGGACCTCTATTACCGCCTGGCCGAGCTCAGCCTGGAGATCCCGCCTTTGCGCGACCGGGCGGGCGACGCGCTCCTGCTCGCCCGCCATTTCCTCGGGCGGTTCGGTCCGGAGCTCGGCAAGCCGCGCATCGGCATCTCGGCCGAGGCGCTCGCCGCGATCGACACCTATGCCTGGCCCGGCAATGTTCGCGAGCTGCAGAACCGCCTGAAACGGGCGATTATCATGTGCGAGGGCCGGCGCATCGGCCGGGCCGATCTCGATCTCGCGATCGAGAGCGAGGACTACGCCGTCCTCAACCTGCGCCAGGTGCGCGAGCGGGCCGAGCTCGGCGCCCTTCGCCGGGCTCTGGCGCGAGCGGAAGGCAACATCTCGCGGGCCGCCCGGCTGCTCGGCATCAGTCGCCCCACCCTCTATGATCTCCTCAACCAGCATGGCCTTCGAGATTGACCTCTCCGAGACCTTGCTAAGATGAATTATGTAAAGACCTTCGACAGTATTCCCGCACTATTGCCCACGCTGTGCCGTTTTCCTTGACACTTTGCGTACTGCCATGCACCACATGCCCGCGTAGTTGAAGCCGGCGTCGCGTGCCTTCCAGCCACCGGCGACCCGCGCACGGCAAGCGATCCGGTCGTGGTCGCGGCCGCATCGGTGGTGGCGCTGTCGACACCGGCTTCGAGGCGAGGGGACCCCAGGGTCCCGGATTACGAGGGCCCGCCTTCGAAGGTTGGGGGCGGGCCCATTTTTTCGGATGCTGGCGCCCGCCTCCGAACTGTCGCCGCTTGCCCCTACCGGGCTCGGCGCCACATTGCGAGCAGGCGGCCAGGCCCGATTTCGGCCGGCCGCCGCACGCACGCGAGGTCGGTGACGAATGCAGGATCGAGGGCGGCAGCCGGACCGCTGGTGGCGAGAGCTCGGCTGGCTCCGCATGTCCGGCGAGAGCGGGGTGCGCTTTTTCACCCTGGCGGTGATGCGCTGGATGGCGCTGGTCGGTCAGGTCTTCACCATCCTCGTGGTCCACTTCTCGCTCGGCATCGAGCTGCCGCTCGGCTGGCTCGTGCCGGCGCTGCTGCTCACCCTGGTGGTCGATATCGCGATCCAGCTCATGGGGGCGCCGACCGCCCGGCTGGGTGCCAGCCAGACCTTTTTCCTCATGCTCTTCGACGTGCTGCAGCTGGCCTACCTGCTCTTCGTCACGGGCGGCGTGCAGAACCCCTTCACGGTGCTCCTGGTGCTGCCCGTTGGCCTCGCCGCGGCGACGCTCGGCCGCGGCCCGACCGCGATCCTGACCGCCGTCGCCCTCGCCGCCCTCGCCCTCATGGCCACCATCCCGACCGAGCTGCCTTGGCTCGACGGCACGCTGCGCCTGCCGCCGCTCTACCTCGCCGCCGCCTGGCTCGCCTTGTCGCTGACCGTGGTGCTGGTCGCGGGCTTCATCGGCCAGCTCGCCTCGGAGGCGCGCCGCCACGCCCTCGCCCTGTCGGCCCTGCAGCTCGCCCTCGCCCGCGAGCAGGAGCTGTCGGCCCTCGGCGGCCAGGCCGCGGCCGCGGCCCACCTCCTCGGCACGCCGCTCACCACCATCAACATCATCGCCAAGGAGCTGGTCCGCGAGCTGCCGGCCGAGAGTCCGCTCCGCGAGGACGCGAACGAGCTGCTCCTCCAGGCGCGGCGCTGTCGAGAAACCCTCGCCAGTCTCGGCAGCGGCCAGCGCGACAAGGCGCACGTCGCCTTCACCAAGGCACCCCTCTCCAGCCTGCTCGCCACCATCGCCGACGCCTATCGCAGCGACAGGGTGACCATCGACATCGGCGTCGAGATCGAGCCGGGCCTCCTCGAGCCGTGCATCGCCCTCGCCCCGGAGCTGCGCCACGCCATCGCCAACCTCGTCGACAACGCGGTCCGCTTCGCCCGTTCCAGGGTCGGCGTCACCGTCGCCGTGACCCATGCCGGCACCACCATCGAGATCACCGATGACGGCAGGGGTTTCTCCCCGGAGCTGCTCGACTGGCTCGGCGAGCCCTATCTCTCCACCCGCCGGGCCGAGGGCGGCCTCGGTCTCGGTGTCTTCATCGCCAAGACGCTGCTTGCCCGAACCGGTGCTTCCATGCATTTTGCCAACCGAGACAAGTTGTCTCACCGGGAGGAGGGCGCGGTGGTCCGCATCTTTTGGCCATCCGGTGCTTTGGAAACGCTCGGACGGGAGTCCGCCGATGATGGATGAAGGCCTCGCTGTGGCCGTCGACGACAAGCCCTTGCCCCGCTTCGCCGGGTCGGATGCACCCGTGCTCATGCTGGTGGAAGACGATGCGCCACTGCGGCGCAGCCTGCAGCGCGCCATGGAGCGGCGCGGATTTCAGGTTTTTGCCGGCGAGAGCCTCAAGGAAGGGCTGAACATCGCCCATTCGGTGAAGCCAGCCTACGCGGTGATCGACCTGCGATTGGAGGACGGCTCCGGCATCGACCTCGTCGCGCGAATTCGCGAGCTGCATCCGGCGATCCGCATCGTCGTGCTCACCGGCTACGGCAACATCGCCACCGCGGTCGCCGCCATCAAGGCGGGCGCTGTCGACTATCTGGCGAAGCCGGCTGACGCCGACGACGTCATCGCGGCACTTCTGGCCACCGGCAGCGGCCTGCCGCCACCGCCGGCCAACCCGATGTCTGCCGACCGGGTGCGCTGGGAGCACATCCAGCGGGTTTTCGAGCAGTGCAACCGCAACGTTTCGGAGACAGCACGGCGGCTCAACATGCATCGCCGCACCCTGCAGCGGATACTCAACAAGCGGGCACCCAAGGAATAGGGGTGCCGCCATGCAACTGCAGCACGGAAGGGGCACCGAATGATCGCCGGAGCCGACACCAAGACCACAGCACCGGCGGAACCGACGGCAAGGAAGCTTCTGCTGGTCGACGACGACGTGCCGCTCAGGCGCAATCTCGTCCGCTCGCTGGAGCGCCTGGGCTTCGTCGTCGCCACCGCGGCCAGTGTGCGCGAGGCCTACGAGGTGGCGGGCGAGTTCCTGCCCGAGCTCGCGGTGGTCGACCTGAACCTCGAGGACGGCCACGGCATGGAGCTGGTCCTGAGCCTGCAGGAGCTGCGGCCCGGCCTTCGGGTCGTGGTGATGACCGGCTATGACAGCATCGCCTCCAGCATCGTCGCCACCAAGGCGGGTGCCGTCGGCTATCTGGCGAAGCCGGTGAAGCCCGAGGATCTCGTCGCCGTGCTCGACGGCTCGGCCGAGCCCACCCTCGACGACAGCCCGATGTCGGCCGACAGGGTGCGCTGGGAGCACATCCAGCGGGTCTTCGAGCAGTGCAACCGCAACGTCTCGGAGACCGCACGGCGGCTCAACATGCATCGCCGGACCCTGCAGCGCATCCTGAGCAAGCGGGCGCCGCGGCCCTGAGTCCCCCCTCGAGCGTCGAGCTATTGGACCAATGATCGATCATCCTGTCGTCAAGGGCTTCTGGGAAGCCACCACCGGAAGCTGGCAATACGTCTTCCACGATCCCGAGACCATGCAGGGCGCCATCGTCGACCCGGTCTGGGACTACGACGCCCGTGCCGGCGCCACGCACGACCATCAGATCGACCGGCTTCTCGCCTACATCGCCGAGACGGGCATCGAGATCGTGCGCATTCTCGACACCCATCCGCACGCCGACCACTTCTCGGCGGCGGCGCGGCTGCAGGAGCGGCTGGGCGCGCCGACCGGCATCGGCGATCGGGTCCTCGAGGTGCAGAAGCTCTGGCAGGAGATCTACCATCTGGGCCGTGACTTCCCGACCGACGGCCGACAATGGGATCGCCTCCATGCCGACGGCGAGAGCTTCATGGTCGGCGGGATCCCGGTTCGCGTGCTCCTTTCGCCCGGCCACACGCTCGCCTCGATCACCTATGTCGCCGGCGACGCCGCCTTCGTCCACGACACGCTGATGATGCCCGACAGCGGCACCAGCCGGGCGGATTTTCCGGGCGGCGACGCGGCCGTGCTCTACCGGAGCCTCGAGGCGATCATGGCCCTGCCCGACTCCACACGGCTCTTCGTCGGCCACGACTACCGGCCGAACGGGCGCGAGCCGCTCTGCCTCGCCACCGTGGGCGAGCAGCGCCGGACCAACATCCACCTCCGAAGCGGCCCGACGGAAGCCGAGTTCGTCAGGCTGCGCACCGAGCGCGACGCCACCCTGCCGCTGCCCAAGCTGATGCTGGCAGCGCTCCAGATCAACATCCGGGGCGGACGCAAGCCGCCGGTCGAAGCCGACGGCCGGGCCTATCTCAAGATTCCGCTCGATCGCTTCGCTCCCCGGCCTGAAAAAGACTCCTAGATGACAAGGCGGATCGAGGATTACGCGCTGATCGGCGACACCCGCACCGCGGCACTCGTCGGCATGAACGGCTCGATCGACTGGCTCTGCGTCCCGCGCTTCGATTCCCCCGCCTGCTTCGCCGCCCTGCTCGGGGATGAGAAGAACGGTCACTGGCAGATGGCGCCAGACGACACCACGGCCACGGTGCGCCGCCACTATCGCGACGCCACCCTGGTGCTCGAGACCCAGTTCGAGACCAAGACCGGGCTCGTCACGGTGGTCGATTTCATGCCCCGGCCGCGCCACGAGGGGCAGGTCGATGTGGTGCGTCTCATCCGGGGTGTCCGGGGCACGGTCGTCATGCGCACCGAGCTCGTGCTCCGCTTCGACTACGGCTCGGTCGTGCCGTGGGTCCGGCGGCGCGGCTATGGCCTCCATGCGGTGGCCGGGCCGGACGCCGTCCGCTTCGAATCGCCGGTGGCCATGAAGAGCGAGGATTTCCGCTCGACCGCGCAGATCACCGTGCGCGAGGGGGAGACCTACCCCTTCCGGCTGACCTCCTACCCGTCGCACCGGGACGGACCCGTGGTTAGCGAGTGGGAGGACGACCTCGAAAGCTGCGAGGCCTGGTGGCACGACTGGGTCAGGCACTGCACCTATGACGGGCCCTATCGCGACGCCGTGCTGCGCTCGCTGATCGTGCTCAAGGCGCTGACCTATGGCCCGACCGGCGGCATCGTCGCGGCGGTGACGACGTCGCTGCCGGAGCAGCTCGGCGGGAAGCGCAACTGGGACTATCGCTACTGCTGGATCCGCGACGCCACGCTGACCCTCGACGCCCTGGCCACCTCGGGCTTCCTCGCCGAGGCCCGCGCCTGGCGCGACTGGCTGCTGCGGGCCGTGGCCGGCAAGCCGTCACAACTGCAGATCATGTACAGCGTGACCGGCGAGCGGCGGCTGCAGGAGATCGAGCTACCGTGGCTCGAGGGCTTCGAGGCGAGCCGGCCGGTCCGCATCGGCAATGCGGCACACGGCCAGCCGCAGCTCGACATCTTCGGCGAGCTCATGGATTCCTTCCACGTCGACCGGGTGCACGGGATGCGGCCCCAGGACAATGCCTGGGAGCTTCAGCGCGTGCTGCTCGATGCCCTGGAGACGGCCTGGCAGGAACCCGACAACGGCATCTGGGAGGTGCGCGGCCCGCCTCGCCATTTCACCCATTCCAAGGTCATGGCCTGGGTCGCCTTCGATCGCGCGGTGAAGGCAATCGAGAAATTCGACCGCGACGGTCCGCTCGACCGGTGGCGCGAGGTGCGGGACGCGATCCATGACGACGTATGCGCCAACGGCTACAATGAGGCGCGGAACACCTTCGTCCAGCATTATGGCGGCCATGCGGTTGATGCTGCCTTGCTGATGATTCCGCTCGTGGGCTTTCTCGCCGCGGACGACCCTCGCATGGTCGGCACGGTCGAGACCATCAGGCGGGAGCTCACCCTGGACGGCCTGCTCCGCCGCTATGCGCCCGAGGAGGGGGTGGACGGGCTCGAGGGCGAGGAAGGCGTCTTTCTCGCCTGCTCCTTCTGGCTCGCGGACGTGCTCTGCCTGATGGGGCGCGAGGACGAGGCGCGGGACCTCTTTCACCGTCTCCTGGCGCTTCGGAACGATGTCGGGCTCCTGGCCGAGGAGTACGATCCGCGTCATCGGCGCCAGCTCGGCAATTTTCCTCAGGCCTTCTCGCATATCGGCCTGATCGCCACCGCCCACAATCTCGGCTCAGCCCATGGGCCGGCGCATCGTCGCGCCGGCGATCCGCAGGCATCCATGCCTAGTCGCTCCAGAGCCCGATCAGAGTGAGCAGCGCCGTCAAGATCAGGGACAGCGTGAGAACGGTGATCAGCCGCAGCGGAATCGTGATTGGCAGCAGGTCGGGAAAACGCAGTCCGAGATGGCGATAGCGCCAGAGCGCCAGCCAGAAGCAGCCGATGCTGAAGACAATGAGGATCACTGCGATCAGGCGCACGCTCCAGCCGGGGATCGTGCCGGGGATGAAGCGCTCGAAGCCGATGCCGGCCACGAGCGCTGCGAGGCCCGTCCGGACCCAGGCGGTGTAGGTCCGCTCGGTGGCGAGCAGGGTCCGCTGCTCGACATGGTCGCCCATGTCCGGCTTCTCGGTCATGGCTGCTCCCCCTCTCATCGCACCGCCGGGCGGCCGTGGCACCGCCCTTCGTGGCTTGGTCATGCGTCACGGCCTCTGCTATAGCTCCGCTGCTCTCGGCCGAACGCCAGGAAACGCATCGCCTTGCCCAAAATACGCCACTCGATCGTCAATCCCGTCTTTTGCGCCGTCGACCGTCCGGACCTCGACGGTGCCGCCGATTTCGTGCGCCGGCTGCGGCCGGAGCTCGGCGGGATCAAGCTCGGCCTCGAATTCTTCATGGCCCAGGGCCCGGCCGGTATCCGGCGAATGGGCGAGCTCGGCCTGCCGATCTTCCTCGATGCCAAGCTGCACGACATCCCCAACACGGTGGCCGGCGCCATGCGCGGCGTGGTCGACCTGCCGGTCGCCATGGTGACGCTGCATGCGACGGGCGGCTCCGCCATGATGCGCGCCGCCGTCGAGATCGCCGATGCCAGCGCCAGTCGGCCGCTGGTGCTGGCGGTCACCGTCCTCACCAGTCTCGACCAGGGCGATCTGGACGCCACCGGCCAGCGCGGCACGCCCACCGAGCAGGCGCTTCGCCTCGCCGATCTGGCCCTGAGCGCCGGCTGCCACGGCATCGTCTGCTCGCCCCTGGAAGTCGAGGCCATCCGCCGCGAGTTCGGCGGCGTGCCCCGGCTGGTGGTGCCCGGCGTGCGGCCCAAGACTGGAGATGACGACCAGAAGCGCACGCTGGATGCGGCGGACGCGATCAAGGCGGGCGCCGACATCGTCGTCATCGGCCGCCCTATCACCGCGGCACCGGACCCGGTGGCCGCTGCCCGGGCCATTCAGGCCAGCCTCGATGGCGTGGCAGGAGCCGCCTGACATGACCGGTCTTGCCGTCAAGATCTGCGGTTTGACCCGGGCTGCCGACCGGGACGCCGCGATCCGTGCGGGTGCGCGCTGGCTCGGCTTCGTCTTCTTTCCGCCTTCGCCCCGCTCGCTGACGCCCGCAGCCGCCGGAGCACTCGTGGCCGACCGACCTGGCACGGCCGAGGCGGTCGGCATTTTTGTCGATCCGGACGATGCCTGGCTCGATGCGGTGCTGGCTTCTGCTCCGCTCGACATCCTGCAGCTCCACGGCCGGGAGACGCCCGAGCGCGTGGCGGCGATCCGGGCTCGAACGGGTCGGCGAGTGATGAAGGCGCTGGCCGTGGCCGACGCCGCCGATCTCGACCGCCACCGGGCCTTTCTCGAGGTCGCCGATCTCCTGCTCTTCGATGCCAGGCCGCCGCGCGCGCCCGGCGCCATTCCGGGCGGCAACGGCCTCGCCTTCGACTGGCGCCTGCTCGCCGGCCAGCGCATCGCCCTGCCATGGCTGCTTGCCGGCGGCTTGGATGCGACCAATCTCCAGGAGGCGGCGGCGCGAACCGGGACCAGGGCGGTCGACGTCTCCTCCGGGGTCGAGACGGCACCCGGCATCAAGGATCCGGCTGCCATCGCCCGGCTGCTCGCCGTGGCGCGCGGCCTGCACGCCATCACCGCCTGACTGGACTCACCTTTTTGACTGGGGCAGCATCCATGGCCACCGCGCTCGACCAGCAGCAGCGCCCGAACAGCTACCGCACCGGTCCCGACGAGCACGGCCGTTTCGGCATTCATGGCGGCCGGTTCGTGGCCGAGACCCTGATGCCCAACATCCTCGAGCTCGAGGCCGCCTACCTCGAGGCGAAGACCGACCCGGCTTTCCAGACCGAGTTCGCGAGCTGGCTCAAGGACTATGTCGGTCGCCCGTCGCCGCTCTATTTGGCCCAGCGCCTGACCGACCATCTCGGCGGGGCCAAGGTCTACTTCAAGCGCGACGAGCTGAACCACACGGGGGCCCACAAGATCAACAACTGTGTCGGCCAGATCCTGCTCGCGAGCCGCATGGGCAAGAAGCGGATCATCGCCGAGACGGGTGCCGGCCAGCACGGCGTCGCGACCGCCACGGTCGCCGCCCGCTTCGGCCTCGAATGCGTCATCTACATGGGCGAGCGCGACATCGAGCGGCAGCAGCCCAACGTCTTCCGCATGCGGCTTCTGGGTGCCGAGGTGCGACCGGTCAAGTCCGGCTCGCGCACGCTCAAGGATGCCATGAACGAGGCGCTCAGGGACTGGGTCACCAACGTCCAGGACACCTTCTACATCATCGGCTCGGTCGCCGGCCCGCACCCCTATCCGGCCATGGTCCGCGACTTCCAGAGCATCATCGGCATCGAAGCCAAGGCCCAGCTCCAGGAGAAGGAAGGCTGCCTGCCGGACCTCCTGGTCGCCGCGGTCGGCGGCGGCTCCAACGCGATGGGGCTCTTCCATCCTTTCCTCGACGATCCCGAGGTCGGCATCGTCGCGGTCGAGGCGGCCGGCGACGGGATCGAGACCGGCCGCCACGCCGCCGCCATGACCGCGGGCCGGCCTGGCGTGCTGCACGGCATGCGCAGCTACCTGATGCAGGACAATGACGGCCAGATCATCGAGCCGCACTCGATCTCGGCCGGGCTCGACTATCCGGGCATCGGGCCGGAGCATTCCTGGCTCAAGGACCTGGGTCGGATCGAGGTGGCGGTCGCCACCGACGCGGAGGCGCTCGACGCCTTCGCTTTGTGCTCGAAGCTCGAGGGCATCCTGCCGGCGCTCGAGCCCGCCCACGCGCTGGCCGAGGTCACAAAGCGCGCGCCCGCCATGCGGTCGGACCAGATCATCATCATGAATCTCTGCGGGCGCGGCGACAAGGACATCTACACCGTGGCCGAGCATATGGGTGTGCGGCTGTGAGCGGGAGACGAGGATGAGCCCGACCCGCATCGAGCGACGCTTCGCCGATCTCCAGAAGGAGGGCAGGGCGGGGCTGATCACCTTCATTTGCGGCGGCGATCCCGATCCACAGTCCTTCCAGGCAATCCTCGCCGGCCTGCCGGCGGCCGGCGCCGACCTGATCGAAATCGGCATGCCCTTTTCCGATCCGATGGCCGATGGGCCGACCATCCAGGCAGGCAACCTCAGGGCACTTGCCGCCGGCATGACGCTCGCTCGCCTCCTGACCCACGTCACCGCTTTTCGCGACAAGGACCGGACCACGCCGCTCGTGCTGATGGGCTACTACAACCCGATCCACCGCTACGGGCCCGAACGATTCCTCGACGATGCGCTGGCGGCAGGTGTCGACGGGCTGATCATCGTCGACCTGCCGCCGGAGGAGGACGCGGAGCTCTGCCTGCCGGCGCTCGCCAAGGGGCTGAACTTCATCCGCCTCGCAACGCCGACGACGGACGCGGCCCGGCTGCCGGCGGTGCTCTCCAACACCTCGGGCTTCATCTACTACGTCTCGATCACCGGCATCACCGGCGCCGCCGCGCCCATGGCCGACGCGGTCGGCGACGCGGTGGCGCATCTCAGGCGCCACACCGACCTGCCCGTCGCCGTCGGCTTCGGCATCCGCGCGCCCGAGCAGGCGGCGGCCATCGCCCGGGTCGCCGATGCGGCGGTGGTCGGCTCGGCCCTGGTCGAGGAGATCGCGAGCCGGGCCGAGACGAGCAGGGACGACAGCGCCGAGCTGATCGGCGCCGTTCACGCGCGGGTGCGCAGCCTCGCCGCGGCGGTGCGCGCGGCGCGGCAGGAGCCGGCCGAGCCCACCTCATGAACTGGCTCACCAGCTACGTCCGGCCGCGCTTTCGCGCCCTCGTGCGCAGCGGCACCAAGCCCGAGGTGCCGGAGAACCTCTGGCACCAGTGCTCGTCCTGCGAGCGCATGATCTTCCACCGCGATCTCGAGGCCAGCCAGCGGGTTTGCCCGCATTGCGGTCATCACATGCGGGTCGGCCCCGACTACCGCTTCTCGAGCCTCCTCGACGAGGGCAGCTGGAGCCGGATCGAGCTGCCCAAGGTGCCGCTCGACCCGCTCAAGTTCCGCGATTCCAAGCGCTATGCCGACCGGCTGAAGGAGGCGCAGGGCAAGACCCGCACCCAGGACGCGCTGGAGGCGGCGCACGGGCTGATCGACGGCCTGCCGGCGGTCATCGCGGTCATGAACTTCGAGTTCATGGCGGGCTCGATGGGGGCCGCCGTGGGCGAGGCTTTCGTCACCGCCGCGAGGCTGGCGGTGCTGCAGGAGGCGGCCTTCATCATCGTCACCTCCTCGGGCGGGGCGCGGATGCAGGAAGGTGCGGTCTCGCTGATGCAGATGGCCCGCACCACGCTCGCCGTCGAGGAGGTGAAGGAGGCGGGCCTGCCCTATATCGTCCTGCTCACCGATCCCACGACCGGCGGTGTCACTGCCTCGTTCGCGATGCTGGGCGACATCCACATCGCCGAGCCGGGTGCGGTGATCGGCTTCGCCGGGGCGCGAGTGATCGAGCAGACCATCCGCGAAACCCTGCCCGAGGGCTTCCAGAAGGCGGAATACCTGCTCGAGCACGGCATGGTCGACATGGTGGTGCACCGCTTCGAGCTGCGCGCCACCCTGGCCCGGCTGCTCGGCCTCCTTTTCCGGCGGCAGCGTCAGCCGGAAGAGTTGTCGGAGAAGCCCGCGGCGGCGGCCCGGCCGATCGAGCCCGTCCCGGCCCCGCCGCCCGAGGCACCTCCGGCCGCCGCCGGCGACAAGAAGGCGGAGCCGGCAGCGGCCGACCCCGAAGTCGTCACGACCACCGCCCCGGGCAGCGATTGATCCCAAGGGAGTCGGTCCATGACCGCCTTCGACAGCGACCTCATCCTCGCCCGACTGCAGGGCCTGCATCCGAAGAGCATCGACCTTTCGCTCGCGCGGATCGAGCGCCTGCTCGCCCGGCTCGACCATCCCGAGCGCCGGGTGCCGCCGGTCGTGCACATCGCCGGCACCAATGGCAAGGGCTCGACCCTGGCCATGCTGCACACCATGCTCGAGGCGGCCGGGCAGCGCGTGCACCGCTACATCTCACCCCATCTCGTGCGCTTCAACGAGCGCATCCTGCTCCTCGGGCAGCCGATCGAGGAGCGTCTGCTCGCCGATGTGCTCGACCGCTGCGAGCGCGCCAATCAGGGCGAGCCGATCACCTTCTTCGAGATCACCACGGCCGCCGCCTTCCTCGCCTTCACCGAATGCCCGGCCGACTGGCTCCTGCTCGAGACCGGGCTGGGCGGCCGTCTGGATGCGACCAATGTCGTGCCCCGGCCGGCCCTCACCCTGATCTCGCCGGTTTCGATGGACCACGAGGCCTATCTGGGATCGACCCTCGAAGCCATCGCCGGGGAGAAGGCGGGAATCATCAAGCCCAGGGTGCCGGTGCTGGCGGGACCGCAAGCGCCGGCGGCGCTCGCCGTTCTGAATGCCAGGGCCAAGGCGCTCGGAGCACCCATGCGCGCCGCCGGCCGCGACTGGCGCTTCACCACGAGCGGCCCAGGCTTTCGCCTCGATAGTGGCAAGAGGGTGCTCGATTTGCCGAGGCCGGGGCTTGTCGGCGGCCATCAGATCGTGAACGGCGCGCTCGCCGCGATGGCCGGGCTGGCGCTCGGGCTCGATGTCGAAGCCCTGAGCCGGGGCATAAGAGACGCCGTCTGGCCGGCCCGGCTGCAAAGGTTGAATGGCGATCTCGCGGCACGCCTGCCGGCCGGCAGCGAGCTCTGGCTCGACGGCGGCCACAATCCCGCCGCCGGACAGGCGCTGGCGCTCAGCCTCGACGGGATCGCCCATGGCCGGCCGGTCGATCTCGTGCTCGGCATGCTGGAGACCAAGGATGTGGCGGCCTTCCTCTCGCCCATGCAAGGCCGCATCCGGCGGCTCCTGACGGTGCCGGTGCCGGACGAGCATCAGGGCCGCGATCCGGTCGAGGTGGCGGCGCTCGCCCGGGGACAAGGCTTCGAGGCCGAGCCGGCTTCGGACGTCGAGACGGCGCTCGCCCGGCTCGCCCAGGCCGGCGTCGAGCCTGCCGTCGTCCTGATCTGCGGCTCGCTCTACCTCGCCGGCCACGTGCTCCGGGGCCGGGCCTGAGCCATCACCGGAGCATCAGGAGGCAGTCATTGGTGGGCGCTCTCCACCCGGCAGCCATCCGCGGCGCCCTTCCATCGGGCGGGGCCCCAATATCTCTCGAAGACCGCCGAGGCGACGGTCGCCGCTTCGTCCTCGTCATCGACCTTGGCGACGTAGACCGTCTTGAGCGGCACCTCATGGACCGTTCCGCTGCCGTCGACGAGGCGCTTGAAGAAGGTCACGGCGTGGGGTTTGATGTTCCTCACAGCGCCGCCTTGCACGTCGCTCAGGGACACGACGCCGGCCAGCCGTCCCCACCGGTCGAGCACGGGCAGCCGGCGGACCCCCTGCTCCGCCATGATCGCCCTCACGCTCTCGACCGGCTGGTCGTCGAAGCAGGACAGGACCTCGCTCGACATCACGTCGCACACCCGCGCCCGGATCGGGTCCATGCCATTGGCAATACCCCGAATCACGATGTCGCGGTCGGTGACGATGCCGAGCACCCGCTCGTCCCGTCCGACCAGAAGGCATCCCAGGCCTCGATCCCGCATGGCCCGCGTCGCTTCGGCGATCGTCGTGCTCGGATCGATCATGGCGGGTTGCGTGCTCATGACCTCATTGATCTTCATGTTAATCCTCCCCTCCCAAGGCGTGTTGCGATTTTCGCATTACCACCCTGGCCGCATGCTTCTTCGGCTGCGGCCGCACGTCGCTCCTCGACGCGGCGACGCCTGCCTGGGGCAGGCGTCGCCGCCGAGCCTCGCCGGCTACGCTGCCAGCGCCAGCTCCTCCCGAAACCTGTTGGCCGGCAGGTCGCGTCCGACCGGCCGCCTGACGGACTCGCCACGGCGCGGCAGCAGCCCATCGACCGCCAGCTCGATCTGCTCGCGCCGCAACCCGATATCGGCCAAGACGCGGTCGTCCAGCGCCCGCAACTCGTCGATGGCGGCGCTGCGCCGACGCCAGCTTGCATAGAACGCTAGGATGGAGCGGCCGATCCGCCGCACGGGGCTTGACCCGGTCGCGTCGGCGCCCCTCAGGGCTCCACGCGCCCGGTTGTCGTTCGCCGCGGGCGTGCGCGCGCGCGACCCCTGGTCCATCAGGCGCTTCAGAGCGCGTCGTGCGCTCGTCCAGACCCAGTGGACGCTATCGACGATCGCTTCCGCCTGTCGCCGACGCGCCTCCAGGTCGCGGACAAAATGATCGTGCCCGCCATCCCGCACCGCGGAATCGTGTCCGACCAAACTCTGCCGCATCTCGATTCGCGTCGACATATCTGCACATCTCCTTTTTTGCTGTGTTCAATATTCTATATAGTATCTAATTTTATTATTTCAATAGAGTTTCTATTCCTTTTGTGTATTAAAGAAACAATAATTCAGATGCCGTCTTTAGAACTATTCAAATGTATTTGTATGCTCAAGAATCTATCATACAAATCGCGATTATACGGTTTGCATATCTACGCGCATGTCTCCCATTACTTGTCGATGTTCTCATGTCCATCGAAATTGCGTCGGCTGTTCTCCAGGGCCCAGCTCGGCGGATCGCTCGCCGGGAACGAATCCATCAGCGTCTCATGGATGCGATCTTGCAGACGACGGGCATCATCACGCTCCGGCGTCCGCTCGTCCCCGCCCGCTTCTTGTTCCCGTCCTTCGGACGAGAGTGAATCATCCTCGGCATCCCTCATCGGAACCCTCCATTCCGGTTGCATGAAGGAAGGCGACCTCGACGTGCGGCGGCGCCTACATGACCTCCGCGCGCACCGACGCCGCTTTCGACATGGCGGGCAGTCTCGCCGGGGGTGCCACGTTGAGGCGACCGACCCGGCTGCGGCGCCGCCTGCCGAAGTCTGGTGCCAGCAGGCTCCCGAGCCGTGCCCGAAATGCTGTTTCGCGCACCTCGGCCGGCAGATCCTGAGCCAGGGACGGCAACTCGGCGCGGCGCAGCGCAGCCGCAATCCGGGCTCTCGTTTTGCCATCGAGCCGCCCGATCACCGCCGCCGGCAGATCGTGACGCAACCGCGCCTCCAGCGCCACGGGGTCGTCGCCGAACTCGATGGCGCAGACACCCTCGGTGGTGACGGCGACGAGCACCTGCCCGGCCGCCCGCTCGACGACGGCGAACCGAACCCGCGCTCCGCTGCCGCCGGCGCGGCGTGCCGCGGGCGTCATGCCGAGCAGCTCTCTCGCATGCTCGTAGGCCTGCGAGACGGAGTCGTAGCCGGCAAGGTGGATGGCTCGAGCCACCGGGTGACCCGACGTCAGGCCCTGGGCGAGGCGCAGCCAACGCACCGCCTCGAAGTATTTGCGGGGGGTGGTGCCCAGCACCTCCTTGAAGACTCGATGGAAATGGAAACGGCTGATGCCGACGGCACCGGCGACCGCCGCCAGGGCCGGTGCCCGCTCGCTCGTGCCGAGAATGGCGCAGGCCTTGCCGACGGCGGTGACGTGCCAGCCGAGCGGCGAGACCATCGTCGGCCGGCAACGCTTGCACGGCAGGAACCCCGCGACCTCGGCCGCGAGATTGTTGGGGAAGATGCGAACGTTGCGCCTGAGCGGTGTCGGCGTCGGGCATGACGGTCGGCAATAGATGCCGGTCGTGACCACGGCGTAGACGATGCGCCCGTCCGCGGCCGCTTCACGACGCACCACAGCGTCCCAGCACCTGTCGCCGTCAGCGATCACGGCCCTCCCCCCACCCTTCAAGACATCCCTTGAGTGTCCCATAGGGAGGAGTGAGTGTCCGATAGGGAGGAGGGCGGTGCAAAGGCCGAAATCTACCCGTTTATTGCTTTCTTACTCGTCCTGGCATCCGGGTCACTCGCGGCTGCCCCACCTCGCCAGCTCGAGATCCACCTGCTCCTCGCACTCGGCCGCGGCACCGGTGAACTTGTCATACCACTCGTCGCCGAACTGGCCCTTGTACCACTCGCCCATCGGCTCCTTGACCGCGCGGAAGGTGTCCATCTCCTCCTCGGTCGGCACGTAGATCTGGCCGCCGCCGTCGGTGAAGACCTTGGCCTGCCGCGCCTCGGCACCCTTGTTGAACTCGAGCTGCACGTCGGCCATCTGGCGGACGCCGCTGACCACCATCGCTCGCAGATCGTCGGGCAGGCTGTCGAGGAAGTCCTGGCTCACCGCCATGAAGCCCCAGAGATAGGCATGCTGGTCCATGGTCGCGTAGCGGACGACCTCCTCCATCTTGTTGGGGATAATGTCGGTCACCGCGTTCTTCGTCCCCTCGACCACGCCGGTCGCCAAGGAGGTGTAGAGCTCGCCCCAGGCGATCGGCGTCGGGTTGGCGCCGAAGAACTGCATCATCTCGACCGGCAATTGCGAGTTGATCACCCGCATCTTGATGCCCTTGAGGTCATCCGCGCTCTTCACCAGCTTCTTGGCGGTGAAGAAACTGCGAAAGCGGCCGGTGTTGCCGACGCCGATCAGGTTGACGTTGCCCGAGCGCGCCATGAACTGCTCGCGCATGTCCTCGAAGAAGGGCCCCCGGATCATGCACTCGGCGACCGCATCGTCGCGCACCACGTAGGGCAGCTCGATCACCTGCAGCTCGGGCATGAAGCCGACGAGGCCGCCCACGGCCGTGTGGGCCACCTCGAGCGTGTTGGCGTTGACCTGCTCGACCATCTCGCGAAACGAGCCGAGCTGCGAGCACCGCCGACGGCGGTCGCCACCTCCCTCGGCGATGCCCGCCGCTCGCTTTTCGGGTAGTTGCGCCGGCGGGCGAGGAAAGCGGTCATGATCATCATGCTCACACCCATCATGACCCCGGGCACGAAGCCCGCGGCAAAGAGTGCCGCGACCGAGACACCCATGATGTAGGCGTGGACGATCATGATGATCGAGGGTCTGATCGCCCGCTCAGCCCGCCGCCACGCGCTGCAAGGCGAGGGCGCCGAGGAGGGCGCTGTCGTGGCCGAGCTCGGCTGGCGCCAGCTCGACGCGAAAGAGCTCCGGCTCCTGTGCCAGCGCCGTCCGCACGCGCTCGAGATAGCCTTCCGCGAGGCCGACGCTGCCGCCGATGGCGACGCGGTCGAGGCCCAGGATCGTGGCGAGATCGGCGATCAGGGTGGCGACGGCCCGCGCCGAGCCAGCGATGATCGTCTCGGCCCAGGCTTCTCCCCGGGCGGCCGCGGCGAAGACGGCACGCGCGTCGGCCCCCGCGTGACCCTGGGCTTCGGCCTCGGCCGCGATCGCCCGGCCGGCAGCGGTGCTCTCCACCGTGCCGTGGCGGCCGCTGCCGCAGGGGCGTTGTCCGAACGGGCTCCTGACGAAGCCGACATGGCCGGCGAGGCCGTTGCGGCTCTGGACCAGCCGGCCATCGAGCACGATGCCGCCGCCGACGCCGGTCGAGACGGTGAGATAGGCGAAATGCCGGCTGCCCCGGCCGGCGCCGAAATGCGCCTCGGCGAAGGCGGCGGCGGCGGCGTCGTTGCAGCAGGTCACGGGCCCGACGATCCCCTCGAGCGCCTTGGCGAGGGGAAAGCCCTGGACGGCCTCGAGGATGCCGCGGTTGACGGCGTGCCAGCTTCCTTCGCCGTCGATGCGTCCGGCGACGGCGACGCCGAGCGCCGCACCCGCTGCATGACCGAGCCTTTGGAGCAGGCCCTCGATCGTGGCGAGCTGCACCTCCGGCCCCGCCTTGCCGTCGGTCGCGGTCTGCAGCCGCTCCTTGACCGTGCCCCGCTCAATACGGGCCGCGGCGATCTTGGTGCCGCCGAGATCGACGGCGAACCCGTCGAGAGAGAGGCGTGCGAGCCCTTGCATCAGACGCGCCCGGCCGCCTTCGCGACGGCGGCCTCGAACCAGCCGGTGACCAGCTCGAGCCGGGTCAGGGCAGTGCCGACCGTGACGGCGTCGGCGCCGGCCCGGATGGCTGCGGCCGCGAGCTCCGGCGTGTTCACCCGACCTTCCGCCATGACGAAGCCGCCGAGCTCGTGGAAAACGCGGATCAGCTCGAGATCGACGCCGTCGCCCCGTCCCGCCGTCGCGGCCGTGTAGCCCGAGAGCGTGGTGCCGAGGACCGCGGCACCGGCGGCGACCGCCCGCCGGCCATCCTCCGCCGAGGCACAGTCCGCCATGGCGAGCGCGCGGCCCTCCCGGATCGCCTCGAGGATCGCCTCCACGGGATCGGGGCGCGGACGGTCGGTCGCGTCATAGGCGACGATATCGGCCCCGGCGGCGATCAGACCCTGGACATCGGCGACCCGGGGCGTGATGCGAACCGGGCTATCCTCGAGATCGTGCTTGACGATGCCGATGATCGGCACGGTCACATGTGGCCGCACCGCCCGGAGGTTGTCGATCCCCTCGATCCGGAGACCCGCAGCCCCGCCCGCCACGGCGGCCAGGGCCATGGCGGCGACGATCTCCGGCCGGTCCATCGGCCCGTCGTCCACCGGCTGGCAGGAGACGACGAGGCCGCCACGCAGCGTGTCGAGCAAGCTCATGGTCACTCCATCAAGCCATCGGGCCATCAAGCCATCAGTCCGTCAGTCCGTCAGTTCATCAGGCTGGGCAGGCCGGTCGAGAGGATCGGGAAGGCGCAGACCAGGATGAGCACGACGAAGGGCGGGATGAGCCAGGGCAGGATCGCCCGGGCCAGCCGCTGATAGGGGATATTGCCGACCTGGGCCACGACGAAGAGCGCCATGCCCATGGGCGGGGTGAGGATCGAGATCATCAGGTTCAAGACCACGATGATGCCGAAATGCACCGGATCGATGCCGAAGCCGGCGGCGATGGGCACCAGGATCGGCACGATGATCAGAAGGATGACCAGGGACTCGATGAAGCAGCCGAGAACGAAGATCATCAGGTTGACGGCGATCAGGAAGGTGATCGGGCCGTCGGCGATGCTGAGGAAGACGCTCGCGATCTGCTGCGGCGCTTGCTCGCGCGCCAGGATGAAGCTGAGGAGGGCGACGCCGGCGACGATGAGGGCGATGGCGGCCGAGGTCACGGTCGTCTCGTAGATCGCGTCCCACAAGCGGCGGACGGTGAGCTCGCGGTAGAAGACGAGGTCGATGACGATGGCGTAGAGCACGGTCACCGCCGCCGCCTCGGTCGGCGAGAAGAGGCCGGAGAAGATGCCGCCGACGATGACCACAGGCGTCAGGAGCGCCGGCAGCGACCGGATGAAGAGGCTGCCGATCTGGCCCGCGCTCTGGCGCGGATCGCGCGGATAGGCGCGGCGGCGGGCCACGACATAGACCATCACCATGAGGGCTCCAGCGCAGAGCACACCCGGGATGATGCCGCCGACGAAGAGCTTGCCGATCGAGACGTTGGCGATGACACCATAGAGCACCATGGTGATCGAGGGCGGCACCAGGGGCCCGATCATCGACGAGGCGGCGGTGATCGAGCCGGAGAAGTCGTCGTCGTAGCCGGCCTCGCGCATCGCCTCGATCTCCATCTTGCCGAGCCCGCCGGCATCGGCCAGGGCCGAGCCGGACATGCCGGAGAAGAAGAGCGAGGCCAGCACGTTCACATGGCCGAGCCCGCCGGTGACATGCCCGACCAGGGCGCGGGCGAAGCCGAAGAGATGGTTGGTGATGCCGGCCGAGTTGAGGATGCCGGCCGCCAGGATGAAGAGTGGCACGGCGAGCAGCGGAAAGCTGTTCAGCCCGTCCACCATGCGCTGCACGGCAAAGCTGATGCCCATGCCGGTCCAGTAGAAATAGCCCATGGACACGAAGATCATCGCCACGCCGATCGGCACGCCGACCAGGACGAAGACGAGCCAGAGCACACCGAGGGTGGCGAGTATCATAGCGCGGGACTCCGGTCGATGGCACGGTCCCGACGGCCGAGGAGGCGGCGCAGGATCCTATACATGATGAAGAACGAGGCGACGAAGGCCGAGGCGTAGAGCAACGCATCGGTCGTCGGCAGGGTGACCGAGATGTTGTTCCAGGTGCGCTGGATGGTGCGAAAGCCGATCCAGCAGAGGTGCACCATGATGCCGAGATAGACGAGGTCGATCACCGTGTAGAGGGCGCGCCGGGCGGTGGCCGGCAGGGCCTCGGCGAGGAAGGCCATCTTCAGTTGCCCGTCCTGGCGCTCCACCTCGCCGATTGCGATGAAGGCCATCCAGACCCAGATCCAGCGCGCCGCCTCCTCGGTCCAGACGGGACCCCGGAAAATCGGCGTCCGGCCGAAGACTTGGATCAGCACGACGCCGATCAGGGCGATGAAGAGCACCGAGGCGATGCTGCCCTCGAGGCTGTATTTGCGCGGCTCCGACAAGTCCTTCCTCCCCTCCTGCCAAGGTCGGCCGCAGGCACCAAAGGCGCCCGCGGCCGCCCCGATCAGTCGCCGATGACGGCGGCGATCGAGCCCTTGCCGAACTGCTCCTCGAGCGTGTCGTAATAGGGCTGCATCGCCTTGCGGAACGGCTCGAGGTCCGGCCGGGTGATGGTCAGGCCGCGATCCGCGAACTCGGCGAGCAACTCCTCCTCGGCCGTGAAGGTCAGGCTGTCGTTGAGCTCGCCGCCGGCCTCGACCGCCTGCATCAGCCAGCCCTGCTCCTCCTCGCTGAGATCAGCCCAGGTGTCGGCCGAGATCTGCACCGCCGCGGAGGCGACGAAATGGCTGGTCAGCGCCACCGAGGATTGCACCTCGTAGAACTTCATCGCCTCGATGGTCGGCAAGGGGTTCTCCTCGGCGTCGACCTGGTTGGTTTGCAGCGCCAGATAGACCTCGGCGAAGGCCACCGGTGCCGGGGTGGCGCCGACGTTCTCGGCATAGGCGATGAGGAACGGCACGTTGGGCGTGCGCAGGCGCAGACCGTGCATGTCCTCGATCGAGTTGATCGGTCGGTTCGCGGTGGTCTGGCGGGTGCCGTAGTACCAGACGTCGAGCAGCTTCACGCCCTGCGCCTCGAACTCGGCCGCCATCTTCTGGCCCCAGGGTCCGGCCACGATCTTCTTCAGATGCGCGAAGTCACGGGCGACATAGGGTGCTCCGACGAGATTGAGCTCCGGGATGATGTAGCTCATATCCGGATAGCCGGTGATGACCATGTCGAGCTCGTCCGCCTGGACCTGGGCCACCATGGCCTTGAAGTCGCCGAGCTGGGACGAGGGGAAGAGCGTCACGGTGAGCTCGCCGCCCGAAAGCTCGGCCAGCCGGTCGGCGAGCTCCTTGGCGCCCAGAAAGACGTTGGACGACTCGTTGTCCTGCATGCCGAGCGTCAGCTCGCGCGCCGAGGCCAGGGAAGTCGCCAGCGCCAGCAGGGCGGCACCGGTCAGCAGGGTCGTGGTCAGCCTCATCGTTTCCTCCGTTCTTGATCGATCAGGGCAAGACGGCGTCTTGCCGGTGGGTCAGCGCTGTTGCGTCTGAATGGATTTCGTCGAAAGCCGCGGGGCGCCGAGCCGTGCCCGGTAGGACCGGGCCAGATGGCGTTCCATCACGTCGGTTGCCGCCGCCACGTCGTTGTCGCGAATCGCCTCGTAGATCAGGCGGTGCTCGTCATAGGCGATGCGGTCGTAGCGCTCGGGGTCGTCGGTCGGCGGGCGATGGGCGATCATCGAGCTTACGAACATGTCGTGCAGGGTGAGGATGACCGGGTTGCCCGAGATCGAGACGAGGACGCGATGGAAGGCGATGTCCGTGGGCGCGAAAGCTGGCGTGCCGATGGCCTCGAAATTGCGCTCCAGCGCTCTTTGCAGCTTGGTGAGCTGGAGGTTGGCGGCCCGCATCGCCGCCTCGCGTACCGCGCCGGTCTCGATGAACAGGCGCATCTGCTCCAGGTGCGCGCCGCTCTCGGCGTCGCCGAGGAGGTCCCTGATCTGCTCGCCGGCACCCTTGAGGATATTGGCGATGGAGGGGCGGCTCGCCCTGGGCCGGCGACCGGCGGCGGCGGTGACGTAGCCCCGAAGCTGCATCTGGGCCAGCGCCTCGCGCACGGTCGGCCGGGAAGCGGCGAACCGCTCGCAGAGCTCGCGCTCGGTCGGCAACGCGTCGTCCAGCTCGATCGTGCCCGCCCTGATCTCGCCGATCAGCGTCTGGGCGATCAGATCGGGCGTTCGCCGGGGCTCTTGACTGTCAAGCATGTCGAAATCCGGGCGCATCGTTCCTGCCTTGCTGACCGCAGCAAGCAGTCTCACGAGACTGGTAATTTGGTATGACAGGAAAAAATTATTGTCAAACCAAAATCGTCTCGTATGATCGCGCCAATCGACGTCGGCCGCTCCGGGTCGGTGCCGCAAAGCTGGGGCGTGAAAGGATCCGAGGATGACGAAGCTGCTGGCGGGGATGTATGCCGCCCTCATGACAGGGCTCGACGATGCCGGGGAGTTCGACCCGGAGCGCCAGCGGCGCCTCGACGAATACGTGCTGCGCCAGGGCCTGACCGGGCTCTATGTCGGTGGCAGCAGCGGCGAATCCGGCCTGCTCGGCGCCGACGAGCTGCTCGCCCAGCAGGCGGTCGTGGCGGAGAGTGCGAAGGGCACCGGTGCCCGGCTGATCGCCCATGTCGGCATGCCGTCCTTGCGCGACTCGATCCGCCTCGCCCGCCAGGCGAAGGAGTTGGGCTACGAGGGCCTGTCGGCGCTGCCACCGCATTCCTATCCGTTCAGCGACGATGAGATCGTCGCCTACTACCGCGAGCTCGCCGCCGCGACTGACCTGCCGCTGATCGTCTACGAGGTGCCGATCCGCACCGGCCGGCCGATTCCCTTGGAAGCCCTCCTGCGCATCCTCGACGTCCCGAACGTCGCCGGGATCAAGTTCACCTCGACCGACCTCTTCAAGCTTTCCATGCTGCGCCGCCGCCGCCCGGAGCACACCTATTTCTTCGGCTTCGACGAGATCTATCTGAGCGCCGCCGTGCTCGGTGCCGATGGCGGAATCGGCACCACCTACAACCTCCTCGGCCGACTCTACGCGGCGCTCGACGCCGCCATCCGCGCGGGCGACCTCGCCCGGGCACAAGAGCTGCAGGACCTCTCCCAGGTCTTCGTGGAAGCCCTCCTCGAGACGGGGGTGCTGCCCGGCATGAAGGCTGCCTTCCGCGCCATCGGCATCGACTGCGGCCCGACCCGCGCACCCATGGCGCTCCGCGTCGACGACGGCGACGCCCGCATGGCCGCCGTCATGGCGCAGCCCGAGCTCAAGGCCTGGCTCGCCTGACAGATCCCCGCCGGACGCGGCAACACGCATCCGGCACCTCGACTCGGACCGCCTGACAGGGGGATCGTCGATGAAACGTCGCACCGGACTTTGCGTTGCCCTCGCGAGCGTGGCGCTCATGACCGGGATGGGAGCAGCCATGGCCGAGGAGTGGCCGGACCTGCCGGTCGGCGTGAAGTACGGGATCGCGGCACGGATCGGCGACCGCCTGGTCGTCGGGCTGGGCAGCGCCGGCACCGACATCCTCGCCCTCGACCTGAACGACAAGGCCGCCGGCTGGCAAAAGCTGGCTGCCTTCGACGGCCCGGCAACGTCCCAGCCGGCCGCCGCCGTCTCGGGTGGCGCGCTCTACGTGTTCAGCGGCTCGGGCAAGGCCGACCCCGCAGCCGCGGCACCCGTCATCTTCGACACGGTCCATCGCTATGATCCGCGGGCGGACGCCTGGGAGACGCTGGCCACGACCACCCCGGTCGGGTTGCTCGGCGCCAGCGCCATGACCCTGGAGGATGGCCGCATCGCGATCGTCGGCGGCTACAACAAGGAGCTCTTCGACCGCTACCTCGCCGAGGTCTCTGCCATCGACAAGGAGGCCGAGCCCGAGCGCTGGCAGGCGGTCGTCGACGACTACATGGGGATGACGCCAAAAGAATACCGGTGGAACGACAGGGTGCTGCTCTTCGATCCGACGGACAATAGCTGGAGCGACCTCGGCGCCAATCCCGAG
Source organism: uncultured Geminicoccaceae bacterium (assembly GCA_964393275.1). GTDB lineage: Bacteria > Pseudomonadota > Alphaproteobacteria > Geminicoccales > Geminicoccaceae > SLRI01. The sequence continues at coordinate 90,383 of CAYMTA010000005.1, read as the reverse complement.
CTGCCGAACACCGGTGCCGCCGTCGTCGAGACAGCGCCGGACGAGTTCCTGATCATCAACGGCGAGATCAAGCCGGGCCTGCGCACCGACGCGGTGAAGCGGGTCAAGTTCGGCGCCGACGGGGCAACGTGGTCGGCGGTTGCGCCCTTGCCGGCACCGACGGGCAGCGAGGTCCAGGAAGGGCTGGCCGGGGCCTATGCCGGGCTCATCCATGATCGCGTGATCGTTGCCGGCGGGGCCAACTTTCCGGGTGCCCGCCAGAACGCCGACTCGGGCCACTGGTTCGCGCACGAAGGGCTCTCGAAGCACTGGGCGTCGGAGGTCTTCGTGCTCGATGGCGATCAATGGCAGGAGGTCGGCGAGCTGCCCCTGGGCCTCGCCTACGGCGCATCCTTCTCCGTCGACGGCACGCTGCTCGTGGTTGGCGGCGAGGACGCCACCGGCACGGCCCGCACCGACGTTTTCGCCCTCGAATGGAACGGCAAGGATCTCGGCATCCTGGACTGACTCCGAGGGGGCCGCACCCGTAACGCTACAGCTCGCGGCGCGGCCCGGGGTGGCGCGTGCCGAGCGGCCAGATCTTCTGGATCGCGGCGAAGAGGAAGGCCGTGGTGAGGCCGAAGAGCAGCATGCCGCACAGGGATTCGAGCGCGCCCATCATCTGCCAGGGCGGCGCCAGACTGGTTTGGGCATGCCCGTAGGTGGTCATGGCGCTGAGCGAGTAGAGCATGGCCGAGCGCATGTCGGGGAGGGCGCCGAGCAGCAGGTAGGCGACCGCCCAGAGCCCGGCCTCCAGCCCGTGCAGCGCCGTCGCGAGCAGCGCCACGGCACCGATCACCACGGCGAACAGCCGCAGGAAATGCCGGCGGCCGATGGCATCGCCCAGGGCACGCACCACCCGGTCGTTGACCAGGGCGAGGCCGACCACGTGGATGACCACGCAGATGGCGATCAGCGGCAGGCTCCAGAGCCAGTCGGCGACCCAGAGCGTCCCGTCCGTCGTCACCGCCGGCTCAAGGTGCGGGCACGACCTTGTAGTGGAGCCCGTTGGCGCCGTAGGCAGCGGTGAGCCACATGTCGCCGCACTGGAAGTAGTTGCTGGAGTTGACGATCTTGTAGGTGCAATTGGCGGGCAGCTCGGTGTAGACGGCGCCGGGCTGGGCCACCGCCGCCGTCTGGCTCGGTCGCGGCGCCGCTGGTGTCGGTGTTGCGGTCGCCGCCGCCGTCTGGCTCGGCTTCGGCGCCGCTGGTGTGGCGGTCGCCACCGCCTCGCCGGCGGAAACGCCCGCCGCATAGGCGCTGTCGGTCGCGGTTGCGGTCTCGGACTTGACCGCCGATGCCGCGACCGCGGCGCCGGCCGCCAACCCGACCGCGCCCGCCGCGGCGACGGCGCCACCGGACCAGCCACCGCAATCGTGGCACTCGTTGCCATAGGTGTCGACGACCACGGGCGGATGGTAGCCGCCGTAATAGGCACCGTGATAGGCGTGCGGGTAGGCGCCCTGGACATAGGTCGGCTGGGCGTAGCCGCCCTGGGCCTTGGCACCGTCATCTGCTGTGGCGTGCCACTCGCCAGCGCCGCCCGAGGCCGAGCCGCCATAGGCGCTGTGGGCGCTCCATGAGCCGTCACCACCCGAGGCCGAGCCTCCGCGCTCGCTCTTCGCTTGCCACGAGCCGTCGCCGCCGGAGGCCGATCCGCCCCAGGCACCGCTGGCATGCCACGAGCCGCCGCCGCCGGACGCCGACCCGCCACGCCCGCTCGAGCCGCTCCACGAGCCTTCGCCGCCCGAGGCGCTGCCGCCGCGATAGCCGTGGGCGCTCCAGGAGCCGCCGCCGCCGGACGCGGCGCCGAACCGGCCCGCATGCATCCAGGCACCCGCATCATGGGGAAAGACCAGGGCCGTCAGGCCGACCAGACCGAGCACGAGCCGTCTCATGGCAAGGGTCCTCTCATGGCGTGCCGGGGGGTGCAAACGGGATCCGCGCGGCCTTTGCCGCCCGGTCGGAAGCGAAGGTGCCGGGGGCGATCACCGGGTCGAGCCGCCAGTCCGAGAGCTCGACCACGTGGCGAAAGGCGCCGAGCTCGTCGAAGAACGAGGCCTCTATCCGGCGCGGCAGATGGTCCTCGACGCCGATCCACCACTGCGCCTGCACGTCATCGTCGGCAACCACCACGATGTCGGTCGTGACGCCGCCGACCACCGCCGACTGACCGACATAAAAGGCGAGCCGGAGATCCGGTGCCAGGTCGCCCCAAGGATCGGCGACGATCACGTCGGTGAACGGGAAATAGGTCGCCGACAAGCCGTAGAGCGCCGGCAACATGGCGTCGATCGTCGCTGGCGCCTCGGCGACGGCGGCGAGATCGGCCTCGGGCGCGTAGGCCGTCATCGTCCTGCCGTCGTAGTAGAATTCCGACGGCGGCCCATCGGCGGGCGTGATCACCCGTAGCCCGTCCGGCCGCTGCAGCGTCACCTCGGAGAGGGTCGTGTAGGCCAGCGGCAGGCCGGTCCGGGCCAGGCTCTCATAGGTGGCGACCGCCTGAAAGCTCAGGCTCCTGGCTGCCGCCAGCTCGGCGCTCATCGCATCCAGCACCTCGACAGCCCGAGGCTCGAGCTCGGGCGTGGTCGGCAAGGCAAACCGCGGCTGGGGCGGTGGCGCCTCCTCCGCCGCCCCGGTCAAAGGCAGAAGCATGGCGGCCGAGGCCGTCACGAGGACTGCCCACGTCGATCTCCATCCGTGGCACCGAACAACGTCCGCCATGGCGACTCCCTCCATTCACCCGGACTTGCCGGGCTCCTTCTCGGCGGTGATCGCACCCAGGAGCGTGTCGAGGCACGGCGCCGACAGCTCGGTCATGTGCGCCTTCATGCACTCCTTGATGCGGCCTTCGCCCGGCGGCACACCGGCGCAGAGCCTGTCGATATCGCCGCCGCAGGCCCGCGCGATCGCCATTCCTTCCTGGGCCGAGGCCGCCGAGGCCGCCGAGGCGGCGATTGCGATGGCGCCGGCGAGCCCCAGCCCGAGCATCCTGAACATGGTCCCGTTCTCCCTATCCAGCTCGTTGTCGCTACCAGTTGCCGTGATCCGCGGACCGGCACCGCGTGGTGCCGGCCCACACCTGCATGTCTACTTCGTCCAGCCTTGCTCGCCGAAGAACGTCGCGAGCTGCTTGGCGATGCCCTTGGCCGCCCGGTCGGAATCCGCGACCACCGAGGTGCCGAGCGCCTCGTCGGCGACCTGCAGCCCGCCGCTGACCACGGTCGAGGCGATGAAGTGGCCGGCAATGGCGCCCGCACCCATGGTCTCCGCCATGCCCGGCTGCAACCCGCTCTTGGCGTCGACCTCGATCTCGTCGGCCAGCGTGCGGCTGCTCGGCGTCACCTCGAACACCTGGGCACGCACGCGCACGTCCGAGCGGCCGGCACCGAGCCCGATCGTCACCCGCTCGGTCCGGTTGCCCTGGTCGACGCTGACGAACTGGCCGGTGATCAGGAGACCCGACGAGACGCCTTCCGGCAGGCTGCGGCCCTGCCGGGCCTCGAAGCCGAGATCGCGGATCTCGACCACCAGCTTCTGGGCCAGGGCATCCGCAACCTGGCGGCCGACCTCGGCCTCCTCGGTCGTGTTGGGCGGCAGCGCGTTCGCCTTCAGCGTCTCGTCGATCGTGCCGCTGAGGCCCGGATCGAGCTGCACCTCGCCCGCCTGCACGGCGAAATCCTGCACCACGATCAGCTGCGGCTTCGGCAGCATCGCCATGTCCTCGATCTGGCTCGAGCTCTGGGTGCAGGCGGCGAGCAGCGCCACTCCCCCGAGCACCGCGAGCCGCCGCGCGGCCGTTGTCGCGTTCGTCATCGGATCATCCTCCCTCTGGGGCGGCCCGCATTGGCGTGGGCAAGCCCGGTTTCTGGTTCTGTCGCCGCATCTGGCCGATCCCGCCCGGCTCAGCCCAGGGGCTCGATCTCGCCCGGCTTCCACGAGCCGTCGAACCAGGGCTCGAGCGGGCCGTAGAGCCGGAGGATCGTGTTCCAGGCTTGGCCGGGCACGGTCTGCACCCAGTTCCTCTCCTTGCCGGCCGGCGCGGTGGGCCCAAACCAGACGTCGACCGAGCCGTCGGCGTTGACGAGCAGGCCCTGGGTCTGGCTGCTGACGCTCGGGAAGCGCTGATCGGTCTGGATCATCGACCGCGTCTGGTCGCTGTAGAGGATCACCGACCAGAAATCCTTGACCGGGATGTCCTTCGGCAGATGCAGGCGGTAGCTCTTGCCGCCGTCGAGCGCATTGCCCTCGGCGTCCCGCGCGGTCCAGGCGTATTGCGAGCCGCGGCCCACCATCTTCTCTTCCATGGCCGGCGTCACGCCGGTTGCCATGAAGAAGAAGAAGGTCGAGCCGTCGAGGTTCAGCACCCCCGGCGACGACTGGAACCTGTAGCCGCCGACGAAGGGGAGCTGCCAGTTGCTGTCGGCGTAGTAGTAGGCATCGCGGTCGCGCGTGTGGAACGCGATCGCCCGGGCCGTCGCATCGCCGACCGCTGCCGCCTCGGTCAGGATCTCCTTCATGCGGTCGTCGGGTGCGAAGGGCTTGCCCTTCTCGATGCCGATCGCGGCGAAGAAGCCGAGCGTCACCGCGTCCAGGGAGCCTGCCGGCTCCTTCTGGACCACCTCGTTCAGCAACCCCCAAAACCCATAGTCGGCCGGGCCGACCATGTTGAACGGCTTGGTAGACATGTCGACGAAGGTCGGCGCCTTGGGCTCCGACCCCGGCGCATGGATCCTTGTGTGCGCCTTTACCAGATCGACACCGGGCTTGGGGTCGCCGTTCTCGAGGAAGCTGCGCCACGGGATCCAGAGGCGATAGGTCGGCGCATGCACCACCTCGACGAAATCGCCCGGAGGCACCTCGCCCTCGAAGCCGGGCGGCAGGAACAGGTACTTGCCGCCTTCGCCTTTGTCCTTCCCGGTGATGCCGACATCGGCGACCCAGCGGTACCACATGTCGTCGACCAGCCCGAGCACCTTGGGCGGCACCTCGACGACCAGCGGCCCGTCGGTGAGGTCGATCCAGAACCAGGTGTAGGGGGTGTTGTCGTTGGCGGTCAGCTCGACGGTGCGGGAGTCGACCAGCTCTTCCCAGATCGGGACGGTCGCGTTGACCGGGCCGAGCGAGGCGATCGCCTTCAGGTTGGCGGCCTGGTTGACCGCCGGCAGCGCCAGCAGATAGGCCTGCACCGCCCGCTGGAAGTCGAGATTGTCGAAGAGCACCTCGGCGGTCGCCGCGTCCGGGAAGCCATCGAGGAACTTCAGCGTGCCGAGCCGTGTCTCGACCTTGTCCGGCGAGAGGACGCCGGGCGGCATTGGGGTGGAGAATTTCAGCTCGGGCCTGGCCGGCGGACCGTCGAGCGCCTGCGCCCGCAGGGCCGACGGCGACAAGGCGAGCATGCCGGCGAGCGCTGCCGCGCCGAGGATCGACGGGGTGACGCGCATGACTGCTCCACTCCTTCCTGGTCGCTCCCGGAAGGGAGCTCTGCCATCGATGGTCCGATCCATTCGCTTCACTTCGGAAACAGGAACTGCATCTGCAGGCGAAGCGTCCAGTCCGCGGTCGGATCGTCGTCGGGCTTGACCACGTTGTAGAAGGCCTGCGCCTGCAGGTTGACCGGCAGCTTGCCGATGCGGATCAGCCGGCCGAAGCCTCCGCCCATCGGCACGGTGAAGGTGTTGTCGTTGCCGTCCGCCTTCCAGTTCGCCGTCATGATCGGGGCCGAGGAGACGTACCAGCCATGGTCGAAATTGTAGTTGATGAAGGGCTGCAGCAGGGTCTGGCTGACATCCTCGCGGTCGCTCTTGCCGGCGAACGACCAGAGCTGGGTGGCCAAGGCACCGAACACCCACTTGCCCGGCATGCTCAGCACCACCGCCGCCGGCCCGGCGCTCCATTTCTGCGTGCCGAGCTTGTCCCCGTCGGTCGCGGTCGGCGGCTGCAGCACCCCGCCGACACCCCAGATAAGCTCCTTCGAGCCCGCCGGCGACAGGTAGCTCTGGATCTGGATATCGGCGATGCCCCAGGTCTCGCCACCCTCGATCAGGTCGGGCTGGCGGATGACCGGAATGATCGGCCGGGTGATCAGGTTGAAGCCGCTCTGCCCCAGCGAGATCGGGATCACCGGCTGGATGTTGAGCAGATACTGGGTGCTGCTCGACTCGGGCGCGTCCTTCGCCCCGTAGCCGAAGTTGAAGTTGCTCTGCAGCGGCACGCTGATCAGGTCGGCCACCGGGTTCTGGGCCTTCTTGGCGAGATCGAGCGTGCTGGGGCCGGCTGCCGGCGGTGCCGCCGGCTCCGCCGCCAGCACGGCACCCGCCGCGAGCAGCGGAGCCGCCAGGATCAGTCCGAGGCATCTCGCCAGGAACGTCGAAACCACCGACCCGTTCTCCCCCACTGAAGCTCATTCATCCCCGGCGAGCGCAAGCCACAACGCTCGCCGGGTTGCCGGCCCCCCTCGCCGCTCACTCCCGGCCGGCGTCGACCTTCTTCATGGCTTCCTCGAGCTCCTTGATGTCCTTGGGTGACAACTGTGGCCGATCGATCGTGATCGTCAGCTTGTTGAGCTCGGCGGTCAGCGGGAAGGGCGGCCGGTAGTCGGCGTCGTTCACGCCGGTGATGGTGTCGGAGCCGATGTCGAAGCTCTCGTCCCACTGCAGGATGATGGGGATCGTCTTGCCCATTTTCTGCGTGTCGACCACCTTGCCGTCCACCTTCAGCGTGCCCGTGCCCGGCCGGCCGATGCCGGTGAAGTTGTTGTACGCCATCGTGCCGACGCCGAGGCCCTCGTAGACGAAGTCGAACTCCAGGACGTGCCGGCCGGGCTCGAGCGCCTCCGGCGCCGCCCATCTCGGCCGCTCGAGGTCCACCAGGTTCCAGAGGAAGACCGGCTTGCCCTCGAGCAGGTAGAAGCCGAAGCCCGCGAAGCGCCCGCCCGAGGTCACGATCATGCCCTCCGCACCACCCTCCGGGACGGTGATGTCGGCCGTGATCGTGTAGGAGGTGTCGAGCAGATACGGGGCATCGCCCTGCGGCAGGCCGGTCATGGGTCGGGTGTAGACCAGCTCCGTGCGGCCCGCCGTCAGGCTCGGGCGCGCCGCCGCGACCCTTGCCCCGACCGAGGCATCCAGCGGCAGGACCTGGTACTTCTTCGCGTCCTCGAGGAACTTGGCCCGCAGCTCCGCAACCTTCTCGGGATGCGCCGCCGCGACGTCATCGGTCTGGTTCCAGCTCTCGTTCAGGTTGTAGAGCTGGAACACCTGGTTGTTGAGCGGATCCGGGTTGGCCGGGCTGTAGGCATCCCAGGGCGTCCGGTTGACCTTGGTGCTCAGCAGCCAGCCCTCGTCGTACATCGCCCACTGGCCCATCATCTCGAAATACTGCCGCGTGTGCCGTGACGGCGCCTCGGCGTTGGCCGCATCCAGGGTGTAGGCGAAGCTGGTGCCTTCGATCGGCTTCTGCTCGATGCCGTCGACATATTGCGGTGCGGCGATGCCGGTCAGCTCCAGGATCGTCGGCACGTAGTCGATCACGTGCATGAACTGCGTGCGCAGGCCGCCCTTGTCCTTGATGCGCGCCGGCCACGAGATGACCATGTTCTGGTTGGTGCCGCCGAGCCGGCTGGCGTTCTGCTTGAACCAGTCGAAGGGCGTGTCGAAGGCCCAGGACCAGCCGGCCGACATATGGTTGTAGGCGAGCTCCGTGCCCCAGGCGTCGTAGAACCTCGTCTGCTCCTCCACGGACGGCCGCACGCCGTTGAAGAAGGCGACCTCGTTGAAGGTGCCTTCCGGCCCGCCCTCCGCGCTCGTGCCGTTGTCGCCGTTCTGGTAGATGACGATCGTGTTGTCGAGCTTGCCCAGGTCCTCGAAGGCCTGGATCACGCGGCCGATCTCATGATCATTGTAGGCCGCGTAGGCGGCGAACACCTCCACCTGGCGAATGTAGAGCTTCTGCGCCTCCGGCGTGAGCTTGTCCCAGGGCGTCAGGATGTCATCCGGCCAGGGCGCAAGCTCCAGACCCTCGGGGATGACGCCGAGCTTCTGCTGGTTGGCGAAGATGCGCTCGCGCAGCTTCTCGTAGCCGTCGTCGAACAGATGCATGGCGTGGATCTTGTCCACCCATTCCTTGGTCGGGTGGTGCGGCGCGTGGGTGGCGCCCGGCACGTAGTGCATGAAGATCGGCTGGCTGGGATTTGTCTGGTGGATCCGCGTCATCCAGTCGATGGCATCGTCGGCCATCGCGGTGACCAGGTTCCAGGAGCTCTCCTCGCCGCTCACCGGCCAGATCGCCGAGTCGTTCCTGTCCATCTCCAGCGTGCCCTTGTGGGCCTCGAAGGGGTAGATCTGCGTGGTGTTGCGGAACAGGTTCGGCCCCCACTGGTTGGCGTCACCGCCGACGAACCCGTAGAAATAATCGAAGCCCATGCCGGTCGGCCACTGGTCGAACGGCCCGACCTGGCTCGCCTGATAGGACGGCGTGTTGTGATCCTTGCCGAACCACGAGGTCGCGTAGCCGTTGTCGCGCAGGATGCGGCCAATCGTGGCGTTGTCCACGCCGATGACGCTGTCGTAGCCCGGAAAGCCCGTGGCCTGCTCGGCGATCACGCCGAAGCCGACCGAATGATGGTTGCGCCCGGTGATCAAGGCCGCGCGCGTCGGCGAGCAGAGCGAGGTGGAGAAAACACGATTGTAGCGCAGACCCTCCTCGGCAATGCGATCCATCGTCGGCGTCGGGATGACGCCGCCGAACGTGCTCGGCACGGCGAACCCGGCGTCGTCGGTCATGATGAGCAGGATGTTGGGAGCGCCCTCTGGTGGCACGACACGGGGCGGCCACCAGGCCTTCGATTGGAGGGCGTCGTCCTTGATCACGCCGCCGAAAGGCGGTGCCGGCGCCGGCAACTGGTTGCCAGGAATCGTGGTCGTCGCCGAGGGCGAGCCCAATGTGCCCGTGACCTGCTGCGCCTGCGCCGAGCTGGCGGCCAGAAGCATCAGGCCCAGGCCTAATGTGAGATGGTGCTTGCCGGTCATAGCCGCGTCTCCTCTGCTTCCTGTGGCTGCCTCAAAAACGCCAAGTCAGGCCGATGATCGGCCCGTGAATGTCGACATCCCAGACGAAGCCGTTGTCCTCGTAGTCGACGGACAGATAGCGATAGCCGGCCCGCGCGGAGAGTCGGTCGTTGAAGTCGTAGCCGAGCGTTCCGAGCACTTGCCAGGTGTTTTTCGAGCCGACGTGGAACCCGCCGTAATCGGCGGCGCCCTGGAGGAAAAAGCCGTGGCCGAGCAGTGCCTGGCCGCGCACCCCGACGAGCGGGTCGGCCCAGGCCTCGCTGTTCTGGTCGGTGCGGTTGGGCAACAGGCCGGCGCGCAAGTTGACCTCGGTGTCGACATACCAGAGCCGGGCACCGGCATAGAGGTCGAGGCTGAAGAGATCGTCGCGGCCCACCTCGTAGAAGCCGGCGATGTCGGAGAACAGCGTGCGGCTGTCCATCTCGGCGTCGCCGAACAGCTGGCCGGGCGTGTCACCCTTGCCGGAGAGATCGAGGTAATTGATGTCGAAGAGCAGGCCGAAGCGGTCCCGCCGCGCCTCACCGGCCAGCAGCACAGCACCGTTGGTCTGGTCGATGATGTCGCTGAAATCCGCATCGACGTTGATGGGCGGGGCACCCTTGAACGTCGCCACGTCGCCCTTTATCGCGATGAACCAGGCGTAAGGCGTCAGCGCGAAGGACCAGCCCCCCTCCGCCGGCACCGCCTCGGTCGTCTCCTGGGCCGAAGCCGGCGACACGCCCCAGCATGCTGCCAGTCCCAGCGCCGCGATGGTTGTGGCGGAGAATCGGTTCACCGTGGCAGCTCCGTGGAGAGCGTGGGCGTCGGAGAGCCGGTATTGATCCGCCGGCCGGCCAGCGAGCGAAGTACGTTGCTGTAAGCTACTGGCGCAATGGCGCCGCCGGCCAATAGCTCGAGGCGCGTGGCGCCTCGGCGACCTCGAGCCCCGCCAGGCGCAGCCCGCCGGCCACTGCCTCGATCAGCTCCGGCGCGACGTTCCGCTTGGCGAGGTCCTGGCGAACATGATCGCCGTAGGCCGGGTCGATGGCGAGAATCCGATCCACCGCGGCCCTGGCTTCGTCGGCCTGCCCGAGCTTCGCATGGGCCATGGCCAGCGCGATGTGGCCGAAGACGGTGTCCGGGATGCCGATCCTCTTGGCCTCGATCAGGGCGGCCGCGTAGTCGTCCGCCGCGTAGCGGGCGAGAAAGAGTCCGAGCCGGTATTGTCCCGGCAGGATCGGGTTGCGCTCGAAGGCCTCGTCGATCATCGGCACGCCGATGTCGAACATGCCCCGCAGGCAGTAGCGCCGGCCGAGCTCGGCCAGAAGCTCGGTGTCGTTGGGGTTGAGGTCGAGGCCGCGCTCGCCGGCGGCGAGGCTGCGCTCGACATCGTTCATCAGCCAATAGACGAGCTGCAGCGCCTCGTAGCCCTGGCTGTCGGCCGGCGCCAGTTCGACGGCCCGACGGGCCAGCGCCAGCGCCCGGGGCAGCGTCTCTTCGCCGGCCGGATCGAAGCCGAGGCGGTAGCCGTCGGCCAGGACCAGCGCCAGCGCAGCCTGTGCCTGGGGGTAGTCCGGATCGGCCAGGACCGCGCGCTCGAGGCATTGGCGCACCGGACCATGGCCGTCGGCATTCGGCTCGCGCCAGTACTGGTGAAAGCGCAGCACGCATTCATAGGATGTGAGGTCCGTGGGCGCCTTGCCCTCCTGCTCGCGCACCTGCGTGCTGAAGAGGATGCCATAGGGCTGGGCGATCTCCTCGACCACGCGATCCGCCAGCCGGTCGCGCACGGCGATGATCGAGGCGGCGGTGGCGCCGCCGTCGAACCGCCCGGACCAGACCTGGCGGCCGCTGGCGCTGTCGATGAGCGAGGCGGTCACGGCGAAGCGATCGGCCGAGACGCTCACCCCCCCACTCAGGATGAGCTCGGCGCCCACCCGCGCCGCCAGACGTTGCTCGTCGGTCTCGCCCAGGGCACGTCCGGCCGCCTCCGCGTCGAACACGGTGAGCCCGCCGAAGCGGGTCAGCCCGGCCACCACCTCGCGGCTGAAGCCCTTCACCAGCATGGCGTTTGGCGCAGGGCTGCCATCGTCCTCGAACGGCACCACCAGAACGACCGGGCCATGCGCCGCGGCGTGGCCGACGATGGTCGTCGGCCTTGGCCAATAGGCCCTGAGCGCCCATCCGCCGGCCAGTCCGATCCCGACCAGCAGGAGCCCGATCGCCAGGGCCGCAAGGAGCCGGCCTGTCCGGACCCGGGGCGGCGCCGGGTCATCGACCGGTGCCGTGGCCACCATGGTGGCGTCATCCGTCCCGGTAGCGGAGAAGCACGCCATGTAGCCGCCCTTGGGGATGGCGATGCGTATCGGATCGTCCGGGCCGGCAAGGAGGTAGTACCGCTCGAGGCTACGCCTGAGGCGGCTCGCCTCGATGCGGACGATGGGATCGGCCTGCGCATCGAAGCTCTCGTCGCGACCGAATACCGCTAGTGCTATGCAATAGGCCTTGATCCGCTCACCGCGGCCGGCAAGGGTTTCCTCGACAACATGCTCGAGAAAGCGGCGGTTGCGCTCCGAGGCGTCGAACGCGGGGCTGGCGAGGATGCGCTTGAGCTGTGCCCGCACGTCCGCCGGTGTCACGCCGGCTGGCAACGCCTCGCCGAGCTCGCTCCCCTCGGCCGAACCCCGCCGCTCGCTCATCGCTCTCCCATCTCGACGCTGTTGCCTCGCCGGCAACCTACCACGATCGTCGCCCGGCCGCAGTCGCTTGCGCGCCACGCGACCAAGAGGAAGGCGCCGCGCACGGCCGCCGGGCCGTTTATGACAGCGTTCGGCGGGACGGGCGGTCGACGTGGCCGATCGACGCGCACTTCGCCCTTGGGCCAGACTGCCGCACGTGAAAGCCTTTGCGTCCGCCGCCGCCTGATGGTCAGATCGGGCGGTCACAGCCGAGGAGAATGCCCATGGCCGCCCGCGCCGACGCCGACGAGGCGAAGCAAGACGACCGGGAGTCGAGCACGCTCAAGGTCGACCTCGATCGCCTGCGCGAGGAGATCGTCGGGCTCAAGAGCACGATCGCCGGGTTCGGCAAGCGCGGTATCGCCGAGGCCCGGGCAGCCGCCGACGCCAAGCTCGACGAGTTGCACGACGAGCTCGAGCGGCTCGCCGGTGACCTGCATCCGCGCGGCCAGGACGCGCTCGCCGCGGTCGAGCGGCGGGTGCGCGAGCATCCCGTCACCAGCCTCCTGGCTGCCTTCGGCATCGGCCTGGTTCTCAGCCGCTTTCTCGATCGCCGCTGAATGGCCCGCCCTGCTTGCGGCGGCGCACGCCAGGCTCGAGATGGTCGAGCAGCAAGTGCAGGTTGCGCCGGTTGCACTTGTGCGCCAGATCGAAGGCGTCACCGACCAGCGGCACCGCGCCGAGCACGGCATCGACGCCGATATTGACCGCCATCCGGCCGAGCGTCCGGCGCGGCGCGCCGAGTCGATGCGCCTCCTTGAGGATCCAGAGCGCCGCCACGGTGGTCACCGCGTCCCCGATGCCGGGCACGAGGCCGATGAGCCCGTCGAGGCCGACCCGCCAGCCGAGGATGGGCACGCGGAACCGGTCGTCCAGCCAGTAGGCAAGCGTGCGCAGCCGCTGCACGTCGGCCGGCCGACCCGCCTTCTCGCCCATCCGGTCCATCGTTCGCGCGCTCATCGTCGCGCGATGACCCAGACGGCGTGCACGATGCCTGGAATGTAGCCCAGGAGGGTCAGGAGGATGTTGATCCAGAACTGCGCGCCGATGCCCACCTGCAGGAAGACACCGAGCGGCGGCAGCAGGATCGCGAGAAGAATACGCAACAGGTCCATTCAGAGCCTTTTATCGACAGGCATTCCGTCGCGATGCCGAGCCCAAGAGTCGCCGGGACGTCCCGACGCGGAGCCAATCGCCAACGCCGCCCGGGGTTCCGCCCCGGGCTCGGCGATGGATGCCGCTGGCACCATTGGCCCGCCCCGACAGGAGCCAATCCATGCGCTGCCGGCGCCGGTCACCTGTCGAGGGGGAGCCGGTCGCGCTAGGGAATGTTGTTTGGCTCCATCCCGCCGGATGTGGGCGGGACCACCACCATCGCGAGCGGCGCGACGTCGCAGGATGACGTTGCCGGGGCGGGTGGTGACATTGATCCCCTCAGGCGCCATCTTCTGGCGCTGCAATGGAGAGCTGCTCGATGCACTTTGGTCCGAAAGCGATCTCGAACGGCACCCGCTTCGATTTCTGGGCACCCGATGTCGATGCCGTCACCCTGGTCGCCGGCGACGGCGACGTGGCGATGCGGCCGACGGGCGACGGCTGGTTCACCGCCGATACCAGCCTCCTGCCCGGCGCCACCTACGCCTTCCGCCTGCCGGACGGCCAAATCGTGCCAGATCCTGCGTCGCGCGCCCAGAAGGGCGGCGTGCACGGTCCATCCCGCGTGCCGGCCCCGATAGCGCCCGATGCCGGGTGGCGCGGCCGGCCGTGGCACGAGGCGGTGCTCTACGAGCTGCATGTCGGCACCTTTACCGAGGCGGGCACGCTGGCTGCGGCGGCGGCAAAGCTGCCGATGCTGGCCGAGCTCGGCATCACCGCGGTCGAGCTGATGCCGCTCGCCGCCTTCGCCGGCAGGCATGGCTGGGGCTATGACGGCGTCCTGCCCTACGCCGTGCACGAGAGCTACGGCACGCCGGAGGACCTCGCCACCTTCGTCGCCGCCGCGCACGGTCTCGGCCTGATGGTCTTCCTCGATGTCGTCTACAACCACTTCGGCCCAGACGGGAACTATCTGAGCCTCTACGCCAGCCGCTTCTTTCGCGACGATGTCGCCACCCCCTGGGGGGCGGCGATCGATTTCCGCGAGCCGGCGGTCCGCTCGTTCTTCATCGAGAACGCGGTCTTCTGGCTCGAGACCTACGGCATCGACGGCCTCAGGCTCGACGCCGTGCACGCCATCGTCGACCAAGGCGAGGCGCATCTCCTGGCGGAGCTCGCCCAAGCGGTGCGCCAGCGCCTCGCCGGCGAGCGGCAGGTGCATCTGGTGCTCGAGAACGAGGACAACATCGCTTCCTGGCTTGGCGGCACCGGGGCCGGCGGGCCCTACGACGCCCAGTGGAACGACGACTGGCACCACGTCGCCCACGTGATCGCGACGGGCGAGGCGGACGGCTACTACCTGGACTACGCGCAGGACCCGGTCGGCCTCCTGCTGCGCAGCCTCGAGGGCGGCTTCGTCTACCAGGGCGAGCCCTCGCCGCATCGACATGGCTCGCCGCGCGGCGAGCCGAGCGCCCATCTGGCCCCCACCGCCTTCGTCGACTTCCTCCAGAACCACGACCAGATCGGCAACCGCGCCTTCGGCGAGCGACTGACCCGCCTGGCGCCACCCGAAGCGGTGACCGCCCTGCAGACGATCCTGCTGCTGAGCCCCCACATCCCGCTGCTCTTCATGGGTGAGGAATGGGGGGCCACCACACCCTTCCTCTTCTTCTGCGACTTCGAGGGGCAACTGGCTGACGCCGTGCGCGAAGGCCGGCGGAGCGAGTTCGGCAAGTTCGCCGCCTTCGCCGATCCGACCGTGCGGGCGACCATCCCGGACCCGCTCGATCCCGCCACCTTCGCCGCCAGTTGCCTCGACTGGTCCGAGCTGAACGAGGCGAGCCACGTCGAACGGCGTCGCCTCGTCCGCTCGCTCCTGGCCCTTCGCTACGAGCACATCATGCCCCGCCTCGCCGGCACGCCTGCGGGCGGCACCGCCCTCCGTCACGGCAGCCGCGGCTTCACGCTTACCTGGCAGCTCGGCGGCGGCCCTGAGCTCACCCTGCAGGCCAATCTCGGCGCCGAGCCGACCGGTGGTTTTCCCCCGGCCCCCGGCCGATGTCTCCATGCCAGCCCGGGGACCGATCCCTTGGCCGATCGCCGGCCGGCATGGTCGGTCGTTGCCAGCCTCGGCGGCCCTGCATGAGCGGCAATCTCGACGTCCTCGCCGCGGCAGCCGGCATCGAGCCGGGCTACTACGATCTCGCCGGCACCTGGCACGTCACGCCGCCGGAGACCAAGGCGGCCCTGCTCGCCGCCATGGGGCCCCCCGATGATGCCGTCGAGCTCGTCCCTCCCTCACCCCTCTCGTGCGTGACGCCGGCGGAACGCGGGCTCGACCGGCTCTGGGGCGTCGCCTGCCAGACCTATAGCCTGCGCTCGCCGCGCAATGCCGGCATCGGCGACCTCGCCGATGTCGAGCGGCTCGGCGCCGGGCTCGCGAGGAAGGGCGCCGATCTCCTCGGCCTCAGCCCGCTCCATGCCCGCTTCCGCGACCAGCCGGCGCGCGCCTGCCCCTATGCCCCCTCGAGCCGGCTCTGGCTCGATCCCTATGCCATCGCCCTCGACGCCGCTGCCGCCGATCTCGGCCTGCCTTTGCCGCAACTGCCGGCCCGGCCGGACGGCGAGCTCGTCGAGTACGTGGCGATGGCGGCGCTCAAGGAGCAGGCCTTCGCCTCGCTGCACGAACGCTTTGCCCGTGGCCATCCGGCCCACGCCGACTTCCTCGAGTGGCGGGCTACGAAGGGCGAGGCGCTCGAGAATTTCGCCCGCTTCGAGGTGATCGCCCAGACCCTTTGCGCCCAGTCCGGCCGGCCGCTCGCCTGGCCCGACTGGCCGGCCGAGCTCCGCCGCCCCGACGCACCCGGCATCGCCGCCTTCGCCGCCGAGCACGGCTCCCTGGTCGAGCGCTCCGCCTTCCTCCAGTGGCTGGCCGAGCGCCAGCTCACGAGGACCCAGCAGGCGCTGATGGATGCCGGTATGCGCATCGGCCTCTATGCCGACATCGCGGTCGGCGTGGTGCCGGACGGTGCCGACGTCTGGGCCGATCCCGAGGCGGTCATCGCAGGGGCCACCATTGGCGCCCCGCCGGACGGGTTCAGCCCCAAGGGCCAGAACTGGAACGTCGCCCCCCTCTCGCCGGTCGCCCTGCGACGTCGCGGCATGGCCCCTCTGCGCGCCATCCTCGAGGCGGCGATGCGGCATGCGGGCGCCGTGCGCATCGACCATGCCATGGGGTTGATGCGGCTTTTTTGGATTCCGGCCGGCGGCACGCCCAAGGACGGCGCCTATGTGCGCTACCCTCTGGAAGCCATGCTGGCGACGGTGGCCGAGGTTTCGCGGGCCCAGGGCTGCCTCGTCATCGGTGAGGATCTGGGAACCGTGGCAGCGGGCTTTCGCGAGGCGATGCACAGTGCCGGGCTCCTTTCCTACCGCGTCGTCTGGTTCGAGCGCTGGGAGAGCGGCCTCTTCCGTCCCTCCGACAGCTATCCTGAAAAGGCGCTCGCCACCGTCTCGACCCACGATCTCGCCACCATCAGGGGCTACCTCCGTGGCAGCGACATCGACTGGCGCGAGCGGGCGGGCCAGCTCGACGCGATCGCGGCGGATTTGGCCCGGGAGGAGCGCCGTGCCGATCGCGTCCGGCTGCTCGAAGCGCTGCGGGTCGAGGGCCTCCTCGTCGAGGAGCAGGAGCCCGAGGCGGTGGCCCTGGCGCTGCACAAATTTCTCGCCCGCACCCCCTCGGTCATCGCCATGGCCCAGATCGAGGATCTCGACGGTGCCGTCGAGCAACCGAACCTGCCGGCCACCACCGACGAGCACCCCAACTGGCGCCGCCGCACCATCCACGACATCGCCGGCCTGCTCGACAGCGGCCTCGCGCAGAATCTGATCCACGCCCTAGCCCAGGAGCGTCCGCGTGGCTGAATCCCTCCGCGCCACCTACCGCATCCAGCTCCGTGGCGGCGTCGATTTCGCCACGGTCGCGGCCGCCATTCCGTATATCGCCCATCTCGGCATCAGCCATCTCTACCTCTCGCCCATCTGGCGGGCAGGCGCCGGCTCGACCCACGGCTACGACGTGATCGATCCGAACGCGATCGAGCCGGCGCTCGGCGGCGAGGCCGGCTTTCGCGCACTCGCGGCGCAGGCGAGGGCGGCCGGGCTCGGCATCATCCTCGACCACGTCCCCAACCACATGGGCGTCGGCGCCGACAATGCCTGGTGGTGGGACGTGCTGCGCAACGGCCGCGACAGCCGATATGCCGGGCATTTCGACATCGATTGGGAAGCCACCGCCGGTGCCACCCCCGGCCGGCTCCTCCTGCCGGTCCTGGGTGCCCCTTATGGCGATGTGCTCGCCTCGGGCGAGCTTCGGGTCGAGGCCGCCGCCGAAGGCTTCGAGCTTCGCTACCACGACCAGCGCTTCCCGCTCCGGGCCGACGCCGTCCCGACAAACCCTGCCGAGCTGCACGAACTCCTGGAGCGCCAGCCCTACCGGCTCGCCTACTGGCGGCTCGGCGGCGAGGCGCTGAACTACCGCCGCTTCTTCGACATCGACGGGCTGGTGGGTGTCCGGGTCGAGGTGGATCCTGTCTTCGCCGACGCCCACCGCCTCCTCCTGCAGCTCGTCGCCGAAGGTGAGGTGCAGGGTGTCCGGCTCGACCATATCGACGGCCTGCGCGATCCAACCACCTATCTGCACCGGCTCGATGCCGCGTTGCGGGAGGCGACGGGTGGCGAGCCGCCGCCGGTCTGGGTCGAGAAGATCCTCGAAGGCGATGAAAGCCTCCGCCCCGACTGGCCCGTCGCCGGCACCACCGGCTACGAGGCGTCGGACCGGCTCGGCCGGCTCTTCGTGGCAAGCGAGGGCATGGATGCGCTCGATGCGCTTTGGCGTGAGGTCGCGGACGGCGAGGTCGACTTCGCCGCTATCCTCCGCCAGTGCAAGGCGCTGGTGCTGGAGATGAGCTTCGCCGGCGAGCTCGAAGGGTTGGTCGCCTCGGCCCTGCGCATCGCCGCCACCGACCCTCAGTTCCGCGACACCGGTCGGGCCAGCCTGACCCGTGCCCTGGCGGCCGTGATCATGGCCTTCCCCGTCTACCGAACCTATCTCGACGGCAACCCGCCCGATGCAGCCGACCAGGAGCGGCTGGCAACGGTGATGGCCGAGGCACGAGAGCGCGCCCGCCTCGCCCATGACCTGCCCTTCGCCTTGATCGAGCACATCCTCGAGTGCACCACCACCGACGCCGCCGCCCTCGACTGGGCGGCACGGCTGCAGCAGCTCACCGGGCCGATCATGGCGAAAGCCAAGGAGGACACAGCCTTCTACCGCCATATCCGCCTCGTGGCGCTCAACGAGGTCGGTGGCGAGCCCGACCATCCCGTGCTCGCGCCCGAAGCCTTCCACAGGGCCGCCGCCGCCACCCCGCCGCCTTGCCAGCTCGCCGGCAGCACCCACGACAGCAAGCGTGGCGAGGACCTGCGCGTCCGCCTGATCGGCCTCAGCCACCACGCCCCGGCCTGGCAGGCAGCCGTCGCCGGCTGGCTGAAGACCAAGCCCGACGCCATCGCGGCGAGCGATGCCTGCCTCGTCTGGCAGACCGTCGTCGGCGCCTGGCCGGACGATCTGGAACCCGGCGACAGAGCGGGAAGCAAGGCCTTCGCCGAACGCCTGAACGCCTATTTCGTCAAGGCGCTCCGCGAGGCCAAGCGCCGCTCGAGCTGGACCACCCCCGACGAGGCCTACGAGACGGCCTTGCAGGCTTTCGCCACCTCCTGCCTCGAGGGCGAGACCGGCCGCGCCCTCCACGAGCTCAAGAACCGCCTCCTGCCCGAGGGCATCGCCAGGAGCCTCGCCGAGACGGCCCTTCGCCTCGCCATGCCCGGCGTCCCGGACATCTACCAGGGGGCGGAGCTCTGGAACCTCAGGCTGGTCGATCCCGACAACCGCCACCCCGCCGACTTCCGGGACATGGCGGCGATGCTGGCCGAGCCGCCGCCCGACTTTGCCAAAGACTGGCGCCGGGGCCGCGTGAAGCAGTTCTTGATACAGCGCCTGCTCGCCGACCGTGCCGCCCGGCCTGACCTCTATGCCCTGGGCGCCTATCTGCCGCTCAAGGCGAAGGGGCCGGCCGCCGGCCGCATCGTCGCCTTCGCCCGCACGGTCGATGCCGGGGCCCTGGTGATCGCCGCCCCGCTCGCCGCCGACCCGGCCTTGCCACCCGACGAGGCGCCACGCTTCGGAGCGCAGCTCACCGGCACGTGCCTCGTCCTGCCGGACGGGCTGGCCGAAAAGAGCTGGCGCTGCCTCCTGACCGGCAGGGACGTGGACGACGCGCTCGACCTGGGCGATCTTCTCATGGACTGGCCGGTCGCCGTGCTCGCGAGCCCCTAGTCCACGAGGCACGCGGCAAGATTCCGGGCCAGATCGAGCAGCAGCCGGTGATACGCCTCCGGTCCCGGCTGCAGCGTCACGCCCAGGGGATCGAGCGTGCCAATTCGGGCCTTGGTGCCCTCCACCAGCGTTGCCACCAGCCGGGGCTCAAGCTGCGGCTCGCTGAAAACGCAGAGCGCCCCGCTCGCCTCGATCCGTTCGCGGATCAGGGCGATCCTGGCCGCACCCGGCTGCCGTTCCGGCGAAAGCTGGACCGCCCCTTGGGCCTCCATGCCAAAATGGTGCTCGAACGCATGGTAGGCGTCGTGGAAGACGATGAAGGGCCTGCCGCGCACCGGCGCCAGCAGGGCTTCGACCTCGCCCTCGGTCGCATCGAGCGCCGTCTCGAAGGCCGCCGTGTTGGCGTTGTAGAGTGCTGCGTGGGCCGGATCGATGGCACCGAGCGCCGCGGCGATCGCCCGCGCCATGACCCTCGCATTCGCGGGCGAGAGCCAGACATGCGGGTCACCCCCTGCGTGATCGTGTGCTTCGCCCTCGAAGAGCGGGCCTTCGCGCAGGTCCTGCCGCTCGATGCCGCCGATCCCGGCCAGCGCCAGCTTGTGTGCCCCGCCGCCGAGCGCCGCCAGGGGACCCACCATGAACGCCTCGAGATCCGGCCCTACCCAAAGGATCAGGTCCGCCTCCTCGAGCAGCACTGCCTGGCTCGGCCTCAGGCTCGCCGCATGCGGCGAGGTGCCAGGGTCGAGCAGAAGAACCGGCTCGCCCACCCCCACCATCACCGCGGCCGCAATCGACTGGAGTGGCAGGATGGTCGCGACCACGCGCGGCACTGGTGCGGCACCGGCGGCAGGCAGGCCGGTGGCCCAGAGGAGGGCGGCCCCGAGAAGGATAAGAAGGCGCATCCTTGGCTCCGGCAAGGTGATGTTATAAAGTAACGAAGTGGGTCACCCGGAGCAAACGACTTGGGAACGCAGCCGGCCAGACGATCGTGCGACGCACCGCATTTCGGCCACGCCATCGAGCGTCGGCTGGACGAGGCGGCCGGACTCTGCGCCCAGCGCGGCGAGCGCCTGACCCCGCTCCGCCGCCGGGTGCTGCAGATCGTCATGGCCGCCGACCGGCCGCTCGGCGCCTATGACGTGCTGGGCAGGCTCGCCGCCGAGCGCGGCCGGGTGGCGCCGCCCACGGTCTATCGGAGCCTCGATTTTCTGGTCGACCAGGGTCTTGTCCACAAGGTCCTGAGCGTCAATGGCTTCGTCGCCTGCTCAACTGCCACCTGCCCCCACGACGCGCAGCTCTTCATCTGCGGAACCTGCGGCAGCAGCGTCGAAATCCCCAAGAGGACGGCCGCCCGCACCGTCGAGGACGAGGCCAAAAGTCTGGGCTTCACCATCGAGAGCGTCGTCCTCGAGGTGCGCGGCTGCTGCAGCATCTGCCGGGGTTCCGCGGCATCATGAGCCGGCTTCTGGTCGAGGTGGCCGGTGCTTCCGTCCGGCTCGGCGACCACCAAGCGCTCGAACGTGTCGACCTCGTCCTCCATGCCGGCGAGATCGTCAGCCTGATCGGCCCGAACGGCGCCGGCAAGTCGACCCTGGTCAAGCTGGTGCTCGGCATCATCAAGGCCGATTCCGGCAGCGTCACCCGGGCCCCGGGACTGCGCTTCGCCTATATGCCGCAGCGCCTCGCCATCGATCCGACCCTGCCGATCGACGTCGACCGCTTCCTCGACCTGCCGCACCGCCACCCCGCCTCGGCCAAGCAAGCGGTCCTGGCCAGGGTCGGTGTCGACAGGCTCGACCGACGGCCCCTGCAGGCGCTCTCCGGCGGCGAGCTGCAGCGCGTACTTCTCGCCCGGGCCCTGCTCCGCCGCCCCGACCTCCTCGTCCTCGACGAGCCGGCCGCCGGCATCGATTACCAGGGCCAGGCAGGCTTCTTCGGGCTCATCGACAGTGTCCGCCTTGAGCAGGGCTGCGGCATTCTGGTGGTCAGCCACGACCTGCATCTGGTGATGGCCGCCACCGACCGCGTCGTCTGTCTCAACCGCCACGTCTGCTGCAGCGGGACACCCGAGGCGGTGGGCGATGATCCAACCTACCGGGCCCTCTTCGGCCCCCGCACCGCCGCCGCCCTCGCCCTCTACCACCACCATCACGACCACGAGCACGCGCTCTCGGGCGAGGTCGCCGGCACCGCCCGGCACGGACCTGCCTGATGCTGCCCGAGTTCCTCCTGCGCGGCTGGCTCGCCGGCCTGGCCCTCGCCGCCGTCGCCGGCCCCTTGGGCTGCTTCGTCGTCTGGCGCCGCATGGCCTATTTCGGCGACACCCTGGCGCACGGTGCCCTGCTCGGCGTCACGCTCGGCCTCGTTGCCGGCATCGACCTGATGCTCGCCGTGGCGGTCGTCTCGGCGCTGATCGCGCTTGTCGTCGTCGCCATGCAGCACCAGCGCACCCTCGCCACCGACACGCTGCTCGGCATCCTCGCCCATTCCGGCATCGCCATCGGCCTCGTCCTGCTCGGCCTCGTCGGCGCCGTCCGCGTCGATCTTCTGGGCTATCTCTTCGGCGACGTCCTGGCGGTGCGCTGGCAGGACGTGGCCGTGGCGGTGATCGGCGGCGCTGCCGTCCTCGCCGTGCTCCGCCACTACTGGCCGCACCTGCTCTTCGCCACGCTGCATGACGAGATGGCCCTGGCCGAGGGCACGCCGACCAACCGGCTCCGGCTGGTCCTGGTGCTGCTCGTGGCGCTGGTCATCGCCGCCGCCATGAAGATCGTCGGCATTCTGCTCATCACCGCGATGCTGATCATCCCGCCGGCCACCGCCCGCCAGCTCACCAGGACGCCCGAGGCCATGGCGCTCGTGGCCGCCGGTCTCGGCGGCCTCGCCGTCACCCTCGGCCTCGCCTTGTCCTGGCGCCTCGACACCCCGGCCGGCCCCAGCATCGTGGTCGCCGCCCTCGGCCTCTTCATCGTGGCGCAAGTGATCGCGCCCCTCGTCGCCAGCCGGCGACGCTGCTAGACCAATCCTGAACGACGAGGGGGAACGGGAATGGCAAGCGTCGAGCAGCGCATAGCGGGCATCAGGCCGGGGCTTCGGGTCTGCGTCACGGCGGGCGCCGGCGGCATCGGCCGCGCCATCGCCGATGGCTTCATTGCCCACGGTGCCCGCGTCCTGGTGAGCGACGTGGCGGAGAAGGCCCTCGCCGACTTCAGGAAGACCCATCCCGACCACGTCGCCGTCGCCGCCGACGCAGGCAGCGAGGCCGCGACCCTGGCCCTCTTCTCGACCGTCAGGGAAAAGCTCGGCGGGCTCGACCTCCTGGTCAACAATGCGGGGATCGCGGGTCCCACGGCCCCGGTCGAGGCGATCGCCACCGAAGCATGGCAGGCCGCGATCGACATCAACCTCAATGGCCATTTCTTCGCGCTCCGCGCCGCCGTGCCGCTGCTCAAGGAGACGAAGGACGGGGCGATCATCATGATCAGCTCGGTCGCCGGCCGGCTCGGCTACGCCTACCGGCTGCCCTATGCCGCGACCAAATGGGCGATCGTCGGCATGGCCAAGAGCCTGTCCCAGGAGCTTGGGCCCTTCGGCATCCGGGTCAACGCCATCCTTCCCGGCATCGTCGAGGGGCCGCGCATGGACGGCGTGATCCGTGACCGGGCAGCAGCGACCGGCGTCTCCCTCGAGGAGATGCGCGAGACCTATCTCTCGCGGACGGCGCTGCACCGCATGGTGAGTGCGCAGGACATCGCCGACATGGCGCTCTTTTTGGCCTCGCCCATGGGCCGCAACGTCTCGGGCCAAGCGCTTTCGGTCTGCGGCGACGTGGTGGCGATCTAGGGAGAGAACGATGAGCGAGACTGTAGCGATCGTCGGCACCGGCCTCGTCGGCCGGGCCTGGGCCATCGCCTTCGCCCGCGCCGGCTGGCAGTGCCGGCTGTTCGACGCGGCGCCGGGCGCGGCCGCGGCCGCAAGGGAGCGAATCGGCCCGCTCCTCGAGGACCTCGTCGAGGCCGGGCTGCTCGAGAATGCGGCGCCGGTGCTGGACCGTGTCAGCGCCGCCCCTGACCTCAAGGCGGCGCTCGCGGGGGTCCAGTGGGTCCAGGAGAGCGTGCCCGAGGACGTCGAGATCAAGAAGAGGCTCTGGGCCGAGCTCGACCGCTTGGCACCGCCGGAGGCGCTCCTGGTCAGCTCGACCTCGGCCATTGTGCCGTCGCGCTTCACCGAGAGCCTCGAGGGCCGCCATCGCTGCCTCGTCGCCCACCCGCTCAACCCGCCCTACGTGATCCCGGCGGCCGAGCTGGTGCCGGCACCCTGGACCGACGACGCGGTGATGCAGCGCGCCCGCGCGGTCATGGAATCGATCGGCATGGCGCCGATCGTCATGAAGAAGGAGCTCGACGGCTTCGTCATGAACCGCCTGCAGGGTGCTCTCCTGGAGGAGGCGTTCCGGCTGGTCGACGAGGGCTACTGCTCGGCCGAGGACGTCGATCGCGGCCTCAAGGACGGACTGGCGCTGCGCTGGTCCTTCATGGGGCCGTTCGAGACCATCGACCTCAACGCACCCGGCGGCGTCGCCGACTACTGCCGGCGCTACCAGCAGATCTACGAGCGCCTGCAGCCGAGCATGCTGCATCGCGCCGACTGGACCGGCCCGGTGCTGGAGCGCATCGCCGCCGAGCGCCGGGCGAAGGTGCCGGAAGCGAGCCTCGCCGACCGCCAGCGCTGGCGCGATCGCCGGCTGATGGCGCTCGCCGTCCACAAGCGTGAAGCCGCGAAGGATATCGGAGACTGACATGGCTGAGTCCCAGAAGGTCATCATCACCTGCGCCGTGACGGGTGCCATCCACACGCCCTCGATGTCGCCGCATCTGCCGGTGACGGCGGAGGAGATCGCCGATGCCGCGATCGGCGCCGCCGAGGCCGGGGCGGCCATCGTCCACCTTCACGCCCGGGATCCGAAGACCGGCCGGCCCGACCAGCGGCCCGAGGCGTTCAAACCCTTCCTCGACGTGATCAAGCAGCGCAGCGGCTGCGTGGTGAACCTGACCACCGGTGGCGCCCCCGGCATGACCATCGAGGAGCGCGTGCGGCCCGCCGCCACGTACGCTCCCGAGGTGGCGTCCCTGAACATGGGCTCGATGAATTTCGGCCTCTACCCGATGCTCGACCGCTTCAAGGACTTCAAGCACGACTGGGAGCGCCAGCATCTCGAGAACAGCCGCAACATCGTCTTCAAGAACACCTATGCGGATATCGAGTATATCCTGACCACCTGCGCCGAGAACGACACCCGCTTCGAGTTCGAGTGCTACGACATCAGCCACCTCTACAGCCTGGCCCACTTCCTCGACCGGGGCCTGGTCAAGCCGCCCCTCTTCGTCCAGTCGGTCTTCGGCATCCTGGGCGGCATCGGCCCGCATCCCGAGGACGTCCAGCACATGAAGCGCACCGCCGACCGCCTCTTCGGCCAGAATTATCGCTGGTCGGTCCTCGGCGCCGGCCGCAACCAGCTCCCGATCGCCGCCATGGCCGCCGCCATGGGTGGCAATGTCCGGGTCGGCCTCGAGGATTCGCTCTGGCTCGGCAAGGGCCGCTTCGCCGAGAGCAACGCCGCCCAGGTCACCAGGGCGCGCCAGATCATCGAGGGTCTCGGCCGCGAGATCGCGAGCCCCGACGAGGCGCGCGCCATCCTGTCGCTCAAGGGCGGAGACCGGGTCGGATTCTGATGGCGGCAGCCCGCCCGGCCGCTTCGCCTGCCAAGGCGCGGCCGGGCGTCGGCATCCTCTGGATGTGCATCTCAGCCTTCGGCTCGTCCTCGATGAACGGCATCGTGCGCGAGGCGTCGACCGACATCCACGCCTTCGAGATCGCCTTCTTCCGCAACCTGTTCGGCCTCATGACGCTGGCCCCCATGGTCATCAGGGGCGGCGTGCGGGTGACACTGCGCACCAAGCGGCTGCCGCTCCACGCGCTGCGCGGCCTGCTCAACGCCATCGCCATGCTGTCCTTCTTCTACGCCGTGACGGTGACGCCGCTCGCCACGGTGGCAGCCCTCTCCTTCACCGCCCCGCTCTTCGCCTCCCTGCTCGCCATCCCGTTCCTCGGCGAGCGGCCTGGGTGGCGGCGCTGGGCCGGCCTGCTTACCGGCTTCGCCGGGGCCCTGATCATCATCCGCCCTGGCTTCGCGGACGTCGGCATCGGCGTGCTTTTGATCGTCCTCTCGTCGACCGTCTGGTCCGGAGCCTTGGTCATCATCAAGATCCTGGCGCGCACCGAGACCAGCCTCGCGATCACGACCTATGCCGGGTTCTTCCTGACGCCGATCACGGGTGCCGCCGCCTTTCTCTTCTGGACAGGGCCCTCGGCCATCGGCTGGCTGATGATGGTCGCCATGGGCATGTTCGGCAGCCTGACCCAGTGGTCGATCGCCCAGGCCTTCCACGAGGCCGACGCCACCGTGGTCCTGCCCTTCGACTTCACCAAGCTGCTCTGGGCCTCGGTCATCGGCTTCGTCTTCTTCGGCGAGAAGCCCGACCCCATGACGATCATCGGCGGCTGCGTGATTCTCGCCTCGATCACCTATGTCGCCTATCGCGAACGCGACGCACGCAGCCCATGAGCGTCAAAAGCGCAGCCAACTGCGCAGCTTGACCACCAGCCGCTCGTCGGGGCGCAGCGCCGCCCGTTCGGCCAGAAGGTCCCTGAGCTCGCCCGGCACGTCGGTGATGATCGCATCCACGCCCATGTCGATCAGCCGCGACATCTCCCGCCGGTCGTTGACCGTCCAGGCATGGATCTCGTAGCCGAGCCGATGCGCCCGCACCACCTGCTCGGGCGTGATGGCGCTGGCCCGGATCGAGAGGATGTCGTATTCTCGCCGATCCGGCTCGCCGATCGTCGAATAGACGAGCAGCGCCCGCCTGAGACGCGGCTCGAGCACGCCCACCTGGTCCAGGACATTCCGGCTGAACGAGGAGACGATGGTCCCCTCGACGGCATCCGTGGCCTGCAGACGCTCCACCACATTGGCCACGAGATCCGGCATCTGCGGCGCCGTCTTGATCTCGATATAGAGCTTGGCCTCGCCGTCGACCGCATCGACCGCCGCATCCAGGGTCGGTGCGGCCACGCCGATGAAGCTCGCATCGAACCAGCCGCCGACGTCGATGGCGCTGAGCTCCGCCGCCGGCACGTCCCAGATGCGCCGGTCGAGGCTGGCCACCCGGCGGAGATCGCGATCGTGCAGCAGAACGGGCACGCCGTCGATGGTCTCCTGCACGTCGATCTCGACGTAGTCGGCGCCGTCGTCGATGGCCTGCCGAATCGCCGGCAGGGTGTTCTCGGGCGCCGCCTGCGAGCTGCCGCGGTGTGCTGCGATGCGCACGTCGTCGGTGAGATCGAAGCCGGCCAGCACGATCCCCGCCTGGATGAAGACGAAGGCGAGCAGGGCCAGCTCGACCGCCCACAAGGCGAGCCGCCCGCCGCCTTGCGGCACCTCCGTCAGCGCTGGCCGGCCGGTGCCGGTGAGCCGGCGGTGCAGGGCCTGCAGAACCAGCGCGTTGGCGGCAATGCCGAGATATGTGGCGGCGATGGCGCCGATGATCGCGAGCGCGATGACGAAGAGCGTCGCCGGAACGACCAGCGCCATGCGGTGCGGCAGGTTGCCGAGGAGGAGGGCCGCCGTCCGGTCGACGAGGAACGCCGAGAGCAGCGGCAGGAGCAGGGCGGTCGCCGTCACCGGCATGACGGTGAGGGTCGTCCGGGCCAATTGGTCCCGGGTGAGCGCCGCGCTCCGGCGAAGGGCGGCGAAAGCACCCAGATTCTCCAGCAAGGCCGCCGGCGGGGCCAGGGACCAGCGCAGGTAGACGAGCGCGTTGGCCAAAATCAGTCCGGCCGCCAGCGGTGCCGCCATGGCGAGAAAGGGCCAGATCACCGGCGGCCGGACGGTCCAGAGGAAATAGATGTCGAAATCGCCGAGCCGCCAGGCGAAGAGCCCGAGAATGCCCAGGACGAAGGGCAGGCTCACGGCTGCCTGGACTACCACTCGAACGAATGTCAGGCCGAGCAATCGGGGGGCCAGGCGCACGACATGCCAGAGTGCCGCGGTCGCCGCCCGATAGCGCCCGCGCGGTGCGGCCGCCGCGATCACCATCATCCCCGCCTCGTCGAGCGTGATCAGGGTCACCGTCGCCGTGGCGGCGGCGAGCGCCCAGAGCAGGCCCCAGGGCGAGAGCACGAAGTCGAGGATCTCGGCATTGGTCATCGCCGGCTCGCCGCTCGTGGTCAAAAGGGCGGTGAGCATCATGGAGGTCGTCGGCACCAGGGCGACCACCGTCAGGATCGTGAAGAAGAGGTGGTAGAGCAGGAGCGAGCGGCCATAGCGCACGAAGGCAACCGCCGCCTCGCCGAGAATCTTGGGCACCTTTCTCATGGCCGGTGAGGCGCCAGCATCAGCCGGCGGGTCGCATCGTCCACATCGGGCCGGCAACCGCCCCAATGGGCGAAGCCGAGGACCGCCTGCTGCAGGAGCATGCCGAGCCCGTCCACCGTGCGATGGCCACGGCGCTCGGCCGAAGCGAGGAGCGGGGTGAGCAGTGGCGTGTAGACGATATCGGCGACGATTGCCCCGGCCGGCAGGGCATCCAGGGCGAGATCCAGAGCCGGCTCGCCGACCATGCCCTGGCTGGTCGTGTTGACGAGGAGATCGCAGCCCTCGAGCGACCGGTGCCGCTCCGCCCAGGGTGGGGCCGTGACATGCGCGCCCGAGCTCTTGCCCAGATGCGCCACGAGGGCCGCCGCCCGCTCCGCCGTCCGGTTGATGATGGCGAGCTCGCCGATCCCGGCCGCGAGGAGGGTGAAGGCGAGCGCCCGGGCGGCACCGCCGGCGCCGACCAGCACCACCCGGCGCACGGAGGTGCGCCAACCCGGCACGGAGGCATCGAGATGGGCGAGAAAGCCTGGCCCGTCGGTGTTGCAGCCGGTCGTCCGGCCGGCCTCGTCGATCAGCACGGTGTTGACGGCGCCGATCGCGGCTGCCAGTGGGTCCAGCGCGTCGACCAGACCGACCATCGCCGCCTTGTGCGGCAGGGTGACATTGCAGCCGAGAAAACCCATCCTCGGCAGAGCGCGCACCACGGATGCGAGGTCGGCCGGTGCCACCGGCAACGGCACGTAGACCCCGTCCACGTCATGGCGCTCGAGCCAGAAGTTATGCAGCAGCGGAGATTTGGAATGGCCTACCGGCCAGCCCAGCACGCCGGCGAGCCTCGCCTTGCCACTGATTCTCACCACCGCCAGGGCTCCGGCCGGTGAGCCTCGCCGACGCCTTCTGGCGCACCGTCTACAGATGCGGCTACCCCTTCGCCCGGATCGTCTGGCGACTCACCCGTGCCATATCCCGAGGGGTGAGCGTCGCCGTCCGTCACGGCGACCGCCTGCTCTGTATCGAGGAATCCTACAGGCGAGGGCTCGGCCTGCCGGGCGGCGGCATCCACGCCGGCGAGACCGCGCTCGAGGCTGCGAGGCGCGAGCTTCGTGAGGAGGTCGGGCTCGATTTTCCAGCCGACGCCTTCAGGGAGCTCGGTCCCCTCGAATTCAGCTCGCACGACAGAAAGCACCGCATCATCTTCTTCGCGCTCGATCTGCCGTCGATGCCAACGCCCACCGTCGACCGGCGTGAGATCGTCTGGGCCGGCTGGCTGACCAGGGCGGAGCTCCAGGACAGGGAGCGCCAAGCCGTCATCAACCGCTACGTCAGGCATTTCGCTCCGGACCAATGATCAGGCTGGCGTGACGTCGAGGGGCGTCGCCAGCTCGGCCCAGGCAGTGTCGACCGCCGGATCGCCGGTCGCCGCCATCATCATGAGAAACGTGCTGGCCCGGTCGAGGATGGTGATCGGCAGATGCCAGACCCCACGCCGGTAGCAGATGCCGGTATTGCCGTTGACGAGGAAGCCCCGAAGCGTGGCGAGATCGGGGGCACCGTCCGACCCCGGCAAAGCGGCACCGATGGCGTAGTGGGCAGGTCCGATCGGCAGAAAGAGCTGCTCGGTCAAGGGATGGCTCTCCATCCTGGGTGCCTGCATCGGCAGTGATCCCGCCGCATGCGTATCCAGCTTGACGCAAAGTGCCGTGCCCGATCCACCCTTGCCCAGATGGGCCAGAAGATCGGCGCTGCCCTTCGCCGCCGGCAGCTCGATCACGCTGCCGAACGCCGCGAACGCCGCCGGGTCGAACGCCTGCAAGACGAGCTTCATGCCACGCTTTCCTTCTTTGGCCTTCATTGATGGTCCAGGGAGTGCTCGAGCCGCCCCATCAGCCAGTCGATCTCGGCCATGGTGGCATCGGTCAGCTTCGGCGCCGGCACCCGGGTCGCCGGGCAGGCGAGCGCACCTCGCCGCCAGAGCACGTATTTGCGCGCAGGCAGGCCGATGCCCGGCTGCTGCTCGTAGCGGACCAGCGGCAGATAGCGATCGAAGAGATCGAGCATCACCTCGCTCTGGCCCAGCGCGAAAAGCCGGCACACCTCGACCAGCATCTCCGGATAGGCGAAGCCGGTCATCGCCCCGTCGGCACCCCGGGCCAGCTCGAACGGCAGGAAGATGCCGCCATTGCCGGTGAGGATCGAGACCCGCCTCGCCCCTTCCGCCTCGGCGCCGCGAAGATCGCTCAGCTTGTCGAGCCCGGGCCAGTCCTCGTGCTTGAGCATCACCGCGTTGGGGCAGGCCGCCATGATTCGCTGGATCAACGCAGCGCTCATCGGCACCGCTGCCGCGAGCGGGAAATCCTGCAGCACCCAGGGGGTCGCCTCGCCCAGCGTTTCCGCCACCATCCGGCAATAGCCGAGCACCGCGTCGTCACCCTTGGCCGAGGCAGCGGGCGGCTGCACCATGAGCCCCGCGGCCCCGGCGTCCATCACCACTTGGCCCAGTGTCCGCATCGAGGCCAAGCCCGGTGCGGAAGCCCCGACCACCACCGGCACACGGTCCCCGACCCTGCCGAGCACATGGAGCGCGAACGTCCGCGCCTCCTCGTCGGTCAGCTTGGGCGCCTCGCCCATCATGCCGAGGATGGTCAGGCCATCCACCCCTTTCTCGAGATAGAACTCGATCAGGCGGTCGCTTGCGGCGAGATCGAGCCGTCCGTCCGGGGCGAACGGCGTGGCGGCGATGATGAAGACCCCCCTGGCGGAGGCATCGAGGCACGTCATCACAAATCCTGATGGCTGATGCGCAGGCTTCTAGCCTGCCGCTTTCCTTTTAGCCATAATCGCCGCATGGCCGAGCGTCCCCTCATCGTCGAGCGCATCCCGTCGCCGATCGGCGACGTTCTCATCGCCCATGACGGCCGGGCGCTGCATCGCCTCGACTTCGCCGACCGACTCGGCGCCCGCTGGGGCAAGGCCCCGATCGTGCCCGTGGCCGATGCCGAGCCGTCGCCTTTCGCCCGAGCGATCGCCGCCTATTTCGAGGGCGACCTCGCCGCCCTCGACGAGCTTCCTGTCCATATCGAGGGCCGCGACTTCGAGACCACTGTCTGGCGGGCGCTGCGGCAAATCGCCTGCGGCACTACCTGGTCCTATGCCCGCCTCGCCGCGTCGATCGGACGGCCCACGGCGGTGCGTGCCGCGGGCGCCGCCAATGGCAAGAACCCGATTTCGCTGGTCCTGCCCTGCCATCGGGTGATCGGCGCCGACGGTCGGCTGGTCGGCTATGGCGGCGGGCTCGAGCGCAAGGCCTGGCTGCTCCGTCACGAAGGGGCCCTGGTCGCCTGAGCCGCCGGTCGGCGCGCCAGCCAGAGACCGAGCGCGGCCAGGATCAGCATGGTCAGGATGGCCGGTCGCGCTGTGCCATCGCCGATTGCCGCCACGAACGTGCCGATGAGCGCGGGGATGACGCTCTGCGCTACACCCAGGGCCGAGGTCGCGGCACCGGCGATCGTGGCATGCGGCAGCATGGCGAGGGCCGTGGCGTTCGGCACGATCACGCTGAAGCAGAGAAAGAAGACGCCGAAGAGCGGTACCAGCCCGAAGGCCCCGCCAAGCTCGAGCTGGGCCACGCCCAGGGCCAGCGCCATGGCGATCGTGGCACCGAGGAAGGCGACCCGAATGATCGCATCAAGAGGATAGCGCCGCACCAGCCGCGTGTTCACGAGGCTGCCGATTGCCGAGCAGATGGCGATCGCCGCGAAGACCATGCCGAAGGCCGACGGCGAGAGGCCATAGATGGTCATGAAGATCGGTGCGGCGCTGATCAGGTAGGCGATCAGCATGGCGAGGCCGAGCACGGAAAGGGCGCCGAAGCGGCGCGAATCCGGATGCGCCAGCACCGCCCGGTAGGCACCGACGATGCGCCTCGGCCGAAGCGCCTTTGAGTCCTTCCGCGCCAGGCTCTCGTCGAGCCGGGTGACGACCAGGATCAGCAGCACCGTGCCGTAGCAGGCCAGAAAGCCGAAGATCCAGCGCCAGGAGGCGAAGGCGAGGATCAGGGCGCCGATCGAGGGTGCTATGACCGGCGCCATGACGAAGGCCGCCATCACGAAGGAGGTGATGCGCGCCATCTCCGCCCCCTCGAATCGGTCACGAATGACCGCCCTTCCCAGGATCGGCCCCGATGCGGCGGCGAGGCCCTGCGCCAGCCGTGCACCGAGCAGCAGCTCGATGCTGGGGGCGAGGGCGCAGACCAGCGTGGCCAGAAGGTAGGCCAGGATGCCGATGATCAGGAGCGGCCGCCGGCCGAACCGGTCGGCGAGCGGCCCGAAGAAGGCCTGGCCCACGGCGAAGCCGAGGAAGAACACCGAGACGGTGAGTTGGGCCTGGGTCTCGGATGTGCCGAAAGCGAGCGCTGTCGCCGGAATGGCCGGCAGGTTGATGTCGATCGTCATCGCCGACATGGTCAAGATCGCCGCGATCAGGGCGACAAAGGCGAAGGAACCCGGCACGATGGCGCGATTTGGCATGGCTGCCCAGGGCGGGGAATCGGGGGAAGAGGGAATGACTGCTGGCGAGGAAGTAGGGGGTATCTACCCCATCGTCTACGCGTTCTTCGACGCAAGGGGCCGGATCGATCAGGCGCTGATGCGGCGCCAGATCGAGGCCTGCCTCGCCGGCGGCGCCCATGGGCTCGCCTGCCTCGGCATCGCCACCGAGGTCGGCAAGCTGACGCCGGACGAGCGGCGGGAGGTGCTGGAGCTCGCCGCGACCGCGGCCGCCGGCCGCGTGCCGCTCGCCGTCACCGTCTTCGGCCGCACGGTCGAGGAGCAGGCCGCCTTCGTGCGCGAGGCGGCCGCTGCCGGCGCCGGCTGGGTCATCCTCCAGCCGCCGGTCATCCAGGACATCGACGAGGCAGCGCTTCTGCGCTTCTTCGGCGGGGTCGCCGATGCCTCGCCGGTGCCGGTCGCCATCCAGAACGCGCCGGCCTATCTGGGCGTCGGTCTCTCGCCCGACGGCCTCGCCGCCCTCAACCGGCAGCACTCGAACGTCACCGTCATCAAGGGCGAGACCTCGGCGGTCGAGATCGAGGCCATGGTGCGTGCCACGCAAGGCCGCTATCGCGTCCTCAACGGCCGGGGCGGGCTCGAGTTCACCGACAATATCCGCGCTGGCTGCGTCGGCATGATCCCGGCCCCCGACTGCTACGACACCCAGGTGCGAATCCTCGCGTTGATGCAGGAGGGCAGGGAGGCCGAGGCGGAAGCGCTCTACCGCGAGATCCTGCCGGCGATCACCTTCGTCATGCAGTCGATCGGCTCGCTCCTCTGCTACGGCAAGCGGCTGGTCGCGGCGCGGCTCGGCCTCGACCCCGAGGCGGTCGTCGATCGCGACCCGGCCATGCTGCCCACCCCTTTCGGCCTCGCCATCACGCGGCGGCTGGCGAAGGAGCTTGGCCCCTACCCCGCCAGATGAGCGGGAGAGTGGCCGAACTGCCACACGGCTGTTGGTATCCGGGCCGCCAGTTGATACAAGAGCGGCGCACAGCCGGCATCACCAGCCTCCGGGAGACAATTTCCCATGTTCCGCAAGAAAGACGACGAGCCGATTCCACCCTTGCCTTCGCGTGGCGCCATGCCCGCACCACCGGCACCGCCGCCGGCCGCCAAGTCGCCGCCGCCGGCCAGGGCCGCCACCGCCTCGGCCGAGCCGGTCGGCAAGCGGCTGATCGTCGGCCAGGGCCTCAGCCTGAGCGGCGACATCACCTCGTGCGATCTGCTCGTCGTCGAGGGCAACGTCCAGGTCACGCTGAACGACACCCGCGCCATCGAGATCGCCGAGAGCGGCCGCTTCACCAACGGCAAGGCGTCCGTCGAGGACGCGGTGATCAGCGGCGTCTACGAGGGTGAGCTCACCGTCAGCGGCCGTCTCCTGGTGCGCGGCACCGGCCGGGTCGACGGTGCCATCCGCTACGGCGAGCTCGAGGTCGAGCGCGGCGGCCGACTCACTGGCTCGATCGCCATGCTGGACGGGCCGGCGACGTCACCTTATGCCCCGCGACCGGCCGACGCGCCCAAGGTCGACACGCCGAAAGCCTCCTGACGTGGCTCGCGGGCGCTCCATCGGCAGCACCAGGCGCCCGCGGGCTTGTCCCGCAGTTATCTAGCTTTCACTTGATTTCCGCGTAGCACGGCCCTCACTTGAAGCAAGTTATGGGGCGGTGACCAATGAATGCCGAACGACGCATGATCCACCCCTGGCAGCTCGTCGTACAGAAAAAGAACGCTGACTAGCCAGGGGGAGCGTCATGTTCGAGCCTGTGGGTGTCGACGAGGTCACGGCGGCCAAGGCCGTCTCGACCGGCCACCTGCCTGATCCCAAGCTCGTCGAACGCCTCGTGGCCGAGGCCTATGAGCGTTACCGCAGGCTCGACGAGGGGACGGTCGCCGACTACATCCCGGCGCTCGCCCGCGTCGCGCGCGATCTCTTCGGCGTCTGCATCACCGGCGTCGACGGCGCGGTCCACGCGATCGGCGACGCCGATCACGCCTTCTCCATCCAGAGCATCTCCAAGCCCTTCGTCTTCGCGCTGGTGAGCGAGGCGATCGGCTGCGATCTGGCGCGCGAGAAGATCGGCGTCAACGCCACCGGCCTGCCGTTCAACTCGGTCATGGCGATCGAGCTCAATGGCGACCGCACCATGAATCCGATGGTCAATGCCGGTGCCATCGCCACCACCAGCCTCGCGCCCGGCGCCGACGAGGCAGCCAAATGGCGGTGGGTCAGGGACGGGCTCTCCCGCTTCGCCGGCCACCCGCTCGAGCTCGACGAGGAGATCTACCGCTCCGAGGCCGAGACCAACCAGAGGAACCGCGGCATCGCCAAGCTGCTCGAGGGCTACGGGCGCATGTACGCCGACGCGATCGAGGCGACCGACATCTACACGAAGCAGTGCTCGCTGCTGGTCACCGCCAAAGACCTCGCGGTCATGGGGGCGACGCTCGCCGATGGCGGTGTCAATCCGGTGACGAAGGAGCAGGTCATCAGCCCCACCGTCTGCAAGCGCGTGCTCGCCGCCCTCGCCACGGCCGGGCTCTACGAGCGCTCCGGCGACTGGCTCTACGAGATCGGCCTGCCCGGCAAGAGCGGGGTCGGCGGTGGCATCGTCGCCATCGCCCCCGGCAAGGCCGGGCTCGGCACCTTCGCCCCGCCGCTCGACGAGGCCGGCAACAGCGTCAAGGGCCAAAGGGTCACCAAGTATCTCTCCGAGCGCATGGGCCTCAACCTCTTCGCCTCGCGCCCCGAGAGCTGAGCATCACCTCATAACAGGTCAGGGAAATCCACCATGAGCACGGCGACCGCGACCGCGATCGTGGACATAGAGCAACGCGAATCCTGGGTCCCGATGATCGCCATCTGCCTCGGCCAGGCGATCATGTCGTTCAACGTCGCCTCGCTGCCCGTGGCGCTGAGCGGCATGGTCGAGAGCTTCGGCGTGCCGCCGACCACCATCGCCACCGGCATCGTCATGTACTCGCTCGCCGTCGCCGGACTCGTCATGCTCGGCGCGAAGCTCCTGCAGCGCTACGGCGCCACCCGCGTCTTTCGCATCGTCGTCGGCGTCTTCGCGCTCGGCCAGGTGGTGATGACGCTCAGCCCGACGGCCACCGTCATGATCATTGCCCAAGGATTGATCGGCGCCTCGGCGGCGGTGATCGTCCCGGCCCTCGTGGCGCTGATTGCCAACCACTACAAGGGCACGCAGCAGGCGACCGCGGTGGGTGCCCTGGGCTCCGCCCGGGCCGGCGCCGGCGTCGCCGCCTTCACCATCGGCGGGCTGCTCGGCACCTTCGTCGGCTGGCGTCCGATCTTTGGCCTCCTGATCGTCACGGCCGCCATCGTCTTCCTGCTCAGCTTCAAGCTGAAGGAGGACAAGGCCC
Organism: uncultured Geminicoccaceae bacterium; assembly: GCA_964393275.1. Taxonomy (GTDB): domain Bacteria; phylum Pseudomonadota; class Alphaproteobacteria; order Geminicoccales; family Geminicoccaceae; genus SLRI01. Next base: position 54,687 of record CAYMTA010000005.1, on the reverse strand, counting down.
GGCCGGAGGTGCAGATCGACTATCTGGGAGTCCTGCTCGCCGCCGCCTCGGTCACACTGATCAGCTTCGGCTTCAACAACCTCAACCGGTGGGGCATCGGCTTCGCTTCGCCCAACGCACCTTTCGACCTGGCCGGCGTGTCGCCGGCACCGGTTCTGATCGTCCTCGGCGTCATCCTCCTGCAGGTGTTCATCCGCCGCTGCCGGCAGGTCGCGGGCGCGGGGCGCACGCCTTTGCTCGACCTTCGTGTGGTGATGTCGCCCACCGAGCGGGCCGCCGTCATCACCATGTTCGTCGTCGTCGGCATGGAGGCGATGCTCAACTTCACGGTGCCGCTCTACATCCAGATCGTGCAGGGTCAGTCGCCGCTGCAGACCGCGATCGCGATGATGCCGTTCAACCTCACCGTCTTCTTCACCGCCATCCTGGTCGTCCGCCTCTACGGCCGCTTCACACCCCGCCAGATCGGCCGGGCCGGCTTCGCCATCTGCACCGTGGCCCTCCTCTGGCTCGCCTTCGTCGTCAAGAACGACTGGAGCGCCTTTCCGGTGCTCTTCGGCCTCATCGCCTTCGGCATCGGCCAGGGTGCTCTCGTCACCCTGGTCTTCAACGTGCTCGTGACCGCGGCGCCCAAGGAGCTGGCCGGCGACGTGGGCTCGTTGCGTGGCACCACCCAGAATCTCTCGGTGGCGGTCGGCACCGCCGTCGCCGGTGCCCTGATGGTCGGCATGCTGAGCGCCGGCATCATGCGCGACCTCGCCGACAACTCGTACATCACCCCCGAGCTGCAGCAGCAGCTCGATCTCGACAGCATCAACTTCGTCAGCAACGACCGCCTCGCCGCCATCATGGAGCGGATCGAGGCGACGCCCGAGCAAAAGGCGGAGGCGTTCCGCGTCAATGCCGCGATGCGCCTCAACGCCCTGAAGGTGGGCCTCCTGCTCATGGCCGGCCTCGCCGCCCTGACCATCCTGCCGGCCGGCCGGCTGCCCGGCTACCGGCCCGGCGAGATTCCGGTCAACCCGCCCGAGCCCTCGGCCGAGGAGGAGATCAGGATCGCAAGGCAGTACGAGGCGAAGGAGGCGGCGGCATGAAGCCCCGTCTCCTCGTCCTCTCGCTCGGCGGCACCATCACCATGATGCCGAGTGCGGCAGGCGGCATCACGCCGAAGCTCGGTGCCGAGGAGCTGGTCGCCTCGGTCCCGGCCTTGGCCGATGCGGCCCGGATCGAGGCGCGCTCGCCCTTCCGCCTGCCGAGCCCGTCCTTGACCCCGGAAATCCTCGTCGCCGTGGCCGCCGAGATCAATGCCGCCTTCGCCGGCGGCATCGACGGTGCCGTGGTCATCCAGGGCACCGACACGATCGAGGAATCCGCCTTCATTCTCGATCTCCTGGTCGAGGGCGATCAGCCGGTGGTGGTCACCGGTGCGATGCGCGGCGCCGACGCGCCGGGTGCCGATGGGCCCGCCAACCTGCTCTCCGCCGTCCGCGTCGCGGCCTCGCCCGAGGCCAGAGGCCTCGGGACGCTCGCCGTGCTCAACTACGACATCCACGCCGCCCGCTTCGTGCAGAAATCGCACACCGCCCTGCCTTCGGCCTTCCTCTCGCCCCTGGTCGGCCCGCTCGGCACGATGATCGAGGGCCGCCCGGCCTTCTACGTCCACCTGAAGCGCAATCCCCACCTGCCGACCAACACCGGGCCGCTGCCGCCGGTGGCCCTCGTCAAGTGCCCGATGGGCACCGACACGCGGCTCCTCGAAGCCCTCGACGGCCTCGGCTATGCAGGCGTGGTGATCGAGGGCATGGGGGCCGGCCACGTCCACGCCGATGCGGCACCCGTGCTCGGCAAGCTGGCTAAGGCCATGCCCGTCGTCCTCGCGTCCCGCGTCATGACCGGCCCGGTCTTCACCGAGACCTACGGCTATCCGGGTGCAGAGATCGACCTCATCGACCGCGGCCTCCTGACCGCCGGCTATCTCTCCGGCCTGAAGGCCCGCATCCTCCTCAGCCTGGCACTCCGTGCCGGATCCGGCCGCGAAGCGCTCGAGGCGGCCTTCGCTCCCTATGCTTGAGGTGGCAAGACACCCCCTCGCGGGCGCCACCATCCGATGCTATCAGCACACCCGAAACTTCTGACTGAGGGAAAAACATCATGGCGGACCTTCTGGTCATCGAATACCCGACCGAGGAGCGGGCGGAGGAGGTGCGGCGCAAGCTGCTCGGCCTGCAGAAGGAGTACCTGATCGAGCTCGGCGATGCCGTTGTCGCCATCAAGAAGGACGACGGGACGATCAAGCTGAAGCAGCTCATCAGCCCGGTGAAGTCCGGTGCGCTCGGTGGCGTGCTCTGGGGCTCGCTCATCGGCCTCCTCTTCATGATGCCGCTCGCCGGTGCCGCCATCGGTGCCGCGGGCGGAGCACTCAGTGGCAAGCTCGCCGATTTCGGCATCAACGACCAGTTCATGAAGGATGCGGCGCAGACGCTGCACTCCGGCAATGCGGCCCTCTTCCTGCTGATCCGCAAGATGACCACCGACAAGGTCATGGCCGAGCTCAAGGGCAGCGGCGGCAGGATCCTGCGCAGCTCCTTTGACGACGCCAAGGAGGCCCAGCTCAGGGCGGCCCTGCAGGAGGCGCAGGTCGCCATCCAGGACGCGACGCCCGCCGCCACCTGACACGACCCCGACCAGCCAGCGCACCCCGTTCCCGGCCATCACCCGGGGACGGGGCGTCGCCAATCGTTTCGATCCCCGAGCTCCCCACGAGGCATGGCATGCCAATATTTTGTCGGTTCGCCGGCCATCTAAGCCAGCCGGGCGCCACCCGGTGCTGGCCGCTGGTCGCCATCCTCGTGCTCGGGCTCGCCGCCTGCGACAGCGAGCCCGAGGCGGTCGAGCCCGTGCTCCGCCCGGTCCGCACCGAGACCGTCGAGCAGCGCGAGGCGTCGGGTGCCGTGGTGCTCACAGGCACCATCGAGGCCACCGACGCGGCGGCGCTCGCCTTTCGCATCGGCGGGCGCATGGTCGACCGGTTGGTCGAGCGGGGCGATACCGTCGGGCCCGGGCAGGTCGTGGCCCGGCTCGACGCCCGCAACGAGGAGAACGCGCTGCGCGCCGCCGAGGCCAATCTCGTCGCCGCCGAGGGCCAGCTCACCCAGGCCCGCAACCATTTCCAGCGCCAGCAGCACCTGATGGATCGTGGCTTCGCCGCGCGCGCCGTTTACGACGATGCGCGGCAGGGCTACCAGACCGCCCGCTCGCAGGTCGAGGCAGCCGAGGCCCAGCGGCGCTTCGCCCTGGACCAGGTCGCCTTCACCGAGCTCCATGCCGACGCCGAAGGGGTCGTGACCGACATCGGCGCCGAGCCCGGCGAGGTCGTGCAGGCCGGCCAGATGATCGTCCGCCTCGCCCGCGAGGGCGGCCGCGACGCCGTCTTCGACGTGCCGGCCCAGGTGCTGCGCACCGCACCCGCCGATCCGACCGTCGCCATCGTGCTCACCGACGATCCCACGGTCACCGCCACCGGAAGGGTCCGCGAGGTGGCGCCCCGCGCCGACCCGGTGACCCGCACCTTCGAGGTCAAGGTCGGCGTCATCGACCCGCCGGAGGCCATGCGCCTCGGCGCCACCGTGACCGGCCGCATGGAGCTCGAGGCCGGCTCGGTGATCCAGATCCCGGCGGCGGCCCTCACCAGCGCCGACGGCGAGCCGGCCGTCTGGGTGGTCGACCCGACGAGCCGCACGGTGAACCTGCGGGCCATCGAGATGGCTTCGTTCGGCCCGGCCAAGGTCGGCATCACGAGCGGTCTCGAGCCCGGCGAGGTGATCGTCGTGGCCGGTGTTCAGGCGCTGCACCCGGGGCAAGAGGTCCGCCTCCTGGACGCCGTGCCTTGAGCCGCTTCAACCTCTCGCATTGGGCGCTCGCCAACCGCTCGCTCATCGCCTTCCTGATGATTCTCTCCATCGTCGGCGGCCTCTTCGCCTTCGTCGAGCTCGGCCGCAACGAGGATCCGCCTTTCACCATCCGCACCATGGTGGTCCAGGCGGTGTGGCCAGGCGCCACGCTCGACGAGACCCTCGATCAGGTGACCGAGCGGCTCGAGCGCAAGCTGCAGGAGATGGACGGCGTCGACGTCCTGCGCAGCTACACCAGGGACGGAGTCACCACCGTCTTCGTCGACCTCCTGGACTCTCTAGCCACCGCCCAGGTGCCGGAGGCCTGGCAGCGGGTGCGCAACGACGTCAACGACATCTGGCGCACCATGCCAGAGGGGGTGCGTGGCCCCTTCTTCAACGACCGGTTCGGCGACGTCTTCGGCATCATCTATGGCTTCACCGCCGACGGCTTCACCCATCGCGAGCTGCGCGACTACGTCGAGGACGTCCGCTCCGAGCTCCTGCAGGTGCCCGACGTCTCGATGGTCGAGATCCTGGGCGCGCAGGACGAGGTGATCTACGTCGAGTTCTCGATGCAGCAGCTCGCCACGCTCGGCATCGACCGCCGCGCCCTGCTCGCCGCCCTCGCCGCCCAGAACGCGGTCCGCCCGGCCGGCGAGATCGTTACCGGCGACGAGACCATCACGCTGCGCGTGTCGGGTGCCTTCACCAACATCCAGGACATCCTCGACGTCAACTTCGTCGCCAGCGACGGGCGCGTGCTGCCGCTACGCGACGTGGCCGAGGTGCATCGGGGCTTCGCCGATCCGCCGCAGCCGATGTTCCGCGTCGACGGCGAGCCGGCGATCGGCCTCGCCATCGCCATGCACGACGGCGGCGACATCCTGGCGCTCGGTCGGAACATCCGCGCCACCATGACGAGGCTGACCGCCGACCTGCCGCTCGGCATCGAGCCGCATCTGGTCGCCGACCAGCCGGTGGTGGTCGACCAGGCCATCGCCGAGTTCATGGAATCGCTCTGGCAGGCGATCGCCATCATCCTTGCCATGAGCTTCCTCAGCCTCGGCGTCCGCCCGGGGCTGGTCGTCGCCCTGGCGATCCCGATCACCCTCGCCGTGGCGCTGGCGATCATGCTGGCGGCCGGCATCGACATGCAGCGGATCTCGCTCGGTGCCCTGATCATCGCCCTGGCGCTCCTGGTCGACGACGCGATGACCACGACCGACGCCACCTTGAACCGCCTCGAGGCCGGCGACGACAAGGCGACCGCCGCCGCCTACCCCTTCGTCCAGTACGCCTTCCCGATGCTCGCCGGGACCCTCGTCACCATCGCCGGCTTCGTGCCGGTCGGCTTCGCCCAGAGCTCCGCCGGCGAGTACACCTTCTCGCTCTTTGCCGTGGTCACCATCGCCCTGCTGGTCTCCTGGTTCGTGGCGCTGGTCTTCACCCCGATCCTGAACACGGCCATCCTCAAGATGCCGAAGCCGAAGCCGGCCGATGCCAGGGAGCCCTTCGTCGCGCGCAAGTTCCGCTCGCTGCTGACCGGCGCCATCCGCGCCCGCTGGCTGACGCTGGGTGCCACGCTCGCCGCCTTCGTCCTCGCCGTGCTGGCCTTCCCCCTGATCCCGCAGCAGTTCTTCCCGTCATCCGACCGGCCGGAGCTCCTGGTCGATCTCCGCCTGCCGCAGAGTGCCTCGATCTACGCCACCGAGGATGTGGCGAAGCGCTTCGACGCCGTGCTCGACGGCGACCCCGACGTCGCCGGCTGGAGCACCTATGTCGGCCGCGGTGCGATCCGCTTCTACCTGCCGCTCGACGTCCAGCTCGCCAACGAGTTCTTCGCCCAGGTGGTCATCGTGGCGACCGACGCCAACGCCCGCGAGCGGCTGCAGAATCGCCTCGAAAAGGTGCTGACCGACGAGTTCCCGAGCCTCGTCGCCCGCCTCTCGCCGCTCGAGCTCGGGCCGCCCGTCGGCTGGCCGCTCCAGTACCGGGTGATGGGCCCCGACCCCGAGACGCTGCGCGGCGTCGCCCTCGAGCTCGCCCAGGTCATCTCGGCCGACCCCGACACGATGCAGACCAATTTCGACTGGATCGAGCCGGTCCGCCAGCTTCGCATCGACATCGACCAGGACGAGGTGCGCCGCCTGGGCCTGAGCTCGGCCGACGTGGCGCAAATCCTCAACACCATGATCACTGGCACCACGGTGACCCAGGTCCGCGACGGCATCTACCTGATTGACGTCATCGCCCGGGCGACCAGCGAGGAGCGGGTCTCGCTGAGCGACCTCGACACCGTGCAGGTCGGCCTGCCGAGCGGGCGAACCGTGCCGCTCGGCCAGCTCGCCCGCTTCTCCTACGAGCAGGCCCTGCCGCTCGTCTGGCGCCGCGACCGGGTGCCGACCCTGACCGTCCAGGCCGACCTGAAGCCCGGCATCCTGCCGGCCGCCGCCGTCGCCGACCTGAAGCCTGCGATCGACGCGCTCGCCCAAAGCCTGCCACGCGGCTACCGCATCGAGGTCGGCGGCACGGTCGAGGAGAGTGCCCAATCCCAGGCCTCGGTCGCCGCCGTGGTGCCGGCCATGATCCTCATCACGCTCACCGTGCTCATGTTCCAGCTCAGGAGCTTCCAGCGTCTCCTGATGGCGCTCAGCGTCGCCCCGCTCGGCCTGATCGGCGTGGTCGCCGCCCTCCTGGGCACCGGCCGGCCCATGGGCTTCGTCGCCATCCTCGGCATCCTCGCCCTCTTCGGCATCATCACCAAGAACGCCATCATCCTCATCGGCCAGATCGAATCCGAGCGCGCCCGAGGCAAGTCCGTCCGAGAATCCGTCCTCGACGCCAGCAGCTCGCGCTTCCGCCCGATCATGCTGACCGCCCTCTCGACCGTCCTCGGCATGCTGCCGATCGCCTTCACCGTCTTCTGGGGCCCCATGGCCGTCGCCATCATGGGCGGACTCCTCGCCGGCACCATCCTCACCCTGATCTTCCTGCCAACCCTCTACTGCACCTGGTTCGAGCTGCGCGAGCGCAGGGCGAAGCACTCCACCCCTGGCGGGACGACAGCGCCGGCGACCTGAGGAGCAGCGTTGATCGATGCTTTCTTCAATCGAAGTCGACGGGAGAACTGAGTTCCCCCCGAGTCTCCCCGCTTTTCGCCAGCATGATGGGATCACGCCAAAACGTCGTCCAGAATAGCCGACAACAAATTCCGTTTTTTGTTAGATATCAATACGTTCACTGTCTAAAATGAAACCGTGAACTGAATGACGAGAGGGCCAACGCCCATGGCCTCATTGTTGGTGCGGCAGCTCGATCCCGAGCTCGAGGAACGGCTGCGTGTGCGGGCAGCCCTGCACGGCCGCTCGATGGAAGCGGAAGCGCGCCTGATCCTGAAAGCGGCGCTCGTTCCGGCGCGGTCGCAGATCGGCGCCGATCTGGTGGCCGACATCCGGCGGCGCTTCGGGCCGCTCGGTGGCGTCGAGCTGGAGCTGCCACCCAGGGAGGCGGGTCGTGAGCCGCCGACCTTCGAATGATCATTCTCGATACCAATGTCATCTCGGAGCCGATGCGGCCTGAGCCCGCGAGCGCGGTGCACGAATAGCTGCGGCACCGACTTTAAAGTCCCCGATAGGGGATCAGAAAATCCCACGGCTTTAGCCGGCATGGGCGGCAAGATGCATTTATGCCTTCAACTGGGGGGTCGCTTTGCGGAGTAGAGGCATTGGTGATCATGCTTTCGGCCCCGGGGAACCATGGCGCTGTCGTTCACGCTGCCAGTCCGCCGCATGGCGGACCGATCCGGCTTTGAGCCGTAATCTGAAGCCACCGCCTTTAGGCGGTGGAGAATTCACAAAGCCGGAGGGGGTCCGGGGGAACTCAGTTCCCCCGCCGTACCCTTGAAGACAACCTCAAAGAAACTTCGCCACCACGTCCGTCGAGCTCTCGACGCCGATCTTGTCGTAGTGCGCGTCGAGGAACCGCGCGCAGCGCTCGCGGCCGAGGTCGAAGAGCCAGTCGAGGAAGTCCTTGTCGGCGTTCACCTTGGACGAGCTGCCGAGCCTGGCGAGCTGCGCCTCCGCCTCGACGGTGTGGATGTTGAGCCGCTTGTAGCGGCCGTGCTCGACGCGCTGCTCGTCCAAAAGCTTGGTGACGAAATGGATCGCCCGCATCTCGCGCATCAGGGTCGAGTTGAATGAGAGCTCGTTCACCCGGTCGACGATCTCGGATGCCGTTTTGGGCACGCTCTCGATGTTGATCGGGTTGATCTGGACGATCAGCACGTCCTCGCAGTCGGTGCCGTAGATCAGGGGATAGATCGGCGGGTTGCCGGAATAGCCGCCGTCCCAGTAGTGCTGCCCATCGATCTCGACCGCGTGGAAGAGCCAGGGCAGGCAGGCCGAGGCGAGCACCGCGTCGAGGCCGATCTCCTCGCCCTCGAAAATCTTGATCCGGCCGGTGCCGACATTGGTGGCGCAGAGGAAGAGCAGCACCTGCTCGGCGGCGCAGCTCCGCCGGAGCGCTTCGAAATCGACCACCGCCTCGAGCATGTCCTTCAAGGGATTGAAGTTCAGCGGGTTGAGCTCGTAGGGCGAGGCCAGCCGCGCCAGGTTGTCGGAGGCTATCCAGCCGGGAGAGAAGTCCATGTTGCCGAGCCCGAGCCAGCGGTCGAGCGGGCTCGGCTGCAGGGGCGAGAGCCGAGCCGCGGCGGCGATCCGCCCCCAGAACTCGGCGAGGCAGGCGCGTGCCCCCGCCTTGCCGCCCACGGCGAGGCCATAGGCCAGGACCGCCGCGTTCATCGCCCCCGCACTGGTGCCGCTGATGCCGACCAGCTCGAGCTCGTCCACCTCGAGCAGCCGGTCGAGCACGCCCCAGGTGAAGGCGCCGTGCGAGCCGCCGCCCTGCAGGCCGAGATTGAGGCGCTTCCTGCCGGCCGCGGCGTCCTCCGCCACCAATTCAGGCGGCCGCTCGCGCCGGTGCCGCGAGATCCTGCGGGAACCAGCTCGCGAGGTCCGGCACCCGCGCCACGACCTCGAGCGCGTCGTGGCGGATATGGTTCTTCGCCATCTCCTCGCGCAGCAGGGCCTCGTCGAAGCGGCCTTTCTCCAGGCATTCCTTGACCAGGCCGAAGAAGAAATTTTCCTGGTTCCGGTCGGGATGCCGCTCGTAGGCCCCGCCGTAGTCGTGATAGCCGAAAAGCAGTTGCCGGCCGCGGCGCAGCCAGCCCTTGGGCGGGAACCAGCGGAACTTGTCGGACATGACGAAGTCCTGCGGCAGCCCGGTCTTCCAGGGCTGCGTCTGCCGCTTGGTGTTGTGCAGGAGCTTGGTCGCCGCCGTCAGTCGGTCGAAATCGTTCCACTCGTTCTCGAAGAAGCCGATCGTCTCCTCCTTCTCGAGCTTCAGGCCGATCCACCTGGCGTAGTCGCGCTTCATCTCGAACAGCTCGCCGAAATCGGCCTCGAGCCGCCAGTGCGTCAGCTTCGGGCAGTCCATCAGCATGACGCTGGTCGCGAGATCGCCGACCGTGCCATCCTTGCGCAAGGGGCGCGGCCGACACATGATCGCCTTGCCCTCCATGTCGCGGGTGAGGAGTTCCATGACGTCGCCGACGGCGAAGACGTCCGGATCGATGACCAGGGCCCGGCCCGCATAGCCCATCGCCTCCGGTGCGGCGAAGCGCAGCGGGGTGAAGGATTGTAGATCGTCGTTCCGCCATGGTACGTGCCGTCCACCGCGCAGGTAGAGCTGGCCTTCGCGCCCTGCCAGCGTCGGGTAGTCGCGGGTGTGCAGGTAGCGCACGTCGAAGCTGTCCGGCACGGCGGCGTTGCGTTCGAGCGAATAGGCCGATACGAGCGCTCCCACCCACTGGCGGTGGTTGGTGTGGATGAACACGGCAGGCTTGGTTGCGGCAGGCGCAACACGGTTCGATGTCACGGCGATCCCCGCAGCTCTCTATGGATTTTCGATGATCGACGATAGCAGGCAGGACGGCGGCGCGGCAAGCCGGATGCCCGGGGCATAAGCGTCCGGCACGATCATGCGCACGCTCCTCGTCCTGGGCGCCAAGCCCGAACCCGCGCTGCCGCCGCCGGGCATGGTCGATGCCGTGGCCTGCGCCAACGCTTCCGGCCGCTCGGCCGCCGATCGGGGCCTGCCCGAGCCTCTCTTCACCGTCATGACGGCGCTCCTCACCGACGGCAGCGCCGCTGGCCGAAGCCGCATCGAGGCCGTGCGCGGCCTCGGCACCGGCCGCCTCGTCTACTACCCCAGACCCGACGCGAAGGGCGGTGCCTTCAAGCGCCTGCGCCACGCCTGGCGCACCCGCAGCCAGCGCCCGGAGGTCCTGCTGCGCGAGCTCGGGGCCGTTGGCTATCGCCACGCCAGCTTCGAGAAACGTGCCATGGCGGATTTCGCCCGACTCATCCTCGAACGCGCGGGCCGCGAGCCCGAGGTCGAAGCGGCGCTCGCCCGCAAGCAGGCCTCCTCCGGTGCCCTCGCCGTGGCGCTGGCAATCGCCGAGCCCGGCTTCGACCGGGTGGTGGTGGCCGGCTTCAGCTTCGAGCTCACCCAGGCTTTCGGCTTCGATCCCAATATCGCCCTGCGCGGCACCGCCGCCTCGAAGCATCGCGACACCGACGTCACCGTGCTGGCGGCCCTTGCCCGCCATAACCCGCTCTTCACCACCGAGCCCGCCGTCCACGACCAGGCCGACGTGCCCCTGCTGCCGGAAAGCGCCACTTGTGCCATCCGGCCCGAGGACTAGACTCATGCAGCTCACCCCGGCAGCCCAGAGCCCGCTCGCCATCGACGATGGCACCTTCTGGCATCTGTTCGAGCCCTTCGTCGACGCGACCGCCGGCCCCGACCGCTGGGACCGCGAGGCCACGCGACGACGGCGCAAGCTTCTGAGGGCCTACCTCGGCCGGATGCTGTTCGGCCGGTTCACCGGGGACAAGCGCGATCAGGAAACGGTGCTCGAGGAGTACAACGACGCCTGGTCCGGCATCGATCTCGACCGCTACAGCATCGACCGCTTCCCGCGCGACGACTTCACCCCTTGGGTCTGGCGCGACCGGCGCATTTTCGCCAGCGACTATGGCGGCACGCGCTATCGCCAGCTCCTGCTGATCCGCGCCATCGAGCTGACGCAGCCGAAAACGGTCCTCGAGATCGGTTGCGGCAATGGCATCAACCTCATCCTCCTGGCCTGCCGCTTTCCCGAGATCACCTTCACCGGCCTCGAGCTTACCGAGGCCGGCCAGCGTGCCGCCAAGGACTTCCAGGAGCGCCACGCCGAGCTCCCCAAGGGGCTCCGCGCCTACGTTCCCGAGCCGCTGCCAGATCCGGCCGCCTTCAAGCGCATCCACTTCGAGCGCGGCTCGGCCGCGGAGCTGCCCTTCGGGGACAACGCCTTCGACCTCGTCCAGACCGTCCTGGCACTCGAGCAGATGGAGCAGATCCGCAACCGGGCGCTCGCCGAGATGGCCCGGGTCACGGGTGGCCACAGCTTCAACATCGAGCCCTTCCGCGATGTCAACACTGGCTGGTCGCGGCTCTACATTCAGCGCCGCAACTATTTTTCCGCCACGATCGAGGATCTGCGCGCCTTCGGGCTCGAGCCGCAATGGGCCGTGGCCGACTTCCCGCAGGAACTCTTCCTCAAGGCCTGCGCGGTGCTCTCGAGGAAGCGCGCCTGAGCCTCTCGCTGCCGGTCAGGCTTCGATGTTGATCGTCAGCGTCTTGCGCAGGGCATCGGCCGGACCCGTCATGGGCCGGACCGAATGCCAGGAGTTGAAGGTCTTGACGAACATCACCGCCTGATTGGGCGAGAACTCGAAGGTGTCGAGGACCTCCATCTCGTCGAATCCGGCCTGGGCGTTGAGCTGGTTGAACGTCTTGCGCGGGTCCTTGGGCTTGTTGACGTCCGTCCCGCCACCATAACCCGGCTGCCACTCGCCCGGCTGCATCATCGAGATGACGAGCGTGATGATCTTGCCGGGCGCGTCGGTGTGCGGAATGACGCTGCCGCCTTCACCGGGCAAGGCCGAGAACTCGAAGCGCGAGCGCAACTGCGCCGCCCGGTAGACCGCATGTCCACCGAGCACCTCGCGCAGGTTCTTCAAAAGCTGCTTGGGCTTCGAGCCGTTGGTCTTGTAGCCCAGATCGACGTCGCGCTCCTTCAGCGCCTTCAGCGCCAGCCGCGGGAAGGCGTCGCTCTTCACCCAGTCATGGAACTCCCGCCAGAGCGCGTTGCCGCGGATGAAGTCCCGGTACTGCTCGCCATTGTACTTCTCGCTCAGCGTGTACTTCTTGCCGACCTTGCCGAGCTCGGCGAAGCGGTCGATCGAGGGATAGCTGGCGACCAGCTCGCCATAGAGAGTCTCGTCCATCACCGGCTTGGCGAGCCCGATCGGGAATGGGTCGTAGCGAAGCTCGAGATTGCTGAAATCGAAGAAGCTGCGTGCCATGGGAAGGGTCCGTTGACTAGCCTGCCGGGCCCGCTGCCGGCTTGGCGAAGGTGATCTGCTGCCAGTGATCGCGCCGGTGGTGGCCCAGGTCGTGCTCCTCGACCACGACCATGCCGCTCGCGGCCGTGATCGCCGCCACCAGCTCGTCTCGGCTGCGCCAGTGCATCGATTCGTAGCGGCCGGGGGTGAAGCCCTCGGAGAAGCCCTGCAGCGTGTCCGCGATGAAGAGCCCGCCGGGCCGCAGGATCCGAGTGATCTCGTCCATCAGCCGGTCGAGGTCGAAGACGTGATCGAGGGTGTTCGTGTAGACCGCATCCACCGAGCCTGTGGCGAAGACGAGATCGTGGAAGTCGCCGGTCACCACGAGCCGGTTGTGCTCTCCCGGGTTCAGATCGACGCCCAGCGCGAAATGGCCGAGCCGGATCAGTGCTTCGACCTCCGTTCCCAAGCGGGCGCCCAGACAGAGGACGTTGCGGCAGCCCAGGAGGCTTTGGCACAGCCTGAAGCGCCGCTCGAACTCGGCCAGATCCTCCGCCCGTGTCTCGTCCAGCCGGTCGCTGATCTCGTCGAGCTTGGCCGCCTGATGCTCGAGATAGGCGTCATAGGAATCGTAGCGGCGCCGTGCGATCTCGCCCTCGCCCTGCCAGAGGTCGGAAGCGAAGCGCGCGTTTCGGGCCTTCTCCTTGTCGGCCCGCTTCTTCGCCCGGGCCTCGTCGCCGAAGCCGTACTTGAGAATGTTGCGCAGGCGCTTCGCGGTCACCACGTCGACTGTATCCAGGGCTGGCGGTTAGTCGTAAGCGTTATGTAGGTCATGCGGGGCCGGGCTCAAACCATCTCGGGGGACACAGTCCGCTGAATAACGCCCGCCGGGCCCACCTCGTAGACCCGATCGGCCAGCTCGACCCAGATCGGCCGATGGGTGATGGCGACGATCGAGACCCGGCCGATCAGCCGGCGCACATTGGCACAGATCGCGGCCTCGGTCTCGGGATCGAGAGCGCTCGTCACCTCGTCGAGAATCAAAAGCTTGGGCTTGACCACGAGCGCACGGGCCAGGGCAATGCGCTGGCGCTGGCCGCCCGAGAGCATGGTGCCGCGCTCGCCGACGACATGGTCGATCCCGTCCGGCAAGGCCGAGACGAAATCCCAGGCGCCGGCGAGCCGCAAGGCCTCCTCGGCCGCCGCCGCGTCGAAAGCCGGATCGCCCAGCGTCACGTTGGCGAGCACGCTGTCGTGGAAGAGGGCCAGCTCCTGCGGCACGTAGCCCAGCATGGAGCGCCAGGCCGGCACATCCAGCTCGTCGAGCGGCACGCCGTCGACCCGCACCGCCCCGCTCTGCGGCGTCAGGAGCCCGAGCAGAAGATCGGTGATCGTCGTCTTGCCGACCCCGGACGGGCCTGTGATGACCGTGAGCTGACCCGCCGGGATGGTCAGGCTGGCGTTCTTGATGACCGGCTTCTCGCCATAGCCGAAGGTCACCTCGTCGAGGGCGACACCCACCTCGAAAGTCGGCTGGCGCGTGCCGGTGAACTGCTCGCTCTCGGCCTCGGCCTCGGCCACCAGCCCGTGCACCGACCAGTAGGATGCCTGGAGGTTCTGCGCCTTCTGCTCGAACTCCTGCACCTTGCCGAGCGTGCTGATGATCCGGGACAAGAGGACGCCCATGACCAGAAGCTCGGGCAGGGCCACCGCCCCGCTGGTGTGGACGACGTAGAAGGCGCCGGCGACCGCCATGGCGACGATCGGCTCTCTCAGGCTCTTCATCAGATGCCGGCTCATCGCCTCCTGCTGCAACGCCCGGCGCAGCTTGTTGGTCCGGCTGGCGAAGAAGGCCGCGAACTGCGCCTGCCGCGACATCGCCTTCAAGGGCTTGATGTTGGAGAGCGTGTCGGAGAGGAGTGTGACGATATCCTCGGTGCGCTGGCGCTGCTTCAGCCCGGCGCGCTTCGCCATGCTGACCAGAGGCAGGAGGATCAGGGCGATGACCGCGCCCACGAGGAGCCCGACCAGCGCCACCTTCCAGGAGACGAGCAGCGCCACCACGAGGGTGATCCCGGCCTGGAAGACAGTCGCCATGTAGGTCGTGGCGATCAGATAGGCGTCGCCGGCGCGGGTCGAATCGAGGCTCACCGAATTCGCCAGCCGGCCGACCGGATGGCGGGTGAAGTAGGGCCAGCGGACATTGAGGAGGGCCGTGACCAGCGCGATCCGCACACGGGACGCGACATTGGCCACCACCGCGCTCACATGGTACATGGCGAGGATGACCAGGAGCGCCTTCACGGACATCCCGATGACGATGACCAGGAGCAGGATCGGCAGGCTCGCCGGCAGGCCGACCCACGCGAGCGCGTCCGTGACGGTCTGGCCGAGGCCGGTCGTGTCGTCCTCGCCGAAGGCCAGGGTCACGGCCGGCAGCATGCTGGCGAGCCCGATGCCCTCGGCCATGGTGGCGAGGATCAGGGCCGCGAGCACGGTCCATTTGACCATGCCCGCGGAGCTCATGAAGATGCGAAAGACGTCGCGCATAGGATCCGGCTGTTGTTCGGTGGCGCGCAGGCTCTACGCGCGAACTCTAGGCAATGTGTTGACCCGACGCCAAATGTCGCCATGCGGCGAATGCGCCGCTCAGGCCGGCAGGCAGGCGGGACCGAGGGGCGCGAAGCTCTTGTAGGTCAGGACGAATTCCTGATGCCCGAGCGCCTCGGACTTCGTTGGCGCGCCTGCCGCGATCCGTGCCACGAGGTCGACGATCTCCCGGCCCACCTCGCCCAGCGTGCCCCGGCCTTCGAGGATCCGCCCGGCATTGACGTCCATGTCGTCCGGCATGCGCCGATAGGTCTCGGGATTGGCGCAGACCTTGACCACCGGCGCGATGGCCGAGCCCACGACCGAGCCCCGGCCGGTCGAGAAGAGCGAGAGATGCGCCCCGCAGGCGATCATCTCGGTGATCTCGGCATTGTCGTTGATGTTGGGGAAGCCCCAGCGCACCGGCCCGTCGCCGATCATGTCCATGAGGTAGAGCCCGGGCGCCGTCGGCTTCACGCCCGGCTTGAGCAGCCCCACGATCGGCCGCGTGCCGCTCTTGGTGTAGGCGCCGATCGACTTCTCCTCGATCGTGCTGAGCCCGCCCGTGATGTTGCCGCCGCCGAAGCTCGACTGGTCGAGCGTGCCATAGACCCGGCGGCTCTTGTCCATGGCATCGAGGATCGCCTGGCCCAGCTCCGGCGTCGTGGCCCGCCCCGCCATGTGCGCCTCGCAGCCGAAGAGCTCGCCCAATTCCTCGAACATCACTCTGGCCCCGGCATCGACCAGGATGTCCGCGGCATTGCCGATCGCCGGATTGGCGGTGAGCCCGCTCGTCCCGTCCGAGCCGCCGCAGATCGTGCCGACGATCAGCTCGTCCAGCCCCATGGGCACCCGGGGTGTCTGGGCCAGGACTAGAAGCTGCTCCTCGACCCAGGCCCGGCCGGCCTCGATGGTGCGCCGCGTGCCGCCGGCCTTCTGGATGACCAGCAGCTCCACCGGCCGGCCGCTCGACTCGATCCGCCGCATCAGCTTCTGGCGGTTGAACTGCTCGCAGCCGAGCGAGACGAGGAGCACGGCGCCCACGTTCGGATGCGTGGTCAGGGCCTCCATCATCTCCTCAGCATAACCGTTCGGGTAGCAGCCGGCGAAGCCGATCAGATGCACACCCTCGCCCTCGAACGGCACGGTCACGGCGCGGGCCACGTGATGCGCGCACTCGACCAGATAGGCCACGACCACGAGGTTGCGGATGCCCTTCGTGCCATCGGCGCGGGCGAAGGCCTGGATGGGTGTGAGGGTCATGATGCGGCCTCGAAGAAATCCTCGTGATTGACGATATAGGCGCTCTTCAGATTGTGCACGTGCACATGGGCACCGGCCCCGATCGGCGCCGTCGTGCTGCCGATCGCCACCCCGAACTTGGTCACGGTGGCACCCGGCGGCAGATCGGCCAGGGCGATCTTGTGGGCGAACGGGATGGCGTCCCGCACGGTGATCGCCCGCCCATCCAGCTCGACCGTCTCGCCCGGCACCAGCGTCCGCAGCGCCACCGCCACATTGTCGTCCGGCGCCAGATGCAGCAAGGCCCGCTCGCTCATGATGTCGAAGCTCCTCCGATTGCAGCCCGCTCCCATTATTGGCACGAACGTCGCCCGAAATCACGCGCCCGCCGCCCTCATGCCGTCTCGGGCTCCAGCTCCGTCCGGGCGATGCGCCGGGCGATCTTGCTGATGCCGTCCAGGATCTCGAGCAGCTCGACCTCGCGCACGTAGCCGCGGATCGACGCCTCGGCACCGCCCGGCACGCGGCCGAAGCGCTCGCGGCTGATCTGGCTCGCCATGTCCGCCAGGCCCTGCTTCATGCGGGGCACGGTCGAGGCGAGCTCCTTGTCGCCCGTCGTCACGGCCTTGATCGCGTCGCGCAAGGCCCGCACCACCGCCGCGTGGTAGGTCGTGATCCGGCTCGCGGCCTCGGGTGCGATCACCACCCGCTCGTCGATCCGCTTCCTGGCCGAGGTCGTGATGTCGGTGGCGATGCGGTCGGCCAGATGCTCCAGATCGTTGGTCATGGCGACCAGATGCATCAGCACCGGCGCCTGGTCCGGAGTCAGAGGTGCTGCCGAGACACGCCCCAGATAGCCGATCAGCTCGCGATGCAGTCGGTCGACCGGCTTGTCCATCGCCTCGACCGCCTGGAGCGCCTGGCGCGAGCTCGAGAGCGCTGCCGGCAGCGCCCGCTCCAGCATGAGCGAGACGTGGTCGCCCATGCGGCCGATCTCCCGCCGGGCGGCCTCTAGCGCCATGGCGGGCGTCGAGAGCAGGTTGTCGTCGAGATATTTCGGCGCCAGCGGCTCCTCGGCATCCAGCGGCCGGTCGGGGACCAGCCATTCGACCAGCCGCGCGATCTGCGTGGTGAAGCCGATGAAGAGGAGCGTGTTCACGACATTGAAGATGGTATGCGCGTTCGCCACCTGCCGCGGCGCGTCGGCCGCCGCCCTGGCAGCACCGGTCAGGCTCGCCGCCGTCGGCGAGACGGCGCGCACGATCTGGGCGAGCTCGGGGATGAAGCCGATCCAGATGGCGACGCCGGCCGCGTTGAAGAGCACGTGCACGAGGGCGGCGCGGATCGCCTCCCTGGGCTTGCCGATGGCCGCGAGCCCGGCCGTGGCGCAGGTGCCGACATTGGCGCCGAGGGCGACGGCGATCGCCGTCTCGAGGGTCATGACTCCCTGGCCCGCCAGCACGATCACGACGCCGGTGGTCGCCGCCGAGGAATGGACGAGGGCGGTGAAGACCATGCCGGCCAGGGCCGCGGGCACGGGATGGGAGAGCGTCTTGATGAAGTCGATGAACGGCGGAAAGGCGCGCAACGGCGCCATGGCCTCGCTCATCAGGGCGATGCCGTAGAAGACGAGTCCGGCGCCGAGCAGCATCCGGCCGTATTCCCGGGTGCTCTCGCCCCTCGGCACGTAGGCGACGAGAAAGCCCAGGGTCAGGATCGGCAGGGCGAAGCGACTCACGTTGAAGGCCAGGATCTGGGCCGTGACGGTGCTGCCGATATTCGCACCCATGATCACGGCCACGCTCTGCGCCATCGACATGAGCCCGGCGGAGATGAAGCCCACGAGGATCACCGTGGTCACCGTCGACGAGTTGACGATGCCGGTCACGAGAGCGCCAACCCCGGCGCCGAGAAAGCGGTTGCGGGTCACCCGGCCGAGCAGGTCCTTCAGATGCTCGCCGGCGGCGCGCTTGAGCGCCACGGTCAGGAGGTCCATGCCGTAGAGAAAAAGTGCCATGCCGCCGAAGAGCCCGGTCCAGAGCGCGAAATGGTCGAGACCGGCGGTCACACGGGGCCGCCCTCGCCGGGCGGACGCTTGACCACGACGACCGGCATGGTCGCGGTCTGCACCACCCGCTCCGCGACCGAGCCCAAGAGGATGTGCGGCAGGCCGGTCCGACCACGGCTGCCGACCACGACGAGATCGGCGCCGACCTCGTTCGCCACCTCGACGATGCGGCCGGCCGGCAGGCCCGACACGAGCCGGGTCTCGAGTGTTCGCAGCTTCTCCTGATCAGCGTGCTCGAGCGCCAGACGCTCGAGAAACGCCGCCAGCATCGATTCGCCCACCTCGGCCAGCGGGCGCAGCCAGCCATCCTCCGGGCGCCGGTAGAAGCCGGGGCTTGCCGCCGGATCGTGGATGACGTGCAGCAGCAGAAGACGGGCGTCCGCCAGCTTCGCCTGGGCACAGCTCCAGAGCAGCGCCGCCTCGGCGTCGGGCGAGAAGTCGACGGCGCAGAGGATGATGCCGCTCAAGGCAGCATCGCCCCCCGCAGCATGAAGAAGATCATCGCCCCCGCGATCGCGGTCGCCGGCACGGTGACCAGCCAGGCGGCGGCGATCTTCAAGAGCAGCGAGCGCTTGACCAGTGCTATCCGGTTGATGTTGCGCAGCCCCTTGCGCTCCTTCTTGCGCAGTCTACCGGCACCGGCCTGACGCTTCATCTGCCGCAGCATCTGCCCGCGCTCGCGCACCGTGGCGGCATCGAAGCGCTCGAGGAAGGCCTCCACCGCCGCCGCGTCCGCGTCGGCATGATGCAGCCTGATCTTCTCGATCATCCGCGCATAATTGACCTTCAGATACTCGCGCAGGAAGCCGACGCCGAAGATGCCGCCGACCGCGATATGGGTCGAGCTGACCGGCAGGCCGAGCTGCGAGGCGAAAATCACCGTGAGGGCCGCCGAGAGAGCGACGCAGAAGGCGCGCGCCCGGTCGAGCTCGGTGATCTCCGAGCCCACGGTGCGGATCAGCCGCGGCCCGAAGAGGGCGAGGCCCAAAGCAATGCCGCAGGCACCCACCAGCATCACCCAAAGCGGGATCGGCGCCGCGGTGACGATGCCGCCCGAGACGACCGCGTCGTTGATCGCGGCGAGCGGGCCCACCGCGTTCGCCACGTCGTTGGCACCGTGCGCGAAGCTCAGCAGGGCCGAGGCGCAGATCAGGGGCACGGTGAACAGCTCGTTCACCCCGTCTTTGCTGTTCGGCACCTCGAGCCGCGAGCGGGCGACATGCCGGCGCATGACGAGCCAGGCCAGGCCCCCGACCGGCAGGCCGATGAGAGTCGCCGTGACGAAGCCGACGCTCCAGACCTGCTGCAGCCCCTTGAGCAGGAGATATGTGGTGAATGACCAGGCCATCAGCGCCACCAGGAGCGGCACCGTCCGCAAGGCGGCGGCCATCAGATCGTCCTGATAGGTGATGCGGCGCTTGATGGCGTAGAGGAGGAGGGCGGCGATCATCCCGCCGAGCAGGGGCGAGATCACCCAGGAGGCGGCGATCCGTCCGACCTCGGCCCAGTTGGCGATGCCGAAGCCACCTGCGGCGATGCCGGCGCCCAGAACCCCGCCGACGATGGCATGCGTGGTCGAGACGGGGGCACCCAGCGCGGTCGCGACGTTGAGCCAGAGAGCCGCCGACAGGAGTGCTCCCATCATCAGCCAGATGAAGGTGGTGGTGTCCGCGATTCGGGCCGGGTCGATGATCCCGCCCTTGATGGTGGCGACGACATCGCCGCCGGCTATGAGCGCGCCGCCGGCCTCGAACGAGGCGGCGATGGCGATCGCCCCGCCGAGCGTGATGGCGTGCGAGCCGACCGCGGGGCCGACATTGTTGGCGACGTCGTTCGCCCCGATATTGAGCGCCATGTAGCCGCCGATCATCGCCGCCGCGATCAGCAGCATGCCATTCGGCCCGGCAGCGCCTTGGGCGACGCCGAAGATCATGATGGCGATGACGAACAGCACAGCCATGCCGAAGCGGAAGAGCTCGCCCTGATTGACCACGAGCGCCGCTTCCAGCTTGCGGATATTCGGAATGCCGGCGGCCATGATCCTGCCCTTCGTTGCAGCGCGACCTGGCGCCTTGGAGCAGACCCAGCCGGCCATCACAATGCTGTTGTGCACCTGCAGCATTCTTGTTGGGCGCGCGTCCGGGCCACGTCGGTCAAATGGCGCCTCTGTTGCTCCCAGCGCGCGAGGCGAGGCCGTCTCGGCCGTCAGCACGTGCGCCGGCCTTTTCCGGGTCACGCGGACTTGGGCCGAGGTGGCGCGGATGCGGCCGGCCATGCGTCACCGCCGTGGCCGCGCCCATGACCAGAACCAGCGCCGCCAGCCCGAAGAAGCCCTGACCGAGCCGTGCCTGCTCGGACAAGAGATAGCTGTTGCACAGCCGCTGCGGCACCGAAAGCTGCAGCCACCCCATGATCGCCAGCATCGCCGCCGCGTTCGCCCAGACGAAGCCGCGCAGGACAGGTCCGGCCAGGGTCCAGCCCCAGCCCAGCGGCAGGCCCGCCAGCAGCACCAGAGTCGCGGCCTTCGCCGCATCCGTCGCGGGATCGGCCAGCGCCGCGTCGATCCAGCGGGGCAGCAGCCAGAACAGCAGCGAAAGCACCCCGGTCAACAGGGCCGGTGCCGCGGTCCAGCCCGATTCGGCGTCTCGCGCGAGCGCCTGCCCGATCAGCGCGCCGCCGCCGACGAGCAGCGTGTATTGCCCGAGCACATGCGCGACAAGCGAGCTTTCAAGCGCGCCCGCCACCGGCGGTGCGACGGCAATGGCGATCAGCCCGATCCCGATGCCGGCTCGTATCTCAGGACGCATGGCCGCTGAGCGCGGCGAGGGCACCTTCGATATCATCGGGATCGAGAACGCGGGTCAGACGTCCGTCGGGGTCGACGAGGTACAATCCCGCATTGTGCACGAAACCGCCCATGCCGTCAGGAATCACGATTACGCCAGCACGCTCCATGAGCGCCGTCCTGGCCGCGTCGTCCACAACCCTGGCGACACGCCAGCGCGGCGGCGTCGCCCCATGGCGGTCGGCGAACCAGCCGAGCTGCTCCGTCCCGTCGGCCGGATCGAAGCTGATGCTCAAAAGGCGCACTGCATCGGGGGCGGCGCCATCCAGCCGCTCGAACGTGGTGCCCAGCGCCAGGCAGATGTCGGGACAGCTCGTGTAGACGAACTCCAGCACCAATGGCGTGCCCTGATAGTCCAGAAGGGAGAAAGCGGCCCCGCTCTGGTCCTCGAGCACGACGTCGCCCAGTGCCCGGGGGCTGGCAGCGATCGCCAGGCGGCGCGCGGTCTCGGCGGTCAGCGCCCGGCCGCCGTCGGTGCCCCACCAGAGAGCCGTCCCGCCCGCCAGCAGGATGGCCAGCGCCGCGAGACCGTCGCGCCACATCTCAGCCGCCCCGCAGGATCCGTGGCATGCGTGCCAGGAACATCAGGATGAAGACGGCCGCCAGCACGGTCACGCCCACCGCCATGACCGAGGCGATCCGGTCCCAGATCAGCCATTCGGGCAGGTGCACGGCCCAGCGGCGCGGAACGCTGGCCCAGCCGCCCGCGAGAAACATGGCGACGAAGCCCAGCCCGAACAGCAGGAAGAGGACCGCCGTCCAGTCGCCGCCGCGCGGGCTCACATCCTCGCCCCGTGCGAGGTAGATCATGAAGGCGAAGATCATCGGCAGCAGGCCCAGGAGCAGGTAGAAGTGGAAGTGCCCGGGCACCCAAAGCGTATTGTGCATCACCGAGTTGACCACGATCGTGGCGTCGACCACGGCGGGGACGATCCCCGCCATCCAGCCGAACATCGAGATCAGGAGCAACGTCGAGATCAGATCCCAGCGAATGCCCGAGTGATGCAGGATCGCCAGCGCGCCCAGCCCGGTGACGATCAGGATCGGGAAGCTGTTGACGTAGGACAGCACCTGCGCCGTCGTCAGGGTCCATGTCGGCATGGCGAAATCCATCATCAGATGATGGGGAAAGATGACCAGAACCATCGCCGTCGACAGGGTCCAGCCGGCCAGGAACACCCGCGATGTCTTCCACGGGCGCGCGGTGATGCGCGGCAACAGCTCATAGACCACGATCACGGCCATGTAGATCGTGGCGTTGATGAAGACGTGACCGAAGAAATAGATCAGGCTCTTGGCCAGAAGCGGGTCGATCTCGACCGTCGGAACGAACAGGTTGACCAGCGTCATCACGATCACCACGGCCGCCGCGATCAGCGCCGGCGTGTTGACGATGACCACCATGGCCGAAGCCACGACGGTCGGCGGCGGCACGTGATCGTCCCGATCGAGGAAGAGCTTCGGCCAGCCGAGCGCCCGGCCCAGCCCGCCATAGGCCACGATCAGCGCGCGGCCGATCTCGAGGCAGACCAGGAGGAACCCCACGCCGACCAGCAGCAGCCCGCCGAGATGCAGCCCCGCCGCCCAGAGCGGCCAGACCCCGGCCGAAAGTGCTGGCAGCGGGTAGAGGAAGGTCCAGGCCGCGGCAAAGCCGCCGATGAAATCGGCCACGAGAATGGCCACCACGCCGATCAGGAACAGCGCCAGATTGAGGGCGAGCACGCCCGCCCGCAGGGCCACATGGGCCGAGAGAAAATGCCACATGATCGCCACGCCGCCGAGCGACGCGATGCCCACCATGCCGGTGCCGTGCACGGTCATGATCTGGTAGAACAACGCCGGATCGAGCCCGAGCCATTCGGCCTGGGCCAGCCGCATGGCCAAGCCCAGGAGCATCATCAACAGCAGAACCAGCCCGGTGATCGCCAGATAGCCGACGACCCAGATCCGGCCGCTGCCGGCCACCGCGCCGACCGCTTGCCGGCTTCGAACCTCACTCATTGCCGCCTCCCGCCGCCCCGGTCACGACCAGCTCGGCCTGCATGTTGTGATGCGCCAGCCCGCAATATTCGAGGCAGAGCGCACGGTAGGTTCCGGGCGTCTCGAACACGTGGGTCAGCCGGTTCACGTAGCCCGGCATGGCCTGGGTCTGCGCCACGAGCTGGCCCGCCTCGTCATAGAGGCCGAAGCCGTGGTTGACGTCCGTGCTGGTCACGAGGAACTCCACCGGCTGGCCCGCCGCGACTTCCTCGCGGTCGAGATCCCAGTACCATTGGGAGCCGGTGGCGTTCACCACCTGCACCGCCGCCGCCGCCGGCGGTGCGTAGGGGTTCGCGCGCAAGAGGTACACGGTCACCGGCAGGCCGATCAGCACCATCGCCCAGAAGGCGAAAGCACGGATGCGGTAGGCGCGGCCCTGCACCGGCGCGTAGTCGCGCGTCGCATGGGCGTGGCGTCGGACCTGGATGAAGACCGCCCCGAGCAGCAGGACCGCCAGGGCCGTCACGAGAGCGGCAAGGTCATGGACCGACATCGCGCGTCCTTCCAAGAATCGACGTTGCGTATGCTCGCCAACGTCCTCGTCACCGACTTTCCGAGGTGATCCTCGCCGGTTCCCGGCCCCGTCGAATAGGATCACCAATTATTTCTTGTAATTGAATATCAACGAAGCGCCATGGAAAATTCCGCTCATTGGAATCATCTGAAAAAGAATGGCAATCCGGCGCCGGCGCCGCCAGGCGGGGTCGCTCCGAGGGGGGCCGCCCGGATCGCCAACGCTCTGAAGAGCCGGCGGCCAGGGTGGGCCAGCTCGTCGACAAGGGCCCGAAAATCTTGCACCGGATGCACCACCGGCCGAGAAACGGCCCTTGAGGGCCGCGAGCGACATCCGAGTGAATTCCTGGCATGGGGAAGGGGCGCCGATGACCGAGGAGAGGAAGACCCGGGGCCTGGCGAATGGCCTCACGAATTACGGCGACCCGGCGTTCAGCGCCTATCTGCGCCGCTCGTTCGCGAGCTCCATGGGCTATTCGCGCGAGCTTCTGGCGAAGCCCGTGGTCGGCATCGCCCATTCGGCGAGCGGCTTCAACAACTGCCATCGCCTCGTCCCTGAGCTGGTGGACGCCGTGAAGCGTGGTGTGCTCGCCGCCGGCGCCCTGCCGCTCGACTTCCCGACCATCTCGCTCGGCGAGGGCTTCCTCACGCCCACCAGCCTAAAGTTCCGCAACCTCATGTCGATGGACGTCGAGGAGATGATCCGCGCCCAGCCGATGGACGCGGTGGTGCTGATCGGCGGCTGCGACAAGACCGTGCCGGCCCAGATCATGGGGGCGATCTCCGCCGGCCGCCCCGCCATCCAGCTCGTCACCGGCCCGATGTCGACCGCCATGCACCGGGGTGAGCGGCTCGGCGCCTGCACCGACTGCCGCCGCTTCTGGGCGCGCTTCCGCGCCGGCGAGATCGATGGCGACGAGATCGACCGGGTCGAGCGGCGGCTCGCCTCCACCGCCGGCACCTGCGCCGTCATGGGCACGGCCAGCACCATGGCGTCGCTGGTCGAGGCCATGGGCCTGATGCTGCCGATGGGTGCCTCCATCCTGGCCGTCGATGCCGATCGCCTGCGCCTCGCCGAGGCGACCGGTGCCGCCGCCGTCACCCTGATCGGCAAGGGCCGGCCGATGGGCGAGCTGGTCACCCGGGACAGCCTCGAGAACGCCCTTCGCGTGCTCCTCGCCATCGGCGGGTCGACCAACGCCGTCCTGCACATGGCGGCGATCGCCGGCCGCGCCGGCCTCGAGCTGGACCTGCGCTGGTTCAACGAGCTGAGCGAGACCACGCCCGTCATCGTCGACCTCAAGCCGACGGGTGCCCACTACATGCAGGACCTGCACGCCGCGGGCGGCATTCCCGCCGTGATGCGCGAACTCGCCGATCTCTTGCATCTGGACGCGCCGACGGTCACCGGCGAAACCCTGGGCGATCGTCTCGCGGCCGCCGACCCCTGGGTCGACCGCGCCGTCATCCGCGCCATCGATGACCCCATCCACCCGAAAGGCGGGCTCGTCGCCCTCTTCGGCTCGCTCGCCCCCAAGGGTGCCGTGCTCAAGCGCTCGGCCGCCGATCCGAGGCTCTTCGAGCACGAAGGCCGGGCCATTGTCTTCGACGGCCTCGAGGATCTCGCGGCCCGCATCGACGATGAGGACCTCGAGGTCGCCGCCGACGATCTCCTGGTCCTGAAGAACGCGGGGCCCACCAGCCCCGCCGCCATGCCCGAGGCCGGCTACCTGCCGATCCCGAAAAAGCTCGGCCGGACCGGCGTCAAGGATATGCTCCGCCTCTCCGACGCCCGGATGAGCGGCACCGCCTATGGCACCATCGTCCTCCACATCGCCCCCGACGCCGCCGCCGGCGGCCCCCTGGCTCTCGTCGAGGCCGGCGACCGCATCAGCCTGTCGGTCGCCGAGCGTCGGCTCGATCTCCTGGTCGATCCGGCCGAGCTCGAGCGCCGACGAAGAGAGCTGCCGCCGCCGCGGCCCCTGCCGGGGCGCGGCCACGACCGCCTCTACCAGGAGCAGATCCTGCAGGCCGACGAGGGCTGCGACTTCCGCTTTCTCAAAGGTGCAGTTCTCGACGGTCCCGCAGGGCCGGGCTCATGAATGCCGCCGGCCGGGAACTCCCCGCCGCCGCGGCCGTTCAGGAAGCTCGGGGGCAGTGATCATTCGAGGAGCAGGTGAATGGGTATCGAGGTCGGGGGCCTGATCGGGCTTCTCGTTTTGATCGCCGACGTCTGGGCGATCGTGAACGTCTTCTCGAGCAGCGCCTCGGTCGGCGCCAAGGTCGTCTGGACCGTGGTGATCCTCGTGCTGCCGGTGGTTGGCCTGATCATCTGGCTCTTGGCCGGGCCACGCGCGGCCGGCTGATTGAGCCGGGTCCGGCTTTCGCCACAAGGAAGAGGGCGCGCCGCCCGGCGCGACCAATTGGCCCCGACCTGAGGAATGCGGCGAGGTGAGGGCAGGCCACGTTGCCGGCAAAGCCTGACGGCATAACTTTCCATTGTGTCGATGCGGATGGCGACGTTCCGGAGGAGGGATTCATCGCGCGATCGCGCTGCGGTTCGCGCTCGTGAATTTTGGCGAAGACGCCAGCATCGTCCTTTGGGATCGCGGTCGCCCTGGCCATGGCACCGCTTGTTGAGGTTCGAGCAAGGATATGTTGGACAGCTTCACCGCAATCGATCTGGCCCGGTTCCAGTTCGCCTTCACCATCTCCGCGCACATCATCTTCCCAGCCTTCACCATCGGGTTGGCGAGCTTTCTCGCGGTCTTGAACGGACTCTGGCTCTGGAGCCGCGACGAAGCCTATCGCCGGTTGTTCGACTACTGGAAGACGATCTTTGCCGTGGTTTTCGGCATGGGCGTCGTCTCGGGTGTCGTGATGTCCTATCAGTTCGGCACCAACTGGTCGGTGTTCTCGGACAAGGCCGGCCCGATCGTTGGTCCGTTGATGGGCTATGAGGTTCTGTCGGCCTTCTTCCTCGAGGCCGGCTTCCTCGGCATCATGCTGTTCGGACGGGAGCGGGTGGGCGATCGGCTGCACATGGCGGCCACGGTCATCGTGGCCCTCGGCACCCTGTTCTCGGCGTTCTGGATCCTCAGCGTCAACAGTTGGATGCAGACCCCGCAGGGCTATGCGATCAACGATGCCGGCCAGTTCGTCCCCGAGGACTGGTGGCTGATCGTCTTCAACCCGTCCTTCCCCTACCGGCTGGTGCACATGGTGCTGGCGGCCTATCTGACCACCGCCTTCGTGGTGGGCGGAGTCGGCGCTTGGCATCTCCTGCGCAACCGCGACAACCGTGGTTCGGCGATCATGTTCTCGATGGCGATGTGGATGGCCCTGATCGTCACGCCGATCCAGATCCTGGCGGGCGACATGCACGGCCTGAACACGCTGGCGCACCAGCCCGCCAAGATCGCGGCGATGGAGGGTCATTTCGAGAGCTTCCCCGAAGGCCGCGCCCCGCTGATCCTCCTCGGCCTGCCCGACGACGCGGCGGGCGAGACCCGCTACAAGCTGGAGTTGCCGCTGCTGGGCTCGCTGATCCTCACGCACAGCCTCGACACCCCGCTTCAGGGGCTGGACGCCTTCCCCGCGGACGAGCGCCCGCCATCGACGCTCATCTTTTGGACCTTCCGCATCATGGTGGCGGTCGGCTTCGCCATGCTGGGGATCGGCCTCTGGTCGGCATGGGCGCGCTGGAAAGGGCGGCTCGACGCCTCACCATGGCTGCATCGCGCCGCCGTGCTGATGGCGCCCTCGGGCTTTCTCGCCGTGCTCTGCGGCTGGGTCACCACCGAGGTCGGCCGCCAGCCCTACACGGTCTATGGCCTGCTGCGCACCGCCGAGAGCGCTGCTCCGCTGCAGGCTGCCGCCGTCGGCGCCTCGCTGACCGCCTTCATCGTGGTCTACTTCCTCGTCTTCGGCTCGGGCACCTTCTACGCGATGCGGCTGATGAGCAGGGAGCCGAATAACAGCATCGACATCGACCGTATCGGCCCGACGCGGGCGGCCGGCATCACGCCGGTCGCGGCCCTCCCGACCGCACCGCATCTCGCGACGGGAGATTGAGCGATGGTCATCGACCTTCCGTTCATCTGGGCCGGGCTGATCGCCTTCGCCGTGCTGGCCTATGTGCTGCTCGACGGGTTCGATCTGGGCATCGGCATCCTCTTTCCGTTCCTCGAGGGCCGCGAGGAGCGTCATCTGGCGATGAACACCATCGCCCCCGTCTGGGACGGCAACCAGACCTGGCTGGTGCTCGGCGGCGGCGGGCTCTTCGCGGTGTTCCCGCTGGCCTATGCCATTGTCATGCCGGCGCTCTTCCCGCTGATCATCGCCATGCTGCTCGGCCTGATCTTTCGCGGCGTCGCCTTCGAGTTCGTGCACCGGACCAGGCGGCTGCAGGCGTTCTGGGAATTCGGCTTCTGGGGCGGCTCGCTCGTCGCCGCGATCGCCCAGGGCATGGCGCTCGGCGCCCTCGTGCAGGGCATCGCGGTCGAGGGCCGCGCCTATGCCGGCGGCAACTGGGACTGGCTGACGCCCTTCTCGGCCCTGACGGCCCTGGCGCTCGTGGTGGGCTACGCCATGCTCGGGGCCACCTGGCTGATCGTCAAGACCGAGGGCGCGACGCTGGCGCGCGCCCGGCGCTTCGCCCTGCCGCTCGGCGTCGGGCTCATCGCCCTGATCGGCGCCGTCAGCCTCGCCACCCCGTTCCTGCGACCCGAATATCTCGAGCGCTGGTTCGGCTGGCCGTCGGGCGCCTGGAGCGCCATCGTGCCGATCCTCCTGGCCCTCGCCGTCTGGCAGTTGTGGACGGGGCTGCGCAACGAGGACCATCTGCGCCCGTTCCTCGCGACCGTCGCGATCTTCGTGCTGTCCTATGCGGGGCTCGGGGTCAGCTTCTATCCCAACCTGGTGCCGCCCGCCTTGACCATCGCCGAGGCCGCGGCACCCGAGAGCTCGCTGCTCTTCCTGCTCGTGGGCGCGGCCGTCCTGATCCCGATGATCCTGGCCTACACCGCCTATTCCTATTGGGTCTTCCGCGGCAAGGTGCACCCCACCGACGGCTACCATTGATGCGCCGCTGGCTGTGGTTCGCGGGGCTCTACCTCATCGGCATTGCCGTGATTGGCACAATCGCCTTCCTGATCCGGGCCGTGCTGGTCTAGCGCCGTATCCGCTCCCGCCGGCAATCAGCGGCGTGGCCGGCGGCCGAATTGCTCGTCGATCACGCCGAGCAGGAAGGCGACGAGCAGCGCCTCCATCGGCCGCGCCGGCGCCGGTGGCACGGCAGCCGCCGCCACGGCCAGGGGAGGGACCTTGTGCCGCCGTCTCCCGAGAAAATAGAGGATGAGGGCCAAGAGGGTCAGGACCAACCCGATCACCGCCGCGGCCAGCGGCTCGCCGAGCCGTTCCGCCAGCTTCATGTAGGCGGCCATGGCGAAGAAAATCAGCGCCAGGGCGGCCAGAAGGGCAGCGGCAGCCCAGAAGACGAGCTGGCGCTGCATCTCCTTCAGACGCGCCGTTATCGGCATGAGGGCGGCGAGCAGGCGTTCCTTCAGCGGTCATCCCCCTGAGCGGCGATCTTCCTTAGCGGCGGTCCAGGAACCGGCTGAGCACGAGCCCGATGCCGAAGGCGGCGAGGAGGCTGGTCAGTGGACGATCATGAACCGTGCGCTCCACCCCGGCCAAGGCCTCGTGCCCGCGCGCCTGCATGTTGTCGCCGAACTGCTCCAGCTCGTCGCGCAGCTCGCCGAGCTTGGCGCTGCCCGCGGCCTTGACTTCGCTCGCGCTGCGCCGGCCGATGCCGGTGATCGTGCTCTTGACGCTGGAGATGTCCTCGCGGAGGCGGGCGAGATCCTCCCGGAGCGCCGCCATATCCTTCTCGAGGTCGGGGTCACGCGTGGCCATGGTAGCAATTCCTTCGAGGAATGAATCGGCTGCCTGAAACCGGCGAAGGTGCTGGAGGTTCCCTGACACCTCGCCGTCCAGCACTAGCGGCATTCGACCAGGGATGCCAGCGTTCAACGCTGCCAGGCGGCTTCGGACATCGGCAGGTTTTCGTCACCAGAAGGGGAACCACCGCTGGGTAGCTCCCGTTCTTGCCGCAGACCGCCGTCGAGCTCGAGGAGCGCGGCGGGATCGAAACGAAAGGAGGTGAGCATGCTCTACTGGGCTCTGGTTTTCTTGATTGTCGCGATCATCGCCGGTGTTTTTGGCTTCGGTGGCATCGCCTCGGCCTCGGCGGGTATCGCGCAGCTCCTTTTCTTCATCTTCCTCGCACTCCTCGTGATCAGCCTCATCATTCATGTGGTGCGAGGGCGGCGCTCGCCGCCGGTGGTCTGATCGCTCCTGCGATTTCTCCGAGCAAATTGGGGCCGGCATCGCCGGTCCCTTTTTTGTCTCTGAACGTCCCGAGCACTCCAGCGTCGAACCTCTTTTCGCTTTGTCGGCTTCGTTATTCTTTCCGCGGCTTGGTGGAACCCGACGAACGCTCGGCCATTAGTGCTCCCAGTTGGGGACATCGCGCCATCGAGGCAGGTGTCCGCGGACTTCAAAGGAGTTTCAACGATGCGAAAAATTCTCATGGGCTCGGTTGCCTCGATCGCCCTTTTGGGCTTCGCCGCCGGCTTCCCCCAGCCGACCCTTGGCCAGAGTGATGCGCCCGCCGCGACCGCTCAGGGCCAGGCTACGCCCGATGGCGACACCAAGGCCCAGGGCAACATGCCGGCAAGCTCGCAGGGCGATGCGACCCAGTCGAGCGGAACCACCGCCACCACGACTGCCGGCGCCGAGGGCGCATCGTCCGTCGACACCGCCCCACCCGAGGAGATGCGTTATCGCTCGGTCGGCAGCGTCGACGCGGGCAGCATCACCCTCCCCAATGAGATGACCACTGACGAGATCGTCGGCGCCTCGGTCTATGATACAAAGGGCGATGACATCGGCGATGTCGCCGACCTGCTGCTCGACGATTCCGGCCAGGTGAACATGGTGCTGGTCGATGTCGGCGGCTTCCTCGGCATGGGCGAGCACCGCGTGGCGCTCGACCTGGACCAGGTGCAGTTCGCAGATGTCGATGGAGCGCTCAGGGCCGAGGTGGATGTCACCAAGGAGCAGCTCGAGGCGATGCCGTCCTATGAGCGCGCCGACGACGACTACTGGGTCGCTGGCCCGGTCACGTCCCCCGCCATGCCGGCAGCGTCGACGCAGGCCGCGGCCACCAACGAGCCGACCATGAGCGACACCGAGTACCGCACGTGGGATCAGGCGGGTGACGCCGACATGAAGCTCGGCGACATGTCCGCGAAGGACGTGCTCGGCGCCACGGTCTATGGCTCGGACGGCAACGATATCGGCAAGGTCGCCGACCTGCAGATCGGTCCGAACAACACCATCGACCGGATGATCGTCGATGTCGGCGGCTTCCTCGGCATGGGCGTGCACACCGTGGCCCTGCCGGTGGACCAGACGGAAATGGCGATGGTGGACGGCGAGGAGCGGATCACCGTCGCGGCCACCAAGGACGAGCTCAAGGCCATGCCGGAATATGAGCAGGACAGCGAAGGCAACTGGGTCGTGAACGACTGAACCGCAACCAGGGTGCGGCTGCGGCCGCACCCTGCACCATCATCGGCAACCAGAAAGGAACGACCATGAACTGGGATATCATCAAGGGCAACTGGAAGATCTTTCGCGGCAAGGCCCAGGAGCAGTGGGGCAAGCTCACCGACGACGACCTCGATGTCGCGGAAGGCAACTACGACCAGTTTGTCGGCCGCATCCAGAAGACCTACGGCATCAGCAGGGACGAGGCCGAGAAGCAGGTGAAGGACTGGCAGAATCGCCAGCAGCCGCTTTGACCTGACGCATCAGGGGCGCCCATGCGGCGCCTGAGGCTCGAAAATGAGAACGCCCGGACCGCGCAAGGTCCGGGCGTTTTGCCGTGGTGGCAGGTGGCTCATGACCACCGGAGAGGCTGAACGCGATCCGCTCGCCTCGCCGGCTCGGTTCCGGCGCCCCTTCTGCGTGGCCAGCGGGGGTATCTCCTTAGCCTACGAGAAAAAGCGCCCCGACCGTTTGGTCAGGGCGCTTTGCCGGGGCTTCAGGGGAAGAGCGACTTTATCAGGCGCGACCGGCGGTCCGCTTCGCCCAGCCGGTATCCCGGGCACCGTCGCCTCGCCGCAGGGAGGGGCTCACCGGCTCGGCCTCCTCCGGCATCAGACGCCCCAGCACCGGCTCCGGCAGGCTCCGCGCCACCTTCGCCTTGTCCACCGGCAGCTCGTCCTCGAGCAGCATCTTCTTCAGGATCGCCCGAGCCCGATTGACCCGGCTCTTGACGGTGCCCACGGCGCACCCGCAAATCTCGGCCACCTCCTCGTATGGAAGCTCCTGGACCACCGCGTAGATGAGAATTTCGCGATGGGCCACCGAGAGCGCCCGGAACGCGCGATTGAGCGCATCGATCTCGATCCGCGCCTCCTGGTAGGCGGGCACCGACCAGCGCGTCTCGAGATGCTCGTCGTAAACCTCGCTGGTCTGATACTTTCGCGCCTTGATGCTCAAGAAACGGTTGCGCAGGATCCGAAACAGCCACGCGCGCAAATTGGTGCCCGGCTGGAACTGATGCTGCGCCTGGAGCGCATTGACCATCGTGTCCTGCACGAGGTCATCGGCCAAAGCCGCGTCACCGGCCGCGAGGCTGCGTGCGAAGGCCCGCAGATGCGGAACCAGGGCCACGACGTCATCGCGAAAAACGGCCATCTTGATGCTCCCTACACATTCTCCTGAAAGCTCCAACCGCCGACGGAGCCCGAGGTTCCCTCGTCCGAAGATTTCATCTCGTCGGAAAATTGCAACGGAAAAGTCAGGCGCACGGTGGTGCCCTTGTCCTGCTCGAAGGTGCACGCGCCCCCGACCTGCGCTGCCAGCATCCGCATCAACCGCAGACCCATGCCCTCGACCGTCGAGCCGTCCGGCGCCATCCCCGCGCCTACACCCCCAGCGCCCACACCGTTGTCCTTGACCTCGAGCACGGCGTTGCTGCCCTCGACCGCAAAATCGATCCGCACTTGCGGGGCGGCGTGGGTGCCCGGAAACCCGTGGAGCTGCGCGTTGCCGACCGCCTCGGTGACGAAGAGCGCGAGCGCTATCGCCTGATCGGAAGCGACCTCGACCGGCGCCAGATTGGTGCTGAACGCGATGTTGCGACCGTCGCCGGTGCCGAGCTCGGCGAGAAAGTCGAGCAGCTCCTCGACGAAGGTGTCGATCCTGACACTCTCGGTGGTCGGCTGCTCGTAGAGGTGGCGATGCACCAGCGCCAGGGCACGAATGCGCATCTGCGCCTCGTCCATGACCCGCCGCGCCTCGCTCGAGGCGGCGCTGCGGGCGCGCAGACGCAGGAGGCTGGTCACGATCTGGAGGTTGTTCTTGACCCGGTGATGGATCTCCCGGAGCATCAGATCCTTCTGCTCGAGCGAGCTGCGCAGCTCCTGCTCGCGATGCTCGATCCTGGCCGCCATGCTGGCGAACGAGCCGGCCAGCGCCTTCAGCTCCCGCGGCGCCCCCTCCGTGTCCACCAGGAGCGGCCCCCGGCCCCGGCCATAGGACCGCGTGGCGGCGACGAGCGCCCTGATATGACGGTTCACGAGGTAGTCGCTGGCAATCCAGATCGCGAGCACGGCGAGCGCCAGCATGATCGTCGGCGAGAGGACGCCGATCATGAGCTTGCGGTCGAGCCAGTCCCAGGGTGGCGGGGCGGCGAAGCCGACGAGCGCGAAAAGCGCTCCCTTGGCGATCGGTGCGGAGATGAAGAGCCGCTGGACCCCGTCACGCCCGGCAAGCTGCACGACCTCCCTCGGGCTGCTCGCCAGTTGCCGGAGATTGGGCTCGGTCGGCGCCGACCCCAGCCGTGCGGGGGAATCGTCGACCTCGGCGCCAACGATCATGCCTGCGGCGTCGAAGATGTGCACCGCCGTTCCGTTCGGCAGCTCGATGCCGCGCATCGTCCGGGTGAAGACCGCGAGATCGAGGGCCACGGCAATGGCCGCCTCGAGGGCTCTTCCCTCGCGCTCGCGAATGGCCTCGGCCATGACGATGGTCTGGCGCTGGTCGATGCGGGCCGTCAGCCGTTCGCTCACGACGAGATCCAGGCCTCTTTCGAGCTCCTGGAAATAGCCGCGGTCGGCGACGCTGACGCCTAGCGACGCGGGTCGGCTGGCGCAGCGGACGATGCCCGCGTCGTCCAGCTTGAACGCCGAGAAGTAGATCGGATTCTGGTCGGTGACATCGGCGAGCGCGTCGTTGCAGGCCGTGCCGCCGGCCTGCACATGCGGATCATGCTTGAGCGTGTCGAGGAGATTTTGCGTGCCGTCGAGGACCTGGCGCTGGTAGGCGACGACGACGTCGAGCAGGCTCGCCGCCTTCGTCGCCTGCTCCTGCCCTTCCGACAGATAGGCGGTCGCGGTCTGGAAGATCGAGTAGACCAAAGGCGGAATCAGCACGAGGCCGAGAAGCAGCGCCATCCGCCCCTTCAGGCTGGCGGGCTGGCGCCAGCGGCTCGGTGGAGTTGTCGTGTCGCCGGGTGCGGTGTCGCCTGTGCCGTCCGCGGCAATCAAGCAGGCTGCTCCCGTCGCCTTCGCCGGGCGCTGGTCAGGGCCTGCGAGATCGTGATGTCGAGCGTGTCGGCGTCGAAGGGCTTGGTCACGAGGAAGGTCGGCTCGGGCCGGGTGCCGGTGAGCAGACGCTCGGGATAGGCCGTGACGAACACGACAGGCAGCTCCGTCTCGCGCAGGATCTCCTGCACCGCCTCGAGGCCCGAGCTCTCGTCGGCGAGGCGGATGTCGGCCAGGATCAGGTCCGGCCGGTGCTGGCGCGACATGGTCACCGCCTGGCGATGCGTCGTGGCGATGCCGACCACGGTATGGCCGTTGCCCTCCAGCGAGGTGGCGATATCGAGGGCGATCACCGGCTCGTCCTCGACCACGAGGACACGGCTCGGTGGCTGCCGGCGCAGCTCGGCCTTGGCGTCGGCGAGCATGCGGTCGACCTCGTCCTCTTCGACGGCCATGATCTCCGCCACCTGGGAGCGGTCGAACTCCTCGAGGGTGACGAGCAGCAGGGCCTGGCGAAAGGGCGGCGCCAGATCGTGCAGCCGGGTCTCGAGGACAGTGGTTCCATCCAGGAGGCCAATCTCGCCCGCCCCACCCTCGACCGCCACCGGCAGCCCGCGCCAAGTCTGGTGCAGGGCGCGGTAGAGCGCGACCCGGTAATCGGGGATGGTTCCCTCGGCGGCCTCGCGGGCGATGCTCGTCAGGGCCGCCGCCACGTCCTGGTCGCCACGCCTCTGCTCGCCGGTGACGGCCCGGGCATAACGGCGAAGATAGGGCAGCATGCCTCCGATCTGGCGGCTCGCTTCTCCTCCAGGCATGTCAGGCACTCCCCGTCGCAGAGATGAATTCACGCCGGCAAGCGTCTCTCATTTATCCTGCTTCCCCCCGTCCTTCTCGATTGCCGTCTCGGCGGCCCCGGACTCGAAGCCGTCGAGCAGCTTAAGGAGCCTCTCCGGCAATTCCTCCTCGAGCACCGGGTCGTAGATCGCGTGCAATTGCCTGCCGAGCCAGCGATCGAAGCCGGCATCCTTGGCGGAGCGACGTTTGGGTGCCGCCCCCTGGGTGGCTCGGTCCGGCTTCCTCGCACCATTGCACATAGAATCTGACCCAAAAAACCCACGATCGCTCCAGAAGGCTCAAACGGCCACAACGGCCAAGGGTTCCCTCCGGCGCGCGCCCGTTATAGCAGCAGCGCGCGATCCGGGCGAGCGAACATCCATCTCGGCACCCGCGTCAGACGAGAGGCCGTCGCTGCGGCTTCTCCATGTCGACACCGGCGATCTCGGCCAAGGCCGGAAGATCGAGGACCGCAAGCCTTCGACCTTCGAACCGCACGAGGCCTCGATCGACCGTCCTTCGCACCACCCGATTGACGTGCACGGTCGAGAGTCCCAGCAGATCGGCCACATGCTGCTGGGTCAGCGGCCAGAGGATGCTGCCGTCCTTGACCATCTGCAGCCCCTCGAGCTGGCGATAGAGATGCAGGACCAGCGCCGCCAGCCGCTCGAAGGCCGGCCGCTGCCCGACATTGCTCAAGGCCACCTCGACGGTCCGCTCGCCCCGGGCCGCGGCCCAGGTCAGGTCGAAGGCGAGCCTGGGAAAGCTCTCGTAGATCGTCCACACCCGCTCGCGGGCGAAGACGCAGAGCCGGACATCGGTCAGGGACTGCACCGAATGCTGCATCGTGCCGAGCATCTCGTTCTGCAGGCCGATGAAATCGCCGGGCAGGAGCACGCTGTGGATCTGCCGCTGCCCGTCCTCCAGGAGGTCGTAGCGAAAGCACCAGCCGGCATAGATGGTGAAGAGATGGGCGCTGTGCGTGCCGGCCACCACGATATCGCTGCCCGCCTGCACCTCCATCTCGCCGATCTTGAACTTCTCGACGAAGCAGAGCTCCTCCTCGCTGAGCGCGCGAAAGATCGGCAGCACCCGCAGCGCGCACTTCCTGCAAGGTGTGGTGGTGCTGACCGGCTCGAGTCTCGCCAACCTCTGGCTCCCATGAACGACGCGCGCCAGGACAGACGAGCGGCCCGACAACATATGTTAACGACCGGCGGTTCCTCTCGTGTCAAGCAAGCCTGGGTAATAGCCGTCCCCCGCACGAGGCAAGCTTTCGTGTCGGCGGGACCAGGAGGAAACATGCTGATGCCGCCCCGAACGCGCCGCCCTGGTGTCGAAGGCCAGTCCAGCCCGATCGTGGATCAGGACCCGGTGTCGCTCGAGCTCAGCGAGCTCAGGCACCGTACGGAAAACCTGCTGCAGGCCATCCTGAGCCTCTTGAACCTCGAGGCGAGGCGGGCCGAGCAGGACGAGACGAAGGAGCGGCTCCACGATCTGGCCCTGCGCGTCGACCTGCTGGCCGGCCTCCACCGTCGCCTCAACACGAGTGGCCCGAAAGGCGAGCTGAACGCCGGCGCGCTGATCCGGGACACCGCCTCGGCGATCATCGCGCCGCACGGCGGACGCATCGCCCTCGAGCTCGAGGTCGAGGACCTGCCGCTCGATGGCCGGCTGGCGCAGTCCCTGGCCCTCCTGGTCCACGAAGCGCTGACCAACGTGGCACGCCACGCTTTCGCCGCGACGGAGCGGGGCAGGGTGGTGGTCCGTGCCCGGGCGGCGGCCCTGGGCGGCTTCGTCGTCGAGGTCGAGGACAATGGTCGGGGCATGCGCGACGAAGGGGGTTCGAGCGGCTTCGGGCTTCGGCTGATGCGCGCCCTGGCGCTCCGCCTGGGCGGCGAGCTGCAGCTCGGCGACGGCTCGGCCGGGCTCAAGCTCACCTTGCGCGTGCCGCCGCCGGAGCAGCCGACCGGGGAGGGCGGAGCCGATCCGTCCGGCCGCCGGAAGGGGCAGGGTCAGCCGATCAGGGCGAGCCGGGCCAGGAGGTCGAGCGCCCTCTGCTCGAGCAGGGCGCCCGCCTCCTCGGTGAACGGGCTCGCCCACTCCACCTCGTAGCCGCCCCGGGGGAAATCCGAAGCGAGCGGCACATAGCCCTCCCAGCCATTGCTGTAGCCGGCGAGCTGGGTGACGGCGAAGGGCGAGGCCTCGCGCACCCGGGCACCGGTCAGGGCGAAGATCTCGAGCGGCGCCGAGACGAAGGCCGCCTCGCCGATGCGGATCGCCTGCAGCTCGACCGGCAGGTGGCTCCGGCCCTTGCAGCGCGCCGCCCACATCGCCCGCATCGCCGCCCGCTTCGCCGCCTGGCCCAGATCGGCGAGCTCGGCCGGCGTCGCCAGCTTTCGATCCACGTCATGCAGCGCCGCGAGGGCCTGGTCGGCCGCCGCCCGCCGCGCCTCGGCCGAGCCCCAGTCGCGCAGCGGCAGATCGACGGTGGCGGTGATGACGGCGAGCCGGTCCTCGGGGTCGGGCAGCGCCATCTCCTCGAAATCCGCCAGGGGTGCGCCCGATTCGATGACCCCCAGAAAGCGCCGCTCCACCTTCCGGGTGCGGAGCCTGAGGGCCACGGCTGCCGCGTCGACGCCGATCCGCCGGCCGATCCGCTCGGCCACGAGGGGCTCCGCCACCAGCGCCTCCGAAGGAATCTGGTCGCCGGCGGCGCCCTGGAGGAAAAGGCAGACACCGCCGATGAGCGTCTCGACCGTCTGGCGCAGCGTGCCCGGATAGTCGGGGCTAATCAGCCGGTTGCGGGCGGCCAGCACGATCGGATGGGTGCCATAGCCGACGATGGTGGCAACCGGCCGCTCCTCCAGATCGTCGAGCCGGAGCACGGTCAGGGTGGGATCGGTGAAGCCGGCCTCGTTCCAGCCGACGACGATCCGCCCGTCCGGTGCCGGCCAGCGCCGGTTCCGGGTGACGTCGCACCGCCCATGGCCGGCCGCACCGCGCACCGGCCGGGCAGCTTCCCTGGCCTCCCTGGCGATCCGGTCGATCGCCGCCTCGACCATCTCGCGATAGGGCTGGACCAGCTCCATGCCCGGTAGGTCGGGGCCGAAGCCCAGCCCGCCGGCGGAGGGCCAGGGCGGCCCCGAATGGGTATGGCTGCAGGCGATCCGGACCTGCTCCGGCAGGAGGCCGGTGGCGGCCGCGGCGATCCGCCGAAGCGCATGGCAGTCGGCGGTCGGAATCAAGAGATGGTCGAGATCGATGATCAGCGCGGCCGTGGCGCTCCCTTCGAGCCAAAGGGCGGTCGCCAGCAGCGCCTGGTGCACCCCCTCCGCTCGATCGTGGGTCCGCGCCCCCCAGTTGACATGGGCAATGCCCACCGGCGGCGTGATGTCCACCCGCGCCGTCCCCGCCTGCAGCATCCCAATCTCCCAAAATCAGGAGTGGGGACATAATTCCACGCCCGCCTTCGCCCCGCCACCCGCCGATGACGGAACGCTTCTCACCCGACCCTGTCCCGCAGCCGCAGCCAGGCGACCGTCGCGGCGACGGCCGGCTTGCGCAGGAAATGGAACGGGATCGGCCGGGTCGGCGTCACGGGATAGTCCAGATCGGCCTCGGGCGTTCCGGCGCACCAGTCGGCGAGCACCTTGCCGAGCGCCGTCGCCATCGCCACACCTCTGCCGTTGAAGCCCATGGCCGACATCACGTTGTCGCCGACCGGGCTCAGATGCGGATAATGATCGGCGGTCATGGCGACGAAGCCGCCCCACTGGAAGGCCCAGTCCACGCCATCGAGCTGCGGGTAGAGCCTGGCCGAGACCTCGCGGAGATTCTGCATCTGGTGCAGCGTGCCCGGCGCGGAATAGGCGCCCCGTCCGCCCATGATGAAGCGCCCCTCGGGATCCAGCCGGAAATACAGGAGCAAACGGCGGCTGTCCGAGGCGGAATGGCCCTGCGGCAGGATTGAGCGCCGGACATTGTCGCTCAAGGGTGCCGTGGCCACCTGCACGGAGCGGATCGGCACCACCGTCCGCGCCGATTGCGGGGCAATGCCATCCGTGTAGCCGTTGGTGCAGATCAGGACGCGCCCGGCCGCGATCGTCCCGCCGGTGCAATGCACGATTTGCCGCCCGTTCCTGGTCTCGATCCGCGTGGCCCGGGTGCCGCCATGCAGGACGGCACCGGCCTTCAGCGCGGCATCGGCCAGGCCCAGCGCATAGTTGAGCGGATGAAGGTTGCCGCCGCGCTCGTCGATCATGCCGCCGATATAGGCATCCGTGCCGAGCAGGTCCGCCGTTTCCGGGGCACTCAGCATGCGGAGCGGCTGGCCGCGGCGCTGCCATTGCTCGACCCGCGCCCGCACCGTCGCCAGGGCCGCCCGGTCGAGCACCGGCTGCACCCAGCCCGGCTGGACACCGGCGCAAGCGATGCCGTGCCGCTCGATGAGCGCGAAGACGAGATTGGCCGCACCACCCGAGAGTCGGATGATTCGCTGTCCCATCTCGGCGCCGAAATGCGCCTCGATCGTGTCGGGATCCTCCTTCAGCCCCGGATTCACCTGCCCGCCGTTGCGACCGGATGCCCCCCAGCCGGGTGTCTCGGCTTCGACCAGCGCCACCGACAGCCCCGCCTCGGCGCAATGCAGCGCCGCCGAGAGGCCGGTGAACCCGCCGCCGACGATCGCCACATCCGCTTCCTCGTCGCCGGCCAGAGGCGGGCAGGGCGGTGAAGGGTTGGCGGTCGCCGTCCAGAGCGAGTTGGCGATGCAGGCTTCCTCATGCGCGATCATCGGACCCTCCTGGCTCGCGGGAGCCAGCGAAGGATAGTCCGCCCCGCGACCGGGGGCACGCGGCTTCGCCCGTCGCCGGCGGCGCCGCCGCCTGCCGCGATGCACCGGATGATTGATTTGACAGGTTTCGATTTGTCGGATCAGAACGTAGGCACGAGGACTGGCTTCCAATATTCGAGAACATGAGGCGACCCGGGCTCATCTGGCGGCACCACGCCGTGACTGCGCCGGATCGGGCCGGGATCTGCCAAGCGGAGGACGACCCATGCTGCCTTCCCTGATGCGGGCCACCCGGCGAGCCGTGATTGCCCTGGGTGCCACCCTTGCCCTCACCGGCGCCGTTCACGCGGCCGAGACGACCTACAAGGTCGGCTCGACCCCGACCGGCGTGCCCTTCACCTTCCTCGACGTCAAGACCAACCAGATCGAGGGGATCATGGTCGACATCGTCGAGGCCGTCGCCCGGGAAGAGGGCTTCGCCGTCGAGATCGAGGCGACCCAGTGGGCGGCCCTGATCCCGTCCCTGACCAGCGGCAAGATCGATATCATCGCGGCGGCGATGTACGCCACGGCGGAGCGTGCCAAGGTCGTGGCCTTCACCGAGCCGGTCTACACCTACGGCGAGGGCCTGTTCGTCGCCAAGGATGACGGCGGCACCTACCAGTCGCTCGACGATCTCGCCGGCAAGACCGTCGGCGTGCAGGTCGGCACGGCCTACTACGACGTCCTGCGCGACTCCGGAAAGTTCAAGGAGGTCAAGGTCTACGACAGCATCGCCGACATCATGCGCGACGTGGCCCTGGGGCGGATCGACGCCGGGTTCGGCGATCGGCCGATCGTCGCCTACCAGCTCTCCAAGGGCGCCTCGCCGGTGCGGCTGGTCGAGGAATACGTCTCGGTCATCACCGGCAGCGTGGCCCTGGCCGTGCGCCAGGACGACCCGGACCTTCTGGCCAAGCTCAACGACGGCATCGAGAAGCTGAAGTCCAGCGGCGAGCTCGACCAGATCGTCGCCAAATGGGGCGTCTAGCGATCCTGGCCGCCCCGCACCCGTAGCCCCGAAACCCCGGGCGTGGAGCGGCGATGCCGGACTTCATTGCCAGGTCGCTGGACTATCTTCCGGTTCTCATGCAGGGGGTCGTGCTGACGATCGTCGTCACGATCCTCTCGCTGCTGCTGAGCACCGTCCTGGGCCTCGTCTGGGCCATCATGTCCTGGTCGAGAAACCCGGTGCTCGACGGCATCAGCCGCACCTTCATCACGGTCATCCGCGGCATCCCGATCATCGTGCAGCTCTTCTACATCTACTTCGTGATGCCCGAGATCGGGTTGAACCTGACAGCGCTCCAAGCCGGCACCATCGGTCTCGGCGTCGCCTACTCGGCCTACCAGGCCGAGAATTTCCGGGCCGGGATCGAGGCCATCGACAAGGGCCAGATCGAGGCGGCCCAATCCATCGGGATGACCAAGGCCCTGATCATGCGGCGCGTGATCCTGCCCCAGGCGCTGCGCATTGCACTGCCGCCCTTCGGCAACACGATGATCATGATCCTCAAGGATTCGTCCCTGGTCTCGACCATCACCGTGGCCGAGCTCACCCGGCAGGGGCAGCTCATCGCCGGCTCGACCTTCGACAACATCACCGTCTTCACGCTGGTGGCCCTGATCTACCTCCTCATGAGCCTGCCGCTGACCTACCTGACGCGCCGGCTCGAGCGGCGGTATGCGAGCGCATGATCACCGTCGACGACATCCACAAGTCCTTCGGCGCGCTCGAGGTCATCAAGGGCGTCAGCTTCGAGGTCGCCAAGGGCGAGGTCGTCTGCGTGATCGGTCCTTCCGGGTCCGGCAAGTCCACCATCCTGCGCTGCATCAATGGCCTCGAGACCTATGAGAGCGGCCTGATCAGCGTCGAGGGCCAGAAGGTCGATCCGGCCGCAAGATCGATCATCCAGATCCGGACCCAGGTCTCGATGGTCTTCCAGCGCTTCAATCTCTTCCCGCACCGCACCGCCCTCGAGAACGTCATGGAGGGGCCGATCTACGTCAAGAAGCGGCCCCGCGCCGAGGCGCGCGACCTCGCCGCCGGCCTGCTCGAGAAGGTCGGGCTCGAAGGCAAGCTCGATGTCCACCCCGGCCAGCTCTCGGGCGGCCAGCAGCAGCGCGTCGCCATCGCCCGGGCCCTCGCCATGGAGCCCAAGGCGATCCTGTTCGACGAGCCGACCTCGGCGCTCGACCCCGAGCTCGTCGGCGAGGTCTTGAAGGTCATGCGCGATCTGGCCGGCGAGGGCATGACCATGGTGGTCGTGACCCACGAGATGGGCTTCGCCCGCGAGGTCGCCGACCGCGTCCTCTTCCTCGAATCCGGCACCATCCTCGAGCAGGGGCCGCCGGAGCAGATCCTGCGCAACCCGCGGCACGAGCGCACGCAGGACTTCCTGCATCGGGTCATCAACCCCCTGGAGTGACCATGGCGCCTCGGCCCCGCGTCGTCCTGATCGACGCCTCGGAGCAGGTGGCGGCGCTCCTGGCCGGGATGCGGATCGATTTTCCGCTGCACGTCCATCACGGCGACCCGTCGCCCGAGCGCCTGCGCCATTTGCTGCGGGACGCCGAGATCGTCCTCGACGGGCACAGCTACCTGAGCGCCGAAGACATCGCCGCGGCCCCGGACCTCAGAACCATCATCTTTCTCGGCACCGGCGCTTCCTCCTACATCGACATGGCCGCCGCCCGGGAGCGGGGCATCGAGGTGAGAACGGTGAAGGGCTACGGCGACCGGGCGGTGGCCGAGCACGCCATCGCTCTCGCCCTCGGCGCGATCCGCCACGTCTCCCGCATGGACCGCGACCTCCGCCGCGGCCACTGGGCGCCGCTCGAAGGCCGCGAGCTCGCCGAGCTCTCGTTCGGCGCCGTCGGCCAGGGCGGCATCGGCAGGGAGGCCGCCCGCCTCGCCGTGGCGCTCGGCCTCGACGTCATGACCTGGAACCGCAGCCCCGGCCAGCCCGTGCCGGGTGCCCGCGCCGTCGCGCTCGGGGCGCTGCTCGGGACCTCGGACATCGTCTCGCTGCATCTCGGCCTCACCGAGGCGACGCGCGGCTTCATCGACCGGACGAGGCTCGGCCTGCTGCGCCCTGGCGCCATCATCGTCAACACCGCCCGCGCCGAGCTGATCGACAGGGGCGCCCTGCTCGATGCCCTCGAAGCCGGCCGGATCGCGCACGCCGCCCTGGACGTCTTCGACACCGAGCCGCTGCCAGTGGACGACCCGCTGGTGGCGCTGCCGAACGTGACGCTGACCGCCCATGCCGGCTTCAAGACCAGATCCGCCACGCGTCGCCTGCTCGAGGCAGCCCTGGCCCTGGTGCCGCGCTCCTGAAGGCGCCATCTCGCCGCTGTTTAGGACTTATAGCCTATTTCGGTGAGCGAGGCAAGCCCGCTTCGGGTTCGATCGGCAATCCGGCTCCGGCGCCGGATCGAACCCGCGGGAATCGGCGAAAATGAGTGAAATACCTTTCCGCTCAAGGGGTTGATCAGGCTCGGGTTCGTTCGTCGCAAGCCGGGTTCGATCGCCGAATCGGTGGGTTCGCTCGTCGATTTGGTGGGTTCGTTCGCCTGGATTGTTGCATCGGATGCAACATTGGGGCCCGAGTTGTTGCATCCGATGCATCAACCCGAGCGAGCTTGTTGCATCCGGCGCAACAACCCGAGGATTTTGTTGCATCGGGCGCAACAACCCGAGCCCGCCTGTTGCATCGGGCGCAACAACCCGAGCCCGCCTGTTGCATCGGGCGCAACAACCCGGGCCCTCTCGCTGAAACGGGCGGCTCAGCTTTCCTCGACGACGGCGGCCACCACGGCGAGGCAGTCGCCGGGCTGGATCAGGCCGGGGTGGTGGCGGGCGGCGAGGATGCCGGCGGTCCTGGCCTTGACGCTGTGCGGCTTGGCGCCGGTGCGCTCGGCCGACCAGATGCGGGCGAGCGTGGCGCCCCTGGCGACCGGCTCGCCGAGATCGACCAGCATCTCGACCATGCCGCTGCCCTCGGCGAGGTGAAAGCAGTCGCCCTCGGTGGTGTCGATCAGCACGCTCGGCTCCTCCTCGGGCTCGCCCTCGAGGATGCCGGCATGGCGGAGGATGTTGATGGCCCCGCGCAGCGCCAGGCGGGCCGAGCGGGCGGTGGCCGTGCCGCCGCCGCCGAGCTCGGTCGAGATGAAGGTCTTGCCCGCGTCCTCGGCGGCGGTGTCGTACATGCCGACCGCGTCGATCTCGCGCAGCATCATCGAGTAGGGGGCGTTGAAGGCGCGCATGGCGGCGCTGCAGGCCGCCTGCTGGTTGGCGTCGTCGAGCAGGTGGGCCGCGGCGAAGGGGATGAAGTCGAGGGTCTTGCCGCCGGAATGGAAATCGAGGACCACGTCGGCCATCGGCAGGAGGGTGCGCATGAAGTAGTCGGCGATCTTCTCGGTCGGCGAGCCGTCGGGACGGCCGGGAAAGCAGCGGTTGAGGTTGACGCCGTCGAGCGGCGAGGTGCGCCTGGCCGCCTGGAAGGCCGGCATGTTCATGTAGGGCACCATGATCACCCGGCCCCGGATGTCCTTCGGGTCGAGATCGTGGGCGAGACGCTGCAGCGCGATCGGCCCCTCGTACTCGTCGCCGTGATTGGCGCCGGTCAGGAGGGCGGTGGGCCCCGTGCCGTTATGCACCACGGTGATCGGGATCATGATCGAGCCCCAGGCGGATGTGTCCCGACTGCAGGGCAGGCGGAGGTGCCCGTGATGCTTGCCGTCCTCGTCGAAGGCCACGGTCGACGAGATCGGGTTGGGCGGTAGGTATTGGGAGCGCATCAGCTCTTGACCACCAGCCGGCGCGGCACATTGGCGAGGCATTCCGGCCCCTTCTCGCCGATGACGATGCTCTCGGTGATCTCGAAGCCCCAGTCGGCCATCCACAAGCCCGTCATGAAGTGGAAGGTCATGCCGGATTCGAGCACCGTCCGGTCGCCGGGCC
Source organism: uncultured Geminicoccaceae bacterium (assembly GCA_964393275.1). GTDB lineage: Bacteria > Pseudomonadota > Alphaproteobacteria > Geminicoccales > Geminicoccaceae > SLRI01. Next base: position 9,797 of record CAYMTA010000005.1, on the reverse strand, counting down.
TGAGGCTCATCGTGCGCTCGCCCCAGTCCGGCGGATAGGAGAGGCCGATCGGGTAGCCGGTGCGGTTGTCCTTCTGGATGCCGTATCTGGCGAGCACGGCGAAGAAGGCATTGGCGATGTCCTCGCAGCGATTGCCGGCCCGGGCCGCCTCGAGCCCCGCCTCCATGCCTTCCAGGACCGCCTTCTCGGCATCGAGGAAGGTTTGGGTCGGCTTGCCCAGGAAGACCGTGCGCGACAGGGGGCAATGATAGCGGCGATAGACGCCGGCGATCTCGAAGAAGGTGCCTTCGCCCGAGCGCATCGGCTGGTCGTCCCAGGTCAGATGCGGGGCCGCGGCATCGCTGCCCGAGGGCAGGAGCGGGACGATCGCGGCGTAGTCGCCGCCGGCGCCGATGGCGGGATCGTAGCGCAGGCTGGCATCGTAGATCTCGGCGACCAGATCGCACTTGCGGATGCCGGGCTCGATCACCTCGAAGATGCGGTTGTGCATGCGCTCGACGAAGCGGGCGGCGGTGCGCATGTAGTCGAGCTCGCGTGGCGACTTGACCGCCCGCTGCCAGTTCACGAGTGCGGTCACGTCGCTGAAGCGGGCCTTGGGCAGGCCCTGGCGCAGCGCCTCGAAGGCCTTGGCCGTGAACCAGTAATTGTCCATCTCGACGCCGATCCGCAGGCCGCCGAGGCGGCGCTCCTCGAGCCGGGCGGCGAGGTAGTCCATCGGATGCCGCTCGGTGGACTGCACGTAGTTGTCCGGGTAGCCCACGATATTGGCCGGATCCAGCCAGGCGGTGCGGAGGGCACCCTGCGCATCCTGGCCGCGGCCGAACCACATGGGCTCGCCCGTCATGGCGAGCACGACGCACTGGTGGACGTAGAAGCTCCAGCCGTCATAGCCGGTGAGCCAGGCCATGTTGGAGGGGTCGGTGACGATGATCGCCTCGACGCCGGCCGCCTCCATCGCCCGCCGGGTCCTGGCGAGGCGGGTGGCATATTCCTCGGCGCTGAAGTGCAGGATGGGCTCTGGCATGGCTCTCAGCTCCTGAAGTCGGTTCCCGCACCGCTCGCCGTGGCGCGCTCGCGGGCGAGGGTGGCGATGGCGGTGTCCTGCACGCCGGTGCCGGTGAGGTCGGCGATGGTGACCTGGTCGGGACGGCTGCGCCCGGGTGCGGTTCCGGCGACGATCGCACCCAGCTCGGCGAAGCTCTTTTCGGCCGGCACGAGGCCGGCCGCGATGGCACTCCGAAGCTCGCCCATGAGGCAGGTCTGCGCCAGCCGGTCGGGCACGTAGAGGTCGGCGCGCGCGAGGCAGGCCGGCTCCAGCTCGTTCTTGCCGTGCTGGTCCGAGCCCATGGCGGTGACGTGCTGGCCGGGCTCGAGCCAGTCGGCCATCAGGATCGGCCGGGTCGCGGGCGTGGTGGTGACGATCACGTCGGCACCGGCGACGGCGGTCCTGGCGTCGCCTGCGGCCGTGACGGCGATGCCGAGGGTGCGCGACAGCTCGCCGGCCGCCGCTTCCGCCTTCGTCGGGTCGCGGCCCCAGATCGTGGCGCTGGTGATCGGCCGCACGAGGCAGAGGGCCTGGAGCTGCAGGCGGGCCTGCATGCCGGCGCCGAGGATGGCGGCGCTCGAGGCGTCTTGCCGTGCCAGATGGCGGGCCGCCACGGCGCCGGCGGCGGATGTTCGGACGTCGGTCAGATAGCCGTTGTCGAGGAGCAGCGCCTCGACCTCGCCGGTCCGGGCGGCGAAGAGGATCATCAGGCCGGAGGTGGAGGGCAGGCCGAGCTTCGGGTTGTCGAAGAAGCCGGGCGAGACCTTGAGCGCGAAGCTCGCGACCCCCGGGACATAGGCGGTCTTGACGTCGATCTCGCCGTTGAAGTCGGCAATGGCCATCGACAGGATCGGCGGCATCACCACCTTGCCGCCGGCGAGGGCGCGGAACCCGGCCTCGATGCAGTCGACGGCGCTGATGTCGAGGGGCACGGCCCGGCGCAGCTCGGTCTCGGTCAGGATGCGGATGGTGGGCATCGGCCGGCTTCCAGGGCGAGGTCGACGTCGGCGCCGCCGACGATGCGATAATGCAGCTCCATGTCGATATTGCCGCCGCTGACGAGGACCATGGTCGGGCCGTCGAGGCGGACCTTGCCGGCCAGGATGGCACCCACGCCGACGGCGCCCGAGCCCTCGACGATCTGGCGTTCCTGCCAGTAGCAATGGCGGATGCCGGCGGCGATCTCGGGCTCGGTGAGCAGCACGACCTCGTCGACCAGCGCCTTCGCCATGGCGAAGGTGTGGCGATTGTCCTGGCCGATGCCGCCGCCGAGGCTGTCGGCGAGGGTCGCAAGCTCCTCCACCTCGACCGGCCGTCCGGCTGCGAGGCTGGCATGCATGGCGGCACCCCGCGCCATCGACACGCCGATCACCCGCACACCCGGCACGCGGGCCTTGAGCGCTGCGGCGATGCCCGCGATCAGGCCGCCGCCCGAGAGCTGGACCAGGACCGCTTCCACCTCGGGCATGGCCTCGGCGATCTCGAGGCCGAGCGTGCCCTGGCCGGCGATGACGTGGCGGTGGTCGAAGGGCGGGATCATGGTCATGCCGCAAGCGACCAGCGCATCGACGGCGCCTTGCGCCTCGTCCTGGCTGCGCCCGGAGATCAGCACCTCGGCACCCTCGGCCCGGATCGCCTCGACCTTGTTGCGTGGCACGAGCTCGGACATGGCGACGGTGCAGCGCACGCCGGCCTCGGCGCAGGCGCGGGCGAGGCCCCGGCCGTGATTGCCGGTCGAGACGGCGACGACGCCGGCGGCGCGTTCCGCCGGGGAGAGCCGGGCGACCGCGTTGGCGGCACCCCGAAGCTTGAAGCTGCCGCTGCGCTGGTGGTGCTCGAGCTTGAGCCGGACCGGCACGCCGGCCCTGGCGCTCAGGCTGGGCGAGGGCTCGACCGGTGTCGGCCTGATCGTCGATGCGATGGTGGCCCGCGCGGCCTCGATCTCGGCCAGGGTGACGAAGGCGTCGCCGGTCATGCCGGGCTCTCCGCCGGCGCCACCTCGAAGATCCGCCCCCAGGCGCCGGGGGCGGGCGAGAGGTTCGCGTGGTGGAGCAGGCGCCAGAGCAGCGCCTGGTTGGCGGAGACGACGGGCTTCCCCAGGCGCTGCTCCAGCCGGTCGATCAGGGCGAGGGCGGGCAGGGCCGTGCAGGCGAGAAAGACCGCCTCGGCCAGGGGCACGTCGGCGGCCTCGGCGGCGGCGAGGATGACCTCGGCCTCGACCCGGGCCATGTCGCGGTCGTCCTCGATGCCGAGGCAGTGGGCGCTGGCCACCTCGATGCCGCGTGCCTCGAAGAAGGCCACCATGGGTGCCGTGGTCATGGGCAGATAGGGGGTGAGCAGGGCGATGCGCTTCACCCCCAAGGCAGCGAACGCCTCGAGCGCCGCGTCGGGCGGGGTCGCCACCGGCACGCCCGGCCGGGCGGTGTGGATGGCGTCCCGGATCGCCTCGCTGCCGATCACGACGGAGGCCGCCGTGCAGCCGTAGCCGATGGCCTGGAGCTCCATTTCGGGCAGGATGAGCGCCGCCGCGGCGGTCAGCCTCGGGCGCATCGACAAGAGGTTCTCCGGCGTCGTCGGGTTCTCGAAGGCGACGCGGGTGACGTGCAGGGCGGCCCGGGCGGCGGGGATCAGCCGGGCGGCGTCGCGCTCGAGGGTCAGATCGGTGGCGAGGGCGATCAGGCCGAGGCGTGCGACGGCGCCGGTGGGTTCGAGCGAGACCGGGACGGGCGAGAGCCGGACGGGCGGCGGCGCGGGCATCACGCTACACCAGCAGCACGGGGCAGTCGGCGATGCCGCTCACCTTGTGGGAGACGCTGCCGAGCAGGAAGCCCTCGATCGAGCCGAGGCCCCGGCTGCCGATGACGATCAGATCGACGCCGTGCTCCCTGGCGAAATCGACGATGCCGCGGGCGACAGCACCGCCACGGACGAAGGCGCGGGTTTCGGTGGCGCCGAGGGCGATGGCATGGGCCTTGGCGCTTTCGGCGATCTCCTTCGCGTGCGTGCGCATGATGTCGTCCATGCTGGCCGGCGTGTCCGCGCGCGACACCGAGAGCGAGGCTTCCAGGAGCGAATGGTGGCGGAAGATGGTGAGGATGGTGAGGTTGGCATTGGTCAGCGCCCTGAGCGCCACCGCCTTCTCGAGTGCTGCGATCGCGTTCCTCGAGCCGTCGACGGGGGCCAGGATGTGCTTGAACATGCCGCCTCCGGTCATTTGGCGAAGGCGAGGTCGCGCAGGAAGAGCGCGATCTCAGGGAAGAAGATCAGGGCCACCGAGGCGCCGAGCAGCATGATGATGAAGGGCGGCGTGCCGCGGATGACCTCGATGTAGGGGCGCTTGAAGATCGCGATCGCCGTGAAGATGTCGCAGCCGAAGGGTGGTGTGGCCGAGCCGATGGCGACCTGCAGCGTGATGATGATGCCGACCAGCACCGGGTCGAGGCCGACCGACTGGACCACCGGCGCGAAGATCGGCACCAGGACCAGGATCACGACGATCGGGTCGACGAACATGCAGGCGATGAAGAAGGCGATGGAGATGACGAAGAGCACGCCGTAGGGGCCCATCTGGTCGATGCCGATGGAGCCCAGGATGGCCTGCGGGATCTGGGCGAAGGAGATGACCCAGGAGAAGGCGGCGCCGGCGGCGACCAGGATGAAGACGACGGCGGTGATCAGCCCGGTGGACTGGGCGGTCCGGTAGACGTCGGCGACGCTGATCGAGCGGAAGACCAGGACCTCGAGGATGAGCGCGTAGAGCACGCAGGCGGCGGCCGCCTCGGTCGGCGAGAAGATGCCGCCATAGATGCCGCCGATGATGATGACCGGAAAGCCGAGCGGCCAAAGGGCGCGCTGCACCGCGACGAGGCGCTCGCCCCAGGTGGCGCGGGGCTCCGTCGGCACGTCGTTCCTGATCGCGTAGACGACCGAGTAGGTCGCGAAGAGGGCGAGGATCAGGAGGCCCGGCCCGATCCCGGCGATGAACAGCTCGGAGATCGAGGTGTTGGAGACCACGCCATAGATGATCATGCCGATCGAGGGCGGGATCAGGAAGGCGATGTCCGAGGCGTTGATGATCAGGGCCAGGACGAAGCTGTCCTTGTAGCCGGCCTTGAGCATGCGGGGCCGGAGCGGGCCGCCGACCGCCACGACCGTCGCCTGGGTCGAGCCGGAGACGGCGCCGAACATGGTGCAGGCGGCGGCGGTCGAGACGGCGAGGCCGCCTTTGACGTGGCCCATGAACTTCATGACCATGTCGATCAGGCGGTCGGCCGACTGGCCGCGGGTCATGATGTCGGCGGCGAAGATGAACATCGGCACGGCGATCAGCGAGGCCGGGCGGATGCCGGCCAGCATCTGCTGGACCATGGTCTCGAGCTGCGAGAAGCCGTCGAAGAGGGTGAAGAAGCCGACGAAGGCGGCGACGATGAGCGGGATCATCATCGGAAAGCCGAGCAGGAGCAGCACGATCATGATGGCGAAGATGGAGATGGCCATGCCCGCTTCTCCTCAGACTTCCTGCTCGTCGACGTCGTAGCCCTCGAGCACCGTGGTCGAGAGGTAGACATCCTTCGCCGTCAGGTTCCGGATCGCGGTCAAGAGGTACTGCATGCCGGTCATGAAGAAGCCGATCGGCACCCAGACGAGGGTCCACCAGATGGGGATCTGCAGGGCGGGCAGGACGCGGCCGCGGCTCGCCTGGGTCTCGATGTAGCCGAGCGAGTACCAGGCGAGGCCGAGCATGAAGACGGCGGTGACGAGGGCGATCAGGACCATCATCGCCTTGCGGCCGCCGGGCGGCAGGGCGTCGAAGAAGGCCGACATGCGGATGTGCCGGCCGTGCCGGGCGGCGTAGCTGATCCCGGCGAAGGTGATCAGGATGATGAGGATGCTGTTGAGCTCCTCGGAGAAGTAGAGGCTGCTCTCGAAGACGAACCGGCCGATGACGTTGGCGATGGTGTTCAGCGCCATCAGGAGGACGCCGACCGCCAGCATGACCGATTCGATCCGGCTGATCAGGCTGTCGATCGTGCCGAGAATGCCCGGCAGGGACGATTCGTGGCGGTTCTCGGGGGTCGCTTCGGTCACCGGCGGGTGTCCTCGAAGGGGCTGCCGTGGATCGGGGTCGCGGCACCGGGCGGGGGAGCGCCCGGTGCCGCGGGTGGCGCGGCTCAGCCCTCGACGGCGGCGAGGTCCTGCTTCATCTGCTCGAGGATCTCCTGGCCGCGCTCGCCGGTCATGTCGATGTACATCTTCTCGACCTCGGCGGCGGCGGCCTTGAAGCAGGCGCGCTGCTCGTCGTTCAGGACGGTGACGGTCATGGAGGGCTTCGCCTCCTTGATCTTGGCGAGCTCGCTCTCGGCCAGGCCCTTCTGGTAGTCGATGATGAAGTCGAAGGCCGTGGCCGCGGCGTCCTCGATGACCTTCTGGTCCTCCGGCGACAGGCCGTCGAAGAAGTCCTTGTTGGCCATGACGGCGGTCGTGAAGTTGTTGTGGCCGGTGTAGGTGATGTAGTCGGTCACCTCGTAGAGCTTGTTCGAGTAGAGGTAGAAGGTCGGGTTCTCCTGGCCCTGGATGATGTTGGTCTGCAGGCCGCCATAGACCTCGCCCCAGGGCAGGGGGGTCGGCGTGGCGCCGAAGGCGCGGTAGGATTCGACCAGGAGCGGGTTGGTCATGACGCGGAACTTGACCTCGTTCAGGTCGTCGCAGCCCATGACCGGCTCCTTGGTGGTCATCGCCACCTCGCCTTCCGGGAACATCTTCAAAAGCTCGAGGCCCTGGGCGGCGTAGAGGTCCTGGAAGTCCTCGTTGATCGCCTTGCTGGTGCGGAAGAACTCGGCGAGCTTGGCCTGGTCGGTCGGCAGCAGGTAGGGGACGAAGAAGACCTGCGCCTCGGGGATCAGGGCACCGGTGAAGCCGGGCGACTGGTCGACGAACTGGAGGATGCCGGACTGGGTCTGCTCCATGATGTCGGCGGATTCGCCGAGCGTCCCGTAGGGGAAGAGCTGGATCTCGTGGTCGCTGTTGGCCTCGACGGCTTCCTTGAACTTCTGCGCGTACTGGCCCTGCACCTCGTCCATCGACTCCTCGAAGGCGTAGCGCCAGGTGTCGGCGGCGGCCCCGATGGACAGGAGCGGGCCGGCGAGGAGGGCGATGGTGGCGGCGCCGGCCAGGAGGCGTGTGATCGTCATGGGTGACTCCCCAATAGCTTCATGATTGGGGCATCGCCGAAAGGCCGCGACCGGCAGTCGCGGCGCGGCCGTGGCTGGCGTTGCCCTGTTGCCCTCAGGGTTTGTGAGACTCGATACCGTGTCAAATGCTTTATTGCACCAGGACAATCGCCGCCGCTCGACTTGGGTGCTCTTCAGACCGCCAGCAGCGCCGGCTCCGGCCGGCTGGTGGCGAGGCGGGCGATGACGGCGAGGCCCTCCTCGAGGTCGGCCTCGCTGCCGGCGCCGAGGCAGATGCGGATGCCCTGGGCGCGCGGCTGGTCGCCGATGGCGAAGCTCGATCCGGCGGCGACGGCGACGCGGTAGTGGCGGGCATGGGCGACGAACGCCGCCTCGCTCCAGGGCGCCGGGCTCCGGGGCTCGGGCAAGGGCAGCCAGACGTGCAGGCCGTAGGGGGTCGCCTCGTGGGCGATGCCGGCGAGCAGGCGGCTGGCCATGGCGTTGCGCCGGGCGAGCTGCTGCCGCTGCCAGAGGAGCAGCTCGGCCGCCGTGCCGTCGGCGATCCAGCGCGACGCGATCTCGGCCATCAGCGCCGTGGCCATCCAGCTCGTGACGAGGTGGCGGGTGCGGGCGGCCGGGATCATCCGCTCGGGCACGGCCAGCCAGGCGATGCGCAGGCCCGGCAGGAGGCATTTGGTCAGGCCGGTGAAGTAGAAGGTGCGCTCGGGCGCCAGGGCCGCGAGCGGCGGCGGGCGGCCCGCCTGCAGGGGGCCCCAGGCGTCGTTCTCGATCAGCCAGACATCGTGCTGCCGGGCGAGTGCGGTCAGCGCCCGGCGGCGCTCCAGGCCCATCAGCGCCGCGGTGGCGCCGAGGCCGGCGGGCTGCAAATAGAGGGCCCTGACCGAGGTCGCGCGGCAGAGCCGGTCGAAGGCGTCGGGCAGGACGCCCTCCCGGTCCATCGCGAGGCCGGCGAGACGCAGGCCGAGCGTGGCGGTGAGCGAGGGCAAAGTGTGGTGGCCCATGGCCTCGGTGGCGACGAGATCGCCCGGCACGGCCGCGGTCATCAGGGCCACGGTCATGGCCGAGGTGTTGCCGTTGGTCGGCAGCAGCCGGTCGGCGTCGAGCGTCAGGCCGCAGCCTTCGAGCCAGGCCCTGGCCTGCTCGCAATGGGCGCGCAGCGTCTCGCGCGGCCGGAACGAGAAGAGGGCCGCCAGGGGCAGGTCGGCGGCGAGCCCGGCCAGGACCGCGGCCACGCGCTGCTCGTGAATGGCGCCGGTGACGGGCACCAGCATCGAGCAGTCGATGATGCTCTCGCTGGCCGGCGGCCGGTGCCAGGGCGGGCGGGCGTCGACAGGCCCCTTGGCGATGAAGCTGCCGCGGCCGACGGCCCCGGTGATGACGCCGAGCCGGGCCAGCTCGTCATAGGCGCGGCTGACGGTCTGCACGCTGAGGCCGAGGTCGTAGGCGAGGGCGCGGTGCGTCGGCAGGCGGGTGCCCGGCGCCATCAGCCCGGCCTCGACGGCAGCGATCAGGCTCTGCGCCAGCGACCGGTAGACCGGGCGCCTCAGCTCCTCCCTGCGCGGCCGCCAGATTGTCATGAGACATTTGTGCCGCCGTCCGGCCGGATTGACAAGCGGGTCGGAGGGCGGCCTCGCGACGGGTCCTCGGGAACCACGCCCCGCCCGGGCGGTTGCGAAGCAGCGCCGTCTGCCCGGCCCCGCATCGCCCACCCGTCTCTCGAGAACTCCGGAGCGGTCCATGATTCCTTTTTGGCTTCACCTGCTCGCCATCGTCGCCCTCCTCGTCGGCTTCGCCTCGGCGCTGGTGATGGCCTGGGACGTGTCGCGTCACCCGCAGCACATGTGGATCATGAACGTGGTGTGGCCGGTGACCGGCCTCTTCGGCGGGCCGCTGACGCTCTGGGCCTATTTCCGCTACGGGCGGCTGGCGACCAGGGCGAGCGTCATGGGTGCGAGGGAGCGCGGCGAGAAGCCGCCCAACCAGCGGCTGACGCCCTTCCCGGTCATGGTCGGCAAGGGGACGCTGCACTGCGGCAGCGGCTGCACCCTGGGCGACATCCTGGCCGAGTGGCTGGCCTTCGGCGTGCCGACGATCGCGGTCTGGCTCGGCTGGCAGTCGATCTTCTCGGAGAAGATCTTCGCTGTCTGGATCCTGGATTTCATCTTCGCCTTCGCTTTCGGCATCGTCTTCCAGTACTTCACCATCAAGCCGATGCGCGGTCTTTCGGTGAAGGACGGCATCGTCCAGGCGGTGAAGGCGGACACGCTGTCGCTGACCGCCTGGCAGGTCGGCATGTACGGCTTCATGGCCGTCGCGCATTTCGCCATCTTCGCGGCGCTGCTCGGCGTCCGGCTGCAGGTGGACAGCGTCGAGTTCTGGTTCATGATGCAGATCGCCATGCTCTTCGGCTTCGCCACCTCCTACCCGGTCAACTGGTGGCTGATCCGCCGGGGCATCAAGGAAGCGATGTAGCCGCGGGCGCGAAAGGTGCCGCGCGCCTTCGTCGAAAAGAGTCCTGACCCCATACGCGCTAAGATAATTCTTGCCTTGCCCCGATATCC